>NZ_SMBR01000002.1:0-725676 GCF_004346455.1 Bradyrhizobium sp. R2.2-H
CACCGCAAAGCCGCCCGCCCGCTACGGCGCTATTTGGGGGCGCGCGTCCGGGCGGCTTTGCTCTACCGAGCTACACCACTCCCGGGGACACGACCCGCAGATGATCGCCATTTTCGGAGCGCAAGCGGCTGAGCGCGCCGCCCGCCGTGCACAAGAAAGCAAATGAACTGGTCGCCTGATACTCCGGCGACGCATCAAGGTCGCGGCGCGAGGGCCTTCGGCCCGGATCGAGTGGCTTAGCCTAGGGGCTCCGCAAACAGCGGAGCGCTACCAAGACTCTTCGCCGATGCTGCTTGTGCCGGTCTCGGCGAGTGTTCGCATCCGAGAGTCGCCTCATCGAGGCAACCGGGGTTTTCCGCCGCGTGATATCGCCGGACGCCTTGTGCGAAGCCCGCTTGACACGTTGACGCTGAGGGATCTCTGAAATGACTGCTTTGCCCGAACCGCAGATCACCCGCTACACTCGTTGGCTCGAGCGAGAGCACGGGCTGCACTTCGATCCGAGAACGACCGAAGGCTATGATGCGCTGTGGCGATGGTCCGTGAACGAGCTCGATGCCTTCTGGTCGTCTGTTTGGCACTATTTTGACATTCAGTCCCCCACGCCGCACAGCGCCGTGTTGGTGGAAGAAAAGATGCCCGGAGCGCAGTGGTTTCCCGGGGCGCAGCTCAACTATGTGCAGCAGGTGTTTCGCCATGCCGACGCAGCGCATGCCGCTGGCCACCCGGCGATCGTGTTCCAAAACGAGCGTATGCGTGAGCACGGCGAGCTGCAGGAGGTGAGCTGGCCCGAGCTGCGTCGTCAGGTGGCGTCGCTCGCGGCGCATCTGCAGCGCCTCGGCGTCGAAGCTGGCGACCGGGTAGTCGCCGTCCTACCAAACACGCCGCAGACCGCTGTGGCTTTTCTCGCGGTGGCGAGCCTCGGGGCTGTGTGGTCAGTGTGCTCTCCCGACATGGGTGCCATCGCGGTGCTCGATCGCTTCCGCCAAATTGCGCCCAAAATCCTGATCGCTTGCGATGGCTATGTGTACGGCGGCACGGCATACGACCGCCTGCCGGTGCTAGAGAATCTGCTTGGCGAACTGCCGAGCGTACAGCATGTGGTACTGTGGCGAAGTCTCGATGCGAACGCCGAGCCGGGGCGCCTGGCCTCCGCGTCCCGGCAGTCGCACGACTTCGATCAGTTGACCGCCGACGAAGCGAACCTGGAGCCCAAGTGGGTCGCCTTCCACCACCCGCTGTGGGTCGTCTATTCCAGCGGCACGACCGGCCTGCCGAAGCCCATCGTGCATGGCCACGGCGGTGTGGTGCTTGAGGCGATCAAGATGCTCGGCTTGCACACGAATCTGGGCGCCACGGTCGACACGGGCGATCGCTACCACTGGTACAGCGCCACGGGTTGGATCATGTGGAACTCTCAGGTGGCGGGTCTGTTGCTCGGGACGACGATCTGCATCTACGACGGCAGCCCGGCCGGAAAGAGCGGGAATGCCGACTGGTCCACGCTGTGGCGTTTCGTCGACGAAGCCAGGGCGACCTTCTTCGGCGCGGGCAGTGCCTTTTTCTCCAACTGCCTCAAAGCCGAGGTGAAGCCGAAGGAGATCCTCAAGCTTGCGCACCTGCGTGCCCTGGGAGCCACAGGCTCTCCGCTTGCCATCGAATGTTACCGCTGGGCCTACGACCACGTACCTAAGGTTGAAGGAAAGGACATCTGGCTGTCGGTCGTATCGGGGGGCACCGATTTCGCCGGTGCTTTCATTGCGGGCCTGCCGACGCTGCCGGTCCTGGAAGGCGAGATGCAGTGCCGTTGTCTTGGTGCGGCAATCGAGGCGTGGAACGAAAACGGAAAACCGCTGACTGATGAAGTCGGTGAACTCGTTTGCACCAAGCCCATGCCGTCGATGCCGCTCTACTTCTGGAATGACCCTGACAACAAGCGCTACAACGAGAGCTATTTCGATATGTACCCTGGGGTTTGGCGTCACGGTGATTGGATTCGCATCACGCCGAGCGGTGGCGCGATCATCTACGGCCGAAGCGACGCCACGATCAACCGCCATGGTATTCGTATGGGCACCTCTGAGCTCTATCGCGCTGCCGAAACGCAACCCGAAGTTCTCGACAGTCTGGTGGTCGACCTCGAATACCTGGGCCGCGAAAGTTACATGCCACTCTTCGTGGTGTTGCGAGAGGGTCTGACCCTCGATCCGGCACTCGAAAAGCGCCTTCGCGAGGCCATCAAGACGGCGCTCTCAGCCCGCCATGTGCCTAACGAGATCATTCAAGTGAGTGCCATTCCGCGCACGCTGTCCGGTAAGAAGATGGAATTGCCTGTGAAGAAACTGCTGATGGGCACGGCGCCCGAGCAACTATTCAAGCTCGATGCGATGGCCAACGCGGATTGCGTGCCCTGGTTCGTCGAGTTCGCGAAGCGGAGAATGTCTTCGAACGTCTGAAGGCGAGAATTCTGAAGCGGCAAACTGGGGAAGCTGTCTCATGTCGGACCAGATTCAGGAGATTGGCCAAGCCTTCACGTGAACCGCCCCGGGAAGCACGCCCTGTGGTCTTCGTGAGGGGCTGGACTGACCCACGTTAGATGACGTCGGTTGTCATTGGACGGAATTTGCGAAGCGGCGCGACCGCGCAGCAAATCGATCGAGCGCCGGCTAGCTCGAGCGCTCACTTCTGAAATCGAAAAGCTGAGGTGTGGTGACTGTCGAGCCAGGGGGCAGTCCGAGTATCTTGCCGCCAGTGACAGCCAACTCGAATATCATTCCGACAGGAACAAAATCTGTAGTGATCTCAACAAGCAAAAAGGCTGCGAATTGTCGGAATGAGCCTGCCAAATGACGCGGCCCCAGTTCATCGTTCGCCTGCTCGCCAGAGGGCAGGGTACCAAAAATACTATCGAAGCATTTGGTGCGCTAGCGCACCATCATTATGAGGAACGACCAGAGCAGCATGGCGATTATTTTCACGCCGGTCGCCCCCCGTGGCCGGCAATTGCGGCCCCGGCATCACGCCCCCTCAATTGCCCCAGCCGGGGCCGCTCCCATCAAAGGTCCGATGGTACCGGAGAGCACCGCATAGTTGGTCCGCTGGTGTACGATGAGCCCCGATGTGAGTTGCCCTCGCGGCGCTTTTACTCTCAACCTCACAATCGCCGGGGCTGGATCATATCTCACCTGTTCATATTTTCTCCGGCCGAAGGCCGCAGCAGCGTTTGCTGCGGCCTTTTGCCTAACAGGAGCACAGGAATGAAATACGAATCTTGCTTGATTGTTCGGGCTCTCCCCGGTCGCCAACTGGATAGTTTGCGTGGAGCTGCGTCTCGTGTCGCAAAAGCAAACGATGTGAATTGGTATGCTGATCGCGCCGACATCGGAACGCGTTTCTGTTTTGACAGTGATAGAGCGAAGACTGCTTTCGCTCTGGTCTGCGATGAAATTGGAATTTCGTACGAAGACCCAATGAAGGCCCCGCCGGCGTGAACCGGCCTGCGCGTTGATGTAGAGCGTGGTGGTGGCGTTGAGTAGCGCTTGCGTCGGAGCGACGGTGAAGCCGTATCCGTTGTTGCGCGCGCCGCACCATGTTGTTAGACCGCTCCATCAACATCGAAGGAGCGTCAAATTGGCCAAGAAGAAAAAAGCAATCCGCCGCGAGTGGACACCTGCTGAACTGCGAGCACTAAAGAAGCATTCGAAGGATCGGACCCCCGTCGCGAAGATTGCGAAGGAGATGAAGCGAACCGAGGGCGCGCTCCGTCAGAAGGCCATCGTGTTGGGGATCGGATTGGGACATCAGCGGTGATTGAAGGCCGCGGGCATGGGCCGCGACGAGTCCGCCCGCTACATCGGCTAGTGGGCGTGATTTCGGACCCGGATGAGACGTCACCCGAAAGGTTGTAGTGACTTGCACCGCAACCGAAACAAGAGGTCCAGACGTGGCTCAAATTTCAGGCTACATACTCGTCAATGTCACCGGCTTGGCCTCTGCGGGCACCGTTAGCGCCCCGGGTCTAAAAGCTGGTGATCGCATTCTTCAGGCCTGCTCCTCCTCTTTGGGGGGAAATGTGAATATTTTCGAGGCTGTTGTTTCGGTCGATGACGAATTGGTTCAGTTCACCGCATTTGGATCGTCAACAGCGGTTCCGTTTGAAATTCTAGCCCTCCGTCTCTAGAATCATCCGCTTGCGTTTCCATCAGCTTACGCGCGACTGGCGGCGGCGATCTTGTGATCTCGATTGGCAAGCGCGATGATGGCGCGGCCGACCTGAATGAGCAGCGATGGCGCCAGGCTGCAGCCCATGATGACGGCCCACATCGCCGCCGTCGGGGAGGTGACGTGCAACACCTCCGCCATCAGCGGCCAGTAGGGAGGAACCGCGAGCAGAGCGCCGCAGAGGCCGACGGCAGCCCAGATCCATGGATTGCGCGTGACCTCGTTGGCGACGACGCCGGAGCGGCTGCTGCGCATGTCGAAGACGTGCCAGAGTTGCGCGAATGCGATCGTCAGGAATGTGGTGGTGACCACTGCCTCGCCGGTCCAGCCGGCCGAAAGCGCCAGCCCAAGCGCCGCGAAAGTTCCGCCGGCCAGCGGAATGCTCTGCAGCACGATCGCTGTCCATTGCCGGCGACCGAGGATCGGCTCCTTCGGACGGCGCGGCGGCCGCTCGAGAATATCGCGTTCTCCCTCGCCCATTGCCAGTGCGAAAGCGGGGAATACGTCGGTCACGAGATTCAGGTACAGGATCTGCAGCGGCAGGATCGGCAGGGGCAGTGCCGCCGCGATCGCGATCCCAACAACCAGGACCTCGCTGATGTTGCAGGACAGAAGGTAAGCGGCGGCCCGACGGATGTTGCCGAAAATGACTCTGCCTTCCCGAACCGCCTTGACGATCGTCGGAAAGGCGTCGTCGAGCAGGATCATCGCCGCCGCCTGGCGCGCGACGTCCGTTCCGCGCAGGCCCATGGCCACGCCGATGTCGGCCTGCTTCAACGCCGGTGCATCGTTCACGCCATCCCCGGTCATCGCGACGATTTCACCGGACGCCTGATACGCGCGTACGATCGCAAGTTTCTCCGCCGGGCTGACGCGGGCGAAGATGCCAACGCGCTTCAGCTCCTGCGGATGCTTTTCGATGAGATGCTCGACATGGCGGCCTTCCGCCACATGGTCAGCCTCGAGCCCGATCGCACGGCCTATGCTGCGGGCCGTGACGGCATGATCGCCGGTCACCATGACGACGCGGATGCCGGCATGACGGCAATCGCGGATCGCCTGCGGAACGTCGGCGCGCGCAGGGTCTTCCAGGCCGACGAGGCCCACGAATACCAGCTCGCCATAGGGCTGAGCATCTGCGGATGTCGCCAGTTTGGTCGCGCAGGCGAGCACGCGCAGGCCGTGCTGTCCGAGCTCGGCAATCCGCCCGCTCCATAGACGGCGCGCGGCTTCGTCCAGTGTCGTCTCGCCGTTCTCGGTGAGCATGCCGGTGCACGCGGCGAGCACATGCTCCGGTGCACCCTTCACGGCATAGAAATACGCGTCGCCATGCTGGTGCACGGTCGCCATCATCTTGCTTTCGTTGTCGAAAGCGTGCTTGGCCGCGATCGGAAAGCCGCGCAGCAGCTCGCGGCGATTCAAACCTGCCGCCCGGCCAGCCTGCAGCAGCGCCACTTCCATGGGATCACCGCTATGGGCTACCCCCCCATGGCCAAGCGAGGCCTCGTTGCAAAGTACCATTGTATGCAGCAGCCGCTGGAGCAGCGCATCGCCGGCAAGCTCCTCCGCGCCGGCCTTTTCGACTTCGCCGGATTCCACCCACAACCGCCGCACGGCCATCCGGTTCTCGGTGAGCGTGCCGGTCTTGTCGGTCAGGATCACCGTGGTCGCGCCCAATGTCTCGACCGCGGAGAGCCGCTCCAGCAGCGCATTCTGGCGGGCCATGCGCCACATCCCGCGGGCGAGCGCGAGCGTGGCCACAATCGGCAGGCCCTCGGGAATGGCGGCCACCGCGAGCGCGATCGACGATTCCACAACCAGGAAAGCATCTTCTCCCTTCGCCATTCCAACCGCCGCGATCACGACGGTCAGAAGCCCGACCGCCCAAACGAGCTGCCCGGACAACCGTGCGAGCCTGCGTTCAACCGGTGAGCTCTCGGGCTCCGCTTCTTCGACGAGGTGAGAGATCCGGCCGAGTTCGGTCCGGGCCCCCGTCGCGACGACGACGCCAAGACCGCTGCCGCGCGTCACGGCCGTGCCCTTGAACAGCATCGATGTGCGCTCGGCGATCCGCGCATCTTCGGCGGCCGGCTCGGGCGACTTGTCGACCGGCACCGACTCGCCCGTCAGGGTCGACTCGTCGGCCGCAAGCCGCGAGGCTTCCACGATGCGCAGGTCAGCCGAGATCGCATCGCCTGCCTCGACGAGGAGCATGTCGCCGGGTACGAGGTCCTCAGCCGGGAGCACGCGCGCGTGACCGTCGCGTCGCACGCGAGCCGATGTCCGGCCAAGCGCGCGCAACGCCTCGATCGATCGTGCTGCCCTGATTTCGGTCAGGAAACCGATGAGGGTATTGAGGACGAGAACCGCGACGATCGCCACGCCTTCCGCGAGTTCGACGAACCAGAAGGCGAGCGCAGCGGCTGCCGCCAGCAGGTAGACCACCGGGGTCTGCAGCTGGTGAAGAAGTATGGTCAGGGCGCCGATCGGCTTCCTTGCAACGATCGCGTTCGTACCGAAGCGGATGCGGCGCGCCGTCGCCTCATGTTCCGCGAGGCCTTGCTCGGGCTCGACTTGAAGCGCGCGAAGGATCTCGCTCGCCGGCAACGAATGCGCGGTCGCGGTTGTCAGTCCAACTTCATGCATCAAATCGCCTTTCGGCATCAGACCTGCGCCTCTTCCCGGCTATCTCCGAAACATTTGGTGAGCGACATCAGGACCGACTGCACCGGCCCATGCGGCCGCGATGACCAGCAGCAGGCCGGGGATCAGCCGCAGCGCGAAGGAGCGTCCGCCGCTGACCCAGCCAACGACGATCTTGCTGAGCGTATTTGTCGACAGCGCCGCCAGAATCGGAGTCACAGCGTCGGCGGAGCTGATCTTTCCTGAGGCGGCGAGGGTGGCTGTGGCGACGGCCGGCGAATGCGTATCTGCGAGCCCGGCTACGGCCGCGCTGACCAGCAGGCCGATTTCCCCAAACGCGTCCCGCAGGCCGGCAGCGAGCACGAGGACGCCGGAGAGCGTCAAGGCGAGCAACAAGGCCGACGGCAGGCTGAAAGCACGTCCGAGCTGGAGCTCGGCGGCGCTCGTCTCTCGCATGCCCTTCACCGTGAAGATCGCGCCATAGAGACCTGCCGCGGCACCGGCACAGAGGAGCGGAATCGTCAGACTCTGCAACGTAGCGAGATTTGTCGCTGCGAGCACCGCGACGAGCTGAACGATCGTTGCGACGGTCGAAAGCGTTGCGCCGGCGGTAGCGGCGCCAAGCAGCTCCGGTGCCTTGCGACCCCGCGCCCCCATCGCTCCGATCGTGGCCGTGCTGGAGACAAAGCCCGAGGCGAAGCCTGAAATGGCGAGACCGCCTCTTGCGCCGAGCAGGCGTATTGCAACATGCCCGGCGGCACCGATGGCCATCACCAGAATGACGATGATCCAGATCGCGCGTGGATTGAGCGCGCCATAGGGGCCGACCGGCCGATCCGGAAGCAAGGGGAGGACAACGAGCGTGGCGGCGGCAAAGATCAGGCCGTCCTTGACCTCGCCTTCGCTGAGCACCTTCCGGACGAAGTCGTGCAATGCCGCACGGCCTGCAAGCAGAATGGCCAGAATGACGGCAACGCCCGCGGCCAAAAGCGGACGCTGGGTGGCCAGTCCGCCAAGCAGAACCGTCAGGATGAGTGCGATCTCCGAAGTCAAGCCGGGATCGTCGCTCCTGGACCGGAGATAGGCGATCGCGGTCATGGCCACGATCCCCGCGGTCACGAGCGCCAGCAGGCCCTTGCCGCCGACCATGACGCTGACGGCGCCGGCAAGGGATGCCGCGGCAAAGGTACGCAGCCCGGCAGGCGAGCGCCCCGGTCCCTCGCCCTTGCGGCGTTCTCGCTCGAGACCGATCAGGAGCCCGATGCCGAGCGCGACGATGATGGCGATGACGTCGGGGCTCAGGCTCGGCTTCAGAAAATCCATCATGTGTACTGCACGGCGTCACGTTCTTGTGCCTGTGGCGGTGCTTCGATCGCGACTGCTGCCCAATCCCGCCGGATTCGTATCAACGTCATGGTCACCGCCGGCAGCAATAGATCAAGTGCCACGCCCGCTGGCTCGTGAAAAGTGAGGCCGACGACGACAGCAATGAACGGCAGCATCGCATGCATCCGCCGCGAGCGTGCCGGAGATGCGACAGGAGATCCCGGCACGGTATCCACTTTGAGTTATCTCATGCAAGGACCAGCGGCTGGAACTATCGACGAAGCCGCCGCCAGGCCACTTGATTTCGCTCAATCTGACGGCCGCAACCATGTCGCAAGCCAGCGATCTCGTTGATCGTGGCTGAGAATGTTGCCGCCGCACGGGATTTCGTTCGGGCGCAGTGGATGGGACCCGAGACGTCGCGGTCCATGAGGGGGAGAGATTCTCGTTGTCGCCCCGCATACGCCAGTTGCGGCCAGCCTTGCACTGATCGCTCTAAAAGAGCGCTTGCGAATTGGTGTTTCTTCATCTCTGCGGTTGATCCTTCTCAAACAACGGTGCTGGTTTCGGGAGAGAGTAACGTTCCATTAGCTGTGGGACCAAACCATGTCGTTTGAGCGGGTCTTGCGATGGACCCTGGTTGCGGTTGCAATCGCCGGATTGGCCGCGGGTATTCTTGCGCGAGCCGCCGGCCGCCTCGATCTGGCCGATCTCGCATGGGCGCTCGGCACTGCGCCCGTGATCGGCGGGCTGGCGGTCTCGATCGTCAGGGATCTGCTGGGTGGCCGTCTGGGCGTGGACGCGATTGCGCTGCTGTCGATGAGTGCGGCGCTGGCACTGGGCCAGCCGCTTGCCGGCGCCGTCGTTGCGCTGATGTATTCCGGCGGAAATGTGCTGGAGGACATCGCGATCGCGCGGGCGGAGCGCGACCTGCGGTCCCTGGTCGATCGGGCACCGCGGCACGCTCATCGCAAGAACGACGAGCGGATCGGGGACGTGCCGATCGAGGAAGTCGCAGTCGGCGAACAGCTCCTGGTGCGGGCAGGCGAGATTGTGCCTGTCGACGGTATCGTGGGCTCGGTCTCGGCCACGATCGACGAGTCCGCGGTCACAGGCGAACCCATTCCGGTCGAGAAGACACGCGGCAGCGCAGTGCTTTCGGGCTCACTGAATGCGGGTGAGACCTTCGAGTTGACCGTGACCGCGCCGGCTGGCGAGAGCACCTATGCCGGCATCGTGCGCATGGTGACGGCGGCCCAGACGGCGAAGGCTCCCTTCGTGCGAATGGCCGACCGCTATGCGCTGGTCTTTCTGCCGGTGACGCTCGTCATGGCCTTCGTGGCGTGGCGCATCTCCGGCGATCTGACCCGTAGCCTTGCCGTGTTGGTGGCGGCGACACCTTGTCCACTGATCCTGGCCGCACCGGTCGCCTTCATTGCCGGCGTGGCGCAGGCGGCCCGCCGTGGCATCCTGGTCAAGGGCGGAGCGGCGCTGGAGGCGCTGGCGCGCGCGCACACCGTCCTGCTCGACAAGACCGGCACCCTGACCGTGGGAGGGGCGCGGTTGCTCTCCGTCGAGGTCGCGCCGGGGCAGGACGCGGACGAGGTCCTGACGCTTGGCGCATCGCTCGAGCAAGCCTCGCATCATGTGCTCGCGAAGGCGGTTGTTGCTGCCGCCGTCGATCGCGGTCTCAAGCTGAGGCCGCCGGAACATGTCAAGGAGACCATGGGGTCTGGCCTGAGCGGCCTGATCGATGGACGCCGGGTCACCGCCGGTTCGCGAGAGATGCTTCTCTCGCATGCCGAGCTATCGCCGTGGGAACTGCGCGCCATCCGGCGCGCCTCGTGGCGTTCGGCGTTGATCGTATTCGTTGCTGTTGATGGGCGTTCAATCGGCGCACTGCTGCTGGCCGACGAGCTGCGGCCCGATACGCCACGCGCGATCCGGCTGCTGCGCGATGCCGGCATTGTGCGGATGGTGATGGTCACCGGCGATCGCGCCGCAGCGGCGCAGGCAATCGGTGCGGCGCTCGATCTCGATGCCGTGCTGGCCGACCGCGTTCCTTCGGACAAGGTCGAGGCGGTGCGTACCGAACAGCGTCAGCATCCGACCATCATGGTCGGCGACGGCATCAATGATGCCCCGGCGCTGGCCGTGGCCGACATCGGGGTCGCGCTCGGCGCTCGCGGCGCGAGCGCCTCGTCCGAGGCTGCAGACGTGGTGATTCTGGCGGACCGGCTCGATCGGGTTGGGGAGGCGATCGTAATTGCACAGCGGGCACGGCGTATCGCCGTGCAGAGCATTGTCGTCGGCATGGGGCTGTCACTGGCGGCAATGGTCGCCGCCACGCTTGGCTGGCTCGATCCCGTGCCCGCGGCGATCGTCCAGGAGGTGATCGATGTTGCGGTCATTCTGAATGCGCTGCGGGCGCTCACTCCGGCCCTGGTCAGGGGCGGCCCGCGCATCACGACAGAGCAAGGCTTGTCCTTGCATCACGATCATCAGGCCCTCTTCAAGGATCTCGACCGCCTGCGCGCGATCGTCGACGCGCTGGACGACGTGACGCCCGAATCCGCCGCGGCGTTGATCGGGGAAGCCCACCGCCTGGTTCAGACTAGCGTCGTGATGCACGAGCGCAAGGATGAGGACAGCGTCTATCCAAAGCTTGCGGAGGTTCTGCGCGACCGCCATGGCCTGTCCGCCATGAGCCGCGCGCATCGTGAGATCCTGCACCTCGCCCGGCTGCTCGCTCGGATCGTCGAGGACATTCCGTCTGAGAAGATCGACCGCTATCTGGTCCGGGACGCTCAGCGGGTCATCGAGGCGATTGAAACGTTGGTGCGCATGCACACGGCTCAGGAGGAGGATATCTACGAAGCCGTGGCGGCATAGGCGACAGCTCGATATGCGGGCGGGCCAAGGATGATCTGGAGGAATCCCTTGCTCCTCCTGTCGCTCAGATATGGGAAGTGTACCGGCGATCTCACCAATGCTGCAGCCGGTCCTTGCCGGTCTTTCCGTCCCTGGCGTAGAGCGCATTGTAGACAATGCCCATGACGATGCTGTAGCTGAGCAGCATCATCAGAGAGAACAATGCCGGCGAAATGCCGAGCCCTGCATCGAGGGCAAAGAAGCCGAGGCCGATGATCGGGAAGAATGCCAGCCCCATGATGATCCATCCGAAGACTCCGAACACAGCCCCCTTCGTCACCCCGGTCTTGCCGGGTAACCGCTGATAAGAGTATCCGAAAACAAGCCCGACCAGTGTGGAACCGTTCAGGAATGATAGCGCCCACGGCACCATCGGATCGACGGCGCTCCCAACCAAATGACTGAGCGTTGCCTGGAGATTGTCGTAGGGCTGAAACGATGGAAGCAGCCCTGCGCGAGATTTGAGATACATCAGCAGCGAATGGGCAATACTGCCGGCAATACCTGCGGCAATCGACTTCCATATCCGATCGCCAGTTCGTCGAGACATCGGCAGCGCATCCGGAGCCTCAGTGGCTGGCCGGAACTTGGCTCCCCATCTGCTCCGGCCCTTGGATATCTTGCGTGCATAGCGCGGCGACAGGACAGGTCTGACCAAATGCTGAAGTTGTGGTGCAAGCCGCAACTGTAGCTCAGACGAGCAGCATTCTCATCGCGGTGCTCCGGTTGAGCGAAACACCTATCAAAGCCTGCCCGCAGTTCGATCCATTTGTCTTGACGTGGATCAACGATGGAAGGGTTGCCAGACAGGAGAAGCTGGCCTCCCATAACTGCCTTTGTGGCTTCTGATGTGTGTCGCATTGAGTGAGCTCAATGCGACACGGCTCGATCGGCTGCATTGTGCCTTGCGATCGGTCACGCCGATGTCGGCATGAGACAGGGCCCACATGCAAAATCCAAAGCGGGCATTTTGGGGTAGTCTGGCGGTTCTCGTCCTGCTTTGGCTGGTTGCGGAACCCCGTCCATTTGGGACCGGTCCCTTTTTCCCGCTTCGCGAGAGGATGGTGCAGTTAAGCGGCGTCCTGGCAATCGGTTGCATGAGCATGGCGATGATCCTCGCACTGCGACCGCGCTGGCCGGAGGCGTGGCTCGGCGGCCTCGACAAGATGTACCGCTTGCACAAATGGCTCGGCATCGCCGCCCTTGTGACGGCCATTGTTCATTGGCTATGGGCCGATGGCCCGAAATGGGCCGTCGGCTGGGGTCTGCTGGCGCGACCGGAGCGTGGGGCGAGGCCCGTCATCGAGAATCCCATTGAAGCCTTCTTTGCCAGCCTGCGCGGATTGGTGGAGGGGCTCGGCGAATGGGCGTTCTATGGGACTGTGGTGCTGATCGTTCTGGCACTCGTTCAGTCGTTTCCCTACCGGCTGTTCTACAAGACGCATCGGCTTATCGCCCTTGCGTACCTCGTGCTGGTCTTTCATGCCGTCACTCTGATGAAGTTCAGCTACTGGATGTCCCCGCTCGGCTGGATCATGGGCGGGCTGCTCGCCTGCGGCACATGGGCGGCCGTTCTTGCGCTCCTGCGACGCGTGGGCGCTGGGCGGCAGGTCAGTGGCAGGATCACCTCTCTGAAATACTATCCCGGCGTCAGAGCAATCGAGACCGAAATCGAGTTGCCGTACGGCTGGCCGGGACACAGACCGGGCCAGTTTGCCTTCGCCACGTCGGACACCTCGGAGGGCGCCCATCCCTACACGATCGCGTCCGGCTGGAGCGCTGAAAACCCCAGGATCACCTTCATCACCAAGGAACTGGGCGACCACACCAGCCGGCTGCGGGAGAAGCTCCGCGTCGGGCAGGAGGTAAAGGTGGAAGGGCCCTATGGTTGCTTCACTTTCGACGACGATTGCGCGCACCAGATCTGGATCGGCGGCGGCATTGGCATCACGCCTTTCGTCGCCCGCATGAAGGAGCTGGCCATGCAGACGGGGACTCCCGCTTGCACCATTGCGCCGACGGTTCACCTCTTTCACACCACGGCTGATGTCGACGAGGAGGCGCTGGGAAAGCTTGCAGCAGATGCGCACTCGGCTGATGTACGCCTGCACGTTCTTGTCGACGCCCGTGATGGACGACTGAGTGGCGAGCGCATTCGCGAAGCGGCGCCGGAATGGCGCACGGCGAGCATCTGGTTTTGTGGCCCGACCGCTTTCGGTGAAGCGCTCAGGCGAGACTTCGCCATGCACGGCTTTCCTGTCGGCGAGATGTTCCATCAGGAACTATTCGCGATGCGATAGCGCAAAGATCGAAGCCGCCGCGCACTTCGCTGTCTCCGTCCCTCGCTGGGGTAGAGACGGCAGGCGGATCGCAAGACGAGCGCCATCTCAAAGACACCCGGCCTATTGCTTCGGCCGGGCAATCTCAAATACAAAGGCGGCCTGGAAGATTGGTCCGCTCATCGTTCGAACCTCGATCGCCATGTGCTGGCGCTCATCGAGTGGGGGAAGGTCCTTGGCCAGATCGCCTAACGCTCTTGCAGCTTCGATCTCGGCCGCCTTCTGATCGGCGAGATCAAGGCCCTCTTCGTCGGGATAGAGATCCTGGCCGTCTCTAATGTCGAAGTAGTACCGGGTCATCAAAGCGCACCCTCTGCAGGCGGGAGCGCGCGTGGTCTCTCAGCCACCGACGCCCTGGTTGGCTGATGTCGATGATACCTGAAAATATGGGGCAAGAGGTCCGATGTTCCAAACTAATTCTTGTTCGATCCGGGATCGTCTGGAGGTAGGGAACTCATGGTCGAATGATGAGTTGACTTGGACCCGCTTGCGAGCAGCAGCGCCCGAAGATGCCATGAGCGCGAGCACTGTGGTGGCCAGCCACGACGATCGATCAAGCGCTTGCAAGCGCTATTCGCCTCAGACAATCAGGCAAAGTGACCGGCAGGCGCCGCTCAATCGAAGGACAACAAAATGAGGACGAATGACAATCGCACGGCTCGTGCCAAGCGCGAGGCCGACAAGCTGTTCAAGCAGGTCGACACGACGAAGACGAAACGGCCGAGTGACTATGAAATCGCGCAACAGTCGTTTCAAGACAACCGCGAGCGCTTGAAGGCGGAGCGCTTGGCTCGGGAGGCCAAGTCGACTGGTCGACGCGAATAGGGACGTGTTCGGCAGCGCTGCTGTGGCGTTGATCTGATTCCGAGAGAGCTCCTCTTTGTTGCTTTATGCCGCCGCCGGCCAACCGGCCAAAAGAAAAACCATAATCAACGCTCTCATCATTTCCGATAGCATGGATCCGGGGCGCCGTCCGTTAGTGCTGCGTCCTCCCATCGACGGTTGCGGCCGGTCCCGCTCTAGGGTACGACGACCACAGCGCAAGGAGCGAGGCTGACGAGCTTTTGCGAGACGCTGCCGAGCAGCAAGCCGGCTAGCTGGCCGCGTCCGCGCCGTCCCACGACGATCATTTTGGTCGACGTCTGGGCCGCGAGATCGATCAGGGATTGGGTGATGTCACCCCAACATGTCCGAACGTCAATGTGGATGGGACCTGCTTCGCGCGCACGGGCTTGCGCGGCCTTGAGGGTCTGCCCTGTCAAGGCTTCCAACAGGTCACCGGCGGTGGCTCCGCCGTGCGGAAGTTGCCGAACCTCTTCTCCCAGAAGTCGATCGGCAACCGTGACGATCAGGAGATCGCATGCCAACGCTCTGGCAAGCTCTGCCGCCACGTCGATCGCTCGGCATGCGCCGCTCGATCCGTCGGTTGCCACCATGATGTTCGTCATGCGAGCGTTCCTCGGGTTTTTGGGCATTCCGCAGGGGTTGATCGCCAGCGTACGTCGGGAGGCCGCGTGCGTTCAGTCCCCGCGCGACCGCGATACTCCGGGTGCTGAATCGGCTGCGGCCGCTGCCGTGCGCAGTCAGCGTTCCTGCCAACCACAGCGGTGGCATGAGAACGTCGAGCGATTGATCGCGTTTCATGCACCGCGCCTCGGTCTGGTCAGCCCTGTAGATTTCTGAGCGCCGCCGGAAGATGGGCCATCAACTTCTCGAATTCGCCGGGATCCAGCTTTTCCCACAGCACTGCGTAAACACCGCGGGCTGCGCCGAGCGCAGTGAGCGGGAACTGCGGCGGAAGCTCCTTGGCGACATGTGCCGCAAATTCCTCGATATGCCGTTCCTTGGTCGGCGTTGCCGCCAATCGCCAGCCCTCGTAGTAGATCCCTCGCACCATGATCGGCAGCTGAGCCCCGAGCTTGACGACCACCTCCGGCGGCAACCGATCGCGCAACGCATGCAGAACGGCTCGCAATGCACTGTAGGCCTGGTGGCGGTTCTCCAGGGCCAGCTGCTCGTCGATGGCCTTGAGCCAGACATTTATTTCCTGGACCGAATGATCCAACGCAGTCACACCCGTGGACATGCTCATGATGTTGCTCCCGGACCAGCGACAGATGGTTCATTATTCGCGGGCTCGGGCTGGCCTGCTTTGACGTGCCGCAAGGTTCCCACGGCGGATTGCCAATCGGATCGGGTTGATCTCGCGCAAAGTTTTGGGCGCATCGTGTGCTCAGAATGTCCGTCCGATAGGAGGAGCGCGACCATGCAAACTCCGGCTCAAATCGAGTTCGAGCACGTGACGGCGTCCCCGACGCTGCAAGCTGCGATCGACCGGCACATCGCTGAGCTGGAAAAGCGCTACGGTCGAGCGACCGCGGGCCGCATCATCGTGAGAGGCCCTGCCGATCGTCACAAGACGGGCGGTCAATACCAGGTGAGCATTCGCCTGTGCCTTCCCGAAGGGCGCGAAGTCAATGTCGGGCGGACGCCCAAGCAGGACGAGCGGTACGCCGATCTGACCTTTGCGGTGGACGATGCATTCAAGCGCGCGCGGCGGCAGCTGCAAGACCAAGTGCGTGTGATGCATGGCCAGACCAAGCTCCACGCAGGAGAGCCTGTTGGAACCGTCGTGCGTATCGATCCCAGCCGCGAGTTCGGCTGTCTGGAAGGGACCGACGGCCGAGAGGTCTATTTCAATCGTAACAGCGTTGTGGAGGGGCGCGCGAGCATCGCCGTCGGCTCGCGTGTCAGCTTTGTTGAGGATCTCGGAGAGAAAGGACCACGGGCCAGCACGGTCAAGGTTCTGAACAAGCACAGCTTGCGGACGTAGGTGCCATCACTGAATTGTGCATGATGGTTTAGCAGCTGGATGCCTCGGGGCCGCATTGGCGCGGAGCGATCGGCTGCGCCCTGGGGCTCTAAGCTCGCGATTACCGTGAAGATTTGGCCCGGCCGTTGTTCCCGTCGGAGATGGGCGGGTGAGCCATGGCCTCGCTTCGCGCATGGGCGGCGTGTGAGGTCGGCGCAAGGCTTGCTGCACAACGGTAGGAACCTTCATCGCGGGCCTGAGTTGGCCGCACGGGCAGGGGCCAAAAGTCACACGAGGCCAATCGTGCAAGAAGACGTGCGCGTGCGCAGC
The DNA here is from genome assembly GCF_004346455.1 of Bradyrhizobium sp. R2.2-H. Classification (NCBI taxonomy): domain Bacteria; kingdom Pseudomonadati; phylum Pseudomonadota; class Alphaproteobacteria; order Hyphomicrobiales; family Nitrobacteraceae; genus Bradyrhizobium; species Bradyrhizobium sp. R2.2-H. The sequence goes on from NZ_SMBR01000002.1 coordinate 16,603, forward strand.
ATCGCGCAGATCGCGGGTCATCCCATTCATCCGATGCTGGTGCCGATCCCGATCGCGTGTTTTGTCGGGGCGCTGCTGACTGACATCGCCTATGTCGTCAGCGCCGAGATCATGTGGGCGGATTTTTCGGCCTGGCTTCTGCTCGTCGGCGTCATCTTCGGCGTGCTGGCGGCCATCGCGGGCCTGACCGATTTCCTCGGTAACCGGCTGGTGCGGGCGCAGGCGCCGGCCTGGCCGCATTTGATCGGCAATGCGGTGGTGCTGATCCTGGCGATCTTCAACACGATGATCCACACGCGCGATGCCTGGACCTCGGTGTGGCCGAGCGGGCTCGTTCTGTCCGCGATCACCGTGCTGATCCTGCCGATCACGGGCTGGCTCGGCTGGGCCATGGTCTATCGCCACGGCGTGGGAGTTGCGCGATGAAGCACTTGTTCACCCACGCGCTGTTGTGCTCGTCGCTGCTGTTTCTGGCCGGCTGCAATGACGGCAGCGGCGATCCCAGGGCGCAAGTCGGCGCCAACCCGACACTCCCCGACATCCAGCAATATTTGCTGCCGCCGATCCATATCGCCCGCATCGTCGGCTGGAAGAAAGACGAGACGCCGACCGTCGCGCAAGGTTTGCAGGCCAAGGCTTTCGCCACGGGCTTGCAGCATCCGCGCTCGCTCTACGTGCTGCCCAATGGCGACGTGCTGGTGGTGGAATCCAAGGCGCCGAAGGGCGCCCCGATCAAGCGGCCAAAAGAGATCGTGATGGGCTTCGTCGAGTCCTGGGCGACCTCCGGCGGCGATACCGGTGCGAGCAATCGCATCACGCTGCTGCGCGACAGCAATGGCGACGGCGTGCCGGAGACGCAAAGCGTGTTCCTCGACCATCTCAATTCGCCGTTCGGCGTCGCGCTGGTCGGCAACGATCTCTATGTCGCCAACACCGACGCGATCGTCCGATATCCCTACACGGAAGGGGATACGAAGATCACCGCGCCGGGCACGGTGCTGACGCCGCTGCCGGGCGGACCGATCAACCATCACTGGACCAAGAGCCTGGTGGCGAGCCCCGACGGCTCGAAGCTCTATGCCGGCGTCGGCTCCAACAGCAACATCACCGAGAACGGCATGGAGGCCGAGCACAATCGCGCTGCGATCCTCGAGATCGATCGCGCCAGCGGTCGCTGGCGCGTGTTCGCAAGCGGTCTGCGCAACCCGAACGGCCTCAGCTTCGAGCCGCAGACCGGCGCGCTGTGGACGGTGGTGAACGAGCGTGACGAGCTCGGCCCCGATCTCGTCCCCGACTACATGACCTCGGTGAAGGACGGCGGCTTCTACGGCTGGCCCTACAGCTATTTCGGCCAGCACGTCGATCCCCGCGTCAAGCCGGAGCGGCCGGATCTCGTCGCCAAGGCGATCGTGCCGGACTATGCCCTGAGCTCGCATGTCGCACCGCTCGGGCTCGCCTTCAACACCGGCGCCGGTCTGCCGGCCGCCTATCGCGGCGGCGCGTTCGTCGGCGAGCACGGCAGTTGGAACAGGCATGTGCTCAACGGCTACAAGGTCGTGTTCGTGCCGTTCACGGACGGCAAGCCGAGCGGTCCGGCGCAAGACGTCGTCACGGGCTTTCTCAACGGCGACAACCAGGCGCGCGGCAGGCCCGTCGGCGTCGCCATCGACAAGGCCGGCGCGCTTCTGGTCGCAGACGACAGCGGCAACACGGTCTGGCGGGTGACGGCAGCGCATCCGCAGCTGACGCAACATTAGACTTCGAGAACGGGAGGAGTTCGACAATGGGCCTTGCTCAATATGCCATCGTACCGGTGCAGGACGAATGGGGCGTGCTGCATGACGGCGACGTCAAGAGCCGATACGCGACCAAGGAAGCCGCCTTTGAGTCGGCGGTGGCCGCGGCGTCCCTGGCCCTTCGCGAGGGACATGAAGTCCATGTCAGCGTGCCCGGCCGCGAAGCCGGCGACAACGCGCTCGGTGTGTAGAGCAACCGAGAGAAGGAGGCCGAGATGACCAAGCCCCGTGAGCCCAACGGCGTCGAGCCACCCCGCTCCGAGGACGACATCCAGCGCGAGCAGCTCGGTCCGCGCGGCGTGCCCGGTGCGCCTGATCCGGCCAGGATGACCCCGCAGCGCGACAAGAAGACCCCGAAGCAGGTCGATCCCGGCCACACCGCGTGATGCGGCGGGCGAGCTCTCAGCTCTTTGAATCCGGCGCGCAAGACACCGCAGCGCTTCGCACGCGACTTACACCGCCGCGGTAATATCAGTCTGTGCAAAGTCATCGCCGACATAGAGCAGCGCGCAGCCATTCTCCTTTGCGACATCGTAAGCGAAGCAATCGCCAAAGTTGAGGCCGGCAGGATGGCTTCCTTGGCCCCAACGTGAGTAGATCTGCGCTACGCGCTCAGCGGAGGCTCGGGTCACCGAAATCACGTTGAAGCCGAGATTTGCGATCAGGTTCTGCATCTCTTCGTGCACGCCGCGGCGCGCAGCGACGATCAGGCTCTCGGCAGCGGTGGCGGCCGAGATCAGGATTTCGTCAGCCGTCTCCAGGGCAGCGATGCAGGCATTGGCTTGGGGCTCGTCGAGCACGATTGCCATGAGTGCCGACGTATCGACCGCGATCATTCCGGCAGTCCGTCGTCACCGAAAAGAAAGTCCTGACTGCGGGCCGCATCCGGGCTGGGAAGGGCTTTGGCTGCGCCGTTCTTGCGCGCAGCCTCGAGCACCGCGCGGCGGGTCGTAAGGTCCGGCGGAAGCTTGATCGGAACGAGCCGCACCGCAGGATGTCCGTGTCGCGTCAGGATCACCTCGTCGCCGGCTTCTGCACGGCGGACGAGATCGGTCAACTGTCCCTTGGCCTCGGTGACGGAGACTCGCATCTCATTGTCCTTTTTGGAGTTTCCACAAAATGGACCAGAGAATAGTCCATGTCAATCGGGCGGGGGCTTCTTCGGCTCTGCGAATGCGGCTTCTCACCATTCGGAACTTACATTCCTCGATCCTGCGATCTGCAGCTAAGAGATGTGAGCCGGCGCGATCTGCGCCCGGCAGGCAGGCGACGTTTGGAATGCGGTTCTTGAAATCTGACGGCAGGCTCATCGGCGTCCTGCTGGTGCTCGCCATCACGCAGCTGGTCGGATGGGGCACGATCGGGCTTCCCGCCATCGTCGGGCGCGATCTCGCGGCCGATCTCGGCATGAGCCTGCCGGCGGTGTTCGCCGGGACATCCGTTCTCTACGTCTCGATGGGGCTGTGTGGCCCGTTGCTCGCCAAATCCTTTGCGCGGCATGGCGCGCGGACGGTCATGATGGTCGGTACGATCGTCACTGCGCCGGGCTTCGTGCTGCTCTCGCTCGCGCGCGAGCCGATGCTTTATTTTGCCGCGTGGATCGTGCTCGGCATAGCCGGCAGCGCCACACTGTCGACCGGCGCCTATATCATGCTGAACGAGGTCGCGGGGCGGCGGGCCAAGAGCGCGATCGGCGCGCTCATGCTGGTGACGGGCCTGTCCAGCAGCATCTTCTGGCCGACCACCTCGTTCCTGAGCGGTCACCTCGGCTGGCGGGGGACGTGCCTCGTCTACGCGGCGATGATGCTCGTCGTCAGCCTCCCGCTCTATGCGTTCTTCGCGCCGCGCCGGATCGTCGCGAAGGACGATGGCGCCGAGCCGGCCAGGCGGTCGCCGCCGCCTGCGATTCCGAGGAGCACGTTCGGGCTCGTCGTCGCCGCGATCACGCTGAACGCCTTCGTCACTTTCGGCATCAGCGCCGTCCTGATCGAGCTCTTGCGGGCGGAGGGGCTGACGCCGGCGCAGGCGCTCGCCTTCGGCTCGATGCTGGGCGTGATCCAGGTCAGCGCCCGCGGGCTGGATTTCCTCGGTGGCGGGCGGTGGGACGGGATCACGACCGGGCTCGTGGCGGGCACCGCATTGCCGGTCGCCATGCTGCTGCTGATGATGAGCGAGGGCGCCACCTGGGCGGTCGCGGTGTTCATCCTGCTCTATGGTGCCGGCAGCGGCGCGATGGCGGTGGCGCGGGCGACCATCCCGCTCGTGTTCTACGACCAGGCCGAGTTCGCCAAGGCCATGTCGATGATCGCGCTGCCGCTCAATCTGGCATCGGCGGTCTCGCCGCCGCTCCTCGTCGGCCTGCTGACCCAGTTCGGCAGCCGCGGTGCGCTCGGTCTCACCTTTGTCTTCTCCTGCGCCGCGGTGCTGATCCTGGCCCTGCTCGGCCGCCGCCGGCCGCGGGTGGTCGCGGCGGGCGCAACCTGAGCCGCGAGGCGAAATTCGCGGTGCGGAAAGTTGCGGGCAGCAATTGGCGCCGCTGCCCGGCAGGAGATGGCCGTATGCCGTCAGTGCAGTGCTCAGGCGGCGAAAATAGTGTATCCGCAGGGAGCGCGGCCTTTCGATCTCGCCGCCGCGCCAAGATCAGTTCCCCGGAGGAAATCGATATGTCGGCCTTGCCGCTCTCAGGCATCAAGATCCTTGACCTCACCCGCGTGCTGGCCGGGCCCCTGTCGGCCCAGATGCTGGGCGATCTCGGCGCGGAGGTGATCAAGATCGAGCGGCCGGGCACCGGCGACGATGCGCGCGCCTTCGGCCCCCCGTACCTGACCGACCCCGAGGGCAAGGCCAACAACAACAATTCGTTCTATCTCTGCGCCAACCGCAACAAGAAGTCCGTCACCATCAACATCGCCAAGCCGGAAGGGCAGGCGATCGTCCGGGAGCTCGCCAAGGACGCCGACGTCTTCATGGAGAACTACAAGGTCGGCGATCTCAAGCGCTACGGCCTCGACTACGAGACCATCAAGGCGATCAATCCCGGCATCATCTATTGCTCGGTGACGGGCTTCGGCCAGACCGGGCCGTATGCGCCGCGTGCCGGCTATGATGCTATCCTGCAGGCGATGGGCGGATTGATGAGCGTCACCGGCCATATCGACGGCGAGCCGGGCGAGGGCCCGATGAAGGTCGGCCCGTCGATCGTCGACTACATGACCGGCATGAACTCCTCGATCGGGATTCTCTCGGCGCTCTACCATCGTGATGCCAATGGCGGGCAGGGACAGCACATTGACGTCTGCCTGTTCGACACCGTCATCGCATCCTTGTCGCACTGGCTGCAGATCTATCTCGTCAACGGCAAGACGCCTCCGCGCCGCGGCACCTGGGGCAATGGCGGCATGCCGGCCGGCGTGTTCCGCTGCGCCGACGGCGAATTGATGCTCGTGGTCGGGAACGACGGCCAGTTTCAGCGCACCTGCGCCGTCCTCGGCGAGCCCGAGCTCGCGAACGATCCGCGCTTCGTCAAGAACAACGATCGCGTCGTGCACGGCAAGGAGATCATGGCGATCTTCGCCGGCCTGTTCCTGAAGAAGCCGGTGGCCTACTGGCTGGAAAAGCTGGAGGAGGCCGGCGTGCCGTCAGGTCCGATCAACAATTTCGAGCAGGTGTTTTCCGATCCGCACGTCCAGTCGCGCGGCATGCGGGTGAAGGTCGACCACCCCTTCAAACCCGATCTTTCGCTGGTCCGCAACGCGCTGACCCTCTCGGAGACGCCGATCGAGACCTACCGCGCCCCGCCGCTGCTGGGGGAACATACCGAAGAAGTGCTAGGCGCCAAGCTCGGCTATGATGCCGGCAAGATCGAGACGCTGAGGCAGCAGGGGATCATCTAGCCGGAGGGAACGCGAGGCGACCGTTGCGACGGCCGCGGACCCACGCGCGATGCCGGGGCTTGCCTGAAGCTTGCGCGCAATCCCCAAATAATCCCGGTCCGTAGTCGCACAGGCTTCCCCTTCGCGCGAGACTCTGATTCGATCTCTCCACTTGAGTTCGGGAGGGAAGTGAATGTCCTACACGATCGGGTTCCAGGCCAAGGACCAGAAGGCCATTCTGGCGACCGAGGCGGCCACCGCCAATCAGGCCGTCGCCATCATTGCTGCGCTGCGGCAGAGCGCCGACGAAATAAAGTTCATCCGCTCGCCGCAGGAAGGCGAGATGGGCATCGAGATGCTGCTGCTGCTCGCCAAGGAAGAGGCCGAGGAGATGCCGCAGCGGATATAGGCGCGTCGCCGCTACCCGGACTTCGGAGGTCTTGCCGCAAGCGGGACTAACTCGCTCGGCTTTCGACCGATGTTCATTGATCAGCGCGAATCCCGCGCCAGCGCTCGCGGCTTTGCGTCGACCTTTCCCGCGGTCAGCGCCATCGTCGCGACGCTGACCACGCGCGCGACCACGTCCTCGACGTCGTCGAGGTCGCATTTGCCTTCAGACAGCTTCGTCAGCCGTTCGCTCTCGCGGATGGTGTGGTGCGCCATCGCGAGCGCGAAGTTGAGGCCCCAGTAGATATCGACCTCGCTGCGCTCGGGCAGGGCGCGGCGCATCGCGCCGGCGAATTTCCGCAAATGGTCGATCTCGCGGTTCTTGATGCGGCGGATCGGCGGCACGGATTCGATCGAGGCGCGGATCATGAAGCGCGCCGCGGTGGAGCGCTGGTTCGCCGGGCCGAGGCAGCCGCGCAGCGTCGGTCCCACAAGTGCGCGCAAGATCACCTCGATCGGCGCACGGCCGCCGCCTTGCTCTTCCGCCGCCTTCAACTCGCGCAGGCGCTCGCGGTTGGTGGCGATCGAGCGTGTGACGAACAGCTCTGCGATCAGCTCGTCCTTCGAGCCGAAGTGATAGTTCACCGCCGCCAGGTTGACATTCGCCTCCGCGACGATGTCGCGCAGCGTCACGTCGCCAAAGCCGCGATCGGCATAGAGCCGTTCTGCGGCGGCGAGAATGGCAGACCTCGTATGATCGCTGGCCATGGGAGCCCTCAGGGAGGGGAGTTGCAATTCAAACAGTTGTATGAAACTATCGTTTGAAGGCCGGGAAAGTCAATCCGCAATCAGGACTCATTCGCAACTGTGATGGGTTCCGGTGCGCCTCGCAGCTTCGCGCTTGCGGGCCGCGTTCGGCGGGAGGACAGTCCGGCGCAAAAGGGTTTGCGAGAGAGAAAACGAGGAGCGTCCCATGGATTTTGATCTGTCCACCAAGCAGAAGGAATGGCTCGATCGCGTGCGGTCCTTCATGGCCAAGCACGTGCGTCCGGCGGTGCCGATCTACGACCAGCAGGACAAGAACGGCGACCGCTGGAAGGTCATCCCGATCCTGGAAGACCTCAAGAAGAAGGCGAAGGCCGAAGGCCTCTGGAACATGTTCATGCCGCCGAACGAGCATGAAGATGATGAATTCCGCGGTGCGGGATTGACCAATCTCGAATACGCGCTTTTGTCCGAAGAGATGGGCCGCATCACCTGGGCCTCGGAGGTGTTCAACTGCTCCGCGCCTGATACCGGCAACATGGAAGTGTTCATGCGCTACGGCACCAAGGAGCAGAAGCGCAAATGGCTGCGCCCGTTGATGGACGGCGAGATCCGCTCCGCCTTCCTGATGACGGAACCGGCGGTCGCCTCGTCCGACGCCACCAACATCGAGACCCGCATCGAACGGGACGGCGACCACTACGTCATCAACGGCCGCAAATGGTGGTCGTCCGGCGTTGGTGATCCCCGCTGCAAGATCGCGATCCTGATGGGCAAGACCGATTTCAAGGCGGCCAAGCACCAGCAGCAGTCGCAGATTCTGGTTCCGCTCGACACATCAGGGATCAAGGTCGAGAAGATGCTGCCCGTGTTTGGCTTCGACGATGCGCCGCACGGCCATGCCCAGGTGCTGCTCGAGAACGTGCGGGTGCCGAAGGAGAACATCCTGCTCGGCGAAGGCCGCGGCTTCGAGATCGCGCAGGGCCGCCTCGGCCCGGGCCGCATCCATCACTGCATGCGGACCATCGGCAAGGCCGAGGAGGCGCTGGAGAAGATGGTGAAACGGCTCACCTCGCGCACCGCCTTCGGCAAGAAGATCGTCGAGCACAGCGTGTGGGAGCAGCGCATCGGCGAGGCCCGTACCAACATCGAGATGACGCGTCTGCTCTGCCTCAAGGCGGCCGACATGATGGACAAGGTCGGCAACAAGACCGCGCAGGCCGAGATCGCCATGATCAAGGTCGCCGCGCCCAACATGGCGCTGAAGATCATCGACGAGGCGATCCAGGCGTTTGGCGGCGCCGGTGTGTCGGACGAGGCCGGCCTTGCCAAGGACTACGCCCACATCCGCACGCTCCGTCTCGCCGACGGTCCGGACGAGGTGCATAACCGCGCCATTGCCAGGCTCGAGGTTCGGAAGTATGCCAACTCTCCCAATCACTAAGCGGGGGAGCCCTGCGGCGCTCCCGACTTGAAGAAACGACAGGACATGATCCAATTGCGGTAACCGCTTGACGCAAGTGCGTCAGCGGTTACCGATTAGGATCATGTTCGGACTGAAGAGGGAGCGTCACGTGGCTGACGGCGTCAGGAAAGACGAGGAGTTCTCGGGCACCAAGCCGGTCGAGGAGCGTCATCGCTTCGACGAACTGCGGCTCGAGGCGTGGATGCGCGAGAACGTCGAAGGCTTTGAAGGCCCGCTGGTCGTGCTCCAGTTCAAGGGCGGCCAGTCCAATCCGACCTATCGCCTGAACACGCCGAACCGTTCCTACGTGATGCGCCGCAAGCCGTTCGGCAAATTGCTGCCGTCGGCACATGCGGTCGATCGCGAGTATCGCGTGATCGCCGCTCTTGGAAAGCACGGTTTTCCGGTCGCGCGCGCCTATGCGCTGTGCCAGGACGACAGCATCATCGGTGCCGCCTTCTACATCATGTCGATGGAGGAGGGCCGCGTGTTCTGGGATCCGACGCTGCCGAGCCAGGCGCCTGACGACCGGCGCAAGATTTTCACCAGCAAGATCGAGACGCTGGCGCAGCTCCACATGTTCGATCCTATCACGATCGGCCTCGGCGATTTCGGCAAGCCCGGCAACTACTTTGCACGCCAGATCGACCGCTGGACCAAGCAATATCGCGCCTCCGAGACGCAGCACATTCCGGAGTTCGAGAAGGTCGCCGAATGGCTGCCGAAGACCGTGCCGGAGCAGGCGCGCGTCTCCATCGTCCACGGTGACTATCGCCTCGACAACATGATCTTCCACGCGACGGAACCGCGCGTGCAGGCGGTGCTGGACTGGGAGCTGTCGACGCTCGGCGATCCCATGGCCGACTTCACCTACCTGTTGATGCAATGGATCATGCCGGGCCTCGAGGGCGCCGACCTCAAGGCGCTCAACATCCCGACCCTGGACGAGGCGGCGCAGATTTACTGCAACGTCACGAAGATGACGGTGCCCGATCTCAACTGGTACTTCTCGTACAATCTGTTCCGTCTCGCCGGCATCACGCAAGGAATCGCCGGCCGCGTCCGCGACGGCACCGCCGCCAATGCCAAGGCGCTGGAGTCAGCCAAGCGCACCGTGCCGCTGTCGAAGGCGTCGTGGGAGTACGCGCAGAAGGCAGGCGCGGTGTAGGGATGACGAAGGCGCGGCTGAGGGCCGCGCCTTTCGCTTTCAGGAGTTCGTGATCCCGCATATTCGCTGTCATTGCTCGCGAAGGCGGGCAATCCAGTATTCCAGAGACGTCAGTGCTTGAACCGAGAAGCCACGGCGTACTGGATGCCCCGGTCAAGCCGGGGCATGACACCGACGATGAGGCGACTACGAGTCCTCTCCCGTAGGGTGGGCAAAGGCGCGTAGCGCTGTGCCCACCATCTCTCCGCGATCACAGCGAAAACGGTGGGCACGCTTCCCCCTTCGCTCTTCGAGCTACGGCGGACAAGCCGCTTTGCCACCCTACGTGGCTAAGGACTAAAGTCTTCGAATTCCCATTTTCCGAGGCGGCCCAGTTTTTCTGCCACTTCCCTCCAGGACGCTCCCGAGCATTCCGCGCAGTAGGCTTCGACAAACGCTTGGAGTCGAGGATAGTCGTATTGCTTCACGAAGACATGGTGCCGTCCAATCGTGATGTCGTCCTGTATCTTCGAACTGAACCAGTCGGGCGTGCAAAGCATGAAGTCGAAAGACTCTTGTCCTGGCCCATCGGCGGGGCCGACGATGGCCATTACCAGGACTCCGAATGGACCATTTGGCGCAAACGCTTCAAGCGGGTCTGCGTCGGGGCTGTGTAAGAATCTGAGTTTGGCCGTAACCATGGCGCACCATCGTGTGCAGTTCATCTGTCCGCGCTTGCGGTGAAGTGGTGGGCACGCTTCGCTTTGCCCACCCTACGACTGCGGAGCGTCACTTCGTGCCGCACCGCGTCCAGGACACCAGATCGGATCTCTCAGCGTCTACATTTAGTCATAGCGCTAAGCAACGGTCTCGCTGCAGTGTGCAACGCTGCTCCGCAGAGCCAGAACACAAGATCCGTTTTGCTTGAGGCCTAATCTGGCCAAAGCAGAAGAGCTGCCTCGCGGGCTAGGAGGCTTTGACAGTAGCTTGTTGCAATAGTGCGTGCCCAAGTCTCAGCCCTTTCGATTTCGGGCTGCAAGTCGGCCAGGGCCTTGGCCTGCCAGTGGACTTGATCATGGCCGAGGGGGAGCGCGTCGGTCTCAGAGTCAATCCCTACAAATGGTAGAATGTCGGCATCGTCTTCAAGTCTCGCTTTGAAGCGACATCTCGAGATGATACGCGCGCCCTCTATCGTGGAGGAGTCTTTGGACAGTATGCGGTTTATCGTTTCAAGGATTTCTAGGCGCGCGCAGATGACTTCGTGTTGGTTCCAACTCATCGGAGTCTCATACGAGGCCCTCTGAGCATTTTGCGATCAGCCTCTCCACAAATCCCGCACACTTCTCCAGCTCCGCCATCTCCACGAACTCGTCCGGCGTATGGGCCTGTGCGATCGCGCCGGGGCCGATAACGACGGAGGGGATGTCGGCGATTTCGGCGAACAGGCTGGCCTCGGTGCCGAACGCGACCTTGGCGTGGTCGTTGCGCCCGGCAAGGCTCTTGGCCAGCGTGACGATGGCTGCGTCGGCGGCGGTGTCGAGGGCGGGGTAGTCGAGGATCTCCTCGAAATCGATGCCGCACTCAGGATGCCTCGCCTTCATCGCGGGCTCGATCTCGGCCTTGGCCCAAGCGACGATCGCATCCGTCACCTCTCTGGATTCGGTGATACCGATGCCACGGCACTCGAAATCTACCGTGCAGGTGTCAGGGACGATGTTCAGTGCCGCGCCGCCGTGGACGATGCTGGTGAGCAGCGTCGAGTGCGGAACGTCGTAGAGGCTGTCCGTCGAGCGCGCGGCCGCAAGCTTCTCGGCGCGGCGGCGGATCTCGACAATTAACTCGGCGGCATATTCGATCGCGTTGACGCCGTCGGGCGCGATCGAGGAATGCCGAGCGAGGCCGCGAAAGGTGGCGCGCACGCCGTGCTTGCCCTTGTGGCCGATGATGACCTGCATCTGCGTCGGCTCGCCGATGAAGGCGCCGAGCGGCTTGACTTTCTTCTTCGCGACCTCGTGCAGCATCGGCCGCACGCCCACGCAGCCGATCTCCTCGTCATAGGAGATCGCCAGATGGATCGGCGTCTTCAGCCTTGCCTCCACCATCTCCGGCACCATGGCGAGGCAGACCGCCACAAATCCCTTCATGTCGGTGGTGCCGCGGCCGTAGAGCTTGCCGTCGCGCTCCACCAGCTTGAACGGATCATGGCTCCAGTCCTGGCCCACGACAGGCACCACGTCGGTATGGCCCGACAGCACGAGGCCCGGCCGGTCCTCGGGGCCGATCGTGACCCACAGCGAGGCCTTCTCGCCGGTCTCGTCGGTAACGCGCTCGCCCTTGATGCCGAATGCGGCGAGGTAGCTCTCGATATGGGCGATCAGGGGCAGGTTGGTGCGGTCGCTGATGGTGTCGAAACCGACGAGGTCGGCGAGGAGTTTTCGGATCCGGTCGGGTCTTGAGCTTGGCATTGTCTCGTTCTGTCCGGGGAATGGAGGCCGAAACGCTTGCAGGAACCATACCAATGTGGCGCGCGGTCGGGCAAATCAACATCGCAACCGTCATTCCGGGACGATGCGCAGCATCGAGCTATGGTGCGCAATTGCGCACCTGAGGATCCATCGGGCCGCATCACCCGCGGTGACATGGATTCCGGGGGAGCGCCTTCGTCGCGCCCCGGAATGACGAGGGAAGAGCTACCAGACCTTGCGTTGCCTGTCGGGCAAAACACCCAAACCGTCGGTCAAGACGCCTCGCCAAAAATATTCTGCTCGGAAACGGCGTATGTGTCGCGCAACCCGGCCCAAGGAAGAGGGGCGTATCGCGATCGTCACGAACGCGGACCGGGCGGCGGTGGACGCAGATGGCGTTGGCGCGAACGGGCTTGCAGGGCGGGCAACCGTGAGCAAGGTCGTCGCGCATACGACCGGTGCCATCAGCGTACGGCAAAATCGTGTGGTCCTGGCGCCCGGGGTCTGTGCGCCAAGTGTTGCGGTGACGTTGCGGTCCGACCGGGCTCGCAGCGTCAGTCATCCGCAAGGCGACGGGGGCAATAGTGCATCGCTCCCCGGGGAGATCACGACATAAGCCGTCAAACCACTGCGCAGGGAAGGCCGGGATGTCCTGGCTACACCTGTATGCCGCTGTGCAGCTTCCTGTTACGCAGAATTCGCACAGTGGACCTCGGGTGCCTGCGGGCTCCCGGTCTTCCCTGCGCCCTCTTCCATTTCAGAGGGCGAGACGAAGAAGCAAAGCTCGGGCGAGATGCGCCGCGAGGCTGAACATGCACGTCTGCAACGATACATTCGCTGTCATCGCCCGGTTTAACCGGGCGATCCAGTGCTCCGAGACGGTTGTGGTTTACCCGATGGGCCGCGGCGTACTGGATTCCCCGCCTTCTCGGGGAATGACAGCTGGGACAGGAGTGCGCACTAAACCGGCTTGCCCGTATACGGCATCGACGCGGTGAGGCCGCCGTCCACCGGGAACGCCTGGCCGTTGACATACGAGGCTTCGTCGCTCGCCAGGAACAGTCCCATCGCCGCGAGCTCGTGCGGCTGGCCGGGGCGCTTGAGCGGATTGAGCTGGCCGATCTTGTCCTGGGTACCGCGCTCCTTGGCGCGGTCGAAGATCGGCTTGGTCATGCCTGTTTCGATCAGGCCGGGGCAGACCGCGTTGATGCGCACGCCGGTGCCGGTGAGCGAATAGGCCGTGGTCTGCACCAGGCTGATCACGCCGGCCTTGCTCGCGGCATAGGGATGTCCGCTGGCGCCGGCCTTGAGGCCCGCGACGGACGCCGTCAGCACGATCGCTCCCGACTGCTGCTTGATCATGTGCGGCATCGCATACTTCACCGCGAGGAACGGCCCGATCAGATTGATGCGCAGGATCTCCTGCCAGTGCTCGACGGTCTGCTCGGGAATCGGAACGAGTCCGCCGGAGATGCCGGCATTGGCCCAGATCACGTCGAGCCGGCCATGCGTCTTCACCGCCTTGTCGATCACGGCGATGACGTCGTTTTCGGAGCCGGCATCCGCGATCATGGCTTCCGCGATGCCGCCGGCCTTCTTCACCTCCTCGACGGTCTCCCTCACCGCCTCGGTGCGATCGACCGCGATCAGCTTGGCGCCTTCCCGGGTGAACAGCAGCGAAGCCGCGCGGCCGATGCCGCTGCCGGCGCCGGTGATGATGACGGATTTGCCTTGCAGGCGGCCCATGCGATTCTCCCTTTTGCTCGCTCGCGACGCTTGCCGCGCGACGGAATTTCAAACAAGATTTCAAACGGTAAAGTGTCTTGAGACACGTTCGCTACTGACGTACAGCGACATCAGACGGGATGGAAGGGTTTCGATGGCGGGTGCAGACAAGCCGAATGTGGTCGTCACGCGATGGTGGTGGGTCCGGCACGCGCCGGTGCGCAACGACGGCGGCAACATCTATGGGCAGAGCGATATCGCCTGCGACACCAGCGACACCTACGTGTTCAATGCCGTCGCCAAGGTGCTGCCACGCAAGGCGCTCTGGTATTCGAGCAATCTGATGCGCACCCACCAGACCGCCGAGGCGATCTGGGCGGCCGGCTTCCCAAGGCCCGCGTCGATGAAGCGGGAGGTGGACCTCGCCGAACAGAACCTCGGCCGCTGGCAGGGCATGAACCGCGCCCAATTCATCGCGAGCCGCCCCGTCGGCGCCAGCTGGTTCGCCGACATCAACGAGCCCGCGCCCGGCGGCGAGAGCTTCATGGACCTCTACAACCGCACACGCCGCACCATCGAGCGGATCAACGCTGAGGCGGCAGGGCAGGACATCATCGCGGTCGCGCATGGCGGCACCATCAAGGCGGCGCTGGGTCTCGCGCTCGACGGCCAGCCGGAGCGCGGGCTATCGTTCGACATCGACAATTGCTCGGTGACGCGGCTGGACTATTTTGCGAGTCCCGAGCGCACCGTCTGGCGGCTGCCGATGGTGAACCAGCAGCCGTGGATTGCGGATGCTGCGCACGCAGCGATGCACCAGCCGGCGGGGCCGGAAGTCAAGAAGCTGGCCTGAGTAGGCCGTCATTCCGGGATGGTCCGAAGGACCAGACCCGGAGTCTCGATGTGAATGCCAAGATCAAAATCTGGGAGAGAACCATGACCTTGTTCGACATGAAGGGAAAAGTCGCCGTCATCACGGGATCGACGCGCGGCATTGGGCTTGCGATCGCCGAGCGCATGGCCGAGCACGGCGCCAAGGTGGTGATCTCCTCGCGCAAGGCCGACGTCTGCGAACAGGTCGCCAAGGGGATCAACGACAAGTTCGGCAAGGGCACCGCGGTCGCGGTCGCCGCCAACATCTCGTCGAAGGAGAATCTGCAAAACCTCGTCGACGAGAGCAACCGCGCCTTCGGCAAGATCGACGTGCTGGTCTGCAACGCCGCTTCGAACCCGTATTACGGTCCGCTCGCCGGCATCTCCGACGATCAGTTCAGGAAGATCCTCGACAACAACATCGTCGCCAACAACTGGCTGATCTCGATGGTGGTGCCGCAGATGATCGAGCGCAAAGACGGCTCCATCATCATCGTCTCCTCGATCGGTGGCCTCAAGGGCTCGACCATCCTCGGCGCCTACGCGATCTCGAAAGCCGCCGACATGCAGCTCGCGCGCAACCTCGCCTGCGAATACGGCCCGCACAACATCCGCGTGAATTGCATCGCGCCGGGCCTGATCAAGACCGATTTTGCCAAGGCGCTGTGGGACAATCCCGAGAATTTGAAAGCCTCGACCTCGCGCTCGCCGCTGCTGCGCATCGGCATCCCCGACGAGATCGCCGGCGCGGCGGTGTTCCTGGGCTCGAAGGCCGGCGACTTCATGACCGGCCAGACCATGGTGATCGACGGCGGCGCGACGATCAGTTGAGGCACGGCGAGGCGCGATCGCGTCGGCGCAACATCGGTGTCATCGCCCGCGAAGGCGGGCGATCCAGTATCCCAGAGGCCGGCGTTCGGGAGATCGCTCTCACCAGATCTGCCGCGGCGTGCTGGATGCCCCGCCTTCGCGAGGCATGACAGTGAGTGGTGCGGCAGCGCCACGCGCGAGCGACCGCCCTCACTCCACCGCCGCGTAAACCAGATCCCGTACCAAGGTCCGTGTGTAGTCGCGCTGTCCGGGGCCCTGGCTCATGAACACCGCGAACAGATCCTCCGTCGGATCGATCCAGAAGAACGTGCCGGCAATGCCGCTCCAGAAATACTGGCCGACGCTGCCGGGGAAGGGCGCGATGCCCGCCTCCTTGCGCACGGCGAAGCCGAGGCCGAAGCCGTGGCCGGGCGAGAGCAGGGTGCCGTTGATCGCAACGCCTGGCCCGAGGTGATCTGACGCCATCAGCTCCAGCGTCTTGCGGCCGATGATCCTGTTGCCGTCGAGCGTGCCGCCATTGCGCAGCATCAGGCAGAAGCGGGCATAGTCCATCGTGGTCGAGACCAGGCCGCCGCCGCCGGATTCCATCACCGGCTGCTCGAGCATGTTGAACAGCGCGACCTTGTCGCCGGTCCAGGGATCGGCCGCGAACGGCTCGGCCAGGCGGCCGGCATTGGCCTCGCTGGTCGAGAAGCCGGTCTCGGCCATCTGGAGCGGCGCAAGCACGCGCTCGGTGAGGAACGCGCCGAGCGATTTACCGCTGATCACCTCGATGATGCGGCCCAAAATGTCCGTGGAGCGGCTGTAGTTGAACTCCGCTCCGGGCTGGCAGACCAGCGGGAAGCTCGCCACCAGAGCGGCGTGTTCGGCGTTGCTGATCTTGCGGCTGCGGACGCGGGACTCCTGGTAGAGCTTGTGCACGGGGCCGTCGCCCTGGTGCTCGTAGGTGAGCCCGGAGGTGTGGCGGAGCAGGTCCTGCACGGTCATGGGCCGCGTCGGGGGCACCAGCTCCAACTTGCCGTCCTTGACGACGCCGACCTGCTGGCTCGCAAATTCCGGGATGAATTTTGCGACGGGGTCGCTGAGCAGGAGATGGCCGTCCTCGACCAGCGCCATGATGGCGACCGAGACGATCGGCTTGGTCATCGAGAAGATACGGAAGATCGAATCGCGCGCCATCGGTGCGGCGCCCGCCGGGCTCTGCTTGCCGAGTGCCTCGAACCAGCCGATCTGGCCGCGCCGGGCCACCAGCACGGTGACGCCGGGAACGGTTCCCTTGTCGATCTCGCGCTTGAAGGCGTCCGACATGGCCTGGAGACGGGGACGCGACAGCCCGAGCGTCTCGGGACGTGCGTCCGGCACAGGCGGGGTCTGGAGCGCGGTCGTGGCCTGTGGGGCGGTTGTGGCGGTCGCTGTCGCGGTCATGGGCACTCCCGGTTGTTTTTGTTGTCGCCAACGGACTGTGGCCCGGAAACCCCGGCACAAACAAGCGAAGCCGGCGCGGTTCACCCTTGCAAACCGGCCGTCCCTTGTGCTTGAAAGCGCCCCTGATCCGCGGTGACGCGGGTTCGTAGGAGTGTAGCTCAATTGGTAGAGCACCGGTCTCCAAAACCGGGGGTCGCAGGTTCGAGCCCTGCCACTCCTGCCAGTAAAATCAGTCACTTAGATTAGATGCTGGCGGGATAGGGATACGGCGTCCCACGTACGAACAGCTAAAAGCCGGCCCAAATGTCCGCAGTCCGGCGCCGAGGCCTGCGAGGCGTCGCTTAACGTGCGGGGGCGCGTTCCGCGTCGAGGGGAATCTGACTGAGATCGACATTCCGGATAGGAACGCGACGCAGCAGCGAGACGATGGTCCCGACGAGCTCGAAATAGGTGCGCAGCCGCAGCGCGCGGGATGATCCCTTCAGCTCCGCATTCAGGCTCACGGGGACCTGGACGTGGGTGAGCCCGAGCTGGAGCA
The DNA here is from genome assembly GCF_004346455.1 of Bradyrhizobium sp. R2.2-H. Taxonomy (NCBI): domain Bacteria; kingdom Pseudomonadati; phylum Pseudomonadota; class Alphaproteobacteria; order Hyphomicrobiales; family Nitrobacteraceae; genus Bradyrhizobium; species Bradyrhizobium sp. R2.2-H. The sequence goes on from NZ_SMBR01000002.1 coordinate 33,892, forward strand.
GCGAGATCAATGCGCAGATCTGATAGCCGTAGCCGTCGGCCTTGACCGCGATCTGGCGCAGCCATTTCACGGGGTAGACGATCATGCTGTGGTAGTCGGACAGCCAGAAGCGGAACAGGCAGTTCAGGATGAACCGCAGGGAATGCGACTGGATCGAGCGGTTGATCGAGCGGTCCGACTGGTTGTCGCGATAGGTGATGACGATGTCGGCGGCGCCCGCCGCCTTGAACATCCGGGCGATCCCTTCGTTTTGAAAGGCGTGATCGCCGGGAATGAGCGTGATGGCATCGAACTTCGCGCGCGACAGGGCGAATTCGAAGCCGGCGCCGACACCCCGCCGTTCGGGGTTATGCTGCACGATGATGCGCGGCTCGCCGGCGGCGAACTCGTCCATGATCGTGCCGGTGGCATCGGTGCTGCCGTCGTCGATCAGGAAGATCTCGAAATCGTCGAGCAGCTCGCGTGCGAGCGGCAGCACACCGCCGATGGTGTCGGCGATCTTGTCCTGCTCGTTCAGTGCAGGGATGACGATCGTAAGCCTTTTCGCCGCTCTGGAAGGTGTCATCATATGCCGCCCGTTGGCGGGGCCAGACTGTCCCGATGGCCCCCACGCAAGTCTAGGTCATCTGAACCGGGCGAACAATGTGGCTACCGGACATCGTCCACACAACCGGACACGAAACCCGGGATCTGTGTGTTTCATGCAACTAGTCGGAAAAATCGTAGAGCCCGGTATCGCCAATGCCGAAGGCGCGGCGCAGCCGTCCGATGCGGCCTGCCATGTTCCGGCCCTCGCCGGTCGCCCTGAAGTGCGAATCGACCGGTTCGACCAAGCCGCCATCGACCAGGTTCCCAATTCGTCCCCGGAACAGATCTGGAACCTGCCTTTCAGCGATCTCCAAAACCGGGAGCCTCCGGTCGGGCCGGTCGACGAGGCCGCGCAGGATGTCCAGGGAAACCGATTTATACACTGCGCCAAAGGCGAAAACGTAAGCTATGACGCAAAATCCGAATATCGACGCGGCGTCCCAATACTGAAATTGCGGGACGGCTGAAATTCCGAGCATCACGCCGAGACCATGCGAGACGACCGCGGCGATCGCGAGCAGGATCACGGGTCCGAGCGCCCATGCGCGAGCGCGGGCCATGAGCTGCAAGGCGGGCGCCAGCAGGGCGAAGACGACGACGGCGACAAGTCCGACAGCGAAGGACATTGTGCCGCTCACCGAAGACCCGTCGACAGGCGAACGAGTTTGACCAGATGTGCGACCGCGACCCCCTTGGCCGTCGGGGCCAGCCGGCCGTCCGCCGTCACCACCAGCCCCGAGCTGATCAGGAGTTTCAGACGGTTGTGCGCGAAGGTGCCGAGGTCGCCGCCCTGCATGTAGGCCGCAGCCCATTGGTCCAAAGTGAGGGGACGTCCGGACTTCACCAGCGCCGTGAGCAGCGTGACCGTAAAGCCCCAGGCCAGCAGGCTGAACAGGATGTAGCAAAACATCATCGCCGTCGCCAACAGGAGCAGACCACCAAGCACGTCGTCGACGCGGCGTTGACCTGGAAGCGCGATACAGGCGATCACGAAAAACACGACGACGCTGACGCAGGCCAGCCGGAAGCGGCGGCCGGATCCGCCGGTGGCGGCGATGCGCGCGTAAAACAGCAACAGCAGTGGAAAGGCGATGCTGAGACCTATCGCAGCGGCCTGCGCCGGGCCCGGTAGCATGTTCATTGCGTAAATCGCCCCGGACGCCTCTCAGGCCCAGCCAGAGCGAAAGTCTATAGGAGGTCGCATTTTTCCGGTCAAGAGAGCCCGGCGGCCCGGACTTGCGGTCGCCACACGGGCGTGCGAATCGTGTATTGCGATGCCATTCCTCCGTCCGAGAGTCTTAAGCTCGATTTGAATGACGCTGGCCATCCGCTCGACAGCGAAGGGTGCCGCAGCTAAAGCGCGATCATGCTTTGCCGCTAGCCCGCCGCTTCCAGACCGTCTCTGCAAGCGAGATGTCGGTCACTGAATCCGCGCCGGAGGCCAAGGGTATTCTCCGCTCGACGATATCGGTGACGAAGGCATCGGCTTGGCGCCGAAATGCCCAGCTTGCCGCGCGCACCAGCCGAGTTGACTCGCCGTCATGATCGACGATGACCTGGGCCTCCTGTTTGGCGAAGGGGGCGGGCAACTCGATGGTCACCGCACCGCGCTCAAAATCGATCGTTAGCCCCTCGCGCCAGGCACCTTCGGCTCCGTTCACGAGATCCAGCGTGCAAGCGATGCCGTCGAAGTCGAGGGTCATGCACGCGGCTCCGGAGGTCTCGATCGAGCCTTCGGCGAGCGTCGGCGATGGTCCGAGCAGGTAGCGCGCCAGATTGATGATATGGCTGAAGACATTCAGAAAATTGTCGTAGCCGGGGCGCGTCGCGCGCGGCATCCAGTCGGGACCATCCTCCCAGAGTTCGAGCCCGTCGGGACGCGCTTCGCCGGTCATCACGAAATTGTCCTGCGCCCGGCCCGTGTCGCCGCCGAAGCACCAGCCTCGCGCGGCGACGATGCGTCCCAGCGACTGGTCTGCGCGGATGCGCGCCAGCTCGGCCAGCGCGCGTGCCACGCCGGCGTCGTGTCGTTTCATATAACCGATGCTGTAGATGAGGTCCTGTCGCCGCGCGGCTTCGACCAGTGTCTCGGCCTGAACCGTCGTGTAGGCCATCGGCTTTTCCGACAGCACGTGGCGGCCGCTGTTCAACGCGTCCAGGACGATCGGTCCGGTCGCGCGCCGCTTCGTCACCACGACCACGGCGGACACCTCGCTGTCCGCAAGCAACTCCCGGTGCGTGCCGTAGACCCGCGAGATGCCGAACTTCTGCGCCGCGGCGGCAGCAAGATCCGGCCGGAGATCGGCGATCGCGACGACGCGGCAGGCGGGATTGGCAGCGAAATTGGCGAGGTGGCACATCTGGCCGACCATGCCCGTCCCGATGATGCCAATGCCTGGCTTCACTGGCTATGATTCCTTGGAGCGCTTTCGGATGACGAGGAAGTGCGCCGGCTGTCCCCAGGTGTTGATGAACGCCGGATCCGTCTGGGTGAGGGCAGTGACCGCGGACGCCTCCCGTCGCAAGATCGCGCCAAAGATGCGATGGAAACTGCCGAGCGTTGCCGTGATGGCTTCGATGTCGGCAGCATCGTCGGCGAGAATGTCCGTCGTCCGGATCGTCTCGCGCAGGGACGCGAGGCTCGCGACCACGCGCGGCAGGCTGTCGGCGAAGGGATCGTCGATCATCGCATCGACGTCGAGAACCAGCGCCTCGATCGATGCCGAGATCGCCTCCACTGTAGCGGCGTTGCCGACCAGATAGAGCTTTCGTCCGCCAAGGAAGCTCAGGCGGCTGCGGTCGAGATGGCGCGTCGCGCGCCGCAGCTTCTCGTCGTCGGGCAGAACCTTCTTGTGCCAGTAGACGTCCAAGCTGTCGCGATAGGCTGGCCATGCCGAATGGATGTCGAAGCCTTGCTCATGCGCGGCCGTGCAGAGGGCTGCTGCATCGAGAAAATACCGGTACCGGACGAAGGGATTCTCGAGAACGTCCATCAGCCAGGATTCGAAGCTGCGGGTGTGCGGAATGCTGCTCCATTTCGCATCGAACAGCATCCTCGCCGTATCGAGCGCAGGACGGCCGGTCAATGCCTTGCCGGCTGCATGGATCGCCTTGAGCGCGAGCTCGAAGAATCCGCCATGGCGCTCGTAATAGGACACGACGGCGTAACCGTCGGGGTTGAGCAGCCGGTGGAAAACGCCGAGCCAATTTTCGGTCGGCTGCACCGTGTAGATGAATCCTTCGGCATCGATGATGTCGAACCCGCGGTCGCTGCGGAATCCCTCGACATCGGCCAGTGCGAGCTCGCGGAGATGTTCGGTCAGGCCGAAATGATCGAAATAGGCCTGGATCTTCGGGTGTGCATGCCGGTTCGGCTCGGCGAGCGTCATGTTCGCGCCCCAGCTCGCAAACACCAGAGCGTTCTCGCCGGAATCAGGACCGAATTCGAGCACCTCGGCATTGCGGAACAGCCGCGGCGGCAGCACCAGCTTGTCCGAGAACAGTTCGCGCCGCTGGCTGGCGTAGGCTTCGAGCTCGGCGGACGACTTGAAATTTCCGAACGTCGGCAGAACGTCCTGACGTTCGTAGTAGTTGAAGAGCTTGTCCTCAGCCATGCCGCGACCCTGCGGCCTCCTCGAGACGATCGAGCTCGCTCCAGATGTCGGAGGGCGCAAAGATCGAAACGATGTGCAGCGGCCGCTTCACGTTCTCGCGCAGCCGGCTACTGACCTTGGCTTCGTTCTCCTGGTTCACGGCGAGAAGACAGACGAGCGGATCCGACTTGCCGGCGAGATCCTCCGGCGAGCGGATCGGAATCCCGGTGCCGGGCAGGAACAGGCCCTGGCGCTCCTTCTGGTCGTCGACCGAGAGGTCGACGAGATCGGCCAGCTCGTGGGCATTGGTGAAGGTGCAGGCGCGGCAGCCGGCGCCATAGATGGCGATCTCGGCACCATTGTCGCGGGCCTTCGCGAGGATCGGACGAAGGCGCGCGCCATATTCCCTTGCGCGTTGACCGAATGCCTCGCCGACGCCCGACGGTGCGGGCGGGGGCGTCACGCTGCCTCCGGCACGGCGGGCTGCGATCGCGAGGCTGCCGCCGCTGAAATTGTACTTCTTCACGGAAACCGCCTCGAAGCCGTGGCGCGCCAGCAGAGCGAGCAGGGTCGGTTCGGTGAAATAGCTGACGTGCTCCTCCCAGAGGACGGAAAGATCGCCTGCCGTCGACCCGGGGGCGAAATCAGGCACGTCGATGAACAGCAGCCCATCGTCGCGCAGTGCGATCTTTACGCAGTCGAAGAAGTTCTCGAAGTCGACGATGTGCTCCAGCACCTGACGCGAGACCACGAGATCGAACTTGCCGGCCTGAGCGACTGCGTCGTGACACAGGGCCGGGCTGATCATGTCGGAATAGACCTTGATGCCGCGTTCGCGGGCAATCTTGCCCGACACGGGGTTGGGCTCCACGCCCACGAGGACCTTCGCGCCGCGCTCGCGCAGCTTGTCCATGAACAGGCCGTCGTTGCATCCGATCTCGAACACGGACTGATGCTTCGAGAACTTCGCGATCGTTGCGAGCTCGTCCGCCTGGTGCGGCTCCGGCTTCCAACTGCTGAAATTGTAATTGAATTGGCGATACAGAATTTCGGGATCAATCGGCTTGACGATCTGCGGCAGGCCACATTCGCCGCAGGCGAGCACCTCGAACGGATATCGCTCCTCCTGCTCGTTCCGGCTGTGCCGAAGCCGATGCGCGATCGGCATTTGCCCGAGGTCGATGACCGGTCGCAGGTTGGTCGAATGGCAGAGGCGGCAATGATCGGTCACTGATTATTCTCGCATTTGGGCAGGTCCGACGAGGCGACCTTCAATGAAAACCGGCGCGGCCGGCAACGAGACGATCCCGGACACATCATATCCGGCTTACGCGGAGCATTCCTCCGGCCTATGCGTCCTCGGCCAAAGCAGGTAGCAGCCGTCGATGGGTCTTGCAAGACGTGCCGCCACCCATCAATCGGAGGTGGATACGGCCAGCTATGTGCGCTCTCAAGAGCCGCGAGCACGGCCGAGGTCAATGCCGCCGCTCATAGAGTGTCAAATTACCCCTGGTCTCCACTGCCACGAAATCTCGCTTGATCCGCTTCATGACCTCTTGGACATAGGGATACTCCGGCCTGCGCTCCACCGTGCTATCATAAAACAGCCGGTCCGCCGGGTTCATCGAGCGATCCAGGAACCGCGCGTCAAAGGACACCAGGAACGGCATGAAATAGGCCATTGGCGCCCGATGAGCCTGCGCCAGATAGGCCCAATCCCTGAGGGCGATGACCAGGACCCTCTCGTCTGGCCTGGTTTTGTCCTGGATGAACTTCGCATCAGCCTCGGTGATCTGGTCAAGGTCCTCCTGCCACGTGACTGGCGGGTTCGAGACGAACGGCCATCTCAGAAGGCTGGGATAAGTTGCATAGGATCTCAGGCCGTAGAGGTGGGGATTGTTCTTGTCTTGCACGAACAGCAGCGCAAGAACGGTCGCAACGGCCGCTATGGCGCCGGCGGCTCTTCGGAACGACGGTTGCCACCCGGTTGAAAACTGGCGGATCCACCAAGCCGAGACGATCACCAGCGGCAACGCGTTCTGGTGCCAGACAGCGTCCAGCGTCCGGTTGACCCATTTGATCATCAGCGCCATGCCAATCATCGACAGCGTCAGTAGAAGCCCGGTCACGAACCGGTCATGCCAGGAATCAGAGGGTCGTGACAGCCGGATCGCGGCCCAGCCGACGGTGATGCATCCGACGATCTGGAGCGGCAGATTGTAAATGATGCCCCAGCCCAAGTCCCATTTGATGGGCGTGCTTCCCCATCCCGTTCCGTAGAGTACGAGTGGGCGGAAGCACTCGATCAAAAAGTCCAGGGAGAAGGCTCTCGCGCCGAACAGCACCAGGCACATCAAGGTTGCGGTGACGATCGACGTGACTGCGAACACGAGGGCATTGCGATAGCTCGGAAAACCTCCGGCGATCGCGGCGACGAAGGTGCCTGTCACAAGGAAGAACAGTCCGATCTCGGTCTGCCAGAGCAGCGAGATGGCGCACATGATGGCCGACATGATCAGCCATGTGAGGCGCCCGGGAGCGGTGCAGTGCAGGCTGATGGCGAGCGCAAAGACGATCAAGAGAGGAAATCGCGTCGGGTAGGCAGACGGCGAGTAGAACTGGCCGGTTGTAGAGAAAGCCAGCACGGCGAGAGCCGTGATGATGGCGATCGCGGCAAGCCTCGATCGGATCAAGTAGTTCAGAAGAAAGTAGGCCTGAACGTAGGTCGCGAGCGTGATCGCGATGTTCAATCCGACCGCTCGCATCGCCGCCGATTTCCAGCCATCTCCCATGATGAGATGGAAGAACCAGCCGAGCGCGGGGCCGTAATGTGAATGGAAGTCCAATCCCGGAACGAGACCGGGGGCATAGCCATAAAGCGCCGGACCGATGAAGTAGCTTACCTTGTGCGCTTCGTCCCTCACGGCCGCTGTCAGGCCTTCGAGATCGGAGGGGATCAGCAGCAGGGCAAGGAATATGATCGCTAGCAGATCGGCCGCCCCCACGCTGAACCGGGTGTCGGTCGAGGGTTTTGCAGCAGGAAAGTAATTGTTGCCGCCTCGATTGAGGGCGACGGTGATGGCCGCGGCCGTTAGCAGGGCGATCGCGATCCCGGGGCTGCCCGCATCGTTGGCGGCGTCGAGTGCAACGTAGACGAAGCTCGCCGTGATGGCGCTCAGTGCGAGCGAGCCCGATGATCGATACGTCGCGTACAATGCCGCTGCTGCCGCAATCGGCCCAGATAGGAAGAACGAGCCGTAGAACGCCTTCTTGCAGAAATCGCAATTCCTGTCTGCCAAGGCCATGTCGAAGCCTTCGACGAAATTTGATTGAAATGACGGAAGGTGATTTTTCACCAGCAGCAGCAGCACGTAGGCGACGGCGCATCCCAGCAAGGCGGCCACAACAGCTCTGGCGGCGATCGAGAATTCCCTTGTGTACTCCACTAGGAGGTCTCGAGGCTAGCTACGATCGAAGTCGGGGAGGAGGCTGCGTCGAACACAAAATCTAACTTTCTCTGAAATCACGTCCAGTCCCCAATTGCCTGAACTTCCCGTTGCGAGGCGCTTCTATCACCACAGCGTTCCTTCTATCACCACAGCGTTCCCTGAACAATCCCGCGAAGCCCGTGGTTGCCTCCGGCATGGCAATGTTCGTGTCTGGATGACGGGCGCTGGAACCCTCCATGGCTGACGCATGCTCTAGCGAACTCCAGAGGCAGCACCTTCACATGCGGGGGCCGGCAGCGCCAGCAACCAGGCTGCGCCTCGGACGCCAGGCCGACTGCAAGGCGGCCGATACTCGGCTCTCGCCACAGGGGCCGGCTCTCCATCCTTCAACTGCATCAGTTCACCGCGGCCCTCCGTGGCCGAGGAGTTATTTCCGAGGATCGCCGTCAGAAGCTCGATGAATCCAATGTCGTCGGGTCGTGGAATTCCCGGGGCGGCGCGATAGCGCCAGGTCTCGCGACGGGGTGGGCAAGGAAAGGTCTCAAGGTACGAAACCGGGCAGTTGCCGTTCACAACGAAATGAGGATCAGTAAAATCCCCGCAGTAGTCCGTGTAGATAAACGACCGCTCGCGATTTTCATCCCGTAGAATCGTCTGTGCCACGTTCATGTCATTGCCGCCGAGGCATCGTGAGCGGAACGAGAAGACGTGCGAGTTCTCGAACTGGAGCTTAACGACCTTTGGCTCGGGGTCCGCGAGCAAGGCTGCTCGGACCTGCCGCAGCATGTCGCTGCTGAGCAACCCGTCGTAAAGCAGCCATTTGGAATCGTGAGCCGACGACAAGGCGAAGATCGTGACCAGCCCCCCCGCGACTGCTGCGCGGATGCGCGATCCCGGTATCGCCTGTACAACGGTCGCCATCAGGATCAAGACGCCGAACTGCGAGGGAAAGAGTAGCCTGGACTCGCCCCGCGTCACGTCGCCATAAACTCCGGTAACAGCGTAGGGCAGCGCGCCGATGAGGGCAATCGCGGCTCCCAGCACCAGCAGCAGAAGCATCGCATTCGTGGTCGAGCGGCCGTTCAGCAGCCAGGGCGTCCACAATGCTGTCGATGAGAACCGGGCAAAGACGGCGACCGCGGCCAATGTCACTGCCGCGGAAACAGGAAGCCCCAGCAGCGCGACCCCGTGAGCATATGCGTAGCTCAGGCCGCTCGGGAAGGCCATGAGGTGCGCATAGAGCGCATTGGCCATGATCGAGAAATCGTTCGCGAAACTGTATTGTCCGGCGTAGTGACCGCTCTTCCCCAGAATTGTCAGTCGCAGAACGATCATGGCTGCAACGGCCAGCCAGAACGGTACAAGACGCGCGAGTTTCTGCCTCCAGCGCTCGGGACCAGACCAGGCGAGCACGACGCGAAGCGGTTCGAGAGCGATCAGAGTCTCGAGCGACAACGCGAATAACAGACAGAAAGGTGCGCTCCATCGAAGCGCGCGCACCTTCGAATAGGACAGCTCGTAGGACGGTAGATAGAAGAGCAGGAAGAAGTCGTAGACCGCGTTGAGTGTCAGGCGAATTGCATAGAACGGGCTGAGCAGGAATAGAGCCGTGACAAGACCGGCGATCTTTCTGGTATACGATGATCGCGACAAGACGGAGTGAAGCAACACGCCGTTGACCAGATGGCAGGCTAGTCCCGCGAGCCGCGCAGAGACATCGGGAGTATCGTTCAAAAGCGTCACAAACAGCGTCATCGGGATTGCGAAGCCGGCGTGTGCCGACTCCCACAGCACGCGAGCGACGCCGGCGGCACCTTGAGTCCAGTAGATGTAGTACACAGTCCAATCGTCGCCGAAGATCTCACGCGCGAACAGCGCGGGCACGGCCGTAATAAAGGCGAGAACCAGAGCGACGTAGACGTATCCAATGCCCGCCCGCTCTGCTTGTCGGAGAGCGGCAGCTCTTGGATCTACATTCATGCGAGCATCGTCGAGCCCGACAGGGATGGCCATGGTCCTAAGCTTTGCCTCGTCTGTCCAAATGCTCCGCAGCGAGCGTACCAGTTCTCGTCACGTAGGCTTGAACCTCGGCGGCGTCGCTGCCATCGGGGGCCCAGTCGGGGAATGCGGTGCGGGCGGGATCGAACGGGCCGGCGGTGGTTTCGTGAAACACCAGCCACTCCGAAGTGATCAGGATCGAGTGGTAGACCTTCTCGGGCATCCGGTAATAGCAGGCGGCGCCATGACCGTAGGGCGCCATCTCGAGCACCTCGCGAATGCGGCCGTCGTCCTCGAAGATCACCACCTGCGCGGTGCCCTCGATCACGTGGAACGATTCAGGCTTGCCGAGGTGCTTGTGCGGCCGGACATAGGCCTCGCGATGATGCACGATCAGCATCTCGTGCAGGCCGGACGAGGGATCGGGATGCGTACACAGTCGGCTGCGCAGGCGCGGGTTGCCGGCGGCGATGCGCTTCAGCTCCGCGATCGTGGCGTCGTCTGCCGTGACGATCGCGTCGTCCGAATAGTACACTTCCGGATTTTGCGTGCGCAACGAGGTCGGCCGGCGCTGGCCTGCTTCATTCGAAGAAGATGAACCCATGGTCGCCCCGATACCCGCATTTGTCATAGATCCATGCCCATGTTTGCGGACCGTGGAAGCTCAGGCAGGTGAGCTGCCAGTAAAGCAGATTCGCCTTCTCGCGCTCGTTGCGGAAGGATTCGACCATCAGATATTTCGAGGTGCCGCGTCCGACGCGTTCGATCTCGGGCACCGCGCGGAACACGTCCTCGAGCGGAAGGTTGTGCAGCACGCCGAGCGAGACGACGAGGTCGAAGCTGTGGTCGGGGTAGGGGAGCTCGACGGCGCTGCCGATCTTCAAATGCGGCTGCATCTCCTCCTTGGCGTTGGTGATGCCGTATTCGGAGATGTCGATGCCGGCGATCCTGAGGCCGGGGACGAGCTGGGTGAACTCGTAGAGCAGGTAGCCCTTGCCGCAACCGACGTCGAGCACGCTCATGCCCGGCTTGATGCCGTAGCGATCGATCAGGGTCTGGGCCAGCGGGCGCCATCGGCCGTCATAGCGATAGCCGCCGTAGCCGTAGCGCCGGTCACCATCCCAGTAGTCGCGCCCCCATTGCCGCGCGACGGCAGCGGATTCCGCCTTGTCGTGCTCCACCACGCGCTGGACGTAGTTCCGCTTGGTCGACGCGTGCATCGGCTGGAGCAGGTTGATCTCGGTCATGGGGGCCAACCGGTCCGCGGCATCGTCATAGGATGGTCGCGAATTTGTTGACGAGCAGGATGTCCTCGATGGCCTGGATGTCTTTCTGCGACGCCAGCGTGATCTCCTCAACCGCGGCGTGAAGGTCACAGCCCTCGCGCAGCACGCGGTCGTAGATCTGCCGCCGCCGCGCCTCTTCGGGCGGCAGCATGAAGATGCTGTAGAGAATCAGCCCACGCAGCCGCGGCAACTCGTCCAGGATGTCCTCGAGCACCATGTAGCTGCCGGGCATGGTGTGCTCGGCGGCGCTCAGCAGATAATGCAGGTTCTTCCGCCGCGCGTAGTCGCGGATCACGATGTTCTGGACGTGCTGCGGGGTGCGGCTGCCGTTCAGCGGCCGGGCGCCGATATAGCCGCGATGGCCGGCTCGCTCAGCCATGGAAGCCTCCGGGCAGCTTGTACTGCATGCCGACGCGCGTCGCCGGCCGCAGCAGGATCGGCTCGAAGAACTCGCCGAAGCGCTTGTCCGCGTAGGGCGACATGATGCTCTTGAAGCGGCAGTTCATGCTCCAGCGCGTGCCGGCTTCCTCGTTGACGCGATTGCCGTGCATCAGGGTCTGGTTGAACAGCATCACGTGACCGTAGGGGATCTCGATGAAGGTCGCGTGCGGCTTGATGGTCTTGTACAGTTCCTCGGCGCTTCGCAAAGCTGCCATCCGGTCCTGCATCTCGCCATTCAGGGACGGCGGCAGCAGATACATCGATTTGCTGCGCTGGACATCGACCAAGGGCACCCAGACCACGACCTCGAACGGCGAATCGCCGGACCAGACGTCGGAATGTGTGGCGAGCAGCGACGAGCTGTCGCCGGGGAGCTGGATGCTGAGATTGACGCGGCGCTGCATGCAGAGCTCGTTGCCGACGATGGTCTCGATCGTCGAGCGCGCCAGACGAAAGTAGGTCGGCCGGAACCACGGTTCGGCGTTGAGGCCGTTGAAGACGTGCAGCCGCAGGCCGTTGAGATCATCCACGCTCACCCGCGTGTGGATGGTGTCGAGCATCGCGTAGGGATCGTTGCTGTGCGGCAGCTTGAGATAGTCCGCCGCGAGCTCGGCGGCACGGCGCTGGATCCGGTCGAGCCCGGCGCGATCGTCGGCCGGGGTGGTGACGAAGCCATCGTCGATGAAGCGCTGCGCCAGCGCCTGCTCGTCGGCGTGCAGGAAGTCCGTGTCCGTCATGCAAAATACTCCCGGGCGGTCGCGCAAATATAGCTGATGTCGGAGGCCGAGAGGAACTGGTTGATGGGGAGGGTGAGGATCTGGTCCGCCTGCCGTTCCGTTACCGGGAACGCGCCGCGGCCATGACCCAGATGCGCCGCCGCCGGCTGCAGGTGGATGGGGACCGGATAGTGGATCGCGGTCTCGATGCCTTTGTCGGCAAGATATTTCTGGAAGTCGTTGCGACGCTCGGTCTGCACCACGAAAGTGTGGAAGGTGTTGAACTCGATGTTGCGGCAGGGCGGAATGAACAGCGGCAGGCCCGCGAGCTCCGCGCGGTATTGCGCGGCGTTGCGCCGCCGGCGCTCGATGACCGAGGGCAGGTGACGCAGGCGAATGCGCAGCACCTCGGCCTGAAGCGTGTCGAGCCGCGAGACGATGCCCCATTCCTGGACGTCGCTGCGGTTGATGAGGCCGTGATTGCGCAGCCGGCGGATTCGCCCGGCGAGCTCGGCGTCGGCGGTGACGAGGAAGCCGGCATCGCCCGCGGCGTTCAGGTTCTTCAAGGGATGGGCGGAGAAGCAGCCGAACGTGCCGATGGTGCCGCTCATCCGGCCGTCATAGGTCGAGCCGATCGCCTGGGCGCTGTCCTCGATCACGGCGAGCGCGTGCTTGTCCGCGATCGCCATCAGCGGGGTCATGTCGGCCATGCGCCCGGTCAGGTGCACCGGCATGATCGCCTTGGTCCGCGCCGTGACGGCAGCCTCGACCGCGGCGGGATCGATGTTCTGGTCCGGCAGCACGTCCGCAAACACCGGCGTGGCGCCGACCGCGATGATCGCGGCGGTCGATGCCACGAACGAATTCGGCGGCGTGATGACCTCATCGCCGGGGCCGATGTCGAGTGCCCGCATGGCGAGGATCAGCGCGTCGGTGCCGGAATTCAGCGTCACGACATGCGGCGAGCCGAGATAGGCCGACAATTCCTCCTCGAGCTTCGCAACCGCCGCCCCGCCGATGAAATCGCCGCGCTGGAAGACGCCCTCGACCGCCTGCATGATCTCGGCGCTTTCTTCCTCGAATTGTGCGGGAAGATTGACGTAGCCGATGCGCCGGCGGCCGGTGTCAGCGTCCATGGCAGAACTTCCTGACGGTCTCGATGACGCGGTCCTGCTGTGCGCGCGTCAGATGCTGGTCGACGGGGAAGCTGATCACCTCCTTGGCGTGGCGGTCGGTGACCGGGAAGGTGCCGGGCGCGTAGCCGAGATGCTTGAGGCCTTCCTGCTGATACAGCGGGATCGGATAGTGGATCTTCGCCTCGATGCCGTTCTCCAGGCAATATTTGTAGAGCTCGTCGCGGCGCTCGGCGAACACCATGTAGAGGTGGTAGACGTGCTTCACGTTGGGACGGCGCGGCGGGATGCGCAGGCCGGGCAGGCCGGCAAGGCCCGCGTCGTAATAGGCCGCGTTCTCGATCCGGCGGCGCGTGATCTCGCTGGTCTGGCCGATCAGCCAGTTGCCCACCACCGCCTGAAGGGAATCGAGCCGCGAGTTGCAGCCGAGGATCGCAATCTCGTCGCGGTTCTTCATGCCGTGGTTGCGGATCAGGCGGAGCTTCTCGTTCATGCCGTCGTCATTGGTGACGACGACGCCGGCATCGCCCCAGACGTTGAGGTTCTTGAGCGGATGCAGCGAGAAGCCGGCCGCGATGCCGTGGGTGCCGGAGCGCTTTCCGGCAAATTCCGACAGGATGCCCTGGCAGGCATCCTCGACCACAGGCAGGTTATGGCGCTGCGCGATCGCCATCAGCTTGCCCATGTCGGTGACCTCGCCGGTCAGCTGGACCGGCATGATCGCCTTGGTCTTCTCAGTGATCGCGGCTTCGACATGGTCGACGTTCATGCAGAAGGAATCGTCGCAATCGACCAGCACGGGCGTCGCGCCGGTCTCCGCGATCGCGCCGACGGTGGCGATGAACGTGTTGGCGGCGGTGATGACCTCGTCGCCATGACCGATGCCGAGCGCCTTGAGCGGCAGCTTGAGCGCGTCGGTGCCCGATCCGACGCCAATGGCGTGACGCACGCCTATCAGCTCGGCAAAGCGCTTTTCGAATTCGGCGACGGGCTTGCCAAGGGTGAAGTCACCGGTTGCCACCAGCCGGCCGATCTCGGCCAGGATCGGAGCGGGGTCGGCGAATTGCTCGAGCAGGTAGGAATATCGAACGTCGTACATGTGACCCGTCAGGTGGAATGAAGTTGAGGGGAGGAGGTGCGCGAGGCGGCGAGCGCGTGCTCGATCGAGGTCGCAATCGCACCAGCGGAAAGGCCGTGCTTCTTCAGGAGCGAGTCCTGCGAGCCGTAATTGTGCATGAAGCGGTCCGGCAGCGACAGACGCAGCATCGCGGGGAAGCCGGAGCCGAGCTTGTCGATCAAGGCCTCCGCGACCGCGCTGCCCAGGCCACCGGAGGGCACGTGCTCCTCCAGCGTCGCCACGAGCCTGGTGCCGCGGACCGCCTGCAGCAGGGCCGCGGTGTCGAGCGGCTTCACCGTGTGCATGTGCAGGATGCCGGCGCGAATGCCTTGCGCGGCCAGCAGGTCGGCCGCGGCGAGGGCGCGCTGGAGCATGATGCCCGTGGTCACCATGAGGACGTCGCCTTGCGGGCGCATCAGGATGGCCTTGCCGATCTCAAAGCCGTGCTCGGCCTTGGAAACGACGGCATCGCCGCCCTTGCCGAGCCGGATGTAGATCGGACCCTTCCAGTCGAGCGTCTGCTCCATCATGCGCGCGGCCTCGTCGGCGTCGCACGGGCAGATCACCGTCATGTTCGGCAGCGCGCGCATGATGGCGATGTCCTCGATCGCCTGGTGCGTGGGGCCGAGCGGCGCGTAGACGAGCCCGCCGCCATTGGCGATCAGCCGGACCGGCAGATTGTGCAGGCAGAGATCGACCGCCACCTGCTCGTAGCAGCGGCGGGTGAGGAAGGTCGCGATGGTGTTGACGTAGGGCACGAAGCCCTCCATCGCGAGGCCGGCCGACATGCCGATGATGTGCGCTTCCGAAATGCCTTCGATCAGATGGCGCTTGGGAAACTCCTTGCTCATTGCGCGCAAGGTGCCCGCGCCGGGATCGGAGCCGATGTAAAGCACCCGCTCGTCGCGCGCGGCGAGCTTGTGGACCATGTTCATCGCTGTGTTGCGCATGGGGAGCCGATCAAAAATCGCCGACGGCGACGCGGATGGCGTCTAGCTCGCTGTCGGTCAGCTTGTTCTTGTGATGCCAATCGGCGTTGGATTCCGCCGGCGGCAGACCCTTGCCCTTGACGGTATGGCAGATGATCGCGGTGGGTTTGCCCGGAACGGCCGGGACCTGCTTCAGGACGGCGCGCAGCGCGCCGACGTCGTGGCCATTGAGCTCCTGCACGGCAAAGCCGAAGCTGCGCCATTTGTCCGCAAGCGGCTCCAGCGGCAGCACGTAGTCGGTCGGCCCGTAGCTCTGGAGCTTGTTGTAGTCGATCATCGCGACCAGGTTGTCGAGCCCGTGCTTGGCCGCGCCCATCGCGGCTTCCCACACCGATCCCTCGTTGATCTCGCCGTCGCCGAGCAAGACGAAGGTCCGGTAGCTGCGCTCGCGCATGCGCGCGGCGAGCGCGAGTCCGACACCGATCGACAGGCCGTGGCCGAGCGCGCCGGTCGAGGCCTCGACGCCCGGCACCATGCCGTATTCGGGATGTCCGCCCAGGATGCTGTCGGACCCGCAGAAGCCGTCCAGCTCCGACAGGGGAAAGAAGCCGCGATCGGCCAGCAGCGCATAGAGCGCCAGACAACCGTGTCCCTTGCTCAGGATCGCGCGGTCACGATCGGGATCTCGCGGGTTCTTAGGATCGATCCGCAACACGTCGTCGTAGAGCACGCGGACCATCTCGATCAACGACAGAGCCGGACCGACATGTCCGCGTCCGGCCGAGCGGACAGAACCGAGGACCAGGCGGCGCAAATAAAGGCTGCGCTCGTCCAGCGTGCAGGTGAGGGCGGCTTCAGCGTGGGGTGAGATCTGGATCACGTTGGCAAATCGTTTGATGGAGCCGGCGGGCTTTGTCGAACTGGCCGGCGAGGCGGACCGTCAGATCGCCACCTTGCGCAGCCAGGGCGCGCCGGGAGCGGCTTTCCGGCAAATAGACATTCAGGACAATCAGGCACCAAATCGCCCCGAACACAGGATACAGTACGTCACGGCGGATCGCAAACGCGTCATCCCCAGCTTCGAAGGTGCGCGAGAGCCGTTCGATCAATCGGTTAGCGCCGGCAGCGGGCAGATCGCTGCCGGGATGGATCGCGGTGTCGGTCACGAGCTTGACCGGGTCGTCCCAGCCGAAATACTCGAAGTCGATGAAGCGCAATTTGCCGTCGTCGGTGCGCAGTGCGTTGTGCAGTCCGAAATCCGACGGGCTCAATGCACGATGGGCGGGCGCAAGGGCCGCTGCGGGATCCAGGCCCAGTTCCGCATAACGGCGACGGAGTTGTCGGATTGCGACGGCGGTGCTGGGAACCAGGCTGCTGTCCATGAACGCGCGCAGGTCCGGATGATCCTGCGATGCCTGCCGTAGTCCGTCCAGGCGCTGCTCGTACTGCGCGATGGCTTCCTCGGGCGAAAAGATGCTGGCTGACGCGCTTCGCAAATTCTGTGCGCCGTCCGCGCTGCGCAGCTGTTGCAGCTCAATCAGGAAATCGGCCAGCTGATCGGCATCATCGTCCTGAGGATGCAGAACTGCCGCATCCCCGTCGAACCATTGATACAACGCGCAGAACGCAGCCGGATCTTTCGCGATCGGCCGCGGCGTCGACGTGATGCCGTGCCGCGACAGAAACGAGAGTGCATCATATTCCTGTCCCAGGCGATCACGCCCGTCGGACGGATAGTGCTTGAGGGCGAGGGGCGGTCCCTCCGCCATCTCCAGCCGAAACACCCGGTTGTTGCCACCGGACCGCGCCGGTTGGGCGGCCGCGACCCGCGCGCCGGAGAGGCGGCCGCCGATCGCGATCGCATCCTCGACGCTGATGTCGGGCTCGCTCATTGCGCGAACACTCCGCGGTGGATGTCGGCCCAGGTTGCAATCGGCTCGCAATGATCAGGATGGGGAGGCCGCGACTGCGTGAACAGGATCGATCGCGTCGTCTTCGGAAAATGCGGCTGCTCGAACACATCGACGAGATCGTCAATGAAGATATCGAGCTGCAGGCTCGCAAGCCGCTCGACCTTGGCCGCCAGCGTGTCCTCGAAATAGATATTGCCCACGGCTAGCGCCGCACCGGCGGCGTCGATGAGACCCGCTCCCCTCAACCAGCCGCGCGCGGCCTCGCGCAAGTCGACGCGGTCGGGATCCTGATGGCCGAACTGCGTCTTGTGGCTGACGATATAGACGCTCGCGCCGGCCTTGCGGCACGTTGCTAGGAACTCGCGGACTCCAGGATAGATCTCGGCGCCGCCAATTCCCTTGCCGTAGACGAACCCTTGCAGCCCTTGCCAGGCAAGCTCGCCGCCCGCGCGGGGTCGCAGATAATCCCGCACCTCGGACTTCAGCCCGTCCCAGCCCTCCGGCACCAGCCCACGCTGCCGCGCGACGGCGGCAAAGACCTTGTCGTAGCAGATGATCGTGTTGTCGAAGTCGATGCCGATCCGCACGCCGCTCACTTCAGGCTGATGTTCTGCATCATCTTGATGTTGAAATACCTGGGGTCGTTGAGCGAGTTCGGCAGGCGGCCCGCCTTGAAGGCCTCCACGAGGCCGGACACGGCCTGCTCGATCGTGTGCGTCGGCGCAAAGCCGAGCTCGCGTCGGATCTTCTCCGATGAGACGTGGTATGAGCGCAGATCGTCGGTCGGCTCGACGGCCACGTCGACGTTGTTTCCGACCACCGATTTGACGATGTCTGCGATCTTCATCAGCGAGTGGTTCTCGTAGCCGATGTTGTAGGTCTTGCCGTCGATCTTCGCGTCATCCTGCTGGAGCAGGAACAGATAGGCCGCGGACATGTCCTCGATGTGCAGGTTGGGCCGTTTCTGCGTTCCGCCGAACACGCGGATGCGGCCGGTGTTGACCGCGAGATTGGTCAGGATATTGACGACGACGTCGAGCCGCTGCCGCGGTGCGTAGCCGCAGACGGTGGCGGGACGAACCGTACAGGTGACGAAGCCGGATGCGGCCTCGTCGGCAAGATCGGTCTCGCACATCGCCTTGAACTTCGAGTAGTCCGTCAGCGGCTCGCAGGACAGCTCCTCGGTCACCTCGGCCTCGTCCTTGATGCCGTATACGCTGGACGAGGACGCATAGATGAAGCGCTTGATGCCGGCCTTCTTCGCAGCGCGCACCATCGGACGGAAGCAGTCGTAGTTGATGGACTTGCCGAGCGTCGGATCCAGCTCGAACGAGGGGTCGTTCGAGATGCAGGCGAGATGGATCACCGCATTGTTGCCGCGCAGGGCCTCGTTGATCGCGGCCTCATCGCGGATGTCGCCCTTGATCAGGCGCAGATTGGGATTGTCGCGGACGGCGTTGAAGACGTCCTCACCATACATGAACAGGTCGAGCACTGTGACCTTGTGGCCCGCCGCCAGCAACTGGGGAACCAGCACGCTGCCGACATAGCCGGCGCCACCGGTGACCATCACATTCCATTTCTGACCAATCACTGTCGTTCTCCAGATTCCCGTTCGCGTCACTTCAACAACGCGGTGACAAATTTGACCAGCGGCGCCTTTTCGACCGAGCTGCGGTGGCCGACGATGCCCACCTTGATCGCGCCCGCCGCGTTGCCGATGAAGGCGACGTCTTCGATGTTGCCGCCGGCTGCCACCAGCGGCGCCGTAATCGTCAGGAAGGCATCGCCGGCACCGACCGTATCCACGACGGTCTTGGTGAAGGCGGGCACGCGGGCGACGCCGGTCTTCGACGAGAAGGGGTAGCAGCCGAAGGAGCCGTGCGTGATGATCATGTTGTCGCAATCGATCTTGCGGTGCAGGCGGTCCTGGATCACCGAAGCGATGTCGCTGAACTTGTCGGTGGCCGCCAGGCGCGCTTCCGGAGCGTCGATGCAGACGTAGTCGGCGCGCGGATATTTCGTGATCAGATTGTAGCCGTGGTTGCCGCTGTTGCTCTGGGCGTTGACCGCAAGGAACTTGGAGTTCGCGATCAGCGTGTCGATCGTGCTGGGTGCGATCATGCCGTGGCCGAAATCGGTGACGATGACCACGTCGCCGCCGCGCACGCGCTCGGCGGTGACGCGGTCGATCTCCTTGCGCTCGGCCTCGTCGAGCGGCGTGTCGTCCATGGTGTAGACTTCGAACAGCTTGTGCAGGTAGCCCATCTCGACGTACCGCAATTTGCGGGTGGTCGGGCGTCCCTGAATGCGGATCGGGGTGAGCGTGACATTCGGGCGGACATGCGCGCGGATGAACTCTTCCGGGTAGTCCTTGCCACCCAGCGTCGTGACGATCTCCACCGACTTGCAGAAGCTCGCCACGTGATTGGCCGCGGCGATGACACCGCCGGCAAATTGCTCGCCGTTCTTGAACAGAGTGGCGACAATGTTCTCCTTCGAGGCCTTTCCGAGCGCCGTGACATACTGGTATTCGTCGATGATGGTATCGCCGACAAGCACGACGTGCATGTCCTGGATCTTGTCGATCAGCTTCAGCAGGCGTTCGGCGCCACCGCTTTCGCGCACCTTCTGGAGGTAATCGCGCAGAGGGGGGTCGTAGATGTCGAAGTAGCGGTTCATCAGCGACGACGAGCTGAAGGTCACGTCGCGGGTGAAGACGATGCGGCCGCCATGGCGTTCGACGGCCTCCCGCTCGACGGCGATCTTGCCGGTGACGTCATCCTCGGGATTCTCGTAGTCGGAGCCCTTCACGTAGATGTCTGGGCGCACGGTATCGAGGATCGGCTCGGCGCTGGATGTCCGGTTGATGCCGACCCAGTCGACGGTGCCGAGCGCGGCCAGCATCTCGGCGCGCATGTTCTCCGGAAAGATCGGCCGTCCCGGGCCCTTGTTGACGAAGCGGTCCGCCGTGACGGTCACGATGACCACATCGGCCTCATTGCGTGCCGCCAGGATGTGCCGGACGTGGCCGAGATGCACGAGATCGAACACGCCATGGCAGAGCGCAACTGTCCGGCCTTCGGCCTGCGCGGCCCGCGCGATCTCGCCCAGTTCCTCGACCGTCTTGATCTTCTGGTGCGGCGCCGGATGAATGGTCGGCTTGTCGGTCGGAACATTACCCATGTGAATTATCCAAAGCGCGGGTCGGTCTGGCCGGCCCGGAAATGATCGGTTGGCGGCACGAAAGTCGGGGTCGAACGAGTCTGCTCAACGGCCCGCCTTCTGCGCAGTGCCGGACGCCGCATCGCCGCCGTCGCCGAGATATTTGAACCAGTCCTTGGTGGCATCGGCGATCTTGTCCACCGTCCACAGGGGCGCGTCCCTGTACTGGTCCATCGACTTCAGCATCGTCGCGACGCCATCCTCGAACTTCACCTTCGGCGCCCATTTCAGGACCCGTTTGATCTTGGTGATGTCGGCGTATGTGCAATCGGGCTCGCCGGGACGCTTGGGAATATGGACCTTGTCGCCGCCGAGAAGTTCGACCAGCCGGTTGACGCTGTAGGTGTTGTCCGAACCGACGTTGAATATCTCATGTGAGACATCGGAGCGCGCGGCGGTCACGAAAGCATCGGCGACATCGCTGACGAAGGTGAAGTCGCGGGTCTGCTCGCCATCGCCGACCACGGTGAAGGGCTTGCCCGCGAGCTTCTGCGCCATGAACACGCCGAACACGGCACCGTAGGTGCCCGTGGTGCGATGGCGGGGCCCGTACACGTTGAACAGGCGTAGCGCCACGGCAGGCAGCTTGTAGACCTGGCACCAGTGCATGACGCACTGCTCGCCGAGATTCTTGGTGAGTGCGTAGGGATACATCGGCCGGATCTCGGCGCTCTCCGGCGTCGGATAGGCGTCGGGGATACCGTAGCAGGACGATGACGCCGCATAGACGAAGCGGCGGACGCCCGCGTGCCGCGCAGCCTCGAGAACGTTGACCGTGCCGTCCACGTTGGCGCGGTGATACGGGATAGGGGACTCGATCGAGGGAACGATGTCAGCCAGTGCTGCGAGATGGAAGACCCAATCGACACCGTGGAAATACGGTTTGATCGCGTCAAGGTCGGTGACGTCCGCCCGTACGACCTTCAACTGGCTCGAACTGGCGCGCGCGGCCAGATTTTCGGCGCGTCCGATAACGAAATTATCGAGCGCAATAACTTCATGGCCATCGTCGAGCAGGCGATCGACGAGGTGGCTGCCAATGAATCCGGCGCCGCCAGTAACGATGCATTTCATGGGGAACATCCGTGACGCGAATGCCCAGCGAAACAGGCTCGCCAATGTTGAGTGAAACCCGAAAGCCGACTACCAGCCGCTCGCAAACTTTGCAAGTATTATACCTTTGCAATCCTTGGTAATAGCCGGTATCACCCGGACATGTTGCAATCGAGCCGCCAGCCCATGCCCGCCGAGTCCGTCGATCCCGACCACAAGGCCTTTCTCGACGACTACGTGGGCCGCCTGCATCGCGCGACGGCGATCGACGACGGTATTTTTGCCAGGATTTCCGCCACGCGCGCGTTCTGGTTGCGCACGCGGGAGCAGGGCGGTCGCGTCATCTTCATCGGCAATGGCGGCTCAGCCGGCATCGCCTCGCATCTGGCGATCGATCTGGCGAAGAATGCGTCGGTGCCTGCACTTTGCTTCAGCGATGCGAGCATGATGTCGTGCCTTGCCAACGACTACGGCTTCGAGGACTGGATCGCGCACGCAGTACGCCTGAATGCCCGCGCCGGCGATTGCCTCGTCGCGATCAGCTCGTCCGGACGTTCGAAGAACATCCTCAATGCGGTTGCGCAGGCGCGCACGATGAAGCTCGACGTGATCACGCTGTCGGGCATGAATGCTGACAATCCGCTGCGCAACCTCGGCGACGTCAATTTCTGGGTCGACAGCCGCAGCTACAACATTGTCGAGACCACGCACCAGTTCTGGATGATGGCCGCAATCGACCTCGTCATCGGTCGTGCGGAATATCCGGCGTCCTGAGGCGGGCATCCGATGCAGTCGCGATTCAAGCATGCGGCCCTGTTTTCGGTGAAGCTGCTGCTGTCGGTCGCGGTGCTGGTCTATATCGCGCGCGGCCTCGACCTGCGCCAATTGCGAACTCATCTCGTCTCGGTCGATCCTGTCCTGTTCGTCGTCGCGTTTGCGCTGATCTTCTTCCAGACCTTCGTGCTCAACGGCCGGTGGGAGCTGATCATGCGTGCGCTCGGCGTGCCGCTGAACTGGCTCGCGGGCTGGCGGATCCTCATGATCAGCCTCTGGTTCAATCAGGTGTTGCCGTCGTCGGTCGGCGGGGACGCGGTGCGGATGTGGCTGCTCCGCCAACGTGGCGTGCAGTGGTCGGAGGCGGTCAAGGGCGTTGCGGCAGACCGCTTCACGGCGTTGATCGGGCTGATCGTGCTGATGGTGGCCGGATTGCCGTTTCTGCTGTCACGCGTGTCCAATCCGGCCGCGATCCTCGCCATCGGCGGACTGACGCTGGCGGGCGTCGCCGGCACCGTGGTCCTGCTGACGCTCGACCGTCTGCCGAAACGCCTCATTGCGCTTCCCGCGATCGCAAGCTTCGTCCGGTTCGGAACGCTCGTCAGGTTTCTTCTGCTGCAATCCGAGCGCCGTGGTCTGCTGTTCGGATCCGCGCTTCTCATCCATCTCGTGACGGCGGCGGCCTGCTACACCCTGGCGCGCGGAGTCGGAGCGCAGCTTTCCGTGCTGGACGCAGGCATCCTGATCCCGCCGGTCGTGCTGTTGACGGCCGTTCCGATCTCGATCAGCGGTTGGGGCGTTCGCGAAGGGGCGATGGTCGCCTGCCTCGGTCTTGCGGGTGTGCCGTCCGAGGAAGCGCTGTCGGTTTCACTCCTCTTGGGTGCCATCAGCGTGATCGTTGGCCTCGTCGGCGGCGTGATCTGGCTGGCGAGTCCGGAGCGCGGGTCGTATTCCGCTGACAAGGCCGCCAGGGCGGCGGAGGAAGCGCCCGGTTTCGCGCTGGGGC
This sequence comes from Bradyrhizobium sp. R2.2-H, assembly GCF_004346455.1. Taxonomy (NCBI): domain Bacteria; kingdom Pseudomonadati; phylum Pseudomonadota; class Alphaproteobacteria; order Hyphomicrobiales; family Nitrobacteraceae; genus Bradyrhizobium; species Bradyrhizobium sp. R2.2-H. Next base: position 57,113 of record NZ_SMBR01000002.1, read on the forward strand.
AGGGCACGGAAGTCTCGAGCCACTCATGACCTGCGTAAGCCCATTGCCGATCTGGTCTTCACAGGATGGGATTATCTCATTCGCTCGCGTATCTCACATCTCGGTTCCACGATGAAAAACCTGTTCTACGTCCGCAATACCTGCCGCCTCTGTCATTCGGACAAGCAAGAGCTGGTCGTCCCGATGGCCGGTATGCCCATCGGCACGCCGAACTTCCAGGTGCCCAACGCCAGTGCTGACGACCCCGTCTTTCGCGCCGCCGTGCCGATGGCGCTCTATTTGTGCAGGGACTGCGGCCACCTCCAGATTCTCCATGTCGGCAATCCGGAGATCCAGTACCGCAACTACGTCTATACCACCTCGCTGTCGCTCGGCTTGCGCGAACACTTCGCCGGCTATGCCAACGACGTCGTCAGCCGCTTCGAGGTGGCGCCTGGCTCGCTGATCCTGGAACTCGGCAGCAACGACGGCTCGCTACTTGGCTTCTTCAAAGAGCGCGGCATGCGGGTGCTGGGGGTCGACCCCGCCGTCGATATCGCGCGGCGCGCGACGGAGGCGGGTATCGAGACCATCGGCGATTTCTTCACCGACGCCATCGGGCGCCGCATCCTTCAGAGCCATGGTGCGGCGAGCGTCGTGATCGCGAACAACATGATCGCCAATGTCGACAATCTCGATCCGCTGGTGATCGGAGTGCGCGACGTGCTCGCGCCGGACGGATTGTTCGTCTTTGAAACGCAATACGGCGTCGACGTCACCGAGAAGAACCTGCTCGACACCGTCTATCACGAGCATCTGTCGTATTTTAACATCAAGCCGCTGACGCGCTTCTTCGCCCGGCTCGGCATGGAAGTGATCGACGTCCAGCACATCTGGACCAAGGGCGGCTCCATTCGCGTGACGGTCCAGCGGGCGGGCGGGGCGCGGAAGCCGTCGGCCGAGGTTGCGCGGTTCATCGCCGAGGAAGACCGGCTCGGCGTGGACCAGCCGGCCTACTACGCGCCCTATGTGAAGAGGATCGCCGCCATCCGCGACGAATTGGTCGCGATGGCCGATGCCGCCCATGCGCGGGGCCAACAGGTCGCGGGCTACGGCGTCTCGGTCGGCACCACGACCCTGCTGCCGCAGTTCGGCCTGGAGAACAAGATCGACTTCCTGGTGGACGACGATCCCAACAAGGGCAACGTGATGGCCGGCCCGGGATACGACATTCCAATTCTGCCGCCGGCTGCCCTGTACGAGCGCAAACCGGCGTTCGTCGTCGTGTTCGCCTGGCGCTACGTCGACCCGATTCGAGCCAAGCACGCCCGCTATTTCGCCGAAGGCGGGAAGTTCGTGGTGCCGCTGCCGGGTATTTCCATGATCGACCGGGCCGACTGACCGTTCCCGGCTGATGCTCCTTTGAGGGATCGAACGTTGCGGGCGGTGGATAACCCCTTGATCCGCATGGCTTCCGCACCCAGGGGGCGGGGGAGGGCGGATTGCCGCGCGAAGTCTCTTTACCTTGACCTTTGGCCCCATCCGCAGTAGATACCCCGCACTCGCAGCCGGCCCGTTAGACGCGGATTTCCGGCGCGGCCTTGAAATCCCCGAACAATCGAGCCCGGTTTCCGGCTCATCCTTCGAGACAGAGGGCTGGGCTAACGGCGGCTGTTCGGATCCCCGAAATTCATTCGCGTCTGTCGACGGACGTTGGACATCAAACGATGGCAGTCAGCCCGTTCAAGTTCTTGCAGGAAGTGCGCTCGGAGACCGCCAAGGTCACTTGGCCGACCCGTCGTGAGACCACGATCACCACCATCATGGTGTTTGTCATGGTCGCCGTCGCCTCGATCTTCTTCTTCGCCGCCGACCAGATCATCCGCTACCTCATCACCTTCCTCCTGGGCATTCACTGATGGCAACGGCAACCGCTCAAGTGTCCGACAAGCGCTGGTACATCGTTCACGCCTATTCGAACTTCGAGAAGAAGGTCGCCGAATCGATCCGCGAGCAGGCCAAGCAGCGCGGCCTCGAGGATCTGTTCGAGCTGGTGCTGGTTCCGACCGAGAAGGTCACGGAAGTGCGCCGCGGCCGCAAGATTGATGCCGAGCGCAAGTTCTTCCCAGGCTATGTGCTGGTGAAGATGAAGCTGACCGACGAGGCGTTCCATCTGATCAAGAACACGCCGAAGGTAACGGGCTTCCTCGGCGCGGAAAACAAGCCGATGCCGATCTCTGAGGCCGAGGCCATGCGCATCCTGCACCAGGTGCAGGAGGGTGTGGAACGGCCGAAGGCGTCGGTCTCGTTCGAGATCGGCGAGAACGTGCGCGTGGCCGACGGCCCGTTCGCCTCGTTCTCGGGTGTCGTCGAGGAAATCGACGAGGCGCGCTCGCGCGTGAAGGTCGCGGTGTCGATCTTCGGCCGCGCAACGCCGGTCGAGCTGGAATTCGGTCAGGTCGAGAAGGTCTGACCGGACGAGGCGTGAGGCTTCAGGCCTTGCGCGACAAGAGGCCGTGGGAGGACGAGGGCGGTTGCCAGCCGCACATCGATCCCGACCACGAACCTGAAACCGCCGGCGACATGCCGGCACAACAGGAGTGATACATGGCAAAGAAAGTGACCGGATACCTGAAGCTTCAGGTCCCGGCCGGTGCGGCGAATCCTTCGCCCCCGATCGGTCCCGCGCTTGGTCAGCGCGGTCTCAACATCATGGAGTTCTGCAAGGCATTCAACGCCCAGACCCAGAAGGAAGAGAAGAACACCCCGATTCCCGTCGTGATCACGATCTACGCCGATCGTTCATTCACGTTCGAGATGAAGACCCCCCCGATGTCCTTCTTCCTCAAGCAGGCTGCCAAGATCCAGTCCGGCTCGAAGGCGCCGGGCCGCGACAAGGCCGGCAAGGTGACCAAGGCGCAGGTGCGCGAGATCGCCGAGAAGAAGATGAAGGATTTGAATTGCGACACCATCGAATCGGCCATGAAGATGGTCGAGGGCTCTGCCCGTTCGATGGGTCTGGAAGTTGCGGGGTAAGCGGTCATGGCAATCGGAAAGCGTTTGAACAAAGCCCGCGAAGGCATTGATCGCGAAAAGCTTTACCCGCTCGCGGACGCCATCAAGATGGTCAAGGAGCGCGCCAAGGCGAAGTTCGACGAGACCATCGAGGTCGCGATCAATCTCGGTGTCGATCCGCGTCACGCCGACCAGATGGTTCGCGGCGTCGTGACCCTGCCGAACGGCACCGGCCGTACGCTCCGCGTCGGCGTGTTCGCCCGGGGCGCCAAGGCCGACGAAGCCAAGGCGGCCGGTGCTGACGTCGTCGGCGCAGAGGACCTGGTCGAGAAGGTGCAGAACGGCTCGATCGATTTCGACCGCTGCATCGCCACCCCCGACATGATGCCGCTGGTCGGCCGGTTGGGTAAGGTGCTCGGCCCCCGCGGCCTGATGCCGAACCCGAAGATCGGCACCGTGACCATGGACGTCACCGGCGCGGTGAAGGGTGCCAAGGGCGGCTCGGTCGAGTTCCGCGTCGAGAAGGCCGGCATCCTGCAGGCCGGCGTCGGCAAGGCCTCGTTCTCCGAGGAGAAGCTGGTCGAGAACATCAAGGCCTTGGCCGATGCCGTCTCCAAGGCGAAGCCGGCTGGTTCCAAGGGTACCTACATCCAGCGCGTTGCGGTGTCCTCGACCATGGGCCCGGGCGTGAAGGTCGAGCCGGGCACCATTCTCGGCTAAGGTTTGGAAATTGCATGAGGCGAGGGGCGGAATTGGGCAACCGATTCCGCCCCTCGTCGTTTGTGGCGGCGCTCACTGGAAACAAAAACAATGGCTGACAAGGTCCTGATTTACTCGCGCTTTCCCAAGACGATGATGGCGCGTTTCGCCGAGCGGTTCGAACTGCTCGACACCGCTGGCAAGCCCGCGCACGAGGTTTTTCCGGCGGACGAACTCAGGGGTATCCGCGCGATGCTGACCGCGGGCGGGACCCCGCTCGGCGCGGAGGCGATGGACCTGTTTCCAAAGCTCGGCGCCATCATCTGCTACGGTACCGGTTATGACGGCGTCGATCTGAAGGCGGCCGCCGCGCGCAACATCGCCGTCGGCCACAGCCCGGGCGCCAATGCGGCTTCGGTCGCCGATATCGCGATGACCTTGATGCTGGCGGCGACGCGGCGGCTCCTGGTCGCCGACCAATATGTCCGCAGTGGCGACTGGGCCGCGTCAAAACAGTCGCCAATGATGCGGCCTCAGGCCGGCATGCCCGGCCGTCGCATCGGCGTCTACGGCATGGGCGAGATCGGCCGCAAGATCGCCGTGCGCTGCGCGGCTTTCGAGAGCGAGGTCGGCTATTTCAGCCGCACCAGATATGATCTGCCCTATCGATATTTTTCCTCTCTGGAGGCCCTGGCCGACTGGTGCAGCGTCCTGATGATCGCGGTCCGGGCAGGGGCCGACACCCAGCACGTCGTCAATGCCGATATCCTTCGGCGACTCGGCGCGGACGGCTATGTCGTCAACATTTCCCGCGGCTCCGTCATCGACGAGAAAGCTCTGGTCGCGGCGCTCGCCGACAAGACCATCGCCGGCGCCGGCCTCGACGTCTTTGAGCAGGAACCGCACGTCCCCGATGCGCTGACGGCGCTGCCGAACGTGGTTTTCGCCCCGCATATCGGCGGCCACACCCTAGAATCGCACGTTGCCATGCAGAATTGCGTCCTGGCCAACCTGACCGCGTTCTTCGAGGGCAAACCGCTCCCTTACGCGGTCAAATCGTCCTGAATCGGGCCTTGTCAACCGAGATCAAGCCTGGCCGGCAATCGATTGGAACTGGTGTGAATTTTGCTCTTGGCAAGCAGGCCCGGAGCGGTTAAAGAACCGCCTCCGAACGTACCGGCCTCGGCTGGCGCGTTCGTGCACGCATTCCGAAAAACCGGCATGACAGGAGATCATTCCTTTTCAGGACGTCCGCAAGGATTTGCCCGAAAAGGAAGGAAAACCCGTCGGTTGGCTGGGGTGCGGGCAGAGGTCGGGCGGTTCGCCGGCTGGCCTCGTCCTGTCCAAGACTGCAGGCGCCTGCGGGAAATTTCGATTTCTCAACGGCTTAATCGCATGGCCTGCATAGACGGGTGAAGACCGGATTTCACTTCGCGCCCAGCTTTAACGGTTGGGTTCGCGAAACGGGTCTGGTTCGGACCTCGACACGCCGTGGGCCTCCAAAGGGGGGCTCCCGGAGGGCAGGCTTTGAATTGTCGTCTTGCCCGGCGTGTCCGATGGGTTTTTGGCCCGGAGGTTCAGGTTCGGGTGGGACGATGGGTGCAACCCGGCGGTCCCGCTTCTCGCGATGACCGCCAACCGGAGAGAGCTTGCTGTGGAACGAGCGGCAAAAAAAGAGGCGGTCGAACAGCTCAACGAGGTCTTCAAGACCACGAGCGTCGCGATCGTTGCTCAATATTCCGGCCTCACCGTCGCCCAAATGCAGAAGCTGCGCCAGCAGATGAAGCAGGCGGGTGCGTCGGTGAAGGTCTCGAAGAACCGTCTCGCCAAAATTGCTCTTGAAGGCACTGACGTCGTTGCCATCGGCCCCATGCTGAAGGGGCCGACCGTGATCGCAACTTCCAACGATCCGGTAGCGGCGCCAAAGGTCGCCATCGAATTTGCCAAGGCGAACGAAAAGTTCGTCATCGTTGGCGGGTCGATGGGCAAGACCGTCCTGAATGTCGACGGCGTGAAGGCGCTTGCCTCGCTGCCGTCGCTTGACGAACTGCGTGGCAAGATCGTCGGCCTCATCGTGGCCCCGGCGACCAAGCTGGCCCAGCTCGCCAACGCGCCCGCGGGCAAGCTCGCGCGCGTCATCCAGGCTCATGCCTCAAAGGGCGAAGCGGCCTGACGCCCTTCGCAAAACTCAAACCCGAACCAGACTTACACTCAAGGAAACTGAACAATGGCTGACTTGCAGAAGATCGTTGACGACCTCTCGAGCCTCACCGTGCTCGAAGCTGCCGAACTGGCGAAGCTCCTCGAAGAGAAGTGGGGCGTTTCGGCCGCCGCGGCCGTCGCCGTGGCCGGCCCGGCTGCTGGTGGCGCCGCTGCCGCTCCGGCGGAAGAGAAGACCGAGTTCACGGTCGTTCTCGCCAGCGCCGGCGACAAGAAGATCGAGGTCATCAAGGAAGTCCGCGCCATCACCGGTCTCGGCCTGAAGGAAGCAAAGGACCTCGTCGAGGGCGCGCCGAAGCCTGTCAAGGAAGGCGTGAACAAGGACGAAGCCGACAAGATCAAGGCCCAGCTCGAGAAGGCTGGTGCCAAGGTTGAGCTGAAGTAACGCAAGTTACTTCAGCGAATTCCCGGGCTCGCGAAGCGGGGCCCGGGATCTCGTCCCAAGATCGTGGATGGTCGGGTCAAGCCCGGCCATGACGATCGGAAGGACCGGCGTCAGATGCAAAAGGCGTGCGACGGAACGTCCCGGCGCAGGCCGAACACGAAAAAGTGTGGGGATTTGAGGGTTTACCCCTCGAATCTACACTATTGTCGCCCCATATCGGGTCGGCAGCACGAAAGCGCGGTGGACAGGGATACCGGATTTCCCTGTAAGCCGTTGGGAGAGCAGGCTATTTCGGGCTTTTGCAGTCCGTGAAGACGATCGTTGTGACGGGCGGGTGCGCTCTTGCGCCCCGCGCGTCGTTTTGCGTTTTGAAGGTCTGAAGAACAGATTCAGGACATTTAAGCCTGAAGCTGCGTCTCTGGCCCCAAAGCGGGTTCGAAAATTCAACCCGGAGAGCGGTGGCAGCCGCGTTCCGGACGGCGCGCCCAGAGCGGGCGACGAAAATGAGAGGCCACGATGGCGCAGCAGACATTCACCGGTCGCAAACGTGTTCGCAAGTTCTTCGGACACATCAAGGAAGTCGCCGAGATGCCGAACCTCATCGAGGTTCAGAAGGCGTCCTATGACCAGTTCCTGATGGTCGACGAACCCCCGGGCGGCCGTCTCGACGAGGGTCTGCAGGCGGTGTTCCGCTCGGTGTTTCCGATCTCCGACTTTTCGGGCACATCGATGCTGGAATTCGTCCGCTACGAGTTCGAGCAGCCCAAATACGATGTCGACGAGTGCCGCCAGCGCGGCATGACCTTCGCTGCGCCCCTCAAGGTGACGCTGCGCCTCATCGTGTTCGATATCGACGAGGAAACCGGCGCGAAGTCGGTGAAGGACATCAAGGAGCAGGACGTCTACATGGGCGACATCCCGCTCATGACGATGAACGGCACCTTCATCGTCAACGGCACCGAGCGCGTCATCGTCTCGCAGATGCACCGTTCGCCCGGCGTGTTCTTCGACCACGACAAGGGCAAGACCCATTCCTCGGGCAAGCTGCTGTTCGCCGCCCGCGTCATCCCGTATCGCGGCTCCTGGCTCGACATCGAGTTCGACGCCAAGGACATCGTCTATGCGCGTATCGACCGTCGCCGCAAGATTCCGGTGACGTCGCTGATGTTCGCCCTCGGCCTCGACGGCGAGGCGATCCTGTCCACATTCTACAAGAAGATTCTCTATAAGCGGACCAAGGAAGGCTGGCGCGTTCCGTTCGACGCCAATCGTTTCCGCGGCTACTCGACCGTCAACGACCTGATCGACGCCGATACCGGTAAGGTCGTGCTTGAGGCCGGCAAGAAGCTCACCGTCCGCGCCGCCCGCCAGCTCCAGGAAAAGGGGCTGAAGGCGCTGCGCATGGCCGACGAGGAGCTGGTCGGCAACTACGTCGCCGAGGATCTCGTCAACCCGAAGACCGGTGAGATCCACGCCGAGGCCGGTGAGGAAATCACCGACAAGCTGATGAAGTCGCTCAACGAGCAGGGCTACAAGGAGCTGCCGCTGCTCGACATCGACCACGTCAATGTCGGCCCCTACATCCGCAACACGCTGTCGGCCGACAAGAACATGACGCGCGAGGATGCGCTGTTCGACATCTACCGCGTGATGCGTCCGGGCGAGCCGCCGACGCTGGAATCGGCGCAGGCCATGTTCCAGTCGCTGTTCTTCGACGCCGAGCGCTACGACCTGTCCGCGGTCGGCCGCGTCAAGATGAACATGCGCCTCGACCTCGATGCGCCGGACACCCAGCGTACGCTGCGCAAGGAAGACATTCTCTCCGTCATCAAGACGCTGGTGGATCTGCGCGACGGCAAGGGCGAGATCGACGACATCGACCATCTCGGCAACCGCCGTGTGCGTTCGGTCGGCGAGCTCATGGAGAACCAGTACCGCATCGGCCTCCTGCGCATGGAGCGCGCGATCAAGGAGCGCATGTCCTCGGTCGACATCGACACGGTCATGCCGCAGGACCTGATCAACGCCAAGCCGGCGGCCGCCGCCGTGCGCGAGTTCTTCGGCTCCTCGCAGCTCTCGCAGTTCATGGACCAGACCAACCCGCTGTCGGAGATCACCCACAAGCGCCGCCTGTCGGCGCTCGGACCGGGCGGTCTGACCCGCGAGCGCGCCGGCTTCGAGGTGCGCGACGTGCATCCGACACATTATGGCCGCATCTGCCCGATCGAGACGCCGGAAGGTCCGAACATCGGCCTGATCAACTCGCTCGCGACCTTCGCGCGCGTGAACAAGTACGGCTTCGTCGAGACGCCGTACCGCAAGGTCAAGGACGGCCGCGTCACCGACGAGGTGGTGTACCTGTCGGCGATGGAAGAAGGGCGCTATTCGGTGGCCCAGGCCAACGTGCCGGTCGACGCCAAGGGCCGCTTCACCGAAGACCTCGTGGTCTGCCGCTCGAGCGGGACCCGCGACGTCGTGCCGATGACGCCCGACAAGGTCGACTACATGGACGTGTCGCCGAAGCAGCTCGTTTCGGTCGCCGCGGCGCTGATCCCGTTCCTCGAGAACGACGACGCCAACCGCGCGCTGATGGGTTCGAACATGCAGCGCCAGGCGGTGCCGCTGGTTCGCGCCGAGGCGCCGTTCGTCGGCACCGGCATGGAGGGCGTGGTTGCCCGTGACTCGGGTGCCGCGATCGCGGCACGCCGCTCGGGCGTGATCGACCAGATCGACGCCACCCGCGTCGTCATCCGCGCCACGGAAGATCTCGATCCCACCAAGTCGGGCGTCGATATCTATCGCCTCATGAAGTACCAGCGCTCCAACCAGTCGACCTGCATCAACCAGCGTCCGCTGGTGAAGGTCGGCGACATCGTCAAGAAGGGCGACATCATCGCTGACGGTCCGTCGACCGATCTCGGCGAACTCGCGCTCGGCCGCAACGTGCTGGTCGCGTTCATGCCGTGGAACGGCTACAACTTCGAAGACTCGATCCTGCTGTCGGAGCGGATCGTGAAGGAAGACGTCTTCACCTCGATCCATATCGAGGAGTTCGAGGTGATGGCCCGCGACACCAAGCTCGGACCTGAGGAAATCACCCGCGACATTCCGAACGTCTCGGAAGAAGCGCTGAAGAACCTCGACGAAGCCGGTATCGTCTACATCGGCGCGGAAGTGCGGGCCGGTGACATCCTGGTCGGCAAGATCACGCCGAAGGGCGAAAGCCCGATGACGCCGGAAGAGAAGCTCCTGCGCGCCATCTTCGGCGAGAAGGCCTCCGACGTCCGCGACACCTCGCTGCGCGTCCCCCCGGGCGTGCAAGGCACGATCGTCGAAGTGCGCGTGTTCAACCGTCACGGCGTCGACAAGGACGAGCGTGCGCTGGCGATCGAGCGGGAAGAGATCGAGCGCCTGGCCAAGGACCGCGACGACGAGCAGGCGATCCTGGACCGCAACGTCTACAACCGTCTTGCCGAGCTCCTCGAGGGGCGGCAGGGCATTGCGGGTCCGAAGGGCTTCAAGAAGGACACCAAGATCACCCGTGCGGTGCTCGAGGAGTACCCGAAGTCGCAGTGGTGGCTGTTCGCTTCGCCCAACGACAAGCTGATGGCCGAAATCGAGGCCATGCGGAAGCAGTACGACGAGTCGAAGAAGGGGCTGGAACAGCGCTTCCTCGACAAGGTCGAGAAGCTTCAGCGTGGTGACGAATTGCCGCCCGGCGTGATGAAGATGGTCAAGGTCTTCGTCGCGGTGAAGCGCAAGATCCAGCCCGGCGACAAGATGGCCGGCCGCCACGGCAACAAGGGCGTGGTGTCGAAGATCGTGCCGATCGAGGACATGCCGTTCCTCGAAGACGGCACGCATGCCGACATCGTGCTCAATCCGCTCGGCGTGCCCTCGCGCATGAACGTCGGACAGATCCTCGAGACCCATCTCGGCTGGGCCTGTGCCGGTCTCGGCAAGCGTATCGGCCAGACGGTCGATGCGTACCTGTCGAAGCAGGACATCAAGCCGCTGAAGGAAACCTTGAAGAAGGTCTACGGCGAGGACGAGACGATCAAGTCGCTCAACGACAACGAGCTGCTCGAACTCGGCCATAACCTCAGCCGCGGCGTGCCGATCGCGACGCCGGTGTTCGACGGTGCCAAGGAGACCGACATCGAGGAGATGCTGAAGCTTGCCGGTCTCGACGCGTCGGGTCAGTCGACCGTCTATGACGGCCGCACCGGCGATCCGTTCGATCGCAAGGTGACGGTGGGCTACATCTACATGCTCAAGCTGCACCATCTGGTCGACGACAAGATCCATGCGCGTTCGATCGGTCCGTATTCGCTCGTCACCCAGCAGCCGCTGGGCGGCAAGGCGCAGTTCGGCGGCCAGCGCTTCGGCGAAATGGAGGTGTGGGCGCTCGAGGCTTACGGCGCGGCGTACACGCTCCAGGAGATGCTGACGGTGAAGTCGGACGACGTCGCCGGCCGTACCAAGGTGTACGAGGCGATCGTGCGCGGCGACGACACGTTCGAGGCCGGTATTCCGGAATCGTTCAACGTGCTGGTCAAGGAAATGCGCTCGCTCGGCCTCAACGTCGACCTGCACAACTCCAAGATGGGACCGGCGCCGACGTCGGAGGCGGCCGAGTAATTCGACCTTTTATGCCCGGCCTTCGCGGCCGGGCATCGGCGCCCTTCCCGAGGCCTTGAGGGCAGGGCGCCTCGTTGAATGATTTTCGAATTTGCGGCCGGAGGCGACCGGCACGCGAGGAGAAGACGATGAACCAAGAAATTATGAATCTCTTCAATCCGACGACGCCGGCTCAGGTCTTCGACCAGATCCGGATCTCGATCGCGTCCCCAGAGAAGATTCTGTCCTGGTCCTACGGCGAGATCAAGAAGCCGGAGACCATCAACTACCGCACCTTCAAGCCCGAGCGCGACGGCCTGTTCTGCGCCCGCATCTTCGGGCCGATCAAGGACTACGAGTGCTTGTGCGGCAAGTACAAGCGCATGAAGTACAAGGGCATCATCTGCGAGAAGTGCTCGGTCGAGGTCACGCTTTCGCGCGTCCGGCGCGAGCGCATGGGCCATATCGAACTCGCAGCTCCCGTCGCCCACATCTGGTTCCTGAAGTCGCTGCCCTCGCGCATCGGCCTCCTGCTCGACATGACGCTGAAGGATCTCGAGCGGATCCTCTACTTCGAATATTACGTCGTGCTGGAGCCGGGCCTCACCGCGCTCAAGGACCGTCAGCTGCTGTCGGAAGACGAGTATCTGAAAGCGCAGGACGAGTACGGCCAGGATTCCTTCACCGCCATGATCGGCGCCGAAGCGATCCGCGAGCTGCTCAAGGGCATGGACCTCGAGAAGCTCGAGGCGTCCCTGCGTGTCGAGATGCAGGAGACCGACTCCGACATCAAGCACAAGAAGCTCGCCAAGCGCCTGAAGATCGTGGAAGCGTTCCGCCACTCCGGCAATAAGCCGGAATGGATGATCATGACCGTGGTGCCGGTGATCCCCCCGGACCTGCGTCCGCTGGTGCCGCTCGACGGCGGCCGCTTCGCGACCTCGGACCTCAACGACCTCTACCGCCGCGTCATCAACCGCAACAATCGCTTGAAGCGGCTGATGGAGCTGCGCGCGCCCGACATCATCATCCGCAACGAGAAGCGCATGCTTCAGGAAGCGGTCGACGCGCTGTTCGACAACGGCCGCCGCGGCCGCGTCATCACGGGTGCCAACAAGCGCCCGCTGAAGTCGCTCGCCGACATGCTCAAGGGCAAGCAGGGCCGCTTCCGTCAGAACCTGCTCGGCAAGCGCGTCGACTATTCGGGTCGTTCGGTGATCGTGGTCGGTCCCGAGCTGCGCCTGCATCAGTGCGGCCTGCCGAAGAAGATGGCGCTCGAGCTGTTCAAGCCGTTCATCTACTCGCGGCTTGACGCCAAGGGCCTGTCCACCACGGTGAAGCAGGCGAAGAAGCTGGTCGAGAAGGAGCGGCCCGAGGTCTGGGACATCCTGGACGAAGTGATCCGCGAGCATCCGGTGCTGCTCAACCGCGCACCGACGCTGCATCGCCTCGGCATCCAGGCGTTCGAGCCCGTGCTGATCGAGGGCAAGGCGATCCAGCTCCACCCGCTGGTCTGCTCCGCGTTCAACGCCGACTTCGACGGCGACCAGATGGCCGTGCACGTTCCGCTGTCGCTCGAAGCGCAGCTGGAAGCGCGCGTCCTGATGATGTCGACCAACAACATCCTGCATCCGGCGAACGGCCAGCCGATCATCGTGCCGTCGCAGGACATCGTGCTCGGTCTGTACTACGTCTCGATCATGCGCGAAGGCCTGCCCGGCGAGGGCAAGGTGTTCGGCGACATGGCCGAGCTCGAGCACGCGCTGCACGCGAAGGTCATCCACCTCCACACCAAGATCAAGTACCGGTGGGAAGGCATGGACGAGACCGGCAAGGTCTCCAGGCGCTGGATCGAGACCACCGCCGGCCGCGTCATGCTCGGCAATTTGCTGCCGAAGAACCCGCGGATCTCGTACGAGATCATCAACAAGCTGATGACCAAGCGCGAGATCTCCGGCGTCATCGACCAGGTCTACCGTCACTGCGGACAGAAGGAGACGGTGATCTTCTGCGACCGCATCATGGCGCTCGGCTTCTACAACGCGTTCAAGGCCGGCATCTCGTTCGGCAAGGACGATATGGTCGTGCCGCACGGCAAGTGGAAGATCGTCGACACCACCCGTACGCTGGCGAAGGATTTCGAGCAGCAGTACAATGACGGTCTGATCACGCATGGCGAGAAGTACAACAAGGTCGTCGACGCCTGGTCGAAGGCCACCGAAGAAATCGCCAAGGCGATGATGAAGGAGATCTCCGCCACCAAGAAGACGGCGAGCGGAGCCGACGCCGACATCAACTCGATCTACATGATGGCTCACTCCGGTGCCCGCGGTTCGCCGGCCCAGATGCGCCAGCTCGCCGGCATGCGCGGCCTGATGGCCAAGCCGTCGGGCGAGATCATCGAGACGCCGATCATCTCGAACTTCAAGGAAGGCCTCTCAGTGCTCGAGTACTTCAACTCGACCCACGGCGCCCGCAAGGGCCTCGCGGACACCGCGTTGAAGACCGCGAACTCCGGCTACCTGACGCGTCGTCTCGTCGACGTGGCGCAGGACTGCATCATCACGCAGAGCGACTGCGGCACCAAGCTCGGCATCAAGATGCGTGCCATCGTCGATGCCGGCACCGTGGTCGCTTCGCTCGGCTCGCGCATCCTCGGACGCACGGCCTGCGAAGACGTGCGTGACAGCTCGGGCAAGGTGATCATCAAGCGCGATACGCTGATGGAAGAGAGCCATCTGGAGGCCATTCAGCAGGGTGGCGTGCAGGAGGTGAAGATCCGCTCGGCGCTGACCTGCGAGCTCGTCAACGGGATCTGCGGCAAGTGCTACGGCCGCGACCTCGCCCGCGGCACGCCGGTCAACCACGGCGAAGCGGTCGGCGTCATCGCGGCGCAGTCGATCGGCGAGCCGGGCACCCAGCTCACCATGCGCACCTTCCACATCGGTGGTGCGGCGCAGCTCAACGAGCAGTCGTTCGTCGAAGCCAATTTCGACGGCAAGATCGTGATCCGGAACAAGGCCATCGCCCGCAACAGCGAAGGTCACCTGATCGCAATGGTGCGCAACATGGTTGTCGCGATCGTCGATGCCGACGGCACCGAGCGTGCGACGCACCGTATCCAGTACGGTTCGCGCCTGCACGTCGACGAAGGCGACATGGTCAAGCGCGGCCAGCGCATCGTCGAGTGGGATCCCTACACCCGTCCGCTGCTCACCGAAGTCGAAGGCACCATCGGCTTCGAGGATCTGGTCGAGGGGCAGTCGATCTCGGAAACGCTCGACGAAGCCACCGGTATCGCCAAGCGCGTGGTCATCGACTGGCGCTCGACGCGCGGCGGCGCGGACCTGCGTCCCGCCATCGTGGTGAAGGGCAAGGACGGCAAGGTGCTCAAACTCGCCCGTGGCGGCGATGCCCGATACATGCTGTCGGTCGATGCCATTCTCTCGGTCGACATCGGAGCCAAGGTACAGCCGGGCGACATCCTCGCCCGTGTCTCGACCGAAAGCGCCAAGACGCGTGACATCACCGGCGGTCTGCCGCGGGTGGCGGAACTGTTCGAGGCTCGGCGTCCGAAGGATGCGGCGATCATCGCCGAAATCGCGGGCACCATCCGGTTCGGGCGCGACTACAAGAACAAGCGTCGCATCTCGATCGAGCCGATGGACAAGACCGACGAGCCGCGCGAGTACCTGATCCCGAAGGGCAAGCACATCCACCTTCAGGACGGCGACGTCGTCGAAAAGGGCGACTTCATCGTGGAGGGCAATCCGGCACCGCACGACATCCTTGCGGTGAAGGGCATCGAGGAACTCGCGGCCTATCTGGTCAACGAGATCCAGGAGGTCTACCGGCTGCAGGGCGTGCTCATCAACGACAAGCACATCGAGGTGATTGTCCGTCAGATGCTCCAGAAGGTGGAAGTCACCGACCAGGGCGATACGGACATGATCTCCGGCGAGCAGGTCGACAAGATCGAGTTCGACGCGCTGAACGAGAAGGCCAAGGAAGAGGGCAAGAAGCCCGCCACGGGAACGCCGGTTCTGCTCGGCATCACCAAGGCGAGCCTCCAGACCCGGTCCTTCTTCTCGGCGGCATCGTTCCAGGAGACCACACGCGTCCTCACCGAGGCGGCGGTCAACGGCAAGATCGATCCGCTCGAGGGCCTCAAGGAGAACGTCATCGTCGGCCGGCTGATCCCGGCGGGCACCGGCGCCTCCATGGCCAAGATCCGCGAAGTCGCCATGAAGCGCGACAAGCTGATCCTGGACGAGCGCGAGAAGCAGGCGGCCGTCGTGTCGCCGGCACCGGAAGCCGAGCTTCCTGCGCTGCCGCCTGCGGAATGATGGTTCATCCGTAGGAATACCGAGGACAATGAAAAGGCCGGCTTTTGCCGGCCTTTTTGCTGCTTTCTTTGCTTGCTGCGATGCAGATCAGCCTTTGTTCATCTTTCCTTCAGCCGTAAAAGCGCTTCTGCTAGGAGAGCTTAGACCGGTGGTCCCGTGATGGGGGAGCGCCGGAGGACCACGGAACTCACATGCTTGATCTCGCAATCGTAGGCGGCGGCCCCGGCGGGCTGATGAGCGCCTGGTATCTGAAGCGTAAGCTCGGCGATCTCTGCCGCGTCACCATCTACGAGGCCTCCGACCGGCTTGGCGGCAAGATCGTCACGCGCAAATTCGATTCGGCGCCCGCGATGTACGAGGCCGGCGTTGCCGAGATCTACGACTACTCGATGACGGGCCCGGACCCGCTGCGCGAGCTGATCCAGCATTTCGGCCTCCAGACCATTCCGATGGACGCCGAGCAGATCCATTTCGGCGGCGAGCTCCTCAATGACGTGCCCGGCATGCGCCGCAAATACGGCGCCAAGACCGCGGCCGCGATCGAGGCATTTCGCGAGCGCTGCACCGAGATGATGTCGCCGATTGAATATTACGAGGGCGTCGGCGCGCACGACAACGAGAATCCCTGGGCTTACAAGACCGCCGAGCAGGTGCTCGACGAGGAGGTCGAGGACGAGACGGCAAAGCGTTTCTTCAAGGTCATGGCCCGCTCTGACATCGCGACCGAGAGCCACAACACCAACGGTCTCAACGCGCTCAAGAACTATTTGATGGATGTCGACGGCTATATCGGCCTGTATTCCATCCAGAACGGCAACGAGCAGCTGATCGAGTGCCTGCAGTCGGAGGTCAACGCCGACATCCAGCTCAATCACCGCGTGCTCACCGTCGGCAAGGCGCCGACCGGCCGCTATCAGCTCAAGATGATGAACGGCAAGGGACCGGAGACTCGCGACTTCGATCTCGTCCTGGTCTGCCTGCCGCATTCCTGGCTCGCCACCCTCAGCTGGGAGGGCGAGCAGCTGCGCAAGTCGATGGTCAAGCACGTCGCCTATTTCGATCGCCCCGCGCACTATCTGCGCGTCTCGATCCTGTTCGACGAGCCGTTCTGGGGCGAGAAGATTCCGGGCGCCTGGTTCATGTCGGAGGCTTTCGGCGGCTGCTGCGTCTACAACGAGGGCGCGCGCCACGACGTCGGCAAGCATGGCGTTCTGAACTGGCTCATTCCGGGCTCCGACGCGCTGGCTTTCGCCAATCTGTCGGACCAGGAACTGATCGATGTCGCCCTGAAATCGCTGCCGGCTTCTCTCGGCGATCCGCGTTCGCATTTCATGGAAGGCAAGATCCACCGCTGGCTCTCGTCGGTGAACGCGATTCCCGGCGGTCTGCCCGTGCGCGACGTGATGACCAACCACCGGCCCGAGCCGAAGGAGCATCCCGGCATCGTGGTGGTCGGCGATTATCTGTTCGACTCGACGCTGAACGGCCTGCTCGATTCTTCGGATGCGGCGACCGACATCATCCTGACCGAGATGATGCGCCTGCGCCGCGAGCGCGCACAAGACGACAAGCCGCTGTCGGACAAGATCGACCGCGATTATTTCGAGAATTATCGCGGCCTCGGTCCCTACCACGAGGCGTGGCGGCACTTCACCGACCCCGATTACCTCAGCAGGCTGATCGGGATCGTCTGGGGCAAGGTAACGGGCGCCAAGCTGCTGGTCGCGGGGTCCGCCAGCGGCGAACTGGTCGGCGCGCTGCGCGATCGCGGCATCGATGCGTGGGGAATCGAGAACAACCGCGCCATCCACGCCAAGACGCCGAAAGCGCTGAAGAAGTACAACAAGCTCGGCTCGATCACCGACATGCCGTTCAAGGACGGCACGTTCGACTTCGTGTTCGAGACCAGCCTCTGCCACGTTTCCCCGAAGCAGGTGACCCGTGCGATCCGCGAGCTCAACCGCGTGGTTAAGACCGGCCTCGTGTTCGGCTCGATCACCTCGGACATGGCGCCGGCGCTGATCGACCGCTACGACCTGCTGCGCGGAGTCAAGAAGCTCGGCACTTGGTGGGAGTGGTCCGAACTGTTCTTCGGCAACGGCTTCGACCTGTCGATGCACCGCAAGGATTGCACCGATGCGCTCTGGGAGGCGACACTCGCCGCCAACAAGGGGCCGGGGCAGTGGTACGCCGACGCCGACAGTTTGCGCTATTCCTTCTTCGATAAGGTCGAGGACGAGGACTAGCCGCGGGGCGCGGATTGATTGGCCAATTGTTTTGCCGAATTCATCTTGATCGCATAGAATCGGTGCAATAGCGGTTGCCGCTATTCCTGCATTCTCTGCGGTCATGCCGGCCGTCAGCATCGGTTGGTCTCATGGCGTCTAAGCCTCCTTCGCCCGACAAACAGAGGCTCGCCGCGGAAGAGGCGGCCGAGCTCGACGACAAGCTCGCCTCCGCTGCCAAGCCGGACCTCGAAGACGACGAGGACAGCGAAGACGAGGGGGACGACGAGCTGGAGCGCGACGAGGACGATGAGGACGAGGATCTCGTCGTCTTTACCGCGAGCGAAGCCGCCGGCGCGCTCGCGACCATCGTCGGGTTCGTCAGGCCCTATCTGACGAACTACAAGCGGATGCTGTCATTCGTGGCGTTCGGCGTCTTCGTGGAGACGCTGTTCAACGTCATCATGCCGCTAAGTCTCAAGTTCCTGATCGACGAAGCGCTCGGCGAGGAGGATTTCCAGGCGCTGTACAAGATCCTCGGCGTGCTTGCGGTCGCCGGCATCTTCACCTCGATCGTTGCCGTCTGGTACGAGCGCTGGGATGCGCGGCTCGCCGCCTGCATCATCTCCGACGTTCGCAAGCGCCTGTTCGAGCACGTCCAAGACCTGCCGGCGGCTTATTTCGGCCGCACCAGGCGCGGCGAGATCCTGTCGCGCTTCTCGGTCGACCTCTCGGCCTTTGAAGGCTCGGTCAAGACCTTTGCCAACAGTGCCGCGCTGCCGTTCCTGGAACTGGTTGCCGGCATCATCCTGATGCTGTTCCTGAACTGGCAGCTCGCCGTCGTCGCGCTGCTGGTGTTTCCGATCACGCTGATCGGCCCGCGGATCCTGACGTCCAAGGCGGTGCAGGCCAACTACGAGCAGAAGCTCAACGAGTCGGCGCTGCTCGGCATGGTGCAGGAGAACGTGGCCGCCCAGGCCGTGATCAAGGCGTTCAGCCTGCAACGCAAGATGTTCGGCTTCTTCACCTTGCGCAACGACGAGACCCGCAACAAGATCGCCTCGGCCGCGTTCCTCTCGACCATGGTGGAGCGGACGGTCACCATCTCGGTGCTCCTCCTGCACCTCGTGGTGCTCGCGATCGGCGCGTATCTCGCGACCAAGGGCCAGATCACCATCGGCACCTTCGTCACCTTCGAGAGCGCGTTCTGGGAGGTTTCCTACAACATCGCTCACGTGATGCATTTCATCCCGGTGTCGATCTCCTCGGCCGCCGCGATCCGCCACATGCAGGAACTGCTCGACGAGCCGACCCGGAGCGCCGATCGTCCCGGCGCGCCCGATCTGCCGCGTATCACCAACGACATCACTTTCGATCACGTCACCTTTCGGTATGAGGGCAGTCAGACGCCGGTGCTGGACAATCTCAGCCTCAAGCTCAATGCCGGCAAGCGCATCGCGATCGTCGGTCCGAGCGGCTCCGGCAAGAGCACGCTGCTCAACCTGATCCTGCGGCTCTACCTGCCAGACGAAGGCCGCGTCACCATCGACGGCGTCGACGTTCGCAAGGTGACGCTGGATTCGCTGCGCCGGAGCATGGCGGTGGTGTTCCAGGAGAACATGCTGTTCAACATGTCGATCCGTGAGAACATCCGGCTCGGCAAGGAGGGGGCGACCGACGCGGAGGTGGAGGACGCCGCCAAGAAGGCCGAGATCCACCGCTACATCATGAGCCTGCCGCAGCGATACGACACGCCAGTCGGCGAGCGCGGGGACACGCTGTCTGGCGGCCAGCGCCAGCGCGTCGCAATCGCACGCGCAATCATCCGCAACCCGTCGGTATTGCTCCTGGACGAGGCCACGTCGGCACTCGACCAGACCACGGAAGCCGCGATCAACCGGACGCTGCTCAAGATCGCCAAGGGCCGCACCATGATCTGGTCGACTCACCGCCTGACCTCGGTGGTCGAGATGGACGAGATCATCGTGATTTCAGGGGGCAGGGCGATCGAGCGCGGCTCCCACGCCGAATTGCTCGCCAAGAACGGCACCTATCGCAAGCTGTGGAGCGACCAGATCCATCAGCCGCATGGCGCGCCGGTTCACGACGGCGACAGAAGCGACGACGATGACGATGACGAAGAGGAGTGATCGTGGCCGGAGACTGCAGCTCCGGCTCGGTGATTCCCGGACGCAAATCGTTCGGCCGGAGCGGGGCCGCTGATTCTTGGTTTCTTAGGTTGGCCGCAGCAACTCCCGCCGATTGATCCACGCTGCCGGGAGATCGCTGCGCGACCGGGTGTCAGGGCAGGCGATTGCCCTGGATCTCCGCCGCAGAAGGCGGATTTGTTCATAAGCCGGGACAAGAGCTTCGTTTTGGTAATAAAAGTATATTTAATCCGGGTATAATGTCGCCGGAGCTGACTGCGCGGTCCTTCGTTCCCCGATCGGGCTGGCGCGGTGAGGGCGCCGAAGAGGCTTGTTCTGCAGGCGCATGAAGCGCTTTCTGACTGTCGTTTCGCCTTGACTAGACCGATTCTCGCCTATAGAAAGCGCCTCACTTAACGACAGGCGGTGAGCATCGCCAGCGTCGGAACGGGCCACCCGTTGATCCCAAAGGACCAAGTCCACGAGGGATCGTGCAAGGCGGGCACCAACCTCGACGAATGCCGCTCAAACGCTGTCGATCATAGCTAGGCAATGCCAGTGCGACTTTAGTTCTCTTGAGCAAGTTCTCTTGAGATCGAATTCGGATGCATGACCTCAGTGCGCGGGCCGCGGCTTTACGCCGAATGGCCTTATCACTGCGGTCCTCTGTGGCGTCGAAGCGCTTTCCGCTCGGTGATGGAGTGGTTGGCGCAATTTCGCTTTGTGCGGATTGTTCGCATGCGGCGGCCTCGTCGGGCGGGTGGCTCGAAAGAATTTGCGGTTCCGGCAACGGGCCGCGGCAAGACAGCGGACCCGGAAGGGGCCGCGGCAGAACAAAGGGTAAGGCCAGGATGCCGACGATCAACCAGCTGATCGCTCAACCGCGTGAAGTGCAGAAGTCGCGCAAGAAGGTGCCGGCGCTGCAGCAGTCGCCGCAGAAGCGTGGTGTTTGCACCCGCGTCTACACCACGACCCCGAAGAAGCCGAACTCGGCGCTTCGTAAGGTCGCCAAGGTGCGTCTGACCAACGGCTTCGAGGTGATCGGCTACATCCCCGGCGAGGGCCATAACCTTCAGGAACACTCGGTGGTCATGATCCGCGGCGGCCGCGTCAAGGACTTGCCGGGCGTGCGCTACCACATCCTCCGCGGCGTTCTGGATACCCAGGGCGTCAAGAACCGTAAGCAGCGTCGTTCGAAGTACGGCGCCAAGCGTCCGAAGTAAGCGGGAACCAGGTCCATGTCTCGTCGCCATTCTGCTGAAAAGCGTGAAGTCCTTCCCGATCCGAAGTTCGGGAATATCATCGTCACGAAGTTCATGAACTCGGTGATGTACGCCGGCAAGAAGTCGGTCGCCGAAGGTATCGTCTACGGCGCGTTCGGCATCATCGAAAGCAAGACCAAGCAGAACCCGCTCGGCGTGTTCGAGCAGGCGCTCGAGAACGTCATGCCGACCATCGAGGTCCGCTCCCGCCGCGTCGGCGGCGCGACCTACCAGGTTCCGGTCGAGGTTCGCTCGACCCGCCGCCAGGCCCTCGGCATTCGCTGGCTGATCGCGGCCGCGCGCGAGCGCAACGAGAAGACGATGACCGAACGGCTCTCGGCGGAGCTCTTGGACGCATCGAACAATCGCGGGAACGCCGTCAAGAAGCGCGAAGACGTGCACCGTATGGCGGAAGCCAACCGCGCCTTCTCGCATTATCGCTGGTAACGGCGCCACACTCGGACTCGCAAGGAACGACCCATGCCACGCCAACATGCCATCGAGGATTACCGTAACTTCGGTATCATGGCGCATATCGACGCCGGCAAGACCACGACGACCGAGCGCATCCTCTATTACACCGGCAAGAGCCACAAGATCGGCGAAGTGCACGAAGGTGCCGCGACGATGGACTGGATGGAGCAGGAGCAGGAGCGTGGCATCACGATCACTTCGGCTGCCACAACCGCGTTCTGGAACGGCAAGCGCCTGAACATCATCGATACGCCTGGCCACGTCGACTTCACCATCGAGGTCGAGCGCAGCTTGCGCGTGCTCGACGGCGCCGTCTGCGTGCTCGACTCAAACCAGGGCGTCGAGCCCCAGACCGAGACCGTCTGGCGCCAGGGCGACAAGTACAAGGTTCCGCGCATCGTCTTCGCCAACAAGATGGACAAGATCGGTGCGGACTTCTTCAAGTGTCTGGCGGACATCGTCGACCGTCTGGGCGCCAAGCCCGTCGCGATCCAGCTTCCGATCGGTGCCGAGAACAACTTCAAGGGTCTCGTCGATCTCGTGAAGATGAAGGGCGTCGTCTGGAACGATGAATCGCTCGGCGCCAAGTTCGACTACGTCGACATTCCGGAAGACCTCGTCGATCAGGCCAAGGAATATCGCGAGAAGATGGTGGAAGCGGCGGTCGAGCTCGACGACGACGCCATGGCCGCCTATCTCGACGGCAAGGAGCCGGACGAGGCGACGCTGAAGCGGCTGATCCGCAAGGCGGTGTTGACTGGCGCGTTCTATCCCGTGCTGTGTGGCTCGGCCTTCAAGAACAAGGGCGTGCAGCCGCTGCTCGACGCCGTCGTCGATTATCTGCCGTCGCCGCTCGACGTGCCTGCGATCAAGGGCACCGACGACAAGGGCAACGAAGTCGTGCGCAAGGCGGACGACAAGGAACCGCTGGCGCTGCTCGCGTTCAAGATCATGGACGACCCGTTCGTCGGCACCATCACTTTCTGCCGCATCTATTCCGGCATTCTGCAGAGCGGCACCGGCGTCGTGAACTCGACCCGCGAGAAGAAGGAGCGCATCGGGCGCATGCTCCTGATGCATGCGAACAACCGCGAGGACATTAAGGAGGCCTATGCGGGCGACATCGTCGCGCTGGCGGGCCTGAAGGAAGCGCGCACCGGTGATACGCTGTGCGATCCCGACAAGCAGGTGATCCTGGAGAAGATGGAATTCCCCGAGCCGGTCATCGAGATCGCGATCGAGCCGAAGTCCAAGGCCGACCAGGAGAAGCTGGGCGTGGCGCTGGCCAAGCTGGCCGCGGAGGATCCGTCGTTCCGCGTGTCGACCGACCACGAGTCCGGCCAGACCATCCTCAAGGGCATGGGCGAACTCCATCTCGACATCAAGGTCGACATCCTCAAGCGTACCTACAAGGTCGACGCCAACATCGGCGCGCCGCAGGTGGCCTTCCGTGAGCGCGTCACCAAGCGGGTGGAGCACAGCTACACCCACAAGAAGCAGACCGGCGGTACCGGCCAGTTCGCGGCCGTGTCGTTCATCGTCGAGCCGAACGAGCCCGGCAAGGGCTACGAGTTCGAGTCGAAGATCGTCGGCGGCGCGGTGCCGAAGGAATACATTCCCGGCGTCGAGAAGGGCCTGGAGAGCGTGCTGTCGTCCGGCGTGGTCGCGGGCTTCCCCGTGGTCGACGTCAAGGTGCAGCTCGTCGACGGCAAGTATCACGACGTCGACTCGTCGGCGCTCGCCTTCGAAATCGCCTCGCGCGCCTGCTTCCGCGAAGCGCTGCAGATGGGCAAGTCCGTCCTGCTCGAGCCGATCATGAAGGTCGAAGTGGTGACGCCGGAAGACTACACCGGCTCGGTCATCGGCGACCTGAATTCGCGGCGCGGTCAGATCCAGGGTCAGGACATGCGCGGCAACGCCAACGTCATCAATGCGATGGTGCCGCTCATGAACATGTTCGGTTACGTGAACAACCTGCGCTCGATGAGCCAGGGTCGCGCGACCTTCACCATGCAGTTCGACCACTACGCAGAAGCGCCGGCCAACGTGTCGGCAGAAGTCCAGAAGAAGTTTGCCTGATTGTCGTCGGTCTCAAGCTGACGATTGAACGGAGAGTCAAATGGCCAAAGCAAAGTTTGAACGTAACAAGCCGCACTGCAACATCGGCACCATCGGTCACGTCGACCATGGCAAGACGTCGCTGACCGCGGCGATCACCAAGATCCTCGCCGAGACCGGCGGTGCGACGTTCACCGCGTACGACCAGATCGACAAGGCGCCGGAAGAGAAGGCTCGCGGCATCACCATCTCGACCGCGCACGTCGAGTACGAGACGCAGAACCGCCACTACGCCCACGTCGACTGCCCCGGCCACGCCGACTACGTCAAGAACATGATCACCGGCGCCGCCCAGATGGACGGTGCGATCCTGGTCGTGTCGGCCGCTGACGGCCCGATGCCGCAGACCCGCGAGCACATCCTGCTCGCCCGCCAGGTCGGCGTCCCCGCGCTCGTCGTGTTCCTCAACAAGTGCGACATGGTCGACGATCCCGAGCTGCTCGAGCTCGTCGAGCTCGAGGTCCGCGAACTGCTCTCGAAGTACGAATTCCCGGGCGACAAGATCCCGATCATCAAGGGTTCGGCGCTCGCCGCTCTCGAAGACTCCGACAAGAAGCTCGGCCACGACGCCATCCTCGAGCTGATGCGCAACGTCGACGAGTACATCCCGCAGCCGGAGCGTCCGATCGACCAGCCGTTCCTGATGCCGGTTGAAGATGTGTTCTCGATCTCGGGCCGCGGTACCGTGGTGACCGGCCGTGTCGAGCGCGGCGTCGTCAAGGTCGGCGAGGAAATCGAGATCGTCGGTCTCCGCGCCACCCAGAAGACCACCGTCACCGGCGTTGAAATGTTCCGCAAGCTGCTCGATCAGGGCCAGGCCGGCGACAACATCGGCGCGCTGCTCCGCGGCACCAAGCGCGAGGACGTCGAGCGCGGCCAGGTTCTGGCCAAGCCCGGTTCGGTCAAGCCGCACACCAAGTTCAAGGCTGAGGCCTACATCCTCACCAAGGAAGAGGGCGGCCGCCACACTCCGTTCTTCACCAACTACCGTCCGCAGTTCTACTTCCGCACCACCGACGTGACCGGTGTCGTGCACCTGCCGGAAGGCACTGAGATGGTGATGCCGGGCGACAACATTGCGATGGAAGTGCACCTGATCGTGCCGATCGCGATGGAAGAGAAGCTCCGCTTCGCGATCCGCGAAGGTGGCCGCACCGTCGGCGCCGGCGTCGTCGCCTCGATCATCGAGTAACAAGCGAATAGGGAATGGTGAGTGGCGAATAGGGGATTCTATTCGCTACTCGCTACTCGCCACTCACTAGAGAAAGCACGGCAATGAACGGCCAAAACATTCGTATCCGTCTCAAGGCGTTCGACCATCGTATCCTCGATACGTCGACCCGTGAGATCGTGAACACGGCGAAGCGCACCGGCGCGCAGGTCCGCGGACCCATTCCGCTGCCCACCCGCATTGAGAAGTTCACCGTCAACCGTTCGCCCCACGTGGACAAGAAGAGCCGCGAACAGTTCGAGATGCGCACCCACAAGCGCCTGCTCGACATCGTCGATCCGACCCCGCAGACCGTCGATGCTTTGATGAAGCTCGACCTGGCCGCCGGTGTCGACGTCGAGATCAAGCTCTGAGCAAGACCCCGAGGAGTGGGCACCGGTTCTCGGACCGGGACTTGCTCACTACGAAGATTAGCTAGTCCGCAAGGACAGAAAGAACAGGAAGCAAGCCGATGCGCTCCGGAGTGATCGCACAAAAGGTCGGGATGACGCGGGTCTTCACGGAGGCCGGCGAACATATCCCCGTGACCGTGCTGAAGCTCGGCAATTGCCAGGTCGTAGGCCACCGCACCGAAGAGAAGAACGGTTACGTCGCGCTCCAGCTCGGTTCGGGCAGCCGCAAGACCGTTTACATGCCGAAGGCCGAGCGCGGCCAGTTCGCGGTCGCCAAGGTCGAGCCGAAGCGCCGGGTCGAGGAATTCCGCGTCACCGCGGACGCCATGATCCCGGTCGGCGCCGAGATCCAGGCCGACCACTTCGTCGTCGGCCAGT
Source organism: Bradyrhizobium sp. R2.2-H (assembly GCF_004346455.1). Lineage (NCBI taxonomy): Bacteria > Pseudomonadati > Pseudomonadota > Alphaproteobacteria > Hyphomicrobiales > Nitrobacteraceae > Bradyrhizobium > Bradyrhizobium sp. R2.2-H. The sequence goes on from NZ_SMBR01000002.1 coordinate 82,604, forward strand.
TCGTCGATGTCACCGGCACCTCGGTCGGTAAGGGCTTCGCCGGCGGCATGAAGCGCTGGAACTTCGGCGGTCTGCGCGCCACGCACGGTGTGTCGATCTCGCACCGCTCGATCGGTTCGACCGGTGGCCGTCAGGACCCCGGCAAGACCTGGAAGAACAAAAAGATGCCCGGCCACATGGGTGTCGACCGCATCACCACGCTCAACCTTCGCGTCGTCCAGACCGATGTCGAGCGCGGCCTGATCCTCGTCGAAGGCGCCGTTCCCGGCTCCAAGGGCGGCTGGATCCGCGTGCGCGACGCCGTCAAGAAGCCGCTGCCGAAGGAAGCTCCGAAGCCCGGCAAGTTCAAGGTTGCTGGCGATGCGGAAGCCGCTCCGGCTGCTCAGGAGGCGTGAGATGGAATTGAAGGTCACCACCCTCGAAGGTAAGGAAGCGGGCTCCGTCCAGCTCTCCGACGCCATTTTTGGCCTCGAGCCGCGCGAGGACATCATCGCGCGCTGCGTGCAGTGGCAGCTCAACAAGCGTCAGGCCGGCACGCACAAGGCCAAGGGTCGCGCCGAAATCTGGCGCACCGGTAAGAAGATGTACAAGCAGAAGGGCACCGGCGGTGCTCGTCACGGCTCGGCCCGCGTGCCGCAGTTCCGTGGCGGCGGCCGTGCCTTCGGTCCGGTGGTGCGTTCGCACGCCACCGACCTGCCGAAGAAGGTCCGCGCGCTCGCCCTCAAGCATGCGCTCTCGGCCAAGGCCAAGGACGGCGATCTCGTCGTGATCGAGAAGGCCGCGCTGGAAGCCGCCAAGACCAAGGCGCTGCTCGGTCACTTCTCGGGTCTGGGCTTGACCAACGCGCTGATCATCGACGGCGCCGAGCTCAACAACGGCTTCGCCGCTGCGGCCCGCAACATCCCGAACATGGACGTGCTGCCGATCCAGGGCATCAACGTCTATGACATCCTGCGCCGTCAGAAGCTCGTTCTGACCAAGGCCGCCATCGATGCGCTGGAGGCGCGCTTCAAATGACGAAGAACATCGAGCCTCGCCACTACGACGTGATCCTCTCGCCGGTCGTGACTGAAAAGGCGACGATTGCCTCGGAGCACAACAAGGTGCTGTTCAAGGTGGCCGCGAAGGCGACCAAGCCGCAGATCAAGGAAGCGGTCGAGAAGCTGTTCGACGTCAAGGTCAAGAGCGTCAACACGCTGGTCCGCAAGGGCAAGACCAAGATCTTCCGCGGCAATCTCGGCTCGCAGTCGAACTCCAAGCGCGCGATCGTGACCCTCGAAGAGGGTCATCGGATCGACGTGACCACCGGTCTGTAAGGTCGTACGACGATGGCACTGAAGACATTCAATCCCACGACGCCCGGCCAGCGCCAGCTGGTCATGGTCGATCGTTCGGCCCTGTACAAGGGCAAGCCGGTCAAGGCGCTCACCGAAGGCAAGCACTCCTCGGGCGGTCGCAACAGTACCGGTCGCATCACCGTGCGCTTCCGTGGCGGCGGTCACAAGCGGACGCTGCGCACCGTCGATTTCAAGCGTGAGAAGATCGACGTTCCCGCGACCGTCGAGCGGCTGGAATACGATCCGAACCGCAGCGGCTTCATCGCGCTGATCAAGTATCAGGATGGCGAGCAGGCCTACATCCTGGCGCCGCAGCGCCTCGCCGTGGGTGACACCATCATCGCCGGCAACTACGTCGACGTGAAGCCGGGCAACGTCATGCCGCTCGGCAACATGCCGGTCGGCACGATCATCCACAACATCGAGCTCAAGATCGGGAAGGGCGGCCAGCTCGCCCGGTCCGCCGGCACCTACGCCCAGCTCGTCGGCCGCGACCAGGACTACGTCATCATCCGCCTGAATTCGGGCGAGCAGCGCCTGGTTCACGGCCGCTGCCGCGGCACGATCGGCGCGGTGTCGAACCCGGATCACATGAACACCTCGATCGGCAAGGCCGGTCGCAACCGTTGGCTGGGCCGCAAGCCGCATAACCGTGGTGTTTCGATGAACCCGATCGACCATCCGCACGGCGGTGGTGAAGGTCGTACCTCGGGCGGCCGTCACCCGGTCACGCCGTGGGGCAAGCCGACCAAGGGCAAGAAGACCCGCACCAACAAGTCGACCAACAAATTCATTCTCCTAAGCCGCCACAAGCGGAAGAAGTAAGGAACGCCGGACATGGTTCGTTCAGTCTGGAAAGGCCCGTTCGTCGAGGGTTCTCTGCTCAAGAAGGCAGATGCCGCGCGCGCGTCCGGCCGTCACGACGTCATCAAGATCTGGAGCCGTCGCTCGACGATCCTGCCGCAGTTCGTCGGCCTGACCTTCGGCGTCTACAACGGTCAGAAGCACGTGCCGGTGGCCGTCAACGAGGAAATGGTCGGTCACAAGTTCGGCGAGTTCTCGCCGACCCGGACCTTCCATGGCCACTCCGGCGACAAGAAAGCCAAGAAGGCTTGAGGATTAAACGATGAGCAAACCTAAGCGCGAACGGAGCCTCGCCGAGAACGAGGCCAAGGCGGTCGCCCGGATGCTGCGGGTGAGCCCGCAGAAGCTCAACCTGGTCGCCCAGCTCATTCGCGGCCGGAAGGCGTCTGCCGCGCTCGCCGACCTGCAGTTTTCGCGCAAGCGGATCGCGGTCGACGTCAAGAAGTGCCTGGAATCGGCGATCGCCAATGCCGAGAACAACCACGACCTCGACGTCGACGATCTCGTCGTGGCGCAGGCCTTTGTCGGCAACGGCCTCGTGATGAAGCGCTTCGCCGCCCGCGGCCGTGGCCGCTCGGGCCGTGTCTACAAACCGTTTTCGCAGCTGACGATCATCGTTCGTCAGGTCGAAGCTGAAGCCGCTTAAGGGCGCAGGAGAACACGATGGGTCAAAAGATCAATCCGATCGGTCTGCGTCTCGGCATCAACCGGACCTGGGATTCCCGCTGGTTCGCCGGCAAGCAGGAATACGGCAAGCTGTTGCACGAGGACGTCAAGATCCGCGAGATCCTGCACAAGGAGCTCAAGCAGGCGGCCGTCGCCCGCATCGTGATCGAGCGTCCGCACAAGAAGTGCCGCGTCACCATCCACTCGGCCCGTCCGGGCGTGGTGATCGGCAAGAAGGGCGCTGACATCGACAAGCTGCGCAAGAAGGTCGCGGACATCACGTCGTCCGACGTCGTCATCAACATCGTCGAGATCCGCAAACCGGAACTCGACGCGACGCTGGTGGCCGAGTCGATCGCGCAGCAGCTGGAGCGCCGCGTGGCGTTCCGCCGCGCCATGAAGCGCGCCGTGCAGTCGGCGATGCGTCTCGGCGCGGAAGGCATCCGCATCAACTGCTCGGGACGTCTGGGCGGCGCGGAAATCGCGCGCATGGAGTGGTATCGCGAAGGTCGCGTGCCGCTGCACACGCTGCGCGCCGACATCGACTACGGCGTTGCGACCGCGTTCACGACCTTCGGCACCTGCGGCGTCAAGGTCTGGATCTTCAAGGGCGAGATCCTCGAGCACGATCCGATGGCCCAGGACAAGAGAATGGCCGAAGGCGAGACCGGCGGCAGTGGCGATCGCGGTGGCCGTCAGCGCCGCGAGACGGCCGCTGCCTAAGGCCAGACAGGAATTTGAGGGCTCAAAGCCATGATGCAACCTAAGAAAACGAAGTTCCGGAAAGCGCATAAGGGCCGCATCCACGGCGTTGCGTCTTCGGGCGCGACGTTGGCGTTCGGCCAGTTCGGCCTGAAGGCGACCGAGCCTGAGCGCGTCACCGCGCGCCAGATCGAAGCCGCCCGTCGGGCGCTGACCCGTCACATGAAGCGCGCCGGCCGCGTCTGGATCCGCGTGTTCCCCGACGTTCCGGTGTCCAAGAAGCCCGCCGAAGTCCGCATGGGTTCCGGCAAGGGTTCGCCGGAATTGTGGGTCGCGCGCGTCAAGCCGGGCCGGGTGCTGTTCGAGATCGACGGCGTCAACACCCAGACCGCGCGTGAAGCGCTGACCCTGGCGGCAGCCAAGCTGCCGATCAAGACGCGCTTCGTCGAGCGCATTGCGGAGTAATGGCCATGGCCCAGATGAAGATCGAAGACATCCGCGCGATGAGCCCCGACCAGCAGGATGACGCCATCCTGAACCTGAAGAAGGAGCGCTTCAATCTGCGCTTCCAGCGCGCTACCGGGCAGCTCGAGAACACCTCGCGCCTGCGCGAGGCCCGCCGTGACATCGCCCGGATCAAGACCGTCGCCGCGCAGACGCGCGCCAAGAAGAAGTAAGAGGCTTACGAAGATGCCGAAACGTACTTTGCAGGGCGTGGTCGTCAGCGACAAGCAAGCCAAGACCATTGTGGTGCGTGTCGATCGCCGCTTCACGCATCCGATCTACAAGAAGACCATCCGCCGGTCGAAGAACTACCATGCGCACGACGAGAGCAACGAGTTCAAGCCGGGCGACATGGTGTGGATCGAGGAAACGAAGCCGATTTCGAAGTTGAAGCGCTGGGTCGTGATCCGGGGCGAACACAAGAAAAGCGCCTGATCTGTTGGCTCTAGCCGACTGACTTCAGGGAAATGTTGAGCGCCGGCTGGGCTGGCGCAAAGAGAAAGAGGACGAGGTGCATCAATGATTCAGATGCAGACCAACCTCGACGTGGCCGACAATTCTGGCGCACGCCGTGTCATGTGTATCAAGGTGCTTGGGGGCTCCAAGCGGCGCTACGCCACGATCGGCGACATAATCGTCGTGTCGATCAAGGAAGCGATTCCGCGTGGCAAGGTGAAGAAGGGCGACGTGATGAAGGCCGTCGTGGTGCGCGTCCGCAAGGACATCCGCCGCGCCGACGGTTCGGTCATCCGCTTCGACCGCAACGCCGCCGTGCTGATCAACAACCAGTCCGAGCCGGTCGGCACCCGTATCTTCGGGCCCGTGCCGCGCGAGCTGCGCGCCAAGAACCACATGAAGATCATCTCGCTCGCGCCGGAGGTGCTGTGATGGCTGCGAAGATCCGCAAGGGCGACAAGGTCGTCGTGCTGACCGGCCGTGACAAGGGCCGCACCGGCGAAGTGTTCGAGGTGCGCCCCGACGCCGGTACCGCGCTCGTGCGCGGCATCAACGTGGTCAAGCGTCACCAGAAGCAGACGCAGGCCCAGGAGGGCGGCATCGTCTCGAAAGAGGCGCCGATCCAACTGTCCAACATCGCGTATGTCGGCAAGGATGGAAAGCCGACCCGCATCGGATTCAAGATTCTGGCGGACGGCAAGAAGGTCCGCATCGCCAAGAGCTCGGGAGCTGAGATCGATGGCTGAGGCCGCTTACACCCCGCGCCTGCGCGCGGAATATGATGCGAAGATCCGCACGGCTCTGACCGAGAAGTTCGGTTATGAGAACGTGATGCAGGTCCCGCGCCTGGACAAGGTCGTGCTGAACATGGGCGTTGGCGATTCCGTCAACGACCGCAAGAAGGCCGAGACCGCCGCTGCCGAGCTGACCCAGATCGCTGGCCAGAAGGCGATCGTGACCTATTCGCGTATCGCGATCGCGACCTTCAAGCTGCGTGAGAACCAGCCGATCGGCTGCAAGGTCACGCTGCGCAAGGCTCGCATGTACGAGTTCATCGATCGCCTGGTGACGGTCGCGCTGCCGCGCGTCCGCGACTTCCGCGGCCTGAACCCGAAGAGCTTCGACGGCCGCGGCAACTACTCGCTCGGCATCAAGGAACACATCATTTTCCCCGAGATCGACTTCGACAAGGTCACGGAAGCCCGCGGTATGGACATCACTGTCTGCACCACGGCCAAGACCGACGAAGAGGCGAGGGCCTTGTTGACCGCTTTCAATTTCCCGTTCCGGCAGTGAGACGCTGACCTAGAGCCTCTCAAACGCGGATACCCAGGAGCCAAGCATGGCAAAGAAGAGTTCAGTCGAGAAGAACAACAGGCGCAAGCGGATGGTGAAGAACGCCGCCGCCAAGCGCGAGCGGTTGAAGGCGATCATCGCCGACAAGACGCTGCCGATGGAGGAGCGGTTCGCCGCGACCCTGAAGCTGGCGGAAATGCCGCGCAATTCGTCGGCGACCCGCATCCGCCTGCGCTGCGAGCTGTCGGGCCGCCCGCGCTCGAACTACCGCAAGAACAAGCTGTCCCGTATCGCGCTGCGCGACCTTGGCTCCAAGGGCATGGTCCCGGGCCTCGTGAAGTCCAGCTGGTAAGGAGGGTCGTTTAGATGTCAACGCACGATCCAATCAGCGATCTGATCACCCGTATCCGCAACGCGCAGATGCGTTCGAAGTCCAAGGTCTCCACGCCAGGCTCGAAGATGCGCGAGAACGTGCTCGAGGTTCTGAAGGCCGAGGGCTACATCCGCGGTTACGCCACGCTCGAGCATTCCTCGGGACGCAGCGAGATCGAGATCGAGCTGAAGTATTTCGACGGCGAGCCCGTCATCCGCGAGATTGAGCGCGTTTCCAAGCCCGGGCGCAGAGTCTACGCCTCGGTGAAGAACCTGCCGCGGGTGAACAACGGACTCGGCATTTCGGTGTTGTCGACGCCGAAGGGGATCATGGCCGACCACAGCGCGCGCGACGCGAATGTGGGCGGTGAAGTCCTCTTCACGGTGTTCTGAGAAGGATTTTCGATCCATGTCACGTGTTGGCAAAAAGCCTGTCCCGGTGCCGTCGGGCGTTACCGCGACCGTCGACGGCCAGACCGTCAAGATGAAGGGGCCGAAGGGCCAGCTTCAGTTCATCGTCCATGACGACGTCGAGGTGAAGCTCGAGAACGGCCAGGTCAAGGTGAAGCCGCGGACCGAGACCAACCGCGCGCGGGCGCTGTACGGTACCGCTCGCGCCCAGGTCGCGAATCTGGTCGAAGGCGTCACCAAGGGCTTCGAGAAGAAGCTCGAGATCACCGGCGTCGGCTATCGCGCCGCGATGCAGGGCAAGAACCTGCAGCTCGCGCTCGGCTACAGCCATGACGTGATCTATCCGATCCCCGAGGGGATCACGATCACGGTGCCGAAGCCGACCGAGATCACGGTGGCGGGTAGCGACGTCCAGCGCGTCGGCCAGGTCGCCGCCGAGATTCGCTCCTACCGTCCGCCGGAGCCCTACAAGGGCAAGGGCGTAAAGTATGTGGGCGAATTCATCTTCCGCAAGGAAGGCAAGAAGAAGTAACGGAGCCGGTCATGTCGAAAGCCAAGGTTACGAATGCCCGGCGCAAGCGGAGTGTGCGGCTGAAGCTGCGCCGTTCCGCCGGCGGCCGTCCGCGCCTGTCAGTGTTCCGCTCGTCCAAGCACATCTACGCCCAGGTCATCGACGACCTGAAGGGCGAGACGCTGGCCTCCGCCTCCTCGCTCGAGAAGTCGATGCGCGACGGTGGCAAGACCGGCGCCGACATCGATGCGGCGAAGGCGGTCGGCAAGTTGCTGGCCGAGCGCGCCGCCGAGAAGGGCGTCAAGGAAGTCGTGTTCGATCGCGGCAGCTATCTCTATCACGGGCGCGTCAAGGCTTTGGCCGATGCAGCGCGTGAGAGTGGGCTGAGCTTCTAACAGAATTTGAGGATTGGGGCGCAAGCCTCTGAAGGATTGGAAAAACCATGGCAGCTGAACGCGAACAACGTGGTGGACGCGATCAACGCGGCGGCGGACGTGAACGCAGGGAGCGCGAGGAGCGCGACAGCGAGTTCGTCGACAAGCTCGTCCACATCAACCGCGTGGCCAAGGTCGTCAAGGGCGGCAAGCGCTTCGGGTTCGCAGCGCTGGTCGTGATCGGCGACCAGAAGGGTCGTGCCGGCTTCGGTCACGGCAAGGCGCGCGAAGTGCCCGAGGCGATCCGCAAGGCGACCGAGTCCGCCAAGCGCAACCTGACGCGCGTGTCGCTGCGCGAGGGCCGCACGCTCCATCACGACATTGCCGGCCGTCATGGCGCGGGCCGTGTCTACCTGCGTGCAGCTCCGGCCGGTACCGGCATCATCGCCGGCGGTCCGATGCGCGCGGTGTTCGAAACGCTCGGCGTCCAGGACGTTGTGGCGAAGTCGATCGGCTCGTCGAACCCGTACAACATGGTGCGCGCGACCTTTGACGCGCTGAAGCATCAGGATTCGCCGCGCTCGGTCGCTGCCCGCCGCAACATCAAGGTGTCCACCCTCCAGTCCCGCCGTATCGGTGGCGACGCAGAGGCGGCTGCCGACTAACGGAAGCTTTTCGGAGTAGACCACGATGGCCAAGGCCGCAAAGACGATCAAGCTTGAGCAGACCGGCAGCGCGATCCGCCGCCATCACTCGCAACGTTCGACGCTGATCGGGCTCAAGCTCAACAAGATCGGCCGTATCAGCGAACTGCCGGACACCCCGGCGGTCCGCGGCATGATCGAGAAGGTTCACCATCTCGTCCGCATCGTCGACGAGAAGTAAGCAAAGGCGCACGATCCCGAAGAGCGGGAAGCGGTTTTCGGTGAAGATCGTGCGCAAGACACAAGGAGAAGGGCGATGAAGCTCAGCGATATCGCCGACAACGCCGGCTCGCGCAAGAAGCGTATGCGCGTCGGCCGCGGCATCGGTTCCGGCAAGGGCAAGCAGTCCGGCCGCGGCGGCAAGGGCCAGACCGCGCGTTCGGGCGTGCGCATCAAGGGTTTCGAAGGCGGCCAGATGCCGATGCATCGCCGTCTGCCCAAGCGCGGCTTCAATAACATCTTCCGCATCGAGTTCGCCGAGATCAATCTCGACCGGCTCCAGGAAGCGGTCGATGCCAAGAAGATCGACGCCGGCAGCGTCGTGAACGTCGAGGCCCTGGTGAAGGGCGGCGTACTGCGCCGCGCCAAGGGCGGCCTGCGGCTGCTCGGTCGCGGCGAGCTCAAGTCCAAGCTCAACATCGAAGTGCATGGCGCCACCAAGACCGCAATCGCGGCGGTCGAGAAGGCCGGCGGCTCGGTGAAGATCCTCGCCCCTGCCAAGGAAGAAGGCGAGGCGGCGTAACAACTGCGTCATTGGCCCGCGGCTCGCGGGCCTTTACGCATGCGGGACGTGGACTTATCGAAGCCGAGCCCCAGATAATGTCCGGCGTCCGCTCAAGCATGATCCGGAAAAGTGTGAAGCGGTTTTCCGAGAAGATCATGCTTAAATGACAACCTAGAGCGCAATGATGAGGCATCCTGGTTTCATCGCGCTTTAGTAGCCCGGCCGCGGGCATGACGGCGCAACAGGCGGCGGGAGAAAGTCCAAGATGGTCTCTGCAGCGGAACAACTGGCAGCCAATCTCAATTTCGGCGCGTTCGCCAAGGCCGACGAACTGAAGAAGCGCATCTGGTTCACCCTGGGTGCGCTGCTCGTTTATCGGCTCGGGACCTACATCCCGCTGCCCGGCATCGATCCGAACATCTGGGAACAGGTGTTCCGATCGCAGGCGGGCGGCATCCTCGGCATGTTCAACATGTTCGCCGGTGGCGGCATCCACCGCATGGCGATCTTTGCGCTGAACATCATGCCGTACATCTCGGCCTCGATCATCATCCAGCTCCTCACCACCGTCTCGCCGCAGCTCGAGGCGCTGAAGAAGGAAGGCGAGGCGGGCCGCAAGACGCTGAATCAGTACACCCGCTATCTGACGGTCATCCTGGCCGCATTCCAGTCCTACGGGATCGCGGTCGGCCTCGAGGGCGCCGGCAACGTCGTCAGCGATCCCGGAATGTTCTTCCGCCTGTCCACGGCGATCACGCTGACCGGCGGCACCATGTTCCTGATGTGGCTGGGCGAGCAGATCACCTCGCGTGGCATCGGCAACGGCATCTCGCTGATCATTCTCGCCGGCATCGTCGCCGAGTTGCCCGCGGCGCTCGCCAGCATGCTCGAGCTCGGCCGGCAGGGTGCGATGTCGACCGGCCTGATCCTGGTCGTCATCATCATGGCCGTCGCCGTGATCGCCTTCATCGTGTTCATGGAGCGTGCGCAGCGCCGCCTCCTGATCCAGTATCCGAAGCGCCAGGTCGGCAACAAGATGTTCGAGGGCCAGTCCTCGCATCTGCCGCTCAAGCTCAACACCTCGGGCGTGATTCCGCCGATCTTCGCGTCCTCGCTGCTCTTGCTGCCGACCACGGTGGCGAACTTCAATGCAGGCAGCGGGCCGGAATGGTTCCAGTGGATCAACACCCAGCTCGGCCATGGCCGCCCGCTGTTCCTGATCTTGTATCTGGCGCTGATCGTGTTCTTCGCCTTCTTCTACACCGCGATCGTGTTCAACCCGACCGAGACCGCGGACAACCTGAAGAAGCACGGCGGCTTCATTCCGGGCATCCGTCCTGGCGAGCGCACCGCCGAATATATCGACTACGTGCTGTCGCGCATTACCGTGCTCGGCGCGATTTATCTGGCGATCGTCTGCCTGATTCCCGAGATCCTGATCTCCTACGCGTCGGTGCCGTTCTATTTCGGCGGCACCTCGCTGCTGATCGTCGTCAGTGTCACCATGGATACGGTGGCGCAGGTCCAAGGCTATCTTCTGGCCCATCAGTATGAAGGCCTGATCCGGAAGTCCAAGCTGCGCGGCCGCCGCCGCTAAGTACGGAGTCGCTCGAGAGGCGGCGCGACTGCGCCGCCGATTCGCCGCACGAGCAACGCGCGGCGCTGCAGAGGCGATCAGTCAGCGGCTCGGTCGCATGAGCAGAGACGCTCCCACGTCGATGCAATCACTGATTTCAAAGGCCTTCTTGGCGTCCGGGCATTCGCTCCCCTATGATATGGGTAGCGGTGCGGCGCCGATTATGGTTTGCACTGTTCTTGATCTTCAAACGCAGGTGCGCGACGTATCGCTCACCAATCCGGGGGGCGTACGCCGATGAGAATTATACTTCTGGGACCGCCGGGGTCGGGCAAGGGGACCCAGGCGCAACTCTTGGTGCAGCGCTATGGCATCGTCCAGCTCTCGACCGGCGAGATGCTGCGTGCTGCGGTTGCGGCCGGCACCCCGGTCGGGCTGAAGGCCAAGGAGATCATGGCCAGCGGCGGCCTCGTGCCCGATGACGTCGTGGTGGGAATCATCTCCGACCGCATCGACCAGCCGGACGCCAAGAACGGTTTCATCCTCGATGGTTTCCCGCGCACCGTGCCGCAGGCCGAGGCGCTGGACGAGCTGCTCAAGCAGAAGCATCTCAAGCTCGACGCCGTGATCGAGCTCCGCGTCAACGAGAGTGCACTCCTGAGCCGCGTCGAGACCCGCGTCGCCCAGATGCGGGAGCGGGGCGAGGAGGTTCGGCTCGACGACACCCCGGAGGTTCTGACCAAGCGGCTTGCCAGCTACCGTAGCCAGACGGAACCGCTGATTCACTACTATTCCGAGCGTCGGAAGCTCTCGACCATCGACGGCATGATGGCCATCGACGAGGTCACCCGCGCCATCCACCGCCAGCTTCTGGCGCTGGGGGCGGTCGAGCCCAAGACGCATGCCCGGAGCGCCGCCAAGGCGGCGCCGGCCAAAAAGGCCAAGGCGGGGAAGAGGGCGGCCGCAAAGCCGACGAAAACGGCCAAAAAGGCCGCAAAATCGGCCAAAAAGGCCGCCAAATCGGTGGTGAAAGGTCCCAAGAAGGCGGCCAAGAAAGCCACCAAGAAGACCGTCAAGAAAGCAGCCAGGAAGATCACCAAGAGGACAGTCAAAAAGGGTGCCAAAAAGACCGCAAAAAAGGTCACGAAAAAGCGAGCCAAGCGCTAGCAGCGGTTGACGAAAGCCCCTGGAATCCCCTAATAAGCCCCGCATCCAAGTCGGATAGTTTCAGACGATGCCGGGCCCCAGGAAGACCGGGGGTGGGCGTCGTGTTCGCGTTTGTGAACACCTGCCCGAGAACACAAGCACTTAAAGCCCGATCCTGACGAGGATCGGCGACAGGAGAGAAGGCCGTGGCCCGTATTGCCGGCGTGAACATTCCCACCAACAAGCGCGTGCTGATCGCGCTCCAGTACATCCATGGCATCGGTCAGAAGATCGCCGGTGAGATCCTGGAGAAGGTGAAGATCCCCGTGGATCGTCGCGTCAATCAGCTCAGCGACGCCGAAGTGCTCCAGATCCGCGAAGTCATCGACCGCGACTATCTCGTCGAGGGCGATCTGCGTCGCGAGGTCGGTATCAACATCAAGCGTCTGATGGACCTCGGCTGCTATCGCGGCCTGCGTCATCGTCGCGGTCTGCCGGTGCGCGGCCAGCGCACCCACACCAATGCGCGCACGCGCAAGGGTCCGGCCAAAGCCATCGCCGGCAAGAAGAAGTAAACTCGCGAATAGGGAATTGCGAATGGCGAGTAGGGAGCATCCCTATTCGCCATTCGCTACTCACTATTTGCTTCCACAGGTGTAGCCGCTGGCATTACGGCGGCGTTTGAGATCTTCAGGAAAGGGACTCAATGGGCAAGGAAGCCACCCGCGTTCGTCGTCGTGAGCGCAAGAACATCGCCTCCGGCGTCGCGCACGTGAACTCGTCGTTCAACAACACGACCATCACCATCACCGACGCGCAGGGCAACACGATTGCCTGGTCCTCGGCCGGCACGATGGGTTTCAAGGGCTCGCGCAAGTCGACCCCGTACGCCGCGCAGGTCGCCGCCGAAGACGTCTCCAAGAAGGCGCAGGAGCACGGCATGCGCACGCTGGAAGTCGAAGTCGCCGGCCCCGGTTCGGGCCGTGAGTCGGCGCTCCGCGCGCTCCAGGCCGCGGGCTTCACCGTCACCTCGATCCGTGACGTGACCACGATTCCGCACAACGGTTGCCGTCCCCGTAAGCGTCGGCGCGTTTGATACCAAGTTGCGGGCGCATCGGCGCCCGCGATGACTTTTGTAAGAAGCCGCGGGAATGATCTGCGGCCTTTCTCCAACGCCAGTATTTGAACTCTCAAATTGACTGGCCTGTATGGGTGAAACAGTGACGATCCAGAAAAATTGGCAAGAACTGATTCGGCCGAACAAGCTCCAGGTCACGCCCGGCAGCGATTCCTCGCGTTTCGCGACCATCGTCGCCGAGCCGCTCGAGCGCGGCTTCGGCCAGACCCTCGGCAACGCGCTGCGCCGCATCCTGCTCTCCTCGCTCCAGGGCGCGGCGGTGCAGTCGGTGCACATCGACGGCGTGCTGCACGAGTTCTCCTCGATCGCGGGCGTCCGTGAGGATGTGACCGACATCGTGCTCAACATCAAGGATATCTCGATCAAGATGCAGGGCGAAGGCCCCAAGCGCATGGTCGTGAAGAAGCAGGGCCCGGGTGTCGTCACCGCCGGCGACATCCAGACCGTCGGCGACGTGGTCGTGCTGAACCCCGATCTGCAGATCTGCACGCTCGACGAGGGCGCCGAGATCCGCATGGAGTTCACGGTTTCCACCGGCAAGGGTTACGTGCCCGCCGAACGCAACCGTCCCGAGGACGCGCCGATCGGCCTGATCCCGGTCGACAGCCTGTACTCGCCGGTCCGCAAGGTCTCCTACAAGGTCGAGAACACCCGCGAGGGCCAGATCCTCGACTACGACAAGCTGACCATGACGATCGAGACCAACGGCGCGATCACGCCGGATGACTCGGTGGCCTATGCCGCCCGCATCCTGCAGGATCAGCTCAACGTGTTCGTCAACTTCGAAGAGCCGCGCAAGGAAGTCGCCCAGGAGATCATCCCGGACCTCGCCTTCAACCCGGCCTTCCTCAAGAAGGTGGACGAGCTCGAGCTGTCGGTGCGTTCGGCCAACTGCCTGAAGAACGACAACATCGTCTACATCGGCGACCTCGTGCAGAAGAGCGAAGCGGAAATGCTCCGCACCCCGAACTTCGGCCGCAAGTCGCTGAACGAGATCAAGGAAGTTCTGGCCCAGATGGGTCTGCATCTCGGCATGGAAGTGCCGGGCTGGCCGCCGGAGAACATCGACGAGCTCGCCAAGCGCTTCGAGGATCATTACTGAGTATTCGTCGTTCCGGGGCGATGCGAAGGACCACGCGAAGCGTGGCCCTGGAGCATCGAACCCGGAACCTCGAGATTCCGGGTTCGGCTCTGCGAGCCGCCCCGGAATGACGACCGGGCGAACGCAGGAAGCCCACCTGAAAACCAGTCGCTGAACCACCGCGACACAAGCGAAGAAGGACTACACACATGCGTCACGGCAAGGTTCATCGGAAACTCAACCGCACGGCCGAGCATCGCAAGGCGATGTTCGCCAACATGGCGGCCTCGCTGATCAAGCACGAGCAGATCGTCACCACGCTGCCCAAGGCCAAGGAGCTTCGCCCGATCGTCGAGAAGCTCGTCACCCTTGGCAAGAAGGGCGGCCTGTCGCTGCGCCGTCAGGCCATCTCCGAGCTGCGCGACGTCGACATGGTCAAGAAGCTGTTCGACACGCTGGCGACCCGCTACAAGGACCGGCAGGGCGGCTACACCCGCATCATCAAGGCCGGCTTCCGCTACGGCGACAACGCCGCGATGGCCGTGATCGAGTTCGTCGATCGCGACGTCGACGCCAAGGGCCAGGATTCCGGTCCGGTGCAGGAAAAGGAAGCCGAGGCGGCCTAAGCCAGTCAGCGGCTATGAATTGACAGCGGCGCCTATCCGGGCGCCGTTTTTTTTGGATGCGTTGGGTGGATTCGCCAGTGTACAGGCGCTTCCTTACGCGTCGGTGAGCCCGATTGCGGCATCACAGGTCGCTCCCGATATCTCCGTCATCAGCCTTGGAGGCAGCACATGCACATCGACCTGTCCGGAAAGACCGCCCTCGTCACCGGCTCGACCGCCGGCATCGGCCACGCCATCGCCAAGGGCCTGGCAGCCTCCGGCGCCAGCGTGGTGATCAACGGCCGCGGCCAGGACAAGGTCGATGCCGCCGTGCGCAAGCTGGAAGGGACGGGCAGCAAGGTCCGGGGCATCGCCGCCGACGTCTCGACCGCTGCGGGCTGCAAGGCGCTGGTGGCTGCTCTGCCCGAGGTCGACATCCTCATCAACAATGCCGGCATCTTCGAACCCAAGGACTTCTTCGAGATTCCGGACGAGGACTGGACCCGCTTCTTCGAGGTCAACGTCATGAGCGGCGTGAGGCTATCGCGCGCGTACATGAAGGGCATGCTCGAGCGCAATTGGGGGCGCATCGTCTTCATCTCATCGGAGTCCGGGCTCAACATCCCCGTCGAGATGATCCACTACGGCATGAGCAAGACGGCCCAGCTCTCGATCGCGCGCGGTCTCGCCCAGCTCACCCGCGGCACCGGCGTCACCGTCAATTCCGTGCTGCCGGGCCCGACCATGTCGGAGGGCGTCGAGACCTTCGTGAAGGATCTCGCCAGGCAGAACGGTCAGTCCGTGGACGAGGCCGCCGCCAATTTCGTCATGCAGCACCGCCCGAGCTCGCTGATCCAGCGTTTTGCGAGTGTCGACGAGATCGCGAACATGGTGGTCTACGTCGCCTCGAAGGAGGCATCCGCCACCAACGGTGCGGCGCTGCGGGCGGAAGGCGGCATCGTCAACACCATTGCCTGACCCGCACGTCAGCTGTCTGGCTTTTTGTTTGGGGCATGATCGGCTAGATTAAGCTTCCATGCTCCGGACCTTCTCCACTCGCGACAAGCGGCGCGTCCGCCTGACCTATGCACGCTGGCGCCAGCGGGCGATTTTCCTCCTCGGCGGCATGGCCGTCGGCGCAGCGGCCGTCGCGCTGGCGCAGGCCGCCGATCTGGCCCAGCAGGCCTTCGCGTTCTTGCTGGCGAAGTCGCGCTATATCGTGCTGGCGATCACGCCGCTCGGATTCATGCTGTCGGCCTATCTGACCATCCGCCTGTTTCCGAATGCGCAGGGCAGCGGCATCCCGCAGGCGATCGCCGCCCGGCATCTGACCGACCAGTCCGCGCGCGAAAGTCTGGTCTCGATGCGGATCGCGGTTGGGAAGGTGATCCTCACGTTGTTCGGCCTGCTCTGTGGCGGCTCGGTCGGCCGGGAAGGGCCGACCGTCCAGGTCGGCGCGTCCATCATGTTCGCGCTTGGCCGCGTGTCGCCGCGCCGCCAGCCTGGCCTGATCCTGGCCGGAGCGGCCGCCGGCGTTGCCGCCGCCTTCAACACGCCGCTGGCGGGGATCGTGTTCGGTATCGAGGAGATGAGCCGCGCTTTCGAGACCCGCACATCCAGCCTCATCATTGCTGCGGTCATCGCGGCCGGCCTGACGTCGCTCGCGCTGGCCGGCAATTACGCCTATTTCGGCAGTAGCGCGATGTCGCTGGCGCGCGGCATCGACTGGCTGGCCGTGCCCGTCTGTGGCGTGATCGGGGGCCTCGCAGGCGGATTGTTCAGCCGCATCGTCATCGCCACGGCGCGGGGATTCAAAGGGCCGGTCGGGCGCGCGATGAAGGGCCATCCGCTCTGGTTCGCCTTTGCCTGCGGTCTCGCCGTCGCGCTCTGCGGCCTCGCCTCCGGCGACACCGTTTACGGCACCGGCTATGAGCAGGTGAAGACGGCGCTGGAGCAGGGCGCGCCGCTGCCGCAGGATTTCGGTATCCTCAAGATGATGGCGACGACGTTCGCCGCGATCAGCGGCATTCCTGGCGGCATCTTCGCGCCCTCGCTCGCCGTCGGTGCCGGGATCGGATGCAATGTCGCCTCTTTCTTCCACGAGGCGCCGCTCGGTGCAATCATGCTGCTGGGCATGGTCGCCTATTTCGCCGGGGTGGTGCAGGCGCCGATCACCGCCTTCGTCATCGTCACGGAGATGACGGACAATCACGGCATGGTCGTGCCGTTGATGGCGGCCGCCCTGATCGCGCATCTCGTCTCGCGACTGGTCTGCGAGGAGGGGATCTATCACGCGCTCGCCAAGGGCTTCATCGAGCGGGGTATGGCGAAGACGTAGCAGCGAAGGTGTCGGGTAGGTTTATCCGTGTCGCGGTTTCAAAGGCGGGTGGGTTTCGCCTTCGGCTAACCCACCCGACGAAGCCTTTACCACCCCTCCAGCACGATCTTGCCGCGCGACTTGCCGCTCTCCAAGAGCGCATGGGCTCGCTTGAGGTTGGCGGCGTTGATCGTGCCGAAGGTCTGGTCGAGCGTGGTGCGCAGCACGCCCTTGTCGATGAGGTCGGCGACATCATTGAGCAGATGATGCTGCGCGATCATGTCTGGCGTCTGGAACGAGGAGCGCGTGAACATCGATTCCCAGTGCACCGAGATCGCCTTGCCCTTGAAGGTGCTCATGGTGAATTCCGGGGGATCGTCGATCAGGCCGAACCTTCCCTGCGGGGCCATGAAGTCCGCAATCGCCTTGTAGTGCTGGTCGGTGAAGGTCAGGCTCGCCACCAGCGCGACTGGGGGCAGCTTCAGATTCTCGATCTGTTCCTTCATCGGCTTGCCGTGGTCGATCACCGCATGAGCGCCGAGATCGAGGCACCATTTCTGCGACTCCGGCCGCGTCGCGGTGGCAAGTACGGTCAGCCCGGTGAGCCGGCGGGCAAGTTGGATCAGGATCGAGCCGACGCCGCCGGCGCCGCCCGTGATCAGAAGCGTGCGCGGATCGACGCTCTTGCCAGGTATCGCGCCGAGCCGGTCAAACAGCAATTCCCAGGCGGTGATGGAGGTGAGCGGAAGGGCGGCGGCTTGCGCGAACGACAGGCTCTTCGGCTTGTTGCCGACGATGCGCTCGTCGACCAGGTGGAATTCGGCGTTGGTGCCCTGGCGCAGGATCGAACCGGCGTATAACACTTCGTCGCCCGGCTTGAAGAGTGTCACGTCGGGGCCGACGGCATCGACCACACCGGCCGCGTCATAGCCGAGGATCTTCGTCTCGCCCTCGGGCGGAGCTGCGCGCTTGCGCACCTTGTAATCGACCGGATTGGCCGAGATCGCCTTCACGGCGACGCGGATGTCGCGCGCCCCGGGCTCGGGCTTGGCGGTCTCGAAATCGATCAGTGAATCCGCATCCTCGATCGGAAGCGATTTTTTGTAGCCGACGGCCTTCATGGCTTGTCTCCATCAGATGGGCTGTTCGCCTGCAGCTCTAACTGTCGTCCTGGCTTCAAATTGGCAAGTACTGTAAATTCGGGGATATAGTCCCTGTTTGGATACTATTGGGAAAACACGCATGAAGCGGCGCAATTTTGCCCGTCGTCCCGGCTGCTCGGTCGAGGCGACGCTGGACCTGATCGACGGCAAGTGGAAGGGCGTGATCCTCTACCACCTCCAGAGCGGCACCCAGCGCTTCGGCGAATTGCGCCGCCGGATGCCCGGCATCACCCAGCGCATGCTCACGAAGCAGCTCCGCGCGCTCGAGGAGGACAAGCTCGTCCTCCGCAAGGTCTATGCCGAGGTGCCGCCGCGCGTGGAATATTGCCTGTCCGAGCTCGGCGAGAGCCTCAGGCCTGTCATCGACATTCTGAAGGCCTGGGGCGAGAGTCATCAGGAACGGCTGTCCTGCGCGCCGCCGCCGGTGGTGGTGAGAAAGCCGAAGCACGCGGCGTGAGCCTCCGGGAGCGGATCGTACCGCTCCCGGATAAGGTGAGCGTCAGAACGCGAACTGCGTGCGCATCGCGACCGCGTCGAACTTCGAGCCGACATCGGCAGTCGAGACCGGCGAAGCCTGTCGCGACACGGTGCCGTGCAGATAGTCCAGCATGAATCGGACATTGCCGTTGACGTACCAGTTGAGCGCGAGGGTGTAGACCGTCTGCCGGCCGCCGGCGACGCCGGTCGCGGTCGCGAGCTGGTCATTGAGGTCGATCGTCGAGAAGCGCCCCGCGATCTCCCACGCCCCCCAGCCGCCGTCGAGCGAGAACGGATGCGCCGGCTTGACGCCGCTATAGGCCGCGCTCGCCGCGTTATAGTTGCGCCCCTCACCGGTCAGCACGTAGCCGGCCTGCGCATAGCCGCCCTGGAATTTCAGGCTCGGTGCGCCGACCAGCGGCACGCCGGTGTTGGCGGTGCGATCGACGTTGTACCAGAAGTACTCGCCCTGGACGATGAGCGGCCCGTAGGTCGCGGCCGCTTCGATGCTGTAGACCTGCGCCCCCGAGACATTGGCGATGGCGCCGGTGGAGACCAGCGTGGTCGGGTCGAGACGCAATTCCGGACGATCGCTGAGCGTGACCGTCTGCGTGTTGGCGATCAGGTTGCGCGGCGGCTGGATCAGCCATTGCGCGTCGGCGCCGATGTGCACCGAATAGTCCTTGCCGCTGATGGGATTGCCGGCGACGCGCGCCACCGCGCCGTACTGCTCGCTGGTGCCCGGCGGCGAAGCGCTCGAGGCGGAATGGATCGCGCCGGTCGACGGTCCCGTGACATAGCCGCCGATCCAGAGCTGGTCGTTGAACCAGCGCGCACCGGCCGCGGAGCGGAAGTCGCCGGCGGCGATGTTGGTCGCGATAATACCGGGTGAGGCGCGTTCCATGAACATGATGTCGTTTGAGCTCGTCGCCTCGTCGAGCGTGTAAGGCAGATCCATGATGCCGGCCTCGATCGCCATCTTGCCGCCGAACGGCTTCAGGCCGGTGTAGCTGATATACGCGTTCTCGACGCCGGAGAGGCCGCCGCCCGGCAGCGATCCCGGCGCGGCGCCGCCAAATCCGTCGGAGGAGCCGCCGAAATCGTAGATCAGCGCGAAGTTCCAGTCGTTGAAGAACTTGCCGGCGACGCCGATGCGCGCGCGACGGACGTTCTGGCCGCTGTCGAGCTTCTGCGGCACGGTGGCCGCGGTGTTGGGGCGATAGTCATAGCCGCCGACATCGTAGTGCAGGCGACCGGTGATGGCGACGCAATTGGCCTGGTCGGCGGTGCAGATCGTCGGCCGGTTGTTCGGCATCGTGACGACGACGCCGGATGCCGGCGGCGGCCCCTTGACCGGAATCGCCGCATTGGCGTTGGCAACGACGGCCTTTGCCTCCGAACGCGCCTCGGCCTTCGCTTCAGCCTTCGCTTCGGCCCTGGCTTTCGCCGCGGCCGCCGTGTTCGCCGCGGTTTGACTCTGGAGCCTGTCGAGCTTCTGCTCCAGCATCTTCAACTGCTGCTTCAGCAGTGCGATCTCCTGCTCGCTGCTGCTTGCCGATTGGGCCTGGGCTTGCGAGGCCGCCAGCGCACCGGCGAGACCAATCGCTGCAGCCGCAATTCGTGTTGTGCTCACGTACGCCTCCATCATCTGACTATCTTCCCCAAGTTGCGAACGGAGAGCCTAAGTGTGATCGATGACTGCCCCGCGACGCTGCGATCGGTTGCGTGGGTTCCCACTGATGCAAATTCGCCGCAACCGAATCCGCTTCACACCACCATGCAAGATGCACGCACATCATGCCAATCCGCCGCCCCGGGCAAATTGCCGATTCGCACGGCACCCTTGCATGCCGGACACGGCGGCGAAGGGCCGATTATTGCCGCCCCGCGCCCTTCTATTGAGGGGCGAACGCGCCTATATTCCGGCGTCTTTTCCGAGAGGTAGGAATGTTTCGATCGACCTGGACCGCCGTCGTCACGGCCTTGTGCATAGCCTTTTCGGCCCATTTCAATCCGGCCTCAGCGCAGGACCGCCGCGTCCCGTCGTCGCCGGCCGAGCTGCGGCTATCCTATGCGCCGATCGTGCAACGGGTGCAGCCCGCGGTCGTCAACGTCTATGCCGCCAAGGTGGTGCAGAACCGCAATCCGCTGCTGGACGACCCGATTTTCCGCCGCTTCTTCGGCGTGCCGGGCCAGCAGCCCGAGCAGATGCAGCGCTCGCTCGGCTCGGGCGTCATCGTCGATGCCTCCGGTCTCGTCGTCACCAACGTCCACGTCATCGAAGGCGCGGACCAGGTGAAAGTATCGCTGTCGGACAAGCGCGAGTTCGAGGCCGAGATCCTGCTGAAGGATTCGCGTACCGATCTCGCCGTGCTGCGCCTGAAGGACGCCAAGGAAAAATTTCCGACCCTCGATTTCACGAATTCCGATGAATTGTTGGTCGGCGACGTCGTGCTGGCGATCGGCAATCCCTTCGGTGTCGGCCAGACCGTGACCCACGGCATCATCTCGGCGCTGGCACGCACGCAAGTCGGCATCACCGACTACCAGTTCTTCATCCAGACCGATGCGCCGATCAATCCCGGCAATTCCGGCGGCGCGCTGGTCGACATGAGCGGCAAGCTCGCCGGCATCAACACGGCGATCTATTCGCGCTCCGGCGGCTCGCAGGGCATCGGCTTTGCGATTCCCGCCAACATGGTGCGCGTCGTCGTCGCATCAGCCAAGAGCGGCGGCAAGGCAGTGAAGCGGCCGTGGCTCGGGGCAAAATTGCAGGCGGTGACTCCGGAGATCGCGGAAAGCCTCGGCCTGCGCTCGCCGACCGGTGCGTTGGTCGCAAGCGTGGTGCCCAATGGCCCCGCAGCGAAGGCCGGTCTGAAATCCTCCGACCTCATCACCGGCATCGACGGCCAGACCGTCGATGATCCCAACGCCTTCGACTACCGTTTCGCAACCCGTCCGCTCGGCGGCACCGCGCAGGTCGACGTGCAGCGCGGCAGCAAGCCGGTCAAGCTGACCGTGGCGCTGGAGACTGCGCCCGATACCGGACGCAGCGAGCTCGTCGTCACCGCTCGCTCGCCGTTCCAGGGCGCGAAGGTCTCGACCATCACCCCCGCGGTCGCTGACGAGCTGCGTCTGGACGCCGACACCGAAGGCGTCGTGATCACCGATATCGGCGGCGATACCGCGGCGGCCAATGTCGGCTTCCAGAAAGGCGACATCATCCTGGCCGTCAACAACCAGAAGATCAGCAAGACCGGCGATCTCGAGAAGGCCGCAGGCGAGCGGCCTCGGATCTGGCGCATCACGCTGGTGCGCGGCGGCCAGCAGATCAACGTCACGTTGGGCGGATGAGTCCGAAGCGACCACAGCAGACGCCGACTCTCTTTGCCGCGGCGGGGCTCGACCACGAGGCGCCGCATCCGCTGCCGGACCGGCTGCGTCCGCGCGCGCTGTCGGAGGTTGTCGGCCAGGACCACATCCTCGGCCCCGACGGCGCGCTGACGCGCATGCTGGAGACGCGCACGCTCGGCTCGCTGGTGTTCTGGGGCCCGCCGGGCACCGGCAAGACCACGGTGGCACGGCTGCTGGCGGATGCCACCGATCTGCATTTCGAACAGATCTCCGCGGTATTCTCCGGCGTCGCCGATCTCAAGAAGGCTTTCGATGCCGCGCGCGCCCGCCGCGAGATGGGTAAGGGCACGCTGCTCTTCGTGGACGAGGTGCATCGCTTCAACCGCGCCCAGCAGGATTCCTTTCTGCCCGTGATGGAAGACGGCACGGTGGTCATGGTCGGCGCCACCACCGAGAACCCGTCCTTCGAGCTCAACGCGGCGCTCCTGTCCCGCGCGCGCGTGCTGGTGTTTCGTTCGCTCGATGCCGCCGCGATCGAAAAGCTGTTCGCACATGCCGAGGCGGTCGAGGGCAGGAAGCTGCCGCTCGATGCGGAGGCGCGCGCGGTGCTGGTGCGCATGGCCGACGGCGACGGCCGCGCATCGCTGACGCTTGCCGAAGAGGTATGGCGTTCGGCGCGGGCGGACGAGATTTTCAATGCCGCGCAGTTGCAGGACATCCTGCAACGCCGCGCGCCGATCTACGACAAGTCGGCCGACGGCCATTACAACCTGATCTCCGCGTTGCATAAGTCGGTGCGCGGTTCCGACCCCGATGCCGCGCTGTATTACCTCGCCCGCATGCTCGATGCCGGCGAGGATCCGCTGTTCCTGGCCCGCCGTGTCGTGCGCATGGCGGTCGAGGACATCGGGCTTGCCGATCCGCAGGCGCTCGTCATCGCCAATGCGGCCAAGGATGCTTTCGACTTTCTCGGCCATCCCGAAGGCGAGCTCGCAATAGCGCAGGCCGTCGTCTATCTCGCCACCGCGCCGAAATCGAACGCGGTCTACACCGCCTTCGGCACGGCGATGCAGGTGGCCAAGCAGGCCGGCTCGCTGCTGCCGCCGAAGCACATCCTCAATTCCCCGACCAAGCTGATGAAGTCGGAAGGCTACGGTGCAGCGTACGAATACGACCACGACGCCCCCGACGCTTTCTCGGGCCAGGACTACTTTCCGGAGGCTCTCGGTCGCCAGACCTTCTACGACCCGCCCGAGCGCGGCTTCGAGCGGGAGATCAGGAAGCGGCTGGATTACTGGGCCAAGCTTCGGAAGGAGCGGGGCGGGACGTAGGATCTCCAGGCGATTTTACTATTTACGTAACTCGTAAATCCTGTTACTGGCTGGGAATGATTGTCAGCTACCGCGACAAGCGCACGGAGCGATTTGCCGCTGGTCAGCATGTCAAGGATTTCTCGGGGTTTGCCCGCCAGGCTGAGATCCGCCTCGATCGATTGGACGCGGCAACGAACTTAACCGACTTGGCGGCATTGCCCGGCAATCGACTGGAAGCCCTTAAGGGCGATCGTGCAGGACAGTTCTCGATCCGGATCAACGACCAATGGCGGATATGCTTCAATTGGCCGGAAGGATCGCCTGGTCCAGTTGATGTAGAGATCGTCGACTATCACTGAAGGAAGCTTATGCCCCGTACGCCCATCCATCCCGGCGAACAGCTCGCCGAAGAGTTGCGTGAACTCGGCGTCACAGCTGCAGAACTGTCGCGTCAGATCGATGTGCCGGTCAATCGCATCACCGGCATCATCAACGGACAGCGCGGCATCACTGCCGATACGGCGCTGCGCCTTGGTCACTGGTTCGGTACCAGCCCGCAATTCTGGATGAACCTGCAACAGCAATATGAGCTGCGGCTGGCGGAGAAGGAGGTGGGCGCGCAGGTTGCGTCGCTGCCCCGCCGCGCCGATGCGCAGTCGATACGAAAGCTTGGAAAGACCGCATGAGCCGCCGCATCAAGAGAATGAACCCAAAGCCGCGCTCGCGTGACGAGCGCGACGACTCGCGCCCGCATCAGGCGCGGAGCGCGAAGAGGGCCGGGCCGCGGCCGGGCGGCAAGCCCGGCAGCAAGCCGCCGCGCTTTGCGGGCGAGCGGGCCGAGCGGCGCGCGCCCAAAGCCGTGCTGGAAAAGGCCGTTCCGGCAAAGCCGGTCGAAGCGCTGCTGCCCACCAAGGTCCAGACCGTCACCGTGACGGCGGACGAGAACAATATGCGTGTCGACCGCTTCCTCGAGGCGCGCTTTCCCGGCCTGTCGTTCTCCCACATCCAGCGTGTCGTCCGCAAAGGCGAACTGCGCGTCGATGGCAAGCGCGTCGACAGCAAGGATCGCCTCGAGGAGGGCCAGAGCGTCCGCATTCCGCCGCTGAAGCTCGACGCACCGAAGGTCGTCGGGGAGCTCTCGGACGCTGCGCAAAAAACGCTCAAGGCGCTGAAGGAGATGACGATCTACGAGGACGACGACGTCCTCGTCCTGAACAAGCCGGCCGGCCTTGCCGTGCAGGGTGGGTCGGGCATGACGCGGCACATCGACCAGATGCTGGAGGTGATGCGCGACGCCAAGGGCCAGAAGCCGCGGCTCGTGCACCGCATCGACAGGGAGACGTCGGGCTGTCTCCTGATCGCCAAGACGCGCTTTGCCGCCTCGCACCTGACCGGTGCATTCCGCTCGCGGTCGGCGCGAAAGGTGTATTGGGCTCTGGTACCGGGCTTGCCGAAGCCCAAGCAGGGCCGCATCTCGACCTTCCTGGCGAAAGAGGAGAGCGAGGACGACACCATCATGCGCATCGCTCAGCATGGCGACGAGGGCGCGAGCCACGCGGTGACGTACTATGCGGTGGTCGAGACCGCGGGCAACAAGCTGACCTGGGTCTCGCTGAAGCCGGTGACGGGCCGCACCCACCAGCTGCGCGCCCACATGGCCCATATCGGCCATCCCATCGTTGGCGATCCCAAATATTTCAACATCGAGAACTGGCAGCTGCCGGGCGGCTTGCAGAACCGGCTGCATCTGTTGGCACGCCGCATCGTCATCCCGCATCCGCGCGGCGGCGTGATCGACGCCACCGCGCCGTTGCCGCCACATATGCAGCAGTCGTGGAACTTGCTCGGCCTGGATGCAGCCAGATTTGATCCGATCGAGAACGCGCCTGAAGAATAGTTAAGTCAGGTTGAACGGGGGCGGCCGGAGTACAACATATCGACCATGAAACAGTTCTCGCTCTGTCTCATGGTTTTGACCGCACTGCTCTTGGGGCAGGCGGCTCAGGCACAGCTTTTGCTGCCGGGCCCCACGCAGGTCGTTCCGCCGCCTTCGCCGCCACCGCCGCCGAAGCTCGAGGTGCCGAAGATGCCGCGGATCGATGCGCAGCCGAGCTACAACTACCGGCCGCTCCCGCGTAATTCGTTCGGTGATCGCTTTTCGAAGTGCCTCGAGGACGCCGCTGGCGCGGGGCTGGGTCCCGCTCACCGCGGCACCTATGCGCTCAGATGCGCGAACTAGGGTCGATTGGATCTCCTGTCCGCTAGCGGCCAACGCCCCGGCCAACAGGGTCGCAACGCCGGCCAAGTTCCCTCATGCCCGCCGCTCGCTTTATCGGCTGCCGGTTTTATCCTAAAAGCCTGGCAATCAGCGGCAGAGACTGAAAAACCGAGATGCGCGAATTGTTCGATGAAGCTGCGGGGCAAACCCCGCCCGATCCGCGCGAGGCGGCACGCCAGTCGGCGCGTCTACCGCAGCGCAAGCGCTTCTACAAGGAGGCGGGCGTGAGCGAGGCCGATGGCGGGTATGCCGTCGTGCTCGACGGCAAGCCGATCCGTACGCCGTCCGGTCGGCAGGTGATCATCCCTTCGCGCGACCTTGCCGAAGCGGTGGCCGCGGAATGGGCGGCCCAGGACGAGACGATCGACCCCGTGACCATGCCGTTGACGCGGATGGCCAACAGCGTGGTGGAGGGTGTCGTCGATCGCATCGAGCTCGTCAGCGACGACCTCGCCAGATACTTCGAGTCCGATTTGCTGTTCTACCGTGCCGGTCACCCCGAGGGACTGGTCGCCCGCGAGGCCGCACATTGGGATCCCGTGCTGTTCTGGGCGGCGGAGACGCTGGGTGCGCATTTCATCCTGTCCGAGGGCATCATGCATGTGAAGCAGCCGGACCAGGCGCTTCGGGCGGCTCGCGCCGCGCTACCGCAGGATGCCTGGTCGGTCGGCGCTCTCCATGTGGTGACGACCCTGACCGGCTCGGCGTTGCTGGCGCTGGCGCTGGCCCATGGCGCGCGGGACGCTGACCAGGTCTGGACCGCCGCCCATGTCGACGAGGACTGGAACGCCGAGCAATGGGGCGTGGACGAGGAGGCAGCCAGCCGCCGGGCCACCCGCCTCAGGGATTTCGAGGCCGCCGTGGCCGTGCTGGCGGCAGCAAGCCCGGCCGGGACCACAGGTCCTTAACGGGAGGTTTACGGCGCAGCGTTACGGTAGCCGGCGCTCCCTGAGGCCGCTGAGATGCCGACGCCGGTCACTTCCATTGCTCCCGTCAGCGCCGCCAGCCCCTCGGCTGATGCGGCGACGCCCGATCTTGTGCTTCAGGCCGGCAGTGTCGTCGATGCGAGAGTCGTCAGCGTCCTCGCCGACAATCTGGTGCGGATCGCGATCGCAAATCTATCGCTCGACGTGATGTCGGAAGTCGCGCTGTCGCCCGGGCAAAATCTCCAGCTGGCGGTGTCGCGGAACGACGGCACCGTCCGTCTTGCCGTCATGGGCGGGGCAGGCGAGGCGGCCGCCGACGTGGTCACGCTGACGCCGCGTGCGGCCTCGCTGGTGGAGAGCCCGCCGCTTGCGCCGTCGGCGGGCGCCACGCGCAACACGCTGACACCTCCGGAGCAAGTCGCCGTCACGGTGGCTTCGACCGATGCCGTCACCAGGCAGGGCAGCCAGGCGCCGCTGTTTGCCAATCTGGCCGCCGTCGTCACCGGCAGCGATCTGCCCGCGGGCTTGAAGCAGGCGGTGCTGGCCGTGCTGTCTCAGCAGACGCCGCTCGATACCGGGCTTGCCGGCGGCGATATCGAATCCGCATTCCGGAAGTCGGGGCTGTTCCTCGAGGCTTCGCTCGCGGCAGGCGCGACGCCGTCGTCAGGCACAATGCCCGATCTGAAGGCGGCGCTGCTGGTGCTGCGCCAGGCGCTGGCCACGATTGAGAGGGCCGTGCCACCGACACAAGGCGCCTCGCCGGCTCCGGCAGCAGGTGGGGCGGCGCAGGCCGGATCTCCATCAGCCGAAATCGCGCAACAGCCGCAAACGCCGGGCCGCGCCAATCCCGCCGCTGCCGTGCTCGCCGACGGGGCTTCGCAGGCGGCGACGTCGCGGATCATGTCCGCCGGCCTTGCCGCGAGCCTGCTGCAAGAGGTCACGCAGAACCTGCCGCGCCTGACCGGCAACTTGCCGGGCTCCAACAAGGCCGTACCGGATGGCCACGTCTTCGAGGCTGCCGCACACGCGACGCCGCCGCCGTTCCGCGGTGCGCTGCCGGCGCCGCAGACCATCGCCGCGCCATCGCTCGCGCCGGATACGCCGCTCGCTGCGACCGTGCATCGCCTGCTCGAGGACACCGATGCGGCGCTCGCGCGGCAGACGCTGCTGCAAATCGCTTCGCTCCCCGATCGCATCGATGCCAGCGGGCACCGCATCGATCCGGCCGTGCCGCAGTGGAATTTCGAGATTCCGTTCGCGACCCAGCAGGGCACTGCGATGGCGCAGTTCGAGATCTCGCGCGACGGCGGCAATGAGTCCGGCGATCCCGCCCAGCGCACCTGGCGCGCGCGCTTCTCCCTCAATGTGGAGCCGGCCGGACCCGTGCATGCGTTGATCACGCTGAACGGCGACAAGACATTCGTGCGGATGTGGGCGGAGCGGCCGGCGACGGCGCAGCAGCTCCGTGCCGGCGTCGGTGAGCTCAGCCAGGCATTGACGAGAGCCGAGCTCAAGCCCGGCGACATCGTGGTCCGCGACGGCACGCCGCCGCAGCCGGCGCCGGCCCGCGCCGGGCACTTCCTGGATCGCGCGACATGAGCGATCCATCCAAGCTTGCGATCGCGCTCCATTACGAGAAGGGCACCAACGCGCCTGTCGTCGTCGCCAAGGGCAAGGGCACGATCGGTGAAAAGATCGTCGAGATCGCCAAGGCCCACGACATCCCGATCGAGGAGAACGAGATTCTGGCCGGCGCGCTGTCCAGGGTCGAGCTCGGCGACGAGATCCCGCCGGATCTCTACAAGGCCGTCGCCGAGGTGCTGGTGTTCGTGCTGCGGCTGTCGGGTCGGGGGCGGTAAGCATAACCTGTCATCGTTTCACCACGTAGCGGCTGCATGGTCGCGCGGCTTCTCACAGTTCACGGATATCGCTTTGCTGTCCCGTCGTTCCACCCTCGGTCTTCTCGCCGCAGCCGCGGTGCTGCCATCCCGCGCGCGCGCCCACGTCGCGCCGCCGCGTAATGAAATCCGTGAGAGTCTTGCAAAACGCTTCACCGATCTCGGCACTTCCGGCACCTTCGTCGGCTACAAGGTCGAGGATTATCTGATCGTCGCCAGCGACAAGGAGCGCTCGGGCGAGGGCAAGCTGCCGGCCTCGACCTTCAAGATTCCGAACGCGCTGATTGCGCTGGAGACCGGCGTGGTCGCGGACCCCGACAAGGACGTGTTTCCCTGGGATGGCGTCAAGCGCCCGATCGAAGTCTGGAACAAGGATCACACGTTGCGCAGCGCCATCGCGGTGAGCGCGGTGCCGGTCTTTCAGGAGATTGCACGGCGCATTGGCCAGGAACGCATGCAGAAATATGTCGACGAGTTCGACTACGGCAATCGCGACATCGGCGGCGGCATCGACCAGTTCTGGCTGACCGGCGCCCTGCGCATCGATCCGGTCGAGCAGGTCGATTTCGTCGACCGGCTGCGCCGCCGCGTGCTGCCGATCTCAAAGCGCAGCCAGGATCTCGTCGCTGACATCCTGCCGGTGACCAAGGTCGGCGACAGCATCATCCGCGCCAAGTCGGGCCTGCTCGGGGCCGAGCGCGGCGAGCCGTCGCTCGGCTGGATGGTCGGCTGGGCCGAGAAGGGCGAGGCGCACACCGTGTTCGCGCTCAACATGGATTGTAAGGAGCCGCGTCTCGTCGGCGAGCGCATGCCGCTGACACAGGCTTGCCTTGCCGAGATCGGCGCGGTCTAACAGACGCGGTGATCGCGCCTTATTGCGGACCGCAAAGAAGTCCTCGTCATTGCGAGCGCAGCTCTCTCGCCAACGCCATTGCGAGGGGGCGCCACCGGTCAGGCGTCCTTCTGCCGGCCGATCCGGCCGAGATGGGTGAAGCCGAACCCGGCGGAATATTTCAGGCCGTAGCCGAGCGCCCGGTCGATGCCGATATGGGCAAGCCAGATCAAGGCAATTGACAAAGTGAGGGGCGAGGCGAGGCCGAAGCCCAGCGTCAGCAGCGCCACCGGCGCCATGTAGCTGTGAGCG
Source organism: Bradyrhizobium sp. R2.2-H (assembly GCF_004346455.1). Taxonomy (NCBI): domain Bacteria; kingdom Pseudomonadati; phylum Pseudomonadota; class Alphaproteobacteria; order Hyphomicrobiales; family Nitrobacteraceae; genus Bradyrhizobium; species Bradyrhizobium sp. R2.2-H. The sequence goes on from NZ_SMBR01000002.1 coordinate 111,941, forward strand.
GCGTTGTAGACCATCGCGCCGAACCTGGCGTCGGACAGGTATGCCAGGAAGCTCAGATCGGGCACGAAGAAGAGCAAGGCAAAAACCAGCCAGGACCCGTCCCAGGCGGCGTAGAGCGTCACCATCCCTGCGAACAGGGTCAGGCCCTCCAGCCGCAACAGGATGTTGACGCTGCCCGTCGCCGCGCCCGTCTCGGCCATCCCTTCACTCATGTTCGTCTCCTAGGCAAAGCTCTGTAATTCCTTGCCCTTTCACGCTGCGGCAGGGCAGCCCTGCGACGCCGAAAGCCGCTTCCCGGCCCGCAAAATGCCGTGTTAGAACCCCGCATCACTTAAGAACTGGCGGGAGCAAATGAAACACATCCTGGACGCCCTCGAAGACCGTCGCGCCGCCGCAAAACTCGGCGGCGGGGAGAAGCGCATCGAGGCGCAGCACGCCCGCGGCAAGCTGACGGCGCGCGAGCGCATCGAACTGCTGCTCGACAAGGGGTCGTTCGAAGAGTTCGACATGTTCGTCGAGCACCGCTCCACCGAGTTCGGGATGGAGAAGACCAAGGTGCCCGGCGACGGCGTCGTCACCGGCTGGGGCACCGTCAACGGCCGCAAGACGTTTGTCTTCGCTAAGGATTTCACCGTGTTCGGCGGTTCTCTCTCGGAAACGCACGCGCTGAAAATCACAAAACTCCAGGACATGGCCATGAAGGCGAGGGCGCCCATCATCGGCCTCTACGACGCCGGCGGCGCCCGCATCCAGGAGGGCGTTGCCGCGCTCGCCGGCTACTCCTACGTCTTCCGCCGCAACGTGCTGGCCTCGGGCGTGATTCCGCAGATCTCCGTCATCATGGGGCCCTGCGCCGGCGGCGACGTCTATTCACCTGCGATGACCGACTTCATCTTCATGGTGAAGAACACCAGCTACATGTTCGTCACCGGCCCGGACGTCGTGAAGACCGTCACCAACGAGGTCGTCACCGCCGAAGAGCTCGGCGGCGCCTCGGTGCACGCCACGCGCTCTTCGATCGCCGACGGCGCCTTCGAGAACGACGTCGAGACGCTCCTGCAGATGCGGCGTCTGATCGACTTCCTCCCGTCCAACAACACGGACGGCGTGCCGGAATGGCCGAGCTTCGACGATATCGGGCGAGTCGACATGTCGCTGGACACGCTGATCCCCGACAATCCGAACAAGCCCTACGACATGAAGGAGCTGATCCTGAAGGTCGTGGACGAGGGCGACTTCTTCGAGATCGCGGAAGCCTTCGCCAAGAACATCGTCACCGGCTTCGGCCGCATCGCCGGCCGCACCGTCGGCTTCGTCGCCAACCAGCCGATGGTGCTCGCCGGCGTGCTCGACAGCGACGCCTCGCGGAAAGCGGCCCGCTTCGTCCGCTTCTGCGACGCCTTCAACATCCCGATCGTCACCTTCGTCGACGTGCCGGGCTTTCTGCCGGGCACCGCGCAGGAATATGGCGGCCTGATCAAGCACGGCGCCAAGCTCTTGTTTGCGTACTCGCAGTGCACCGTGCCGCTCGTCACCATCATCACCCGCAAGGCCTATGGCGGCGCCTTCGACGTCATGGCCTCCAAGGAGATCGGCGCCGACATGAACTACGCCTGGCCGACCGCCCAGATCGCGGTGATGGGCGCCAAGGGCGCGGTCGAGATCATCTTCCGCTCCGACATCGGCGACCCCGACAAGATCGCGGCGCGCACCAAGGAGTACGAAGACCGCTTCCTCTCGCCCTTCATCGCCGCCGAGCGCGGCTACATCGACGACGTCATCATGCCGCACTCGACGCGGAAGCGGATCGCGCGGGCGCTGGCGATGCTGAAGGACAAGAAGGTGGAAGCGCCGGCGAAGAAGCACGACAATTTGCCGTTGTGAGGGGAGTCGGCCCGCTGGAAAAATGGCGTGGTGCGGTCGAGCCGATTCGACTATATTGACGGCATGACCGACGCTCTCAAGAAACTCATCGAGGCTGCAAAAACCGCGAATCCATCCCCGGAACACCGGGAGGAGCAGCGGCGCAGCTTCGTATATGGCAATACCCATTTCGAAAATGCGCTCATAACGCGAGAAATGGTGGATCGTGAGGCCGAGAAATTGGCCAAGGAAAAGAAGTGACAAGCGACGAGCGCGAACGGCGTGATAGCCGGGCGCTCGAACCTGAGTTGATTACAGATCCGCAAGCGAAGGCTGCGGCGGAAGCCCGGAATGGGTTCCGTCAGTACGACGCGGCTATTGGCGTGATCCAGACTGCCCTTGAACGGGGCTCATTCAAACTTCGTCCCTCGCTCATCCTCGGTCTGCAACGGGAAGCCTTGGCGGGTATCAGCTCTTACGCCGGCAACTATCGCCCTGGTGGCGTTGCCATCGAGGGAAGCAAGCATGAGCCTGTCGGCGCACATCTGGTCCCAGAGCTCATTGAGGATATGTGCGACTACGTCAATGATCACTGGGAACTCAGCACGCCGATTCATCTAGCTGCTTATGTCATGTGGCGGCTAAATTGGATTCATCCGTTCGCGGATGGGAATGGGCGCACTTCCCGAATTGTCTCGTACGTTGTGCTCTCAATTCGGGCTGGCACTCTTTTGCCGGGCACCCCGACGATTCCAGATCAAATAGTCGACAACCGGCGGCCCTATTTTGATGCCTTGGATGCGGCCGATTTGGCTTTTCGCGATGGTGGCCGGATCGATGTCTCGAAAATGGAAGATTTGCTGGCCTCATTGTTGGCGAACCAACTCGCGGAATTCTATAGATCGGTTGGCGGGAAACTACCCAGCTAAGAACAACCCTTGGCGCTGGCCTTATTCGTAAGCAAGCTCCCAGATCCGAAGCCCTATGACCGAAGACGATCCGACCGACGAAATCTCCGACATCGAAGATCGCATCGAGCAACTCGCCGAGATCGCCGAGCGGTGCCGGAAGTACATCCTGGCTTCCAAGATTGCCATCGGTGTTGGTGCCGCGCTGCTGTTGGTTACGATCCTCGGTCTGTTCGGCTTCGGTCAGACCGCGGCCCTGGGATCAATTGCCCTGGTGCTGGGCGGGATCGTCTCCCTCGGCTCGAACGTCTCGACGCTGCGGCAGACGGACGAGGCCATCAGTGTTGCGGAGGCGCGGCGTGCGGCGTTGATCGGGCGCATCGATCTGCGGGTCGTCGCCGATGCGCCGCTGAAGTTGGTGTGACGCGTAGGGCGGATTAGCGACAGCGTAATCCACCAAGGTATGCATCACCGGGATGGAAAAGCGGCGGATTACGCTAGCGCTAATCCGCCCTACGTATCTCCCCGGCACCTCTCACGCGGCCTGCTTGACTGTCATCTCCGACAATTCCGCGCGGCATTCGGCGGCGAAAGCTTGAAGCCGATCGGAGGTCTGGCGGTCCAGGATGGCTTTTGCCAGCCGCTCGGCGCGGGCGATCTGTTGCTTGAGATATTCGATGCGGGTCATGTATCACCTGTCGAATGGCGTCCTTCCGTTGGCGACGACTGTAAGCCGGGCCCTAAATCAATTGTGTGAGACACATCACGTTCCCCGCACCTTATCCGCCGCGGCGAAATGCGCCATCTGGTCGGCGTGCGCCTTGGCGAACGCCGGGCGGCCGATGGCACGCGCGACGTAGGCGCGGCAGGCGGGACTGTCCGCCAGGCCGCCGAAGCCATCGACGACGCGCAGCACGTCCGCCATCAGGATGTCGGCGACCGAGAACGAGCCCGCCAGCCATTCGCGGCCGGCCAGCACCGGCTCGAGATGCTTCAGCCGAAGCTTGAGGAAGTCGTCCACGAATTTCCACGCTGCCGTGTCGGTCGGATGTCCCATGAACTGCGACATTCCCCAGGGCAGGCTCGCCATCTCCACTGAATTGAGCGCCGCGAACACCCATTCCGTTGTCTTGGCGCGGCCGCGCGGATCGGATGGCATCAGCTTCTCGCTGAGCCCACCGAGATGCAGCAGGATCGCACCGGTCTCGAAGATCGAGATGTCGCCGTCGGTCAGCCACGGCACCTGGCCGAACGGCTGGTGCGCGAAATGCGCAGGCCCGCGATCGTCGAACGGGGCGCTTGCGACGCGATAGGGCAGCGCCGCCTCTTCGAGGGCCCAGCGCACACGAAGGTCGCGCACAAAGCCTCGCGGTGCTTCGGGAACCCAATTGAAGGTGGTCAGGGTGAGGTCGGTCATTTGCTGTCTCCGTGTTCGAAGCAAAGGACGAGCGAAGGGCGCCCGTTCCGACATCGGGGCCGGCATTTTTTGTCGTCGTCGGCTCAACCGGCTAAGCTTGCCTCAAGCAACAGGAGGAAACCCGATGCCCGCTGCCTTCTTCGTCGTCCGCGCCACCGTCACCGACGCCAGCAAGCGCGCCGCCTTCGACCGATGGTACGAGACGGAACACCTGCCCGATGCGGTGAAGGCGTTCGGCGTGAGCAAGGCCTGGCGGTTCTGGAGCCTGGACGATCCTTCGCTGCACCAGGCGATGTATCAGTTCGATGACGAGGCCAAGCTGAATGCGATGCTGAAAGGTGACGCGCTACAAAAGCTCGTCGCCGACTTCAATCGCGACTGGCCCGACGTGAAGCGCGCGCGCGAAACGCTGGTGCTGGCGCAGGAGTTTGCGAAATAAGCGGGACATCCGCGGCTCAACAAATCTGAACGCGCGATTCAGCTTCGGTTCATGTCGTGAACGCGACACTTCCTCTGCATCACAGTCACGATGACCAAAGGAAGAAATGATGGAGCGCCGGAACTTTTTGAAACTTGCATTGGGGGTGACAGCGGGCGCCGCGGCCTTCGCCGCAACGGCCGCGCAGGCCGCGCCGCTGTCACCGCAGCCGGTCGGTGATCCCGCCCGTACGCCTCAGGGCAATTCCGACGCTCATCCCGCGGTCACCACCAGCGAGGAAGCCGCCAAGCTGGCGCCGGAGCAGGTTCACTACGGCCATCACCGCCACTGGGGCTGGCGCCGCCGTCATTGGCGCCGGCATCGCCGCCGCTGGCACCGCCGTCATCACTGGTAAGCTCGCGACGTTCGTGGGTTGGACGGGGATCGCCGCAGGCGGTCCCCGTTTCGATTCTGGAGGCGCCCCAAGTCCATGGCGACGAAGCGTTGGCAGCAACTCAAAAAAATGGCCGCGCAGGCTTCCGCCGCGCGGCCATTCAGTAACGCAAATGGACGAGCTCAGAACGGGCGGCAGCGGCCGGCGTACCAGCGGAAGCCGTAGGGGCACACGCGTGCGCGAGGCACAACGACGACCGGCGCCGGGGCGACCACGACCGGGGCGCGGCGAACGACGACGGGGCCGCGCATCGGACGGCAGCCGCCATAGGAGCCGCGATACCAACCCGGGCCGCAACCGCCGGCGGCGCTGGCCACCTCGCTGAAACCGACGACCGCACTGGCGAGCATGACGGCGGCAAACAAGTATTTCATTGGATCTTCCTTCTCGTCCTTAGGCAGGCTAGGGGAATGGCGCTTGCGGCGCACAATGAATCAAGAGACACGATTCGACACGTTAAATCTGGGGCGTGCCGACACGTTGCGATCCAAACCTGCCAATCATGACCTGAATGCGGCATGAACGGTCTGCACATCCTGCCTCAGACGACACGCAAGTGTCGCTAGCGGCCGAGAAAGCCAAGCACCAGCTCCTTGTACTTCTCGGGCGCCTCCAGGAAGACGAGATGCCCGGTGTTCGGGATCACTTCGGCCCGCGCATTCGGCATCTTGGTGGCAAGCGCCTTCGCCAGTTCGGCGTTCTGCCCCATCTTGGCCCGCAGCGCCTCGGGCGCGAGTGGCCGGCCCGGCGCGTTGTGGTCGTCGGCCCCCATGATGAACAGCGTGGGCAGCGCGATGAGCGGAATCTCGTGTGCCACCGGCTCTCGGTAGATCATCTGGCCGGAACTGACGAAGGCGCGCAGCCAGCGCGGATAGTCGGGGCTGCCCTTGATGTTGAATCGGGCATCGATGAACGGCGTGATCGCCTCGGCCGGCAGCTTGATCGCGTAATTGGTCTGGAGCTGCTTGCGGTAGCCTTCGGCCGTGAGCTTGTCCTCGGTCTCGATCATCTTCGCGGTCGGTGTTGGCGGCACGTAGAGGCGGTAATCCTCGAGCCCGATCGGCGCGGTCAGCACCAGATGGGCGACGCGGTCGGGATAGGCGCGCGCGATGCGCACGGCCAGCATGCCGCCGAGCGAGTGGGCCACGATCTCGGCCTTGTCGATCTTGAGGTGATCGAGCAGCGCGATGGTGTTGCGCGCCAGATTGTCGAAATGCAGTTCGCCCTGCGGCTTGGAGGATTTGCCGAAGCCGATCTGGTCCGGCACCACGACGCGGAAGCCGGCCTCGCTCAGCATCTTGATCACGGGGGCCCAATAGCTCGACGGGAAATTGCGCCCGTGCAGCAGCACGACGGTGCGGCCGTTCGGCTGCGCGGGCGACACGTCCATGTAGGCCATGCTGAGCTGCTCGCCGTCGTTGATAACAGGCAGGAGATGCACCGGGTAGGGATAGGCAAAGCCTTCGAGCGCGATGCCATAGGGCTCGCGGGGCGGCGTGTCAGCGGCGCGCGTGGGCATGAAGGGGAAAGCGAGGAGGGCGGCCGCGAGTGCGGCGGAGAGGATGCGGATCATGGGGGTCTCGTGGTTGGCCATGTCGTTCCGGGGCGATGCGAAGCATCGAACCCGGAACTTCGAGATTCCAGGTTCGGCTCTGCGAGGAATGACGTGGCCATAAACGCATGAATGGCCGGGTCAAGCCCGGCCACGACAGGAGCGCGCATTCACACGCAAACGTGCGAACCCTCGCGCGCCGCGGGATCAGTCCTGCACGCTGCCGAACAGCGCGGCGAACTGCTTCTCGCCGGTGCGGGTGAAATTCACCACGCGGCTGCCGGGCGTGGCATCGCGCGAGGCCCATTTCAGCTCGGCGAAACGCTGCATCAAGGCCGCGCCCAGCGTGCCGGCGAGATGGTGCCGCCGCTCGCTCCAGTCGAGGCAGGCCTTGCACACCGGACGGCGCGGATGAGCCAGCATCTCGGGCGAGATCTGCAGATGCTTGGCGAGGAAGCGCTCGCCCTCGGCCGTCAGCTCGATGTCCTGCTTCTTCTGCCTGACCAGGTTTCGCTCGCGCATGGTGTCGAGCATCTGCACGCCGAGATCGCCGGCGAGATGGTCGTAACAGATCCGCGCCCGCCGCAGCGCCGGATCCTTCGGTCCGGTGCGCACGCGCATGTGGCCTGTCCGCGCGGCGAGGCCCGCGAGGCCCTCGAGCACGCCGGCGACGTCGTCATCGGTGAGGCGGTAATAGCGGTGGCGGCCCTGCTTCTCCGGCTCGACGAGGCCGCCGGCCTCGAGCTTCGACAGATGCGAGCTTGCGGTCTGCGGCGTGATGCCGGCCTCCTGCGCCAGCTCGCTCGCGGTGAGCGCGCGGCCGTTCATCAGCGCGGTCAGCATGTTGGCGCGGGCGGGGTCGCCGACCAGCGAAGCGACCATGGCGATGTCGGGTCCGGATTTCATGCTTCGATGGTAGCCGAAGCATCGCGGGCGGGCAAGCGCGTAACGTGAATCTGCAAACACGTCATTGCGAGCAGAGCGAAGCAATCCAGTGCTTCAGCGGCGACGGCGTCGCTTTGCGTTCTCGACGAGAAAATCAGGATTCATCATGCCCGTCACCGTCTTCATCCGCTACCAGCTCGATCCGTTCAAGCGCGCGCAGTTCGAGGAATATTCGAAGCGCTGGCTCACCATCATCCCGAGATGTGGCGGCGAGTTGATCGGCTACTTCATGCCGCACGAGGGCACCAACAACATCGCGTTCGCCTTGATTTCGTTTGAGAGCCTTGCAGCGTACGAATCCTATCGCAAACGGCTGCGCGCCGATCTCGACGGCACGGCGAATTTCAACTTCGCGGAGGCCGAGAAATTCATCCTCGCGGAAGAGCGCACGTTCCTGCGCAAGGTGGTATTGTAGGCCATCAATGCAAGGAGATGCCCATGATCGCCGTGATCTTCGAGGTCTGGCCCAAGCCGGAACACCGCCAGGACTATTTCGACCTCGCGGCCGACCTGAAGCCATTGCTGCAGACCATCGACGGCTTCATCTCGGTCGAGCGCTTCGAGAGCCTGACCGAGAAGGGCAAGATCCTGTCGGTGTCGTTCTGGCGGGATGAGGCTGCCGTGCAGGCCTGGCGCAACACGATGGAGCATCGCCACACGCAGGCGAAGGGCCGCGCAAAGATCTTCGCGGACTATCATCTGCGCATCGCCAGCGTGATCCGGGATTACAGCATGACCGACCGCGAGCAGGCTCCGAAGGACAGTCGCGCGGTGCACGACGCCCACTAGCGCACTTGAAGACGCGCGCCTATCTCTGCGCAGCAACGAGGGAGAGAAACATGCACGTGACGACCGCGGACAAGCGCGCGACATTCAGGAAGATGCACGAGAGCGGCTGCTTCATCCTGCCCAATCCGGTCGATGTCGGCAGCGCGAAGGCGTTGCAGCATCTCGGTTTCAAGGCGATCGCGTCCTCGAGCGCGGGCTTTGCCTGGACCATCGGCAAGGCCGACAATCACGTCACCGTCGAGGACGTCTGTCAGCATCTGGCAGCATTGAGCTCGGCCGTCGACATCCCCGTGAACGCCGACTTCGAGGGCGGCTTTGCGATCGAGCCGGACAGGGTCGCCGACAATGTCGAGCGCTGTGTGCGTACCGGCGTCGCGGGCCTCTCGATCGAGGATTCCACCGGCGACAAGGACAAGCCGCTCTACGAAAGCGCGCTTGCGGTCGAGCGCATCAAGGCCTCGCGCAAGGCGATCGGCGACAGCGGCACGCTGCTGGTCGGCCGCTGCGAGGCGTACTTGTGGGGCGTCACCGACTTCAAGCTCGTCATCGATCGGTTGACCGCTTATGCCGATGCCGGCGCCGACTGTCTCTACGCGCCGGGCCTGAAGAGCCGCGAGGACATCGCCGCGGTGGTGAAGGCGGTGCATCCAAAGCCGTTCAATCTCCTGATCGGCGCGTCCGGCCTGTCGCTGCAGGAAGCCCGGGATCTCGGCGTGCGCCGCATCAGTGTGGGGGGCTCGCTCGCCCGCGCCGCCTGGGGCGGCTTCATGCGCGCAGCAAAGGAGATGGCGGAGAAGGGAACGTTCACAGAGCTTGCCGGCGGCTATTCCGGCGGCGAGCTCAACAAGATGTTCAGCTAGGCAAACGAAAAGCGGCGGGATGTTGCATCCCGCCGCTCTCACGTCTCATTGTGAACCGTTACTTCGCGCCACTGGCCGGCGTCTGTGCATCCGGCGCCGGCTTTGCAGCAGGCGTATCGGGAGCCGGGGCAGCAGGCCTGCTCGGCGCGGCACCCGTGGTCACGCCCGGCTCGGTGTTGTTGCGCGGGGTCACGTCGCGCATGCCGGGAGGCGCCGCCGGATTGGTCGGCTGCGTCTGCGCAGTCTGCGAGGCCGGTGTGTTGCTGGCCTCGTTGGTCGTGGTGGTATTGTTCAAGCCGTAGAACACGGCGCCCAGCACCAGGGCGATCGCTACCGCAAACAGCGCGATCCTGCCGCTGGAGGCAGGGCCTTCCCTGAGTTCGGGATCGGCCTGAAGGTCGGCATCCTGGCGCGCCGCGCGAGCAAACTCATCGTCGGCGAGGTTCGGGCGGTACGGATCGTTGGGAAAACGGTCGTCAGCCATCGATTGGATCTCCTCGGGTTATGACGTCGAGACAACCCTCAGGTGCGAGATTCCGTTCCGCGCCACCCAATGCTTTCGTCGCATGTTGCTCTCACGTCGGGAATCGGGAACCTGTTCGCTCGGGAACTGGACGCGAGTTCCATGGCCGCGACGAGGGAACGAAGCCGATGTGGAGTCTGCCGCCGACCGATAGCGTGCTGCACTTTCTGGCCCTCGTCGCCATCACGGCGGAGGGCATGACGGCCGCGCTGGCCGCGGGGCGGCGCAACATGGATTATGTCGGCGTCTGTCTTCTCGCCTGCATCACCGCGCTTGGCGGCGGCACGCTGCGCGATCTGTTCCTCGGTCACTATCCGCTGGTATGGGTGGCCCACCCGATCTACCTTGCACTGCCGGGCGGGGCGGCGCTGCTGACGATCCTGATCGCGCGCCTCGTGCATCGGCTGCACCTCGCCTTCATCGTGCTCGATGCGATCGGCCTCGTCGTCTTCACGATGATCGGCTGCAACGTCGGCTGGCAGATGGATGCCTCGCTGCCGATCGTGATCGTCTCGGGCATGGTGACGGGCTGCGCCGGCGGTGTGTTGCGCGATGTGCTCTGCAACGACGTGCCGCTGCTGTTCCGATCCGAGCTCTATGCCAGCGTCTCGGTCGTCACGGGTTTGTTCTACGCCACGGCGTTCGGCTTCAATCTCCATGCCGAGCTCTGGACGATCTTGACCTTCGTGCTCGGCCTCAGCTTCCGCCTGCTCGCGGTGCACTACAGATGGGAGATGCCGAAATTCGTGTTCACTGGGGATGAGGAGAGGTGAGCGCCGTCGAGCGCGAATGGCGAATAGCGAATGGTTCTGGGCCATTCGCTACTCACTATTCCCCATTCGCCTCTCGCTTCCTCGCCCTCGCCACCTGGGCCGGCGTCACCAGCAGGCCCGCATTGCCCCAGGAATTGCGGATGTAATTCGTCACCGCCGCGATCTCGTCGTCGGACAGTTGTTTGGCATAACCCGGCATCTCCCCGGTGTTGGGCGCGCGCGGCGTGGTCACGGTGTGGGCGCCGTCGAGGATGATGCGCAAGGTGGAGGATGGGTTGTTGGATTGCAGCAGCGCATTGCCCGGCAGCGGCGGATAGATCCGCGGAGCTCCGGAGCCGTCGGCCTCGTGGCAGGCGATGCAGAGTTTTGCGTAGACGGCCTGGCCGGCCTTCATCTCGGCATCGTCAGGCGGCGTCACGATCGTCTCGCGTCGCGTCGACGGCAGGCTCTTCAGGTAAATGGCGATTGCGCGCACATCGGCATCGCTCATTTTCGCGGTCGAGTTGACGACGACCTCCGCCATCGGCCCGCCGGCATGGCTTTTGGCGTTGCGCCCGCTTTGCAGATACTCCGCGATGTCCTCCTCGCTCCACGATTTCAGCCCGGTGCGGACGGCGCCATCGAGGCGGGGGGCAAACCAGCCTCCGACCCCGTTGCCGGATAGCGCCTGCGTGTCCCTGTCGGCGCCGAAATAGTTTTTCGGCGTGTGGCAGGCGCCGCAATGACCGAGCCCGGTGACGAGATAGCCGCCTCTGTTCCAGGCCGCGCTCTCGCTCTGGTCCGGCTCGAACAGGCCGGGCTTGAAATACATGGCGTTCCACAGCCGCATCAGGCCGCGATAGCCGAACGGCCAGCGCAGTTCCGGCGGCTTGTTGCGGCTCGCCACGGGCGCCAGCGTGGCGAGATAGGCGCGGATCGCCACCGTGTCGTCCTTCGTCATTTTGGTGAAGTAGGGATAAGGGAAGGCCGGGTAATAGTTCGAGCCGTCGGGCGCGATGCCGTAGCGCAGCGCACGGGTGAAATCGGCATCCCCCCAGGCGCCGATGCCGGTGTCGCGGTCCGGCGTCAGGTTTGGCGCATAGATCGCACCGAAGGGCGTGTCGATGCGCTTGCCGCCCGCGAACGGTTTGGCCGGATCCGCGGTGTGACAGCCCGCGCAGTCGCCGGCCTCGACCAGCGCCTTGCCATAGGCGATCAATTCCGGTGATGGCTCGGCGGCAAGGGCCGCGCCAGCAACTGCACTGCACAACGCGATCACAGCCAGAATCGTCCGCATGCTCGGCCTCTCCTGCGACCAATCGCCGTCATCGGCGCCACGGGGGCGGCCATTCATTTCGCGACGGCGGGGGTATGGTGACACAAATTGAAAATGCCCGGCGTGTTTGCGGCCACGAAATTGCGATTTTCACCCGGCGCGCCCTTTCATCCAGATTTGTGGTGCGGATCATGAAATATCCGACATAGAGTGGCGGTGATGGTCGGCGCGCCCTAGCTAAAAACGACGGGAAGGCAACGGCTTAAGCGAGCTTAAGTAACAAAGGCCTGAGCAGGGCCAAACGAGGACAGCATGGGCATCAACCAGGGTCCGATCAGTCTCGATCAAAAATACACCCAGGAAACCGGTCACGTCTTCACCACGGGCATCCAGGCCCTGGTCCGCCTGCCGATGGCCCAGATCCGGCGCGACCGCGCCAACGGCCTCAATACCGCGGGCTTCATCTCCGGCTATCGCGGCTCGCCGCTGGGCGGCTACGACCAGCAGCTTTTTGCGGCCCGCAAGCATCTGGAACAGTACAACATCAAGTTCCAGCCCGGCGTGAACGAGGACCTCGCGGCCACCGCCGTCTGGGGCTCGCAGCAGCTCAACCTCTCGCCCGGCGCCAAATACGACGGCGTGGTCGGCATCTGGTACGGCAAGGGCCCGGGCGTCGACCGCTGCGGCGACGTGTTCCGCCACGGCAATGCCGCCGGCTCGGCCAAGAACGGCGGCGTGCTGTGCCTTGCCGGCGACGACCACGGCGCAAAATCCTCCACCGTTCCGCATCAGTCCGACCACGCCTTCATCTCGGCGCTGATGCCCTATCTCTATCCCTCCAGCATCCACGAGATGATCGAGATGGGCCTGCTCGGCATCGCGATGTCGCGCTATTCCGGCTGCTGGGTCGGCATGAAGGTGATCACCGAGACGGTGGAGACCACGGCCGAGATCGACCTCACCGACGAGATGAAGCCTTTCATCATTCCCACCGATTTCGAGCTGCCGCCCGGCGGTCTCAACCTGCGCTGGCCCGACGACCGCTTCGAGCAGGACCGGCGCCTGCAGGACTACAAGGGCTTTGCCGCCATCGCCTTCGCGCGTGCCAACAAGGTCAACCGCGTCACCATGGATTCGCCGAACGCCCGCTTCGGCATCATGGCGTCGGGCAAGAGCTATGAGGACGTGCGCCAGGCGTTGCGCGAGTTGGGGATCACCGAGGAGGTCGCCGCCAAGATCGGCCTTCGCCTCTACAAGATCGGCATGCCCTGGCCGCTGGAGCCGGAAGGCGTACGGCAGTTTGCGGTCGGGCTCGAAGAGATCTTCATTGTCGAGGAGCGCCGCGAGATCGTCGAGAACCAGGTCAAGCAGGAGCTGTTCAACTGGCGTGACGACGTTCGCCCGCGCATCGTCGGCAAGATGGACGAGCACGACAAGCGCTTTTTGACCTTCGCCGCAGAGCTCAGCGTCGCCTCGCTCGCGACCTCGCTCACGGAACGCCTGCTTCGACTTAATCTCAACCCTGAGATCGCGGAGATGCTCCGCGTCAAGGCCGATTGGTTCAACGGCCGTCAGGCGACCCAGATGCAGGCGGTCGTCCCTGTCTCCCGCACTCCCTACTTCTGCTCCGGCTGTCCCCACAACACTTCGACAAAAGTCCCCGAAGGCAGCCGCGCGCTCGCCGGCATCGGCTGTCACTTCATGGCGCTGTGGATGGACCGCTCGACCGAGACCTTTACGCACATGGGCGGCGAGGGCGTGCCCTGGGTCGGCATCGCGCCCTTCACCAACGAGAACCACATCTTCGCCAATCTCGGCGACGGCACCTATTTCCACTCCGGCTTGCTCGCCATTCGCCAGGCGGTCGCCTCCAAGACCAACATCACCTACAAGATCCTCTACAACGACGCCGTCGCCATGACCGGCGGCCAGCGCCATGACGGCGATCTCTCGCCGCAGCAGATCACCTTCCAGCTCCACGCCGAAGGCATCCGCGAGATCTATCTGGTCTCGGAGGCGCCCGAGGCCTATCCGGCCGACACCATCGCGCCCGGCGTGAAGAAGTATCACCGCGACGAGCTCGACAGCGTCATGAAGATGTGCCGCGAGTACAAGGGCACCTCGGCGATCGTCTTCGTGCAGACCTGCGCCGCCGAGAAGCGCCGCCGTCGCAAGCGCGGCCTGATGGAGGATCCGGCGCGCCGCGTCATGATCAACCCGGCTGTTTGCGAAGGCTGCGGCGACTGCTCGGTGCAGTCGAATTGCATCTCGGTGGAGCCGCTGGAGACCGAGTTCGGCCGCAAGCGCGCCATCAACCAGTCCTCCTGCAACAAGGACTATTCGTGTCTCAAGGGCTTCTGCCCGTCCTTCGTCACCGTCGACGGCGGCAAGCCGCGTCACCGTGCGCCGGCCGAGCTCAGCGAGATCGGCGAGCTGCCCGAGCCGGCCTCGCGGCCGACTCTCGACAAGCCCTACAACATCGCGGTCGGCGGCGTCGGCGGCACCGGCGTGCTGACCATCGGCGCGCTGCTCGGCATGGCCGCCCATATCGAGGGCAAGGCCTCGATGATCCTCGACATGTCGGGCCTTGCGCAGAAGGGCGGGGCGGTGCTCAGCCATGTCCGCCTGTCGGATCATCCGGCAGAGGTGACCTGCTCGCGCATCGTCACCGGCACGGCCGATCTCGTGCTCGCGGCTGACGAGGTGGTCGCCGTCGCCAAGGACACGATCTCGCTCTGCGACACCAGCCGCACCCGCGGCATCATCAACAGCCACGTGATCCCGACCGCCGACTTCGTCCTCAACCGCGACTTCAACTTCCAGACCCGCAAGCTGAACGGATTGCTGGAGACAGCGCTGCACAAGGACTCCGTCTTCTTCGATTTCAGCAGGCCGGCCGAGCAGCTGCTCGGCGATGCCATCGCCACCAACATGATGATGATGGGCTACGCCTACCAGAAAGGGCTGTTCCCGCTGTCGGCGGAATCGATCGAGCAGGCCATCGAGGTCAACGGCGTCTCGATCAAGATGAACAAGGAAGCCTTCCGCCTCGGCCGCCTCGCGGTCGCTGATCCGAAGCGTCTCGCCGACATGCTGAAGGGAACGGACGAGGCGCTCGCGCCGAAGACGCTGGATGCGATGACGCTCGACGAGGTGATCGAGCATCGCGTCAAGCACCTGACCGCCTATCAGAACGGCCGGCTGGCTAGACGTTATCGCAAGCTGGTCGACCAGGTTCGCGATGCTGCCAAGCAGGGCGGCTATGACGATGCCCTGCCGCGGGCGGTCGCGGTGAACTATGCCAAGCTCCTCGCCTACAAGGACGAGTACGAAGTTGCGCGCCTCTACACCAACGGAGCCTTCGAGCAGCAGCTCCGCGACCAGTTCGAAGGTGACTTCAAGTTCAACTTCAATCTGGCGCCGCCGATCCTCAGCCGCGGCGTCGATGCGCTGGGACGTCCGAAGAAGCGCGCGTTCGGCCCGTGGATGCTGAGCGTCTTCCGCGTGCTGGCAAAGTTCAAATTCCTGCGCGGCACGCCGTTCGACATTTTCGGCCGCAGTACCGATCGCAAGCTCGAGCGCGACCTGATCACCGGCTACGAGAAGGACGTCGCCACGGTGCTCGGCCTGCTGTCCCCCGTCACGATCGACATCGCGGTCGAATTGCTCTCGCTGCCCGACCGCATCCGCGGCTACGGCCCGGTGAAGGAGAAGGCGGTTCAGGACGCCAAGGTGCGCTACGCCCAGCTCGCCGCGGACTTGGCCAATCCGCCCCCTGCGCCGAGGCAGATCGCGGCGGAGTAGCCCGTTCTGTAGGGTGGGTTAGCCTTGTGAATGCGCAAAGCGCGTTCGCGAGGCGTAACCCACCGCTTCTGCCTCCGCTGAGAACAAAGCGGTGGGTTACGCCTTCGGCTTACCCATCCTACAGCACCATCCCTAGCGCTACCCGTCGGGCAAAACACCCATGCCATGGTCAAGCCGGGCACGCAAAAACATTCCGCTTTACCGAAATTCGGAATCGTCGTATTCGTCCGTCACCTCATCCCTCTCAGAGGGGCGTATCGCGATCGTCACGAAACGCGGGGTGAGTGGCGGTGGACGCGGGCTGCGTCGCGCGAGCGATTGTCTCTCGTGCACGACGGGCGCGGTCTCGCGTACGGCAAAATCGTGTGGTCCTGACGCCCGGGGTCTGTGCGTCAAGACTTGCGATCGCTCGCAAGGCGACGGGGGCAATAGTGCAACGCTCCCCGAGGAGAGCGCGACATAAGCCGTAAAGCCACTGCGCAGGGAAGGCCGGATGTTTGGCCGCACCTGTATGCCGCTGTGCATCTGTTCTTCGCGCAATTCGCGCACAGCGGACCGTGGGTGCCCAGCCGGCACCCGGTCTTCCCTGCGCCCTCTGTTTTCCGAGGGAGCAAGACGGACGCAAGACTCGGGCGAAATATGCCGCGAGGATGCGGAAGTGTGTCTGCAAAGCAATCTCTCGTGCCCCGGACGCAGCGCAGCGCTCTTGGCAGTGCGCTGGAAAGCCGGGGCCCACGTTGCAACGACGGTGCGCGACCCCATGGGTCCCGGCTCTGCGCAGCAACGCCAGGGCGTTGCTGCGCGTCCGGGCCACGAGACATTGCCCCCACTTGCGCCGACCCGCTGCCCTCTCGCGCGACGGAATATTTCCGCGCTTGCCAATCAGGCCATCGCGGTTCAGAAAAACCCGAGCAAGAAGAAGCGCAAGCGGAGACCTGAAGTTTGACCATCAAGGGCAAGGCCTACATTGCCGGGATCTACGAACACCCGACCCGGCACGCGCCGGACAAATCCACCGCCCAGCTCCACGCCGAGGTCGCCAAGGGCGCGATCGAGGATGCCGGGATCAGCAAGGACGATATCGACGGCTATTTCTGCGCGGGCGACGCGCCGGGCGGCGCCTGGCCGATGGTCGATTATCTCGGCCTGAACACCAAGAAACTTCGTCACATTGATTCCACCGAGACCGGCGGCTGCTCCTACATCATCCATCTCGGCCATGCCGCCGAGGCGATCGCCGCGGGCAAATGCTCGATCGCGCTCGTTACGCTCGCCGGCAAGCCGCGCACCGGCGCGATGCCGCCGCGCGCGGCGGGCGCCGAGGTCGATTTCGAATCCGCTTACGGTGCGACCACCCACAATGCCTATGGCATGTGTGCCATGCGCCATATGCACGACTATGGCACCACCTCCGAGCAACTCGCCTGGATCAAGGTCGCGGCATCGCACCACGCGCAATACAATCCGCATGCGATGCTCAAGGACGTCGTCACCGTCGAGGACGTCCTGAACTCGCCGATGATCTCCGATCCGCTGCATCGCATGGATTGCTGTGTCGTCTCCGATGGCGGCGGCGCAATGATCGTGACGACGCCCGAGATTGCCAAGAGCCTGAAGAAGCCTCTGGTGCGCCTGATCGGCCATGGCGAGGCGATGAAGGGCCCGCGCGGCGGCAAGGATCTCGATCTCACTTACTCCGCCGGCGTCTGGTCCGGCCCCCGCGCGTTCGAGGAAGCCGGCATCACGCCGAAGGACATCAAGTACGCTTCGATCTATGACAGCTTCACCATCACGGTCTTGATGCAGCTGGAAGACCTCGGCTTCTGCAAGAAGGGCGAGGGCGGCAAGTTCGTCGCCGACGGCAACCTTATCTCGGGCGTCGGCAAGCTGCCGTTCAACACCGACGGCGGCGGCCTCTGCAGCAACCATCCGGTCAATCGCGGCGGCATGACCAAGATCCTCGAGGCCGTGCGCCAGCTGCGCGGCGAGGCGCATCCGAAGGTGCAGGTCAAGAATTGCGATCTCGCCATCGCCCACGGCACCGGTGGCCTCCTGGGCGTCCGCCACGCCGCCTCGACGGCCATTCTGGAGCGCGTGTGATGAGTGAAGCGAAGAAATATCCGGCTCCGGTGACGAACCCGGAAACCGCGGCGTTCTGGGACGCGGCGAAAGAGGGCAAGTTCATGATCAAGCGCTGCACCGCTTGCGGCGAAGCGCATTACTTCCCGCGCTCGATCTGCCCGTTCTGCTACTCCGACAAGACGGTGTGGGAGGAGGCGTCGGGGGAGGGCACGATCTACTCCTGGAGCCTGATGCGGAAATCGCCGACCGGGCCTTACGCGATCGGCTATGTCACGCTGAAGGAGGGGCCGTCGGTGCAGACCAATTTCGTCGACTGCGATCTCGAGAAGCTGAAGATCGGCCAGAAGGTGAAGGTGGTGTTCAAGCCGACCGACGGCGCCCCGCTGCCGTTCTTCACGCCAGCCTAGCCATCTTCCCTTCCCCCTTGTGGGAGAAGGTGGCGCGAAGCGCCGGATGAGGGGTTTCTCTCCACAGAGAGACATTCACTGCGGAGCAAACCCCTCACCCAAACGAGTTTGCCGCACGGCTCTCGCGGCCCTCTCCCACAAGGGGAGAGGGCACTTCGACTGGCAGCGGCGCATAAGAATCCGGGAGGAAACAAACAAAATGTCCGCCAGATACGAAGAGCTCAAAGCCCTCAAGAACATCGGCCAGAAATACGCCTACACCGACCGCGAGGTGATGCTCTACGCCTACGGCATTGGCCTCGGCGCCGATCCCATGGACGAGAAGGAGCTCGCCTTCGTCAACGAGGGCACGCTGACGCCGCGGCCGCTGAAGGTGGTGCCGACCTTCGCCTCCGTCGCAGCCTGGGGTTCGGGGCCGGGCGAGATGAATCTCAACCGCGTGATGGTGGTCGACGGCGAGCGCGACATCACCTTTCATCAGCCGTTGCCGGTCGCCGCCAACATCACTGCCGATTCCTCCGTGCTCGAAGTCTACGACAAGGGCAAGGACAAGGGCGTCGTCATCGTTCACCAGACCGTGCTGAAGAACGAAAAGGGCGAGAAGCTGGCGACGCTGGTTGCCTCGCGCTTTGCGCGCGGGGACGGCGGGTTCGGCGGGCCGAACCTGACCCAGCCCGATCCGCACAAGATCCCATCGCGCAGCCCCGACAAGACCATCGACATCACGACGCGTCCGGACCAGGCGCTGGTCTATCGCCTCTGCGGCGACCGCAATCCGCTGCACTCCGATCCGGAGTTCGCGAAGAAGGCCGGCTTCCCGCGCCCGATCCTGCACGGCATGTGCACCTACGGCATCACCTGCCGCGGCGTGCTCCAGACCTATGCCGATTACGACGCGAGCGCCTTCCGCCAGCACGTCGCGCGGTTCTCCTCCCCGGTCTATCCCGGCGAGACCGTGACCATGGACCTCTGGAAGGACGGCAACGTGATCTCGTTCGAAGCCAAGGTGAAGTCGCGCGGCGTCACCGTGATCAAGAACGGCAAGACGGTGCTGGGTTAGGCGGACACCGGCGGCGCGTTCCCTCGCCCCGCTTGCGGGGAGAGGGTGGGGTGAGGGGGAGTCTCCCCGGGGACGGTGACAGGCGAGTACGCGGAGGCTCCCCCTCACCCTGAAATCAAGCTGCGCTTGATTTCAGGCCTCTCCCCGCAAGCGGGGAGAGGCGAAGGAAGAAGAACAAACAGGGAGAAGCCACCATGGGATTGCTCGCTGGCAAGGTTGCGCTGATCACGGGCGCGGGCGGGGGGCTCGGTGAGGCCTACGCAAGACTGTTCGCGCGGGAAGGGGCCTCGGTCGTCGTCAACGATCTCGGCGGGCCTCGCGACGGCTCCGGCGCCGACAAGTCAATGGCGCAGCTTGTGGTGGACGCGATCAAGGCCGAGGGCGGCAAGGCGGTCGCCAACGGCGCCGACATCTCCACCATGGAGGGCGGCCAGTCGGTGTTCGACGACGCCATCAAGCATTTCGGCCGTGCCGACATCCTCGTCAACAACGCGGGCATTTTGCGCGACCAGACCTTCGCCAAGGCCTCCGAGGCCGACTGGGACAAGGTCATCAAGGTCCACCTGAAGGGCACCTTTTGTTGCACCCTGCCGGTGTTTCGCTGGATGCGGGAAAACGGCGGCGGCGTCATCGTCAACACCTCCTCGACCTCGGGCCTGATCGGCAATTTCGGCCAAAGCAACTACGGTGCGGCCAAGGGCGGCATCTGGGGCTTGTCCAACGTGCTGGCGATCGAGGGCCGCAAGTACAACATCCGGGTCTGGACGCTGGCGCCGGGGGCCCTGACCCGCATGACCGCAGACCTGCCCCGCTATAAGGAGAACCCCGGCGCGGCGCTGGGGCCGGACGGCATCGCGCCGGCCGTGCTATACATGGTCAGCGATTTGTCGGGCGACCAGACCGGCAAGGTGCTGGGCGTGTCCGGGCCCCGCGGCGTGCGCGAAATGCGGATGATGGAAATG
Source organism: Bradyrhizobium sp. R2.2-H (assembly GCF_004346455.1). NCBI lineage: Bacteria > Pseudomonadati > Pseudomonadota > Alphaproteobacteria > Hyphomicrobiales > Nitrobacteraceae > Bradyrhizobium > Bradyrhizobium sp. R2.2-H. The sequence goes on from NZ_SMBR01000002.1 coordinate 132,013, forward strand.
GAAGGCTGGAAACCGCCGCACACGGGCTGGAAAGCCCAGGACATCGCCGATCATGCCAAGGAGATCTTCTTCTCCGAGGAGCAGATCAGGATGGGGGCGCGGCGGTTTTAGCTACGCTGTCATTCCGGGGCGCGACGAAGTCGCGAGCTATGATACGCAATTGCGTATCTGAGAATCCATAACCCCGGCTTGTGGTTATGGATTCCGGGCCTGTCCCTTCGGGCCATCCCGGAATGACGAATAGAGAGAGACAAGGAAAGACGATGAAACTAACCGCCGACGCCAAGGGCACCTTCGCAATCGCGCCGACGCCGTTCCACGACGACGGCCGGATCGACGAGCGCTCGATCGACCGCCTGACCGATTTCTACGAGGAGGTCGGCTGCGACGGCGTGACGGTGCTCGGCATCATGGGCGAAGCCCCGAAGCTCGACGCGGCCGAGGCCGAGCAGGTGGCGGTGCGCTTCGTCAAGCGCGCCAAGAAGATGCAGGTGATCGTCGGCGTCTCCGCGCCGGGCTTCGCCACCATGCGCTCGCTGGCAAAGGCGTCGATGGATGCGGGCGCGGCCGGCGTGATGATCGCGCCGCCGCCCAGCTTGCGCACCGACGATCAGATTATCGGCTATTTCAAGCAGGCGGCGGAAGCGATCGGCCCCGACGTGCCCTGGGTGCTTCAGGATTATCCGCTGACGTTGTCGGTGGTGTTCACGCCCGCGGTGATCCGCAAGATCGTCATGGACAATCCGAACTGCGTGATGCTCAAGCACGAGGACTGGCCGGGCCTGGAGAAGATCTCGGCGCTGCGCAGCTTCCAGAAGGACGGTTCGCTCCGGCCACTCTCGATCCTCTGCGGCAATGGTGGGCTCTTCCTGGATTTCGAGATGGAGCGCGGCGCCGATGGCGCCATGACCGGCTATGCCTTCCCCGAGCTTCTGATCGATGTCGTGCGCCTGTCGAAGCAAGGCAAGCGCGACGCCGCGCACGATCTGTTCGACGCGCATCTGCCGCTGATCCGCTACGAGCAGCAGCCCGGCGCCGGACTTGCCGTGCGCAAATACGTGCTGCAGAAGCGCGGCGTCATCGCTTCCAGCGCCCAGCGCAAGCCCGGCGCTACCATCACGGCGACGGCGAAGGCCGAGGTCGAGTACCTGCTGTCGCGCGTGGCCCGCGTCGACAAGCGCGCCAATCTCGGCCCGCAATCCAGCGCCGCAGGTTAGTCGAATGGCCGAGACATCAGCATCGCGCCCCGCGTCGACGATCCTCCTGCTGCGCGACGGTGCCGCACAGGACATCGAGGTCTTCATGATGGTCCGCCATCATCAGATCGAGTTCAACTCGGGCGCGCTGGTGTTTCCCGGCGGCAGCGTCGATGCCGGCGACAAGGAGATCGTCGCGCGCTCGGACCTGTATTCCGGCGGGGAGGGCCTCAGCGAAGCGGACCGCGGCTTTCGTATCGCCGCGATCCGCGAGACATTTGAAGAGAGCGGCATCCTGCTGGCGCGATCGAAGGATATCGGCGCGCCGGTCGACGCCAAGCGTGCCGGCGAGATCGCCGACGCGCATCGGATCGCGCTCAACGAGCACAAGATCAGCTTTCTCGACATTCTCGCCGACAATGGCCTCCGGCTCGCGCTGGACACGCTCGTGCCCTACGCACACTGGATCACGCCGGAGGGCATGCCAAAGCGGTTCGACACGTGGTTCTTCCTCGCGGCAGCTCCGCCCGATCAGCTCGGCGCCCATGATGGCCGTGAGTCCACGGATTCGATCTGGGTCTCGCCGCGCGAGGCGGTGGAGGGCGGTGAGAGCGGCCGCTTCAAGCTGCCGTTTCCGACCACGCGCAATCTGATCCGGCTTGCGAAGCAGCCAAATGTGAGCGCGGCGCTGGAGCACGCCCGCGGCCTGTCCATCGTCACGGTCATGCCGGTGATGACCAAGACTGAAGCCGGCCGCCAGCTCCGCATCCCCCGCGAAGCCGGCTATGACGGAGAGGTGTTCGAGGTGGGGGCTGTCGGCTAGAACACTTCGACGCTCGACGAAGTATTGACGACCGCACTGGCGCTAGGTTCCACCGCGAAAGCAAGGAATGCGCGCCATGGACGACCGTCAGGACACCAATATTGCCGTCGAGCTGGCCCTGCTGGTTGCGCTCGCAACCCTCTGGGGCGGCTCCTACACCTTCATCAAGCTCGGCGTTGCCACCATCCCGCCGATCACGCTGATCGCGGCGCGCACCGCGATTGCCGGGCTGTTACTGCTGGCCGTCATGTGGATACGTGGCATCAGGATGCCGAGGGATAGGGCGACCTGGCAGCGCTTCGCGTTCCAGGCCGTGCTCAACAGCGTTATCCCATGGACGCTGATCGCCTGGGGCGAGCGCCATGTCGATGCCGCGCTCGCCACCATCCTCAACTCGGCTGGGCCGATCTTCACCTTCCTGCTCACGGCGGCCGTCACCCGCCACGAGACGACGACACCGCGGAAGCTGTTCGGGGTCGTGGCGGGAATGGCCGGCATCCTACTGATCGTCGGGGCCGATGCCTTTCATGACATCGGCAGCGGCCTCGTCGCCGAGGCCGCCATCGTCGCCGCCACCATCTGCTACGCCTGCGCCGCGATCTTCGGCCGCAGCTTCAAGGGCCTCGATCCCATGGCGCCTGCTGCCGGCTCGCTGCTGGCAGGCGCCGCGGTCTTGATCCCGGCCTCGCTGGCGCTCGAGCAGCCCTGGACGCTGTCACCTTCGCTGAGCTCCATGCTGGCACTGTCGGCGCTCGCGGTGTTCTCGACCGCGGCAGCGTTCGCCATCTATTTCCGCCTGATCCAGACTCTCGGATCGGTCGGCACCACCGCGCAGGCCTATCTCCGCGTTCCCATCGGGGTCGCCATCAGCGTCGCCTTCCTCGGCGAGACCTTGAGCCGGACCGCCTGGATCGGCCTTGCCTGCGTCGTCCTCGGCGTTGCCGCCATGACCATCCCGGCCCGCAGGGCAGCGAGCGTCAAACTGTCGTAGGGCCGAGGTTGGAGAGGGCGGCAGGTCCCAATATTAACGATACTCCGCGCCCCGAGGCATGTTCCCCCCGGGCGGCAATACGTCGTATATTGGGTCTCCAGCAGCCCGGTCCTCAAACCAGCAATGTCCGCCGAATTGACGCCGCCCCCTGAGAAAAGGCGAACATTTTCGCTCTCCATCGGCCAGCTCACCTTCGGCAGTTTTCTGTTGATGCTGGCGGTGATCATCGTCACCTCGACCGCGAGCGTGATCGCGATCCGGCATATCGACACGACATTCGCCGAGCTGCAGCGGCTCCAGAGCGTCGGAGATCTCGCCGAGGACATCGATCGCCGCATGAACGAGCTGCGCGTCGCCGCGCGAGACTTCGTCACGGATCCCGGCGCCGGCATCCAGTTCCAGCAGGTGGGCGAGGCGGCCTCGACCCTGAGCGACATCCTGAAGAAGACCCGCATCGAGCTCGCGCCCGAACAGCAGGATATGATCGACGGGGTCACCGAGCGGCTTGCGACCTATCGCAACGGTCTGGAGCGGATCTCGACCCTGATCGACCGCCGCGCCCAGCTGCTCGCCGGCCTGCCGCCGCTGCGCGAACGGTTCGATGCAGCCATCGCAGGCACTGCGGACCGCGAGCTGGCATCCCGCCTGTCCGAGGCGCAGAGCCGGATCGCGGTCGGGCTGCTCGCGCGCAACCCGTCCGCGGCCGAGCAAGCCGCGCAGGGGATGCGGGCGCTTGATATTGGCGATGCCAAGCTGAAGTCGGCGGTGAACGACTATGCCGAGGCCATCATGGCCGTCGCCGTCCGCGAACGGCAGATCGCCGACATCGATCGCGAGGTGCTGGGCACCGAGGGCCGATTGATCGGCCGCGTCACCGAATTGCTGCGCGAGGTTAGCGCAAGGCGCGGCCACGTGCTGTCGCGCGACTTTGCCCGCACCCTGACCGAGGCGCGGTGGCAGAGCATCGTGCTCGGTACGATCGGCGTGCTGATCGGCATCGCCGCTGCGTTGTTCGTCGTACGCAGGACGGTGCGTCCGCTCGCCCAGATCGCGCGATCCATCCGCGCGCTTGCGGCCGGCCGGAAGGACACCTCGATTCCGTCGGCCGAGCTCGACAACGAGATCGGCGACATCGCGCGGGCGGCCGAAGTGTTCCGCCGCGCGCTGGAGGAGGCCGACACGGCGCGCGAGGCGGCGGTACACGCGCTCACCGAGCAGCGCCTCGCCGAAGAAAGCTACCGGAAACTGTTCGAGGGCTCGGTCGACGGCATCTATGTGACGACGCCGGCCGGCGACCTCCTCAATGCCAATCCGGCGCTGGCGCGGATGATGGGCTATGACAGCCCGCAGCAGCTGATCGACAGCATCAACGACATCGCCCATACGATCTACGTCCATCCCGAGGCGCGTGCCGAATACCAGCGGTTGATGGCGCGCGACGGCATGGTGCGCGAATTCGAGTACCAGGTGCGCCAACGCAACGGCAACATCCTCTGGCTCTCCGACAGCGCCACGGGCGTGCGGGATGAGCAGGGCAACATCGTCCGCTACGAGGGTACGCTGCGCGACATCACCGACCAGAAGCGCGCGGAGGACGCCATCGCCGAAGGCCGGCGCCTGCTCCAGCAGGTCATCGACACCGTGCCCGCGGTGATCAACGTCAAGGACCGCGAGCTGCGCTACGTGCTGATGAACCGCTACATGGCGGGCATCTTCGGCATCGAGCCCGGCGATGCGCTCGGCCGCACCACGGCCGATCTGATGTCGCGCTATGGCGCGGCCAAGTCCGACGAGAACGACAAGAGGGTGATCAAGCTCCGCAAGGGGCTCGGCTTCTACGAGGAGGAGTACAAGGACGCGGCAGGCAACATGCGGCAATGGCTGGTCAACAAGCTGCCGCTGCTCGATGCCGAGGGCGAGATCGAGCGGATCGTGACCGTCGCGCTCGACATCGGCGAGCGCAAGCGCGGCGAGCAGGAAATGCGCAAGGCCAAGGAAGCCGCCGAAACCGCGCTGCGCAATCTGCGAGAAACCCAGGCCTCGTTGATCGAGGCGGAGAAGCTCGCCGCGCTCGGGCGCCTGGTCGCCGGTGTCGCCCACGAGGTCAACAATCCCGTCGGCATCAGCCTTACCGTCGCCTCCGCGCTCGAGCGCAAGACCGCGATGTTCACCGCCGATGTCGAGCGCGGCGAGCTGCGCCGCTCCACGCTCAACGAGTTCCTCAACACCAGCCGCGACGCGTCCTCGCAGCTCGTCTCCAATCTCAACCGTGCCGCCGAGCTGATCCAATCGTTCAAGCAGGTCGCAGCGGACCGCAACTATTCGGACCAGCGGACTTTCGATCTCGGCGACCTCACCGAGCAGGTGGTGATGAGCCTGCGGCCGGGCCTGCGCAAGCACAATCTGACGCTCAACGTCGAGTGCCAGCCGGACCTGACCATGAACAGCTATCCCGGCCCGTACGGCCAGGTGCTGACCAACCTGTTTCTCAATTCGGTGGCGCATGCCTTCCCGGACGGCCGGCCGGGGACCATCGAGATCCAGGTGCGCGAGTCCGGCAAGGACAATGTCGAGATCATCTTCTCTGACAACGGCTGCGGCATGTCGCTCGATGTCCGCCGCCGTGCCTTCGATCCGTTCTTCACGACACGGCGCGACCAGGGCGGCACCGGCCTCGGGCTGCACATCGTCTACAGCATCGTTACGAACCGGCTCGGCGGACGGCTCGATCTCGATTCCGAACCGGGCGGCGGCACGTGTATCCAGATCATCCTGCCGCGCGTGGCGCCGCTCGAGCAGGCTGCGGAATAGCTAATCGACCTCTGCGAGCTTGTGCAGGGTGGCGCCGAAAATCAGGCTGGCCTTGCCGACCAGCGCTGTGCCCGTCATCTCCGCGCGCGTGTCCGTGTAGGTGCCGCTGACGCCGATGCCGACCGGGGCAGGGCCGCCGAACAGCGGATTGTCGTCGCCCCGAGGCGAAGTGTGCCGTTGCACCAGCACCTCGCCTTTGAAGGTGTTGTTGTTCTTCACCGTGTAGCTGCCGGTGTAATAGAGGTAGGCGTCTCCGCCGAGAATCTTGCCGTCGCGGAAAAGAATCACGCCGCTGCCCTTGCCGACTCGACCATCGAGCAGGGTGACGTGAATTGAATAGAGGCCGTTCTTCATAACGTCCCGTAGGCCGGCCGCCATCGCCCAATGGCGTAACCGGTCCGGCTTTTATGCCAAAGCCCATCTCCTCGCGCAACGCGGCAGTTTGCCGGTCGGCGCGCCGACCTGCGAGCCGTAGTTGTCCCGGATTGTCAGTGACACCATCATGACGCTCTGATGGAGAGGCGAGGCCCGACGTTGCGAATCAGAGTTGGCCCGCGAAATGCATAACCATTGTTGCACTGGCCGCGGGGTGCTGGAGCAAGACGAACGTGACCAACTGGATCGATTCCGGCGGCAATGAGCTGCGTCTGTACAGCGTGCGTCCCACGAATTGCAAAAGCGAACAACGGCGGATTGGCGACGCGATACACCGGCGAAACCTGACGCGGCTGGCGCCCGCCTTGGCTTTGATCGCGCTCGCAGCCTCTTCAGGGCACGCGCGCGACCGCGGGCAGTTCGCCAATACCAATCCCGAATTGAAGGCCTGGTTCGACAGTCTGCGCAGCGGCAAGGGGCCTTGCTGCTCCGATGCCGACGGTTCGGCGCTCTCGGACTCCGACTGGGACAGCAAGGACGGGCATTATCGCGTCCGCGTCCCACGCTACGGCTACGCGCTCGACGGACAGCAGCAGGAACTCGTCTGGGTCGATGTGCCCGAGGAGGCCGTGATCTCGGAGCCGAATCGGGTGGGGCGCACCATGGTCTGGCCGATCTACGGCTACATGGGCGTCACCATCCGCTGCTTTATGCCCGGTAGCATGACTTAGCGCCGCGCGGGCTCACGGCGTTCCGGTGGTATGCCTAAGGCGGCCGGCGTCGCGTCAGGTGTATTTCTTGTCGCGCTCGAGCAACTCGATGGAGATGCCTTCGGGGCCGCGGATGAAGCAGATGCGGACGCCGGGCCGAATGGTCGTCGGCTCGCGCGTGAAGGTGACGCCCTTGGCCTTGATCTCGGCGGCGACGGCGTCGATGTCCTTCACCGTCAGGCCAAAATGGTCGAGACCCTGATGCGGATGCGGGGGCGGCGGGTTGACGGCGCCGTCGCCCTCGAGTGGTGCGATGAAGATCCTGGCTCCGCCGAGGTTCACGTCGATCCGTCCGGGGACGCGCACGATCTCGCCACCAAGGATGTCGCGCAGCCAGGCCGCGGTGGCCTCCGGATCGGGGCTGCGCAGATGGACGTGATCCCAAGTGACGGCGATTGGCATTTCATATTCTCCCAACGGGGTCTTCCGATCTTGCGGCGCATGTTAGCGGCCTCGGCCGGTGGTCGCCACCGTCCTTGCCGACTCGCCTCACGTGCGGGAACCTTAGTTCCTCGCCCGGATTAAGGTAGCAGTGGCCCAGTCCAACGTTCATGGTGCTCGGCTGCGATCGGTGCTGCAACCATGAGTGCCAGGCTCGACCAGATCGCATTGGGGCGCTTCGCCGGAACCGGCGAACGATCGGCGCGGGCCGTGACGATCGCGAGCGTCTCGTTTGGCCGTGGTCTTCTGTGGCTGCTGGCGGCAATCATCGTTGGCTGCGGCATCTGGATGCTGCTGCCCCTTTCCAAAGGCAATAGTGCTGAGGCGGCGAGGCCGGAGCTGGCGGCTGTTGAGTCGGCTCCTTCGGGCGATGCGTCCGCGGTGGTGTCATCGGCGTCCGAAGCTCCGGCACCTGCGACGGCGGAACTCAGTCGGCTCAGGATTTCGTCGCAGACCTGGCGCCGCGGCGGCCTCGGCTCCAAAGCCCTGGTGACGTTAACGCTGCGAAACGACAATGACTATGCCGTAAAGGATGTCGAGATCGTCTGCGCGTTTACGCGGCGCGACGGCAGTCATCTGACCAACCGCAGCCGGGTGCTGGCGGATGCAGTCAGCATGAAGAGCCGCAAGACCTTTGCGCGTATCCCCGTCGGCTTCGTTAACGTGAATGCCGATCAGGCGAGATGTTCGCTGGTCGCAGCGCGCCGCGCCTAAAGGCGGTACGTTCCAGTAGCGGAAAAGTTACTCTACGCGCACCTTGGCCAAGAAACTATGCATTGCCATTTGAACCAAATGGCTGGGTCAGGAACCAATTGAGAGATCGCCTGTTGAGGCGGAGAGCCCACGCGGGGATGCGGGGGGCGGAGCGCGGCCGATGCCCATCTTTAGGTATTTCATTTTTGTCGGTGGAGCCTTGCTCGCACTGTTGTTCGCGGCGGATTTCGTCTTCCCGGCGGCGCCCGTAGCACAAGCCGTCGCGACGACCGCGGGCAACGACCAGCCAATGATCCGAATCCGGTCCAATCGGCATCTGCCCGAGCGTGTTGTGCTCGACACCAGCCAGCCGACGATTGCTGCACCTGCGGTGCAGACTGCCGCTGTTGCGGCTCCCCAGCCGCCGGTACAGGACGGCGTCTCGCCGGCATTAGCTGAGATCTCGGCTAAGACGCGGGTACGCGAGACCTTCGCCCAGTTCACGCCGGAGCCGAGGACCAATACCGCCGCCGCCAAGAAGGTAGGGGCCACTCAATCTCAGATTGCCCAGGCTCAAGCTTCTCCTGTGCCGGCTCCTCAACCCAAGCGCAAGATCGTCAGGACGCATCCGGCGCCGCAGCCCGGCCGGCCGATGCAGATCGCTCAGCAGCCGCATTTCGGTCTCTTCAACACGACCTGGTGACAGCGCCTTCGACCCGCCTCGATCGAGGTCGGAAGGGCTTTTTATTGGCCGGGCTCTCTGCTAATTCGAAGCAATCCGAACGCCGTCCGGTGTGCTGGTTCGTCACCAGCGCGGTCTGGCGAATCTCGGTGGCCCGCTGCCCGGGCCAGGGCGCTCGTAGCTCAGCTGGATAGAGCATCGGATTTCGATTCCGAGGGTCGGAGGTTCGAATCCTTCCGAGCGCGCCATCCCCTGGTGTTCTAGATATGTTCCGAAACGGCGCTAATGCCGGTCACGGTCGCGGTGCCCGCGGCGTCAATCAGCCTGCCGACACACCGCTTCGCCGGCCGCGTGACAGCGTGTCGGAGGGCGCCTCGTGGAATATCGCGCGGTAGGCTGCGGCAAATTCACCGAGATGGTGGAAGCCGTGGGCGCGTGCGCAGGTGGCAACGGTGACGCCGCCGCCCTTGAGGAGGCGTGAGCGGGTCGCCCACAGCCTTTTAAGGCGAATGTACTGGTGCAGGCTCATGCCGCGCACCATGCTGACGGCACCGCCGAGCGTCCGGATCGAGACGCCAAACGCGCGGGCGAGATCGGCGGTATAGATCGGCGTGGTCGGATAGGTCGCGACGTAGTCGTCGATGCGCTGCACGAGCTTGATCGCTCGCTCGCCCTGGACCGAGGTACTCCGATCCGGGATCGAATCTATTCGGAACAGGTCGTCGAGAGCGAGCAGTAGGCCTTCCTGGAGATGGGCGGCAACCTCGGTGGTTTCGAACAGGCCCGGCTGCACCGACGCGGTGCGCAGGATGTCGAGCAAGAGTTGTCGCGTGTGCAGGAGGGCGGGCCGGTTCGCGACATGCGCCCGCAAATCGTCGACGTGGTCGAACCAGCCCCGGTCTCTCAGCGCAGGGGAGAAGATGATCATGGCATGATGATTGGTCCGCGGCTCGACGAAATGGCACTCATCGTTGCCGCGGAGCGCAACGAAGAAGCGGGCGTCGAGATCCATTCCCTTGAAGTTGACCTGGAGGTCGTCGGTCATGGACAGGATCACCATCCCACCCGGCATGCGATAGGCGGTATCGAGGATGCGTGCGAACGATCTCATCATGATGATGCGGCACGCCGGCAGGGAGACGACGGCACGGGCCGCCGCGAAGTTCGGAATGTCCAATGGAATGCTTCTCGCATCTTCCATCGTCTCGATCGGCCGAAACGCATCTATATCGGAAAACCCGATCAGTTGAAGCGCGGAGGACGGAGCGAGGTCGTCGAACAACATGGTTCTGGCCGGCTGAAATGAGAAAATCAAATGAATGTCGATGCATCGCCATCAATGGCGAAACATCGCGTTTCAGTAAACCGGATTCCGGACCGTAGTATTGCGGACATCATGCCATCGGATCCACCGGATCGATGTCACCGCCACGTTTCGACTCATCGATTCGCCGGAGGCGAGATCGATGAAATGCTGCATGCAGGCGTCACTGGCGAAGGACGAAACCCCGTCGCTACGTCACCATGTAGAATGACGGTATCGGCTGATTTCATCTTTGATCTGGATCAGATCCGGGCGGGGACGGCCGCGCAAGAAATGATTCTGCAAAAGCGAAGGGGCCCTGAGGACCCCTTCAAACGTCACCAGCGGCGATAGCCGCGGTAACCATAATAGCGCGGGCCGTAATAGCGCGGCGGCCCATAGTACCGTGGGCCGTAATATGGCCGCGGCCCGTAATACCCGTAGTAGTTCGGGCGCCACCAGCACCGCCCCCAGGCGTTGCAGACCATGCGGACCTGCTCGACGCCGGAGATCTGCGGTGTCGCCGGTGCGGGAGCGATGGGCATGGCGGATGCCGCCGACGCCGCCGCGAGGGCGCCGAACAGGGACGTGGCGACGAGGCCAGTCTTGAGGTTCATGATGTCTTCCTCCGCTTACGCGATGCAGGATATCGAAGTTGTTCGGATCAAATTGTGGCGGACCCGAAATGTAATGCTGATGAATAAATCTTCAGCGAGCTGGCCCGGCCCCGACCCCAGCAGGCCAGCTGGCTTGGGCCACGAGGGCATGCCCGTGACTTGGACCTTGATCCTGCGCAATTCGCAAGTTTGCCTTGGCTTTTAGTGTCGACGACATGGCAGCGGCGTTGTGCGTGCTGCCGGACAAGGTGAGCTGGATGCGAGTCATTCCAAATCTGTCGATCTCGCCGGAGAAGGTCTTCTTCGTCATCTCGAAGGCGCGCCGGTCCGACAGCGAAGCGGTCGGGAACGGTGTCATCCTGGAGTCCGGTGACGACGACATGAGCTTCGGCCGCGGTGGACGCGGCGAAACCACCGATCGTGCCGAGCTTGCGGGCTTCATCGGCGATCTCAATGTCGACGAGCAGATCGATCTCGTGGCGCTGACCTGGCTCGGTCGCGGCGACGGCGATCTCTCCGATTGGCGCGAACTGCGCGCTCAGGCCGCGCAGGCGCACAACCAGCGCACGGCATCCTACCTGATCGGCACGCCCATGCTCGCCGATCATCTGGAAGAAGCGATGGCGCAATTCGGCAAGTCCTTCGAGGAATTCGAAGAGCAGCTCTGATGCCGAAGCGGCATCTGCGAGTATCAAGGAGAAGGTGTGATGGACAAGATGAGAATGGCCAAGGGCGACTGGCTGGTCGTGTGCGACGGGCGCAAGGCGCTGATTCTGGAGAACCTCGGCGACGACAAGTTTCCGAATCTCCACACCAGGGAAGTGCATGAGCAGTCCAACCCCTCGACTACCGCGCAAGGCAGCGACGCGCCGGGCCGGTTGCACCCGGCGGTCGGCGGGGCGCGCAGCTCAGTCGAGCAGACCGATTGGCACGATGAGGCCGAGCGCGCCTTCTTGCGGGGACTGGCGGGCCGGCTCGACGCTGCCATCAACTCCGGCGAGACCAAGGCCCTGACCATGGTGGCCTCACCGCGCGCGCTCGGCATGATCCGCGCCGATTATTCGGACGCCGTGCGCAAGGCGCTTCAGGGGGAGGTCAGCAAGGACCTCGTCAAGCTGCCGGTCTACGAGATCGAGAAGCAATTGCTGCTGTCGGGTGCCGCGAAATAGGCACCCGCACAGGGCGCGGCGCCTCAGTAGCAGGGGTGCCGCCGGCCGTCCTGGCCGATGTAAGCGGCCGCGCTGCGGTAGCAGTAGTTGGTCGACGGACCGTCGTAATAGGCGAAGGTGCCGGGGGTGATGCCGGGTCCGTAATTGTGCAGATAGCTGATCGGGTAGGGTAGCGGGTTGGCATAGGAGCGGTGGTGCCGGTGATATCCATTCGCCTCCGCAAGGCCAGGGGCCAGGATTGCAGCCGTCAGGGCCGCAACCGCGGCTACAAGCGTCAACTTGCTCATCTCGATTCTCCGGAACCCGCTCGAACAGATCAGCCATCTATAGCAATTTTGGCCGGTTAGGCATCGCTGCGGAGGCCCGAAATCATGGCCAGTCCTGCAGATTTCCGGGTGGGTGTGACAGAATTGCCGGACATGCGGTCGAAAGCTGCCCATTTTTGGCCTTTTCCGGATGCTTAACGAATTCCCCACACAAGTATGACCAAAGAGTATTTGCTCAAGAATCCTGCCGCCGTCCCCACGGGATCACTTGCGGGTCCTTCAAGGTCGGTGCATTCCTGAAGGCCATCGCCGTTACCTCGCCATGCGCATCACGCTTCTGAGCCTGCTGTTGCTCTCCGTCGCTGCCGGTACGCCGGCGCGCGCCGAGCTGCACATTACCCGCGACCATGGCGGCTATGTCGAGGAGTACAAGGCCAAGTACAAGCGCGTGCGCGAGAAAGGCGAGCGCGTCATCATCGACGGCATCTGCAATTCGGCCTGCACGCTCGTGCTCGGCATCGTGCCGATGAACAAGATCTGCGTGACGCCGCGCGCGAGCCTCGGTTTCCACCAGGCCTATTACGACAAGGCGTTCACCTTCGGCATCAAGGTCACCAGCGCCGAAGGCACCTCCGATCTCATGTCCTACTACCCCGACAAGGTAAAGGACTGGATTCGTCGCAATGGTGGACTCACCACCGACATGAAGAAGATCAAGAACGGCGTCGAGCTCTGGAAGATCATCGATCCCTGCCCGGAAGAATGGTGATGAGCTGAGCTAGACCGCTGTCATCCGCCGCAGCGCAGCATCGTCCGGACGAAATTCGCATTGCCGCTTAGCCTTCGCTGAGGCAATGAGGCGGCAATGAACCATAATCAAGAAAACCTGACCGCCCGCGCCGCGCCGATCCTGTTCGTCCTGCTCTGGAGCACGGGATTCATCGGCACCAAATACGTGGTCAACAATGCTGATCCCTTGACGTATCTCGCCATCCGCATGGCCATCGTGGTCGGGCTGATGGCGATCATCGCAGGCATCGCGCGGCCGAAATGGCCCGACCGGATCGGTATCGCGCACAGCGCGGTCGCCGGCATCCTCGTCCACGGTTTCTATCTCGGCGGCACGGCGATCGCGATTGCGCATTCGATTCCCGCCGGGCTCTCTGCGCTGATTCCGGGACTGCAGCCGATCCTGACCTCGACCATCGCCAATCGCTGGCTCGGCGAGAAGGTGACGCCGGTGCAATGGGCCGGCCTCGTCCTCGGCCTCGGCGGCGTCGTGCTGATCCTGCACAACCGTCCCATGACCGGCGAAGCCGGGTTCGGCTGGCTTGCCTCGGTGGTCTCGCTGATCAGCATCACGCTCGGTACGCTCTATCAGCGCCGCTACTGCAACCAGATCGACTGGCGAACCGGCAATCTCGTGCAATACGTTGCCGTCACCATCTTCTTCGCGATCGGGGCATTCCTGTTCGAAGACCGGGTGGTGCATTGGACACAGGAGTTCGTGCTCGCGCTCGCCTGGCTCGCCGTGGCGCTCTCGATCGGTTCGATCGGGCTGTTGTACTGGCTCATCCGCCACGCTGCAGCAACCTCGGTCGCGAGCTTGTTCTACCTGGTGCCCGCCGTCACCGCGCTGATGGCCTATCTGCTGTTCGGGGAGAGACTCGATGCGCTGGCGATTGCCGGCATGGCGATGTGCGCGGCGGCGGTGTTCGTCGTCAACCGGCGCTTCTGAAGCATGATCCGGAAAAGTGCGCAGCCGGCCGCCGCGCGGCAAGGGTCGGGTATCCTGGGGCAGGTCTCCAGGCGGATGTCCACTCCCGGAGACCTGTTCTGAGCGTCGTGATCAGCGCTTCGCCTTCTTGGCCTTCTTCTTCTTGCCGGCTTTCTTGACGCCCTTTTTCGCAGATGTCTTGCCGGCCTTCTTCGCGGTCTTCTTGGCCGCTTTCTTTGAGGACGCCTTCGCCTTCTTCTTGGCCTTCTTCTTGGACGTCTTCTTCGGGCCTACTTTCTTCGCGACCTTCTTGGCGGCTTTCCTGACTTGCTTGACGGCGGCGACCGCCGCGTCCTTGGTTGCATCGACGGCGCTGGTGATCGTGTCCATCGCCTGTTCGGTGATCGGCTTTTCGTCGTCCATATCGTCCCCCGCGGTTTGATTGAGGCGATGACGATAGCGGGTTTCGAAATTGTGTCAAAGCGGCGCTCAACCTCTGCGGATCTTTGCGTAGGCGGCGAGCGCACGCTCGCGCCCCCTGGCATGATCGATGATCGGCTGCGGATAGGTCTTGCCGGGCGTGATGCCCGCGCTCGCAAGCTCGATCGGCGTTGCCTGCCAGGGCTGGTGGATCATCTTGGCCGGCAGGTTCTTCAGTTCCGGCACCCAGCGCCGAACGTAGGCGCCATCCGGATCGAACTTGTCGCCCTGCAGCACCGGATTGAACACGCGGAAATAGGGGGCAGCGTCTGCACCGCAACCGGCGACCCACTGCCAGTTGGCGGGATTGCTGGCGGGGTCCGCATCGACCAGCGTGTCCCAGAACCAGGCTTCGCCCTCGCGCCAGTCGATCAGCAGGTGCTTGACCAGGAAGGAGGCAACCACCATCCGGACCCGGTTGTGCATCACCCCGGTGTGCCAGAGTTCCCGCAGACCGGCATCGACGATCGGATAGCCGGTGCGCCCGCGCTGCCAGGCAGCGAGCGCCTTGTCATCGCGCGTCCAGGGGAAGCCATCGAAGTTGGTCTGCAGGTTTTCAGTGGCGAGGTCGGGATGGTCGTGGAGGAGGTGGCGGCAGAATTCGCGCCAGCCGAGCTCGCTCAGGAATTTTTCGATGCCCGGCCCGAGCGCCGGATCTTCGGCCGCGGCGAACCGCGCGGCGTGCCAGACTTGGCGAGGGCTGAGCTCGCCGAACCTCAAATGCGGCGAGAGCCGCGAGGTGCCCTCCCGGTCCGGACGGTCGCGGTCGCCGGCATAGACGCGTGCGGTGTGCTTGAGGAAGTCGCGGAGGCGGCTTCGTGCCGCCGCTTCGCCGGGACTCCATGCCTCGCGCAGGCCACCCGCCCAATCGGGCTTGGCGGGCTCGAGTTTCCAGCTCTCCAGACGATCTCCGGCGATCCTTGGTGCAGGGTGCAGCGCCTTCGGTGCGGGCAGCGGCTTTGGCGGATCGCCGAGCGAAAGCACGCGCCGCCAGAATGGTGTGAACACGCGCAGGCCCCGGCCGTCCTTGTTGCGGATCGCCGAGGGTGGGACGAGCAAATCGCCAGGACAATTTTGCGAGTCTGCTCCGAGCTTTGCCAGCGCCGCTTCGAGCGCTCGCTCAACCGACTGATGTGGCGCCTGGGCGATCCCGTTCCAGTAGACGGCGCGGGCGCCGCTCGCGCGCACCACCTCGGGGATGACCCTGGCGGCCGGTCCCCTGCGCAGGAACAGCGACCCGCCGCGCTCGGCGATCTCGGCCCCGAGCGCCCGCAGCGACTGCGCCAGCCACCAGCGCGCCGCGCCACCCGGCGCCCGCCCGGTCGTCTCATCGAGCACATAGAGGCAGACCACCGGCGCTCCGGTCTTCGCGGCGGCGTGCAGGGCGGGGTGGTCGGACAGGCGGAGATCGTCGCGAAACCAGACGATGACGGGCGGCACGTTTGGCGCGGTCAGGGGTGTCCTCGTTTACGATTTGGAAAGGCGTTCCGCCTGCAGCGGTATCATGGTCGTTAATGCCGCCGTAAGCCTATTGCACCAATATGCAGGAATTACTGGGGCCATTCCATCCATGTTCAAAGCTTCGAAGTTCCTGCCGCAGTTCAAGCTGGGCACCAAGGCCGTCCTGTGCGCCGTGCTGCTGATCGCCATGAATACGGGGCTCGTGGTCGGCGCCGGCTATTGGTCGCTGACCGCCGCCTTCAATGATCGCGCCCTCCGCGACATCGACGTCAGCCTGCGCACGCTGGCGCTGGCGTTCGCGGAGACCGTTCCGGAGGCCAAGATCACGATCCAGGACGGCGCGGTCGTGCGCGCGGAGATCCCCAAGATGCCCGACTTCAAGGACCATGCGATCGTCGATCGCGCGGTGTCCTATGTCGGCGGCAATGCGACCCTGTTCGTGTTCGACGCGGCGAGCGGGCAATTCGTCCGCCGCTCCACGAATGTGAAGAAGGAAAACGGCGACCGCGCCGTCGGCACCCAGCTTGCCGCCGATCATCCGGGGCAGGCCGCGCTGCGCCGTGGCGAGGCCTATAAAGGGCCGGCCACGCTGTTCGGCAAGACGTTCATGACCGCCTATTTCCCGATATTGGACTCGACCGGCAAGGTCGCCGGCATTCTCTATGTCGGCATCCCGATGATCCAGTACGAGAATATGCTGGCCCAGGCCATCGAGAGCATGGCGGTGGCCGCCGGGCTTGCCGCGCTTCTGGTGCTGGCTCTGACCCTGCTGGTCGTCCGCCGGATCACCCGGCCGCTCACCTCGGTCACGCGCTCACTCACCGCGCTTGCCGAGGGCCGGAGCGACGTCGCGATCGAATGCGAAGACCGGGCCGACGAGATCGGCGAGATCGCCCGCACGGTTGCGGTGTTCAGGAGCAATTCGCAGGAGCGGGCGCGCCTGCGCAGCGAACAGGCGGCGGCAACCGCTGCCGCGGCCGAGCAGCGCAAGGCCGAGCTGCGCAGCTTCGTCGAGGAGTTCCGCGGCAGCGTCGGCGGCATTCTCGACAAGGTGCTCGCATCGTCCGGCGAGTTCGAGCGCGCCGCGCGACAACTCACCGACGCCGCGCGCGCCACGGCCGATCTGTCGGCGCAATCGGCCGGAGCGTCCGAAACCGCCTCCGAGCATGTGCGTTCGGCGGCGTCGGCTTCCGAGGAGCTGTCTCAATCCATCTCCGAGATCACCCGCCGGGTGCAGGAATCGAACCAGATTTCCGCTGACGCGGTGCGGCAGGCCGAGGCGACCGACCAGCGGATTGCGCAGCTCTCGGAGGCCGGCACGCGCATCGGCGACGTCGTCAAGCTGATCACCTCGATCGCCGAGCAGACCAACCTGCTGGCGCTGAACGCCACCATCGAGGCCGCACGCGCCGGCGATGCCGGCCGCGGCTTTGCGGTGGTGGCCCAGGAGGTCAAGACGCTCGCCGGCCAGACCGCGAAAGCGACCGACGAGATATCGAACCAGATCGAGAGCATGCAGCTTGCGACCGAGGAATCGGTCGCTGCCATCAAGGCGATCAGCGAGACCATCGAGCGCATCAGCGGCATTGCCGGCTCGATCTCGGCTGCGGTCGAGCAGCAGAAAAGCGCAACCCACAACATCGTGGCGAGCGTTCGCGCGGCGGTCTCAGGCACGGCCGAGGTCGCCGTCAACGTCCGGCACGCCGCCAAGGGTGCCGGCGAGACGGGCGAGACCTCGAGCCGGATGTTTGCCTCGGCCCAGGCGCTGTCCGGCGAGAGCCTGCATCTGAAGGCCGAGGTCGACGGTTTCCTCGACCGCGTGCGGACGGCGTAATTCAGCGTTGTCATCCCGGGGCGGTGCGAAGCACCGAACCCGGGATCTCAAGATTCCGGGCTCGGTCCTTCGGACCGCCCCGGAATGACTGTCGACTATTTCGGCTGCGGCACGATGCGCAGGTAGGGCTTTGGCTCCTTCCAGCCCTGCGGGTAGATCGTCTTCGCCTCGTCGTTGGAGACCGAGCCCGCGATGATGACGTCATCGCCCTGGGTCCAGTCGGCCGGCGTGGCAACGCGATGCTTGGCGGTGAGCTGGAGCGAGTCGATGACGCGCAGGATCTCCTGGAAGTTCCGCCCCGTGGTCATCGGGTAGACCAGCACCAGCTTGATCTTCTTGTCCGGCCCGATGATGAAGACGTTGCGGACGGTCTGGTTGTCGGCGGCGGTACGCTTGAGGGGATCGCCCGAGATCGCGGCCGGCAGCATGCCGTAGAGCTTCGAGACGTTGTAATCGGTGTCGCCGATCATCGGGTAATTCGGCGCGGCGCCCTGGGTCTCCTTGATGTCTTCCGACCATTTGGCGTGGTTGTCGACGGGATCGACCGAGAGCCCCATCAGCTTGACGCCGCGCTTGTCGAATTCCGGCTTCAGCCTGGCGAGCGCGCCGAGCTCGGTGGTGCACACCGGCGTGAAGTCCTTCGGGTGCGAAAACAAGAGCGCCCAGCTGTTGCCGATCCAGTCGTGAAACTTGATCTTCCCTTCGGTGGTGTCGGCTTCGAAGTCGGGTGCGGGGGCGCCGATCGGAAGTGTCATGATTTTACCTCATCACATTGAATTTACAGGAAGATTCGTCTCTGGCCGTCATCCTCAGTATAGGGCCCTTACCAGGCCAAGTGAACGCCAACTGAACCGGCTCAAGTAAAATGTGAATTCTTTGCTTGAAGGGCCGATTTCCTAGCAACTTATTGTTACAGCGGCACCTGCGGCGAAACATCCCCATCCGGGGTCACACGGTCTCGCTCGCCCCGATAATTCCTTTTATGACTTCCATCACGCTCGCCCGGCGCGTCCTGGAACCAAAATGGTCCTGACAGCGACCAATTGGCAACCATCTCGAGAAGTCGCGATCCCCGTATCGAATCGTTAACCACCCCTTTACGCCGGCATGGAAATGCTGGCCGATCAGAAGAAGTCTGGAAGTGAACTATGTCTGCCGCTGCGCCTAAGTCCGCTGAGAAGTCTGTTGAGTCGTCGTCCCTCGAACCGTCCTGCCGCGATACCGCGGCCCATGCGCTGAGCATCGTGCGCGACGGCGTGATCACGGGCGAAGGCCCCACGACCAAGGGAAGGGTGCATTTCTCCCGTTCGCTGGATGCCGATGACACCGCCTGGTGCATGCGCATCCTGACAGCCACCGCCGTCAACGACCAGCCGGTCAGCCGCGCTGAAGCCGAACGCCTGTTCGAGATCAACGAAGCCGCGACCGAGCGCACCGATGGTGGTCGCTTCGACGACCTGCTCGCCAAGGCCGTTGCCCATTATGCCGCGAGCGCCTCGGGCCTGAAGGTGCCGCCGCGCAGCGTGGCGCTGTCGGCCGACACCGAGATCGAGAGCTGGGCGCCGTCCTATGCCTCTAAGGTGAACAGCGAGATGCTGGAGTGGATCGCCGGCCAGATGCGCGGCAAGCGCCATAACAACCGTCGCCTGATGGCAATGGTGGCGACCTTCGTCGGCGCCACTGCGCTGCCTCTGGCGGGTCAGTTGCCGAACGTGTTCGACATCGGGATGTAACAAACCGGGCATGTAAGATTTGTGCGTCACTCGAGGACGCGAGAGAACGGCGGGGTCATTTCCCCGCCGTTTTTTGTTTGACGGCATCAGGCTCGAGCCCGAGCGTGCGGCCGGGGAAGCCTGCGGCATCGAAATAGCGCTGGCTGCCGACGCGCTGGAAGTTCAGCACCGTCATCAGGCCGCCCTCGGCGGGCTTCGACTTCAGCGTGCCGACCAAAGCCTTCGGCACGATGCCGTTGGGCATGGCTTCCGACATCACGCGGCCGATCAGGCCGCCGTTTTGCGAGCCGCGCAGGCCCATCAGCCGGGCGGCCGTCATGCCGACGTCGGCATTGCTGACCGGAATCTCGTCGACATAGCCCGCCTTGAAGTCCGGACCGATCGCGGCCATGAAATTCATGGTGTCGCCGCGGCTGAAGCTGCCATGCATGCCCTGGCCCTGGCGCAGCACGGTATCGGCAACCTGCACCGAGCAGTTGGTCGGCGCCTCGCCGCAATCGCTGGCATAGGAACGGAAGTTGACGACGATCGAGGGCGTCGGCGTCGCGGCCTTGCCGCGCAGGTTGATGCTCGACAGCGGCAGCGTGCCGGGGAAGCGGCCGAGCGAGTCCTCGACGAACAGACCGGACACGTAATCCTGTTCGAGCAGTGCCTTGATCGTCTTCGCCGCCAGCTTCTTGTCCTTGTTCGGCAGATAGATCAGGTCGGAGCCGCCATTGGTGGCGACGACGAGATCGGGCTTCTCCGGATCCTTGCCGAGCACGCCGTTGCCCGCCCTGGGATGCTTGTTGCCTTCGATCTTCGCGTTCTTGTCGTTGGGATCGAACAGGGGCAGATCGAGCGCCTTCGCGAGGTCGAGCGCCAGGAATCCCATCGGCAGGAAATCCTTCGGCGTGTCGTCATAGCCGACCTTCGCCGACGCGCTGGACTTGCTCTCCTTGGAGATGGTCGAGAAGCCGTGATCTGCGGAGACGATGATGTTGGTCGAGGCCGTGAGCCCGAGCTCGTCGAGCGCCTTCCGGAGCTGGGCGAGGTTGGTGTCGGCGTTCTTGATGCCGGCCATCGAGGTCGGCCCGTTGATCCCGGGCATGATCTGGTTGAGGCTGTCGCCGGTATTGTGCTGGCTGCCGTCAGGATCGCGCGACCAGAAAACGAGCACGAACGGCTTGTTGCGCGCCTTGAACATCGGCAGCACCACCTTGGTGGCGACGTCGGCGAAATAGGCCTGCTGCGCGACGTTGGCGACCGTGGTGCCCGGCGTCCTGGCATCGCCCGCCTTGGAGTTGTCGCCGCGCGGCGGCGTGGCGAGGGGCAGGCCGGCCTTGGTCAAGGCGTCCTTCACCTCGTCGGACAATGCGACACCGTTCTTGCCGCCGGTGGAATCGTCGAACACGATCGAATGCTGGCCGGGCTTTTCAGGCTTGTCGGTGTGGTCGAATTGGTAGGTCGGCCCGACCTTGCCGATCGCCGCGGTGCTCAGCCCCTTGTCGCGGGCCATCTTCAGGATGGTCTCTTCGTTGAGGTAGTCGCCCCTAAAATGCTCGTCGATGTCGCCGAGCACGGCGTCGTTCTCGATGAAGGGGACGACGGTGTTACCCGCAGGTGCGGAGGTGTAGTTGGTCCAGATCGTGTTGGAGAACACGCCGGTGTCGCCGAGATAATGGCCGGTCGACATCGCCGAGCCGTTGGCCATGGTGAAGGTCGGGAATAGCGAATGCGGATTCTTGAAGTTGACGCCCTTGTCGCGGACTTCAGCCATCGCCGGCGCGGTTTCCGGTGTGACCTTCAGCGCGCGCAGACCGTCGGGAATGAACAGGATCAGGTTGCGGGGCGTGCTGTTCTGGGCGGAGGCCAGTCCGGTGGACAGCACGGTCAGTCCGGCGGATAGCAACACCAGTGAACGGCGCATCAGGATCTCCTCGCGGTGAAGGCGGCGTGGCCGCGACCGCGGCCCTGGCTTCGTTTAGTTTTGCTGCATGACGGTTGTGTTACAAGGCCTGCCGCCGATGCAAGAGGGTCGGGGAGGGATGCCGTCACTCTCTCGTGTCCCGGACGCGCTGCAGCGTTCTTACGCTGCGGCCGAGCTGATGCAGGGGGGCCGTCGCCCTTCGAGGCTTGCTCTGCGACGCTATCGCGCCGCAGCGCGCGCACCTCAGGGTGACGGTGATGCATAGGGTTTGCAACGTACTCACCTTCATGCAGACACGCCCTCGCATCCTCGCGGCGCACTTCGCCCGAGCTTTGCTTGTCGTCTCACCCTCAAATGAAAGAGGGCGCAGGGAAGGCCGGGAGCCCGCTGGCACCCGAGGTCCACTGTGCGGAATCTGCGTAACAAGAAGCTGCACAGCGGCATACAGGTGTAGCCAGGACATCCCGGCCTTCCCTGCGCAGTGGTTTTACGGCTTATGTCGTGATCTCCCCGGGGAGCGATGCACTATTGCCCCCGTCGCCTTGCGGATGACTGACGCTGCGAGCCCGGTCGGGCCGCAACGTCACCGCAAGACTTGGCGCACAGACCCCGGGCGCCAGGACCACACGATTTTGCCGTACGCTGATGGCACCGGTCGTATGCGCGACGACCTTGCTCACGGTTGCCCGCCCTGCAAGCCCGTTCGCGCCAACGCCATCTGCGTCCACCGCCGCCCGGTCCGCGTTCGTGACGATCGCGATACGCCCCTTCTTCCATGGGCCGGGTTGCGGCGACACATACGCCGTTTCCGAATTTTGGTAAAGCCGAATATTTTCGGCGGGGCGTCTTGACCGACGGTTTGGGTGTTTTGCCCGACGGGCAACGCAAGGGATTGTGCCAGGAGACGCGATCCGGTGCGGTCGGCTGCGCGGGCGGCAGGGCCGCTGACGCAGGAAGGCCCACCGCCCGCTACGGACAGTGGGCCTCGCATCAGGCGATGGCGATGTTACCAGCGATATCTGCCGGTCAGCGTGCCGTTGTTGTTGCCGCCAGGGCCGACATCACCCTGCGTCGAACTCGGAGTTGGATGGTTGGTGCCGTTGAGTACGCTATACGGCCCGGCCACGTCCGGATAGTATGCGCGCGGCTGAACTGGTTCATAGGCTGGCGCCGTGCGGTCCCAGCCCACGGACCGGCCGTTCCAGTCGTAGCCCTGCGCCGAGGCGGCCGTGGTGCCCGCGACCAGTGATGCCGTGACCAGGCAGAGGAGTTTTGACTTGTTCTGCATTGGAGATGCTCCTTGCTTGTGTCGGGGGCCAACGGTTGCAATGCGGGAGCGTTCCGGACGCATGGGCCAGGAGCGGTCAACTCCGATCAACTGGTTATGATGCGCCCGCCGCGGAACGAAGTGGCTGAAACGAGATGAGAATCCCGGGCGTTCTGCCGCACCATGTTCCCCCCTAATCGCGTGCCTTAACCAATAGTTAAAGATATGTTTGCGGGTGGGCGGCAGCCGGGCCTAGCCTCTTGCGGGGAGCCGCTATCGCGAAGCCAAACGAGTGTGGTGCGTATCATGATTGCCAGATCACATGGGGCATTGTTCGCCTCGCTCAGCGCAGCCGCGCTGCTCCTGACTGCAAGTGACGGCTCTGCCGGACCCGCTGTCGCCGCGGCGCCCGGCGTCGTTGCCACCGCGCCGCCGGTTGGAGCACGTCCGCCGATCGCGCCGGGCGCCCGGTTCCATCGCCGCAGCGCTCCGTGGGTCTATTGGCCGGGCGGCGGCGGCTTCTTGTATGATGGCGCTGGCTACAGCCCACCCTTTGTTGATGCCGCCCAGCCACTCTCCAGCGACGTGCGTTATACCTACACCTATGATGTTCCCTGGGACTGGACGCATCGCTATCCGCCGAACGTCGTGCCATCCAACCGGCCCTATGTGCCGAGCTGCCCGACGGAGCAGGTGACAGTGCCCGGCCGCGGCGGGAGCGAGCACACCGTCAACATCATGCGCTGCTACTGAGCTAACCCAGCTCGAAGCTGGTGACGCCGAAGACGCGGTCGATGCGCAGCGGCGGGATCGACCCGGTGTACATCCGCGCCGTCTCGAACACCGGCATCAGGCCGAGCGACTCCGCGAGCGCAATCGCTTCGCGGTTGACGGCGGGAACGTCGAGGAAAATGTTGCCGCCGCGCGTGCTTACCAGCAATGCCTGCATGACGGTTTCCGCCGCCGCGCGATCGTCGGCGACGAGCGGGCCGATCTTGTGGCCCGTCCGGCACGGACGGATCACGCCCCATGCCGCGAGCTTGCCCTCGCGCAACAATGCGCGGCCAACGTGACCTGGTGTGTCGATCCAGGCGCGCAGGAAGGCGCTGCGCGCGGCAGGGAACACGGTGGCATCATCAGCTTCAACGATTGCAAATGGGATCTTGTCGAGGGTGACGACGCCGGCAGGTGAACTCGGTGGCGCCGGCACGACGCCGCCATAGCGGATATTGGCGTAAGCGAGCTGGAAGCCGGACCTCATGTAATTGTCCTGCTGCGCCACGACGCCGTCGAGCCCGATCACGCGCCCGTCCGCATGCGCGATCGCTGCGTTCCAGATGCGCAGGCCATGGCCGGCGCCGCGAAAGCGCTGGCGCACGATGTAGAAGCCGAGGAAGGCGAAGCGGTCATCATAGTTGACGCAGGAGACGGTCGCGACCGGCTCACCGTCGATCTCGCCGACGAAGAAGCCTTGCGCATCGGGTACGGCGAAGCAGGCGGCATCGGCCAGGCCCGGATTCCATCCCTCGGCCGCGGCCCAGTCGACGGCGAGGGCGATTTCGTCGGGGCGCAGATTGCGGATCTGCAGATCACTCATCTCGAGTCGCTCATGATGGATGCCTTCGACCATGGACCTGCCGCGAGGTCTGGCTGTACAAGGCCCCATGATAGGCCGAGCCTGCGGCTCACCTCAACTGAAGGGATGATCGGTCATGGCAGCAGAGAAGGTTGCGCTCGTTACCGCCGGCGGCAGCGGCATGGGGGCAGGGGCTGCGCGCCGGCTGGCAGCGGACGGGTTTCGCGTCGCGATCCTGTCGTCCTCCGGCAAGGGCGAGGCGCTGGCGGCCGAGCTCGGCGGTTGCGGCGTCACAGGCTCGAACCAGTCGAACGACGATCTGAAGCGCCTCGTCGACGCCGCGATGGCAAAATGGGGGCGGATCGACGTGCTCGTCAACAGCGCCGGGCACGGGCCGCGTGCGCCCATCACCGAGATCACCGACGAGCAGTGGCACGCCGGCCTCGACACCTATCTGCTGAACGTGATCCGTCCGACGCGGCTGGTGACGCCGGTGATGCAGGCGCAGAAGGGCGGCGCCATCATCAACATCTCGACGGCCTGGGCGTTCGAGCCGAGCGCGATGTTCCCGACCTCGGCGGTGTTCCGCGCCGGCCTTGCCGCCTTCACCAAGATCTTCACCGACACCCATGCGGCGGACAACATTCGCATGAATAACGTCCTGCCGGGCTGGATCGACAGCCTGCCGCAGCAGGACGCGCGACGCGACAGCGTGCCGCTGAAGCGCTACGGCAAGGTCGAAGAGATCGCGGCAACGATTTCGTTCCTGGCCTCCGACGGGGCGGCCTACATCACCGGCCAGAACATCCGCGTCGACGGCGGCCTGACGCGCTCGGTGTGAGGCGGCGACTGCGCCGCCAGATTACTTAGCTTGTGAGCTAACAATTATTGACGGTGCAGGGCCGCGGCGCTATAGTTAGCTTCATGGCTAACCAATCGTCCCGCCTCGACCATGTTTTCGCAGCGCTCGCCGATCCCACGCGGCGGGCGATCGTGATGCGGCTCTGCGCGGGCGAGGCGTCGGTCGGCGAGCTTGCCGACCCCTTCGACATGGCACTGCCGAGCTTCATGAAACACATCCATGTGCTGGAGACGAGCGGGCTCGTTCTGTCGGAGAAGACCGGCCGCGTGCGCACCTGCCGTCTCAGTCCGGATGCGCTTCTCGGCGCGGAGGATTGGTTCCAGCAGCAGCGCGCGGTGTGGGAGGCGCGGCTCGACCGGTTCGAGGCCTACGTGATGAAGCTCAAGAAGGAGAGGGCGGGCGCCAGGCGGCCGTCCCGAACAACCAAACGGAAAGGTTCCGAGTGATGACCAATTCTGCCAATCCCGCCCTGTCGCAATGGTCGCTCGACCGCGAGATCGTGATGTCGCGCGTGATCGACGCGCCGCGCGATCTGGTGTTCGAGGCATGGTCCAACCCGAAGCATCTGCCGCAATGGTTCGGGCCGAAGGGATTCAAGGTCGAGACTTTCGAGATCGACGTGCGGGTGGGCGGCGTCTGGCGCTTCAACATGATCGGACCCGACGGCACCGTCTACCCGAACCGCATGCGGTTCCGCCGCATCGAGCGGCCGTCTCTGATGGAGATGGATCACGGCCTCGACCAGGACGATGATCCCGGCATGTTCCGCTTCACTGTCACCTTTGCCGAACAGAGCAACGGCAAGACCGTGCTGATGATGCGCCAGTTGGCCTCGAGCACCGAGCAGCGCGATGGCATGATCGGCTTCGGCGCGGTCGAATACGGCTACCAGACGCTCGACAAGCTCGCGGCGTATGTCGCCGCTATGAACCGGTGACAAGGGTAGGCGGCAGTCTGCAGGGCAAGCCGTCGTCGCAGCCGACGGCTTGCCCTGCGCAGGGTCACGTGAGCGCGTTGGTGACCGGGGGGCTCCTGCATCTGCTTCACTGCAGTTGTGCCGCCGGTCTCCTGAAGCGCGCTGCGATCAGCATGAATCGCCATCGCGCTTTGGCTTGTTGTTCAAGCATGAGCTTTTCGGAAAACCGCTGCGCACTTTTCCGGATCACGCTTTAGCGCCGCGTTGTACCGTCGGATCGTGGAGTGGTTTCATTGCGCATGCCCGGAGGGCTGGAAGCGCCTTGTCCGCCACGCTCGACATGCGTGACGCCACCGCCGCCGCCGGCGCTACCCGCACCGCCGCTGCCCGAGCCTGCTCCGGCTCCAGCGCCGCCACCGGCACCCGCGCCAGCACCGGCGCCTGCACCACCTGCGCCGCCGCCGGCTCCGCCAGCACCGCCGCCACCGCCGGCGCCTTGTGCGAACGCTGCGCCGACCGAAGCGCCGGCCAGCATCGCAGCTGTGAAGATCGTCAGAACAGTCTTACGCATGTTGTTTCTCCTTGATGTCTACGGCGAACCAATCGTACGCGGCGGCGACCGTTCCTATGCTCGTCGATGAGAAGGCAAAGCGATCTTTGGCCGGAACGCGCGTGAGAAAGTCGGGTCTCCTGCGGCAATCAGCCCGGTCCTCCTAGGAACAATCGCCCGTGCTTCCCGGTTTGCGCGAACGAAGCCAGTCAAAACGGAGGACAGGAAGATGGCCAATGCAGCCCGCGATACGTTCGTGGTGGGACTACGCAATGCGCATGCGATGGAAGTACAGGCGCGAGAATTGATGGAGCGCCAGTCAGAGCGGCTCGACGACTATCCCGAGGTCAAGGCGAAGGTCACCGCTCACCTTCAGGAGACCAACGAGCAATTGCGCCGGCTGGAGAAATGCCTGGAAGCCTGTGGCGAGAGCACGTCGACACTGAAGGACACGGCGCAGTCGGTGATGGCCAACATGACGGCCATGGCGCATTCGGCTGCGGGCGACGAGATTCTCAAGAACACCTTCGCGAACAATGCGTTCGAGAATTTCGAGATCGCCGCCTACAAGTCGCTGCTCGCGCTCTGCGCCGCCGCCGGCATGCCGGAGGCCAAGGCGCCGCTCGAGACGTCGTTGCAGGAAGAGCAGCGCATGGCGGCCTGGATCGACTCCAATGTCGAGAAGGTGACGATGGAGTACCTGACGCATCAGCGCCACGCCGCGTAGCTCGGAGATCCCCGCCGATATCGAACCACCGGCGCGCCAGGGCCGCCGGTGGCTCTTTCGTGCCTTCGCTTTGCGTGCGTTGACCGGCAGGAACGATCACGGCCAAACGGCCTCCCGCCGTCTCACTCCCTGGCCTCATCCGTCACGATGTCGCCGAGCTTCTGCCAGCGCAGGCCGTCGAACTGCACCATCTGGAACTGCTTGTTGACCCGATAGTCGGTCGGCGTGGTCGTGACCGAGATCCCCGGGAGCGTCAGGTCGAGTTCGACGTTCTTGAGGTTGGCCGCCTGTCGCATGACGTTGTCGCGGGTGAGATCGTCGCCGCACTGCTTCAGCACCTGCACCAGCAGCTGCGCGGTGATGTAGCCGTAGACGTTCAGGTTCGAATCCTTGTCGCCGTCAGGATAGTACTTGGCCATGAAGGCGAGGTATCGCTTCATGCCGGCATCGTCCTTCCATTCGGGATCGGCGGCGTCCTTGACGTAACCGACGCTGACGACGCCCTTCGAGTTTTCGAGCCCCGCGGGCTTCAGCACGGCGCTGACCGAGGAGGCGTTGATGTCGATGATGTGCAGCGGCTTCCAGCCGATCTCGGCGACCTTCTTGATCGCCTGGGCCGCCTGCTTCGGGGTCGTCGCGCTGAACAGCACGTCGGCGCCCGCGTCCCTCAGCCGCAGGATCTGCGAGTCGATCGTCGGCTCGGTGATCTCGTAGGAGGTCTCGGCAACGACCATCTTCGCGGCCTTGTCGCCGAGGCCGGCCTTGAGGCCGGCGAGATAGTCCTTGCCGAGGTCGTCGTTCTGGTAGAGCACGCCGATCTTCGCGTTCGGGTGGTTCTTTAGCAGGTACTGCGCGTAGATGCGGCCCTCGACGAGGTAGGATGGGTTGAAGCCCATGGTCCACGGGAAGTTCTTCGGGTCGGTGAAGCGGGCGGCGCCGGTGGCGGCGAAGAGCTGCGGGATCTTCTTGGCGTTGAGATATTTCTGGACCGCGACGTTCGGCGCCGTGCCGATGATCTGGAACGTCAGCAGCACCTCGTCGCTTTCGACCAGCCTGCGGGTCTGCTCCACCGATTTCGGCGGCGAATAGGCGTCGTCATACTGGATCAGCTCGATCTTGCGGCCGTTGACGCCGCCCTGGTCGTTGATCATCCTCATATAGGCGGCCTGGGTCTTGCCGATCACGGCGTAGGCCGAGGCCGGGCCGCTGAGCGGCACGGTCTGGCCGACCTTGATCGCGGTATCCGACGCGCCGGGGTCGTATTTCTTCTGCGCCTGCGCTGCCGTGATCGAGAGCGCCAGAAGCAGCGCGGAAGCTGCGATGCGCTTGAGAAGAGTGCTTGTCATGTGCTTGTCCCTCCCGCTTGCTATTCGCCCTTGAGGCCGGCGTCGCGGATCAGCCTGGTCCACTTCTGCGTCTCGTTGTCGATGAACCGGCCGAACTCGGCCGCAGTGCCGGCGCGCACTTCGAGGCCCTGGGCGGTCAGCTTGTCCTTGATCGCGGGTTCGGCGAGCGTGCGCAGAACCTCGGCCTGGAGCTTGTCGACGATCGGGCGCGGCGTCGTGGACGGCACCATGAAGCCGTACCACCCGGCGGCGGCCACGTTGGGAAAGCCCTGCTCGCGCAGGGTCGGCGCTTTCGGGTAGAGCGCGCTGCGCTCGGGCGACGCGACGCCGAGCACGGTGAACTTGCCGCTCTGGATGTAGGGCAGGGCGGTCGGCAGCGCCGTCAGCGTGGCATCGACACGGCCGGCGAGCAGCTCGGTGTAGGAGGCCGCATCGCCGCGGAACGGGATGTTCAACCCCTTGACGCCGGCATCGCGGAACAGGAGCTCTCCGGCAAGGTGCGGCTGGGAGCCCGCGCCGGGAGAGGCGAAGGTCAGCCCATCCGGTTTCGATTTGCCGTAGGCGATCAACTCGGGCAGCGTCTTGAACGGCGCGTCGGCACTGATGATGAGGAACAACGGCGCGATCACGGCCATCGCGACCGGCTGCAGATCCTTGCGGTCATAGGTCAGCTTGCCGAACAGCGCCTCGGCGGTCGCGTAGGGCGCCGCGACGTACAGGATCGTGTAGCCGTCGCCCGGCGCATGGGCGACCATATCGTTGGCGATGCGCGTGCCGGCACCCGGCTTGTTCTCGACGATGAACTGCTGACGCAGGCTGCGGCCGAACTCCTCGGCCAGCAGGCGCAGCGAGATGTCGTTCGAGCCGCCGGGCCCGTAGGGCGAGATCAGCCGCACCATGCGCGAGGGCCAGGCGTCCTCCGCATGCGCCGTCAAGCCTGATCCCGCTGCGAGGCCGCCTGCGATCGTGCCGAGCAGGGTTCGGCGTGTGACCTTGAATGATGCCACCGTTGTCGTCCTCCCTCTTGTTGTTGGTGTTCTTGTGTTGTTGGTCTTCTTGCGACGTCAGATCACCTTTCGTTGGGTGAGCCGTTCGATCTCGTGGTCCGACAGGCCGAGCCAGTCCCGGAACACCTCGTCATTGTCCTGGCCGACGTCGCCCGCGGCGTGGCGCAACCGCGCGGGATCGACGGTGAAGCGAGGAACGGCATTGGTCATGGCGACGGTGCCGAAATCCCGGTCGGCAACGCGGGTGATCACCTCGCGCGCCTGCACTTGCGGGTCGGCGGCGATCTGATCGATCGAATAGATCGGGGCGAGGGTTCCCTGCGCGGCATTGAATCTGGCGAGGACCTCGTCGAGGGGATGCGCGGCGCACCAGGCCGCGAAGATGTCGTTGAGCTCGGCGGCGTGCTTGACGCGCTGGCCGTTGGTGGCAAAGCGCGGATCGTCGACGAGGTCGGGACGGCCGATCGCCCGGCAATTCGCGGCGAAAAGCGCGTTGGTCGAACCTGCGAGCGTCACCCAGTGGTCGTCGCCGGTGCGAAACACGGCGGCCGGCGCCGAATAGCCGTTGGCGTTGCCGATCCGCTCTCGAACGGCGCCGAGCTGGTCGTGCTCGATGGCGAGGACGTCGAGCAGGCGAAACACCGCTTCGGTCAGCGCGAGATCGATCTCCTCGCCCGGCGCATGCGGATCGCGCGCCCGCTTCCACAGCGCCGCGAGCACGCCGACGGCGCCGAACAGGCCGCCGATCGAATCCCCGATCGGGTAGCCGGGATGGGTCGGCTCGCCCTCGCGCTCGCCGGTGATGTAGGTGAGGCCGCCCATGGCCTCGAAGATGCGGGCGAAGCCGGGGCGTTCGCGATAGGGGCCGTCCTGCCCGAAGGCGGTGGCGCGCAGAATCACGAGGCGCGGCTGGATCGACCACAGCACCTCCTTGGGAAGGCCCCAGCGATCCAGCGTTCCCGGACGAAAATTCTCGATCAGCACGTCGAAGCGCGGAAGCAGCTGCTTGAACAGCGCGAGTCCTTCCGGAGTGCGCAGATCGAGCGTCGCGAACTTCTTGTTGCGGTTGGCGGCCTTCCACCACAGCGGCTTGCCGTCCTTGAACGGCGGAAATGACCGCACGCCGTCGCCATGCCCGGGCATCTCGATCTTGAGCACGTCCGCGCCGTAGTCGGCGAGCAGCGTTGCGGCGAACGGCGCGGCGATGATCGTCGCGATGTCGAGAACCTTCAATCCTTCGAGCGGCCCAGCCATGTCATGTCCCGCCGCTTGTGATCTTCTTGGTTTTGCGCGGCGGCATCGTGAGTTCGGCCTGCCCGACGATGGCGCGGATGCTGTCGGCGAGCGCCGCGATGCGCGGACCGATCTCGCCCTCGAGCTGACCCGGCTGGAGCCGGAAGGCGGGGATGCCGCAATTGATCGAGAACGACTGCTTCGATTCGCTCGCATGAAACAGCGGCGCGGCGACGGCATGGATCGAGGCCATGTACTCGCCCCAGCAGGTGCAGAAGCCGCGGTTTTTGCATTGCGCGATCCCGGCGCGGTATTTGTCCCGGAACGTCGACCACAGCCCGGCGTCTTCGGCGGCGATATTCCGTTCCAGCCGGTCTGCATCGGCTGGCGGCAAGGTCGACGCCGCGGCGCGGCCCATGGCGGTCATCACGACGGGAATCGGCATGCCGATGTCGGGCACGTGCGGGCCGACGTCGCCGGAGCGCGCGGTCTCCACATAGATCATCGAGGTGGCGTCGAGCAGGCCGATCGAGACCGTGCCGCGGACGCTGTGCGCCAGCTCCTGCATCATCGGCCGCGCCACCTGGCGGAATTGCATTCCGGCGAGCAGGGGATGCGCCATCCGCAGCGCCCGCGCACCGACGCGGTACTTCGAGCGCTCGGCGTCGTAACGGAGGTAGCCGAGCTCGGCCAGCGTATGGGTCAGCCTCGCCACCGTCGGCCGCGGGATGCCCGTCAATGTCGACAGCTCCATGTTGCCGAGCAGCGTGCTCCCGGCCTTGAACGCCTCCAGCACGACGAGCCCTTTTGCCAGCGTCGTGGCGAAAGCGGCGTCGTCGGCGCTGTCCGCCAGCACTGCTGCGGCGGAGGAGGGCGGATGTCGTGGCTTGGATGAGCTCGTCGGGGCCATTCCTAATTATCAGACAGGCGCAGCTCAGATGTCCAATAGATTTGCCAACTGCGTAGAAATTGTCCGATATGTGGACGCGAACCTGCTTGGGACACTTCCTTGAGAGGCCGCTCTCAAACGGCCGAGCAGACAGATTTTTGTCGCGATTGCATGCCGTCCTGTGACAGGATTATTACGACGTCATGTCAGTTCGATAATTTTGCGGAGCGGCTCATGTTGCAGTGGCAGGCGCGGTCAAATCCCCTCGCGTGGTGGTGGGGATCCCTTACGCTTGTGAGCAGCGCCAATATTCTCGTCTGGTTCATGCTCTATCGCGAGTTTTATCCAACGGTGGCGGGCAGCATCAGTGGCGGCTCGGATATCGGGCTGATGTTCCTGCTGTGCGCCGGCTATGTGTTCGGCTGTGCTTTCCGCTCGGTGCTGCCGCGCGCCGACGTGCAGCGCATCTGCCTGTTCGACACCTGGCTATCGAGCGTCTTCGTGGGACGCTCGGTCGCGACCGTCGCCGAGGTCTGCTTCGCGGCGCAATGGGCCATCATCCTGCATCAGCTCGGGACCATGACCGGCGCCGAGACGGCGGTGAACATCGCCTGGGCGATCGTCCCGGTGATCATCATCGCCGAGTGCTTCTCCTGGTACGCGGTGGTGACCACCAACTATCTCTACAACGCGATCGAGAACTCGCTGTGGGCAGTGACCTTCTTCCTCGCCGGCATCGCGCTGTGCCGCCTGATGCCGGAATTCCAGGGCGTGGTACGCTGGGCGCTGATGTCAGGCGTCGTCGGAATCGCCTGCTTCCTCGCCTTCCTCGTCACCGTCGACGTGCCGATGTATCTCAGCCGCTGGCGGGCAGGGCACGCCGAGGGCAACAGGTTCCTCGGCTTTCTCGAAGGCCTGCATGACGTCTCGACGCGCTGGGTCGTGACCCACGACATCGCGCATTGGAAGGGCGAGCTGACCTGGATGTTCCTGTATTTCAGCGCCGCGGTATGGTCGAGCCTCGCGCTCTGTGCGCTCTACGCCATGGAAGGCTACATCACGCGCTATCTGGCCTAGAGCATGATCCGGAAAAGTGTGCAGCGGTCTTCCGAAAAGATCATGCTCGAACAATAACCTAAAGCGCGATGGCGATTCATCCTAATCGCATCGCGCTTTAGCGATTACTTGCCGACCAGGCCGCATTTGCTGCGGTCGAGCGGACGAAAGGCCTGGTCGGGCGGAATCGTCGCGACCAGCTTGACGAAATCCCACGGGCCTTTCGATTCTTCCGGCGTCTTGACCTGAACCAGATAGAGATCGTGCACCATGCGCTGGTCCTCGCGAATGCGGCCGTTGGGCGTGTAGGCATCCGACACCGGGGTTGCCTTCATCTTCGCCATCACGGCCGTGCTGTCGTCGGAATCGGTGTCCTTGATCGCTTGCAGATAGTGGCGTACGGCGGAGTAGACGCCGGCCTGGATCTGCGACGGCATCGCCTTGCGCCGCCCATAGAATGCATCCGAGAATTTTCGGGCGGCGGGCGAGACGTCCTCGAAGAACGAGGTGACGATGAGATCACCGCGCGTCGCCTTCAAGCCCACGGACTCGATGTCGACATTCTGGAACGACATCGGCACGATCTTCATGCCCTGATCAGCGAGCCCGAATTCCTCGGCCTGCTTGATCGCGGTGGCGTTGTCGCCGGCGACGTTGATGGCGAGGATCCTGGCGCCGGACGACTGCGCCTGGAGCAGGAACGAACTGTAGTCGGGCGTGCCGAGCTGGGCCTTCACGCTGCCGGCGACCTTGCCGCCGAGCGCGGCGATGCGCTCGCGCGCGGTCGCCTCGATCGAATGGCCGAACGCGTAGTCGCCAGTGATGAAGAACCACGGCTCCTTGCTGGTCTGCATGACACCGGAGACCACGGCGGTTGCCGTGGAATAGGCGTCCTGGGTCCATTGCACGCTGGTCGGCGCGCAGGCCTCGTCGGTGAGCTGGTTTGCGCCGGCGCCGGAGATGAGGAACATCTTGCCGTTGCCGCGCACCAGCTCTTGCACCGCCAACGCCGCGCCGGAGCTGCCGCCGTCGGCGATTGCCTGCACCCCGTCGCTGAACCATTTTCGCGCGAGCGATGCCGCGAGGTCCGGCTTGTTCTGGTGATCGGCCTGCAGGATCTCGATTGGCTTGCCGTTGATCTTGCCGCCGAACTCCTCCGCCGCCATCCGCGCCGCCTCGACCGAGCCCGGGCCCATGGCGGTCGCGAATACGCCGTTCATGTCGGTGAGCACGCCGATGCGGATGGCGTCGCCCTTGATTTCGGCGCGCGCAGCGGAGCCCGCGAGCACGAGTGTCATCAGCAGGGTGGCGGCGGAGGTGGTCCGGGTCGTGCCCATGGCGTTTCCTGAGTTTATCGTTGATTGATCGGTCTTGACGGTCAGGCCGGTTCGGCGATCACCGTGTTGCGCAAGGTGCCGATGCCGGAAATCTCGACCTCGACGGTGTCGCCGGGGCGCATCCACAGCGGCGGCGTGCGCTTGGCGCCGACACCGCCCGGCGTACCCGTGACGATGACGTCGCCGGGCACGAGCGGGCAGATGGTGGAAATGTAGGCGATCAGCTCGGGGATGGCGGTGATCAGGAGATCCGTCGTGGTGTCCTGCACGACGTTGCCGTTCAGCCGGGTCTGCAAGGTGAGCTTTGACGGATCGGGAATCTCGTCCGTCGTCACCAGCCACGGACCGAAACTGCCGCTCTCGGCAAAGGTCTTGCCGGCGAGGAATTGACTGGTGTGGCGCTGCCAGTCGCGGATGCTGCCTTCGTTGTAGCAGGAATAGCCGGCGACGTGGTCGAGCGCGCGGCCGGCGGGAATGTGACGGCCCTCCTTGCCGATGACGAGCGCAAGCTCGCCTTCATAGTCGAAATCGTCGCTGACCTTCGGTTTCACGATGGACTGGAGATGGCCGACCTGGCTGCATGGGAAGCGAACGAACAGAGCCGGCTTCTCCGTGACGGTGCGGCCGGTCTCGGCCACGTGGTCGCGATAGTTGAGACCGACGCAGACGATCTTGCCGGGATCGGGGATCACGGGTGCGAAGGTGATGCTGTCGAGCGGATGGTCGGGGGCAGTGGAGGCTGCGAGCTTGGCCGCTTCGGCGACGCGGCCAGCCTCAAGCAACTGTCGTAGCGTTGTGCAGCCCGTCATGCGCGAGCCCAGATCGACGACGCCATTGTCCTTGACGACTCCGAACGAGGTGCGGCCGTTGGCGATGAAAGAGAGCAGCTTCATGGGGTATCCTTGGGATGTTCGTTCAGGCCGCGGACGGCACGTGGGTTGGAGGCGTGATGGCGGCCATGAGCCGGTCGAGGTCGGTCTCGTTACGGGCGGTGCCGCGGATGTAGCGGTCGGGGCGAACGAGTGCGGCGATGATGCCGTGCTCGCGCAGCCAAGGGCGGACGGCCTCGGCATCATTGCTGGTCAGGATCTCGATCCCCGGCAGTGAATGAGCGGGACGCGAAGGGGGAGTGGCCGAGCTATCGACGAGCAGGACATGGCCGTAGCCGATCCGGTCGTCGCTGCGGCTGCCGTCTCGCAGCGCGAACTGCGGCGCGAGATGCCCGGCGAGAGGCAGATCGCCAAGCGCGAGCCCGGGGCCGAGCAGGGGCTTTTTCACTTCCAGCTTGACCGGCGCATTTTCGCGCACCTCGCCGGCGGCAAGGCCGGCCTCGATCGCCTTGGTGTTGATGATGCCGCCGAGGCGAATGGCGAGCTCGATGAATTCGCGCACATGCGGCTGGCGCTCGCTCTGATAGGTGTCGAGCAGGTGGGGCGGGGCGCCGTCGCGAATGACCGCGGCAAGCTTCCAGGCGAGGTTGGCGGCATCGCGGATGCCGGCGCACATGCCCTGGCCGAGGAAGGGCGGCGTCTGGTGCGCGGAATCGCCCGCGAGCAGCAGTCGATCGCTCCGCCATTGCTGAGCGATGACGGAATGAAACGTGTAGACCGCGGCGCGCTCGATCTCGGCATCGTCGGGAGTGATCCAGCGCGACAACAGCTCCCACACCTTTGCGGGCTGCGCGACCTCCTGGGAATCCTCGTCGGGGAGGACCGTGATCTCCCAGCGCCGCCGCGTGCCGGTGCCGCGCACGTAGGTCGCCGGACGGCGCGGGTCGCAATGCTGAAGGCTGTAGTCGCCGAGATCGTCGCGCTCGCGCTTGAGCAGGACGTCGATCACCAACCAGCGCTCGTGGAAGCCGAGATCCTCCATGCCTGAGCCGATGAAGCGGCGTACCAGCGAGCGGGCACCGTCGCAGCCGATCACATAGCCGGTGCGGACTTCGGTGAGCTTTCCGTTGGAGAGGTCTTCGTAGCGGACGCGCACGCCAGTCTCGTCCTGCTCCAGCGCGAACACGTCGCAGCGGTTGCGCAGGGTGACGTGTGGCCAGCGGGCGAGCCCGCCGATCAACACGTCCTCCAGATCCGGCTGGTGGAAGCGGTAGCTGAGATGCCAGCCCATCGGCGTCAGCGTCTGTGGACGGGACCAATCCAGCAGCATGCGACCGGCGGCATCGAGAAAGAGCATGCCGGGGCTGAGGATGACATGCGGCAGGATCGTGTCGGCAAGCCCGATGGTCTGGAACACGCGCATGCATTCGTCGTCGAAATGCACCGCTCGCGGCAAATGATAGGCCCGCGCCTCGCGCTCCAATACCAGCGTCCGTACGCCGCACAGGCCGAGCAGGTTGGCGAGCGTAGCGCCGACCGGCCCGCGGCCGACGATCACGACGTCGAAGTCTTCAGCGGTGGATTTATCTTGCATGGGCCATCTCTTCCCGAAGCGGTGCCGACCCTTCAACGCCGGCGCGCCAAGTGTCCGCCCAGCGGACGACCTGCTCCAAAGCCGGTCTTGTCCGCCAGCCGGACATTTCCGCAATGGCGCTACTTCCGTCCGGTCTGCCCTGGCTACTTAGGATCAGGAAAAAAAGTGCAGGTTGTCGATCCGGGCAGCCGCGGAGGAAACGACGATGCTGAAATGCGCGGGAGTGGCGTGCCTTGCCATCCAACTGGTCGTGGCGTCGGCTTCGGCCGCGGACATCAATGTCGGAATCCTGCTGTCCACGACCGGTCCGGCCGCGGCGATCGGAAGTGCCGAGCGCAATGGGGCCAGCTTTGGCGCAACCGAAATTGCGGGCCACAAGGTCAACTATCTGTTCCTCGACGAAGCCTCGGACAGCACCGCGGCCGTCGCGGCGATGCGAAAGCTGTTCCAGGGCAGCAACATCGATATCCTCGTCGGTCCAACCACGACGCCCGGATCTTTCGCGGTCATCGATCCCGCTGTCGAATACCGGCTTCCGGTCATCACGCTTGCCCCCGTCAATGCTCTGGTGTCGCCGGTCGATGCGAGGAAGCGCTGGATCTTCAAGACGACCACCAACGACGATCACGAAGCGGCGCCGTTGTTCGCGCACATGAAGAAGAGCGGCGTCAAGAAGCTCGCCCTGATCGGTTTCGGCGACTCCTACGGTGATGCCTGGAGCAAGGTCAGTGCGGAGATGTGCGCGGCCGCGGGGATCGCGCTCGTCGCCGACGAGAAATATGCACGGACCGACAACACCGTCGTCGGACAGATTCTCAAGATCGTTGCCGCCGAGCCCGACGCCGTCCTCATTGCAGCCTCGGGCGCCCCTGCGGCGCTGCCGTTGCTTCAGCTTCGCGAAAAGGGATTTGCAGGCAAGGTGTACGGCACGCTCGGCGCCACCTTCGGAGATTTCCGGAAGCTGACGGGCACTCAAGGTGACGGCATCTTCGTGCCGCTGAGCCCGGCAGTCGGCGCCGCCTCATTGCCCGATCACCATCCCGCCAAGCAGGCCGCGCTGGAGTTCATTCGGCGCTACGAAGCCAAGTTCGGTCCGGGAAGCCGCAACATCTTTGCGGGATCCGCCTATGATGCCCTGCTGCTGATCGAGCGCGCCGCACCCGCCGCGCTCAAGTCCGGCGCGCCCGGGACCGCCGAATTCCGCGAAGGCCTCCGCAGCGCGATCGAAGGCCTCAAAGGCCTGGCTGGCTCCCGCGGTGTCTACAACTACGGACCCAACGACCATACCGGCCTCGACCAGAGTGCGCTGACGCTTGGCCGGCTCGAGAAGGGCGAATGGGTGGCCGTCCCCTGAGGGGGACTTCGGGACAGGAGGGAGAATAGAGGATGCCGGCAGTTCCCGGACAACCCATCTACGACGTCGATCTCTACAGCGACGAGGTCCTGCGCGACCCGTACCCGCACTACAAAGCCCTTCGCGAGCTGGGCGCCGTGGTCTGGTTGCCGCGAAACGGGCTTCATGCGGTGGCTCGCTTCGAGGACGTCCGCGCCGCGCTGCGAAACCCGGCCGTGTTCTCGTCGGCACAGGGGGTTGCCGCCAACGACCACGTCAACACCATCTCGCGAGGCACGACGCTGGCGAGCGATGCGCCCTTGCATGATCGGCTTCGTGCGATCATAGCGGCCCCGCTGCTGCCGCGGGCACTTGAGGAGATTGCACCTGAGATCAGGACGGAGGCCCGCCGGCTCGTCGACGAACTGGTCGACCGCGGCCAGTTCGATGCGGTATCGGACCTGGCTCAGCACCTGCCGCTGACGATCGTCTCCAAGCTGGTGGGCCTGGAGGATCATGGCCGCAGCAGCATGCTGCGCTGGGCTGCCGCGACCTTCAACGTGCTCGGCAGCATGAATGCACGGGCTTGTACGGCGCTGAGGGATGTTCAGGAGATGCGCGCCTATCTCGGGGGCGACGAGATCAGGAGCCGTCTGCGGCCCGGCAGCTGGGGCGACCGGATCTTCGCTGCTGCGGACCGCGGCGAGGTCGAGCCGGAGCGCTGTCCGGTGCTGATGCGGGACTACCTCGGCCCGAGCCTTGATACGACCATCTTCGCAACCGCCAACCTCGTCTTGCTCTTCGGCCGGCATCCCGCGCAATGGGGTCTGGTCCGCAACGATCCGCCCCTGATCCCGAACGCGATCAACGAGGCGCTGCGGCTGGAATCGCCGGTGCGCGGATTCACGCGCCATCTTGCGGCCGATGCGACGATCGGCGGCCTGACCATTCCGCGCGAGAGCCGCCTGCTGCTGCTGTACGCATCAGCCAATCGCGACGAGCGAAAATGGCAGGATCCGGAACGCTTCGACGTGAAACGTCGCGCCAACGATCATCTCGGGTTCGGCAATGGAACGCACATGTGCGCAGGCCTTCATCTGGCCCGGCTGGAGATGACGGCACTGCTCGAGGTTCTGGTGGAACGTGTTGCCGGTTTCGAGATCGGCGAACCCGTGCTGGCGCTCAACAACGTGCTGCGTGGCCTCGCTTCCTTGCCGGTTCGGGTGAAGCCGGCATAGCACGTCGCTGCCGCGCACCTTTCGGTATCCCTCTGATCGGAGCTCTGGCGTTGCTTCAGGCGCCGACGTCGATGGCTTCCGCGGCTCGGCGTATCGGATCGACAAAGGTTGCGATGGCTTCCTCGATGCCCAGCGCCGAACGGATCCAGATGATGGAGATGCAGCCGAACACCACACCATTGCGCACAATGGCGACGGCAATCGAAGCCGTCTTGGGATTGAATTCGCCCTCGCTGCGGATCGCGTAACCTCGTGCGGCGGTCTCGGCGATCATGCGGTCGAGCCGGCCCTGGTCGAGGAAGGGGCGGTCGTCGGCTTCGTCGATCCGGCGCAGGTGATTGACGATCAGATCGCGTTCGCGCGCGGGGCAGGCGGCGAGATAGGCGCGGCCCGCAGACGTGCGCAGCATCGGCAGGCGCTTGCCGATCATGCCGCGGTCAATCGAGAGCGGGCTGCGAGAGTGTGTGGTCTCCTGCACCACCATCGCCGCGTTCTCATAGGTGGAGAGATCGACCGGCCAGACCAGTTTTTTGCTGAGATCGGCAAGATAAGGCGCCGCCGCCTGGCAGATCACCACTCCAGGATCGTAGCCGTCGCCGAGGCTCAGCGCGCGCCGGGTGACTCGAAATCGGTCGTCGCTGGCGCTGCGGGCGATGTAGCCGAGTTCCTCCAGAGTTTCGAGCAGGCGGTAGACGGTGGGTCGGGGCAGGTCGAGCGCGCGGGCGACGTCGCCGGCGCGGATGCCGCCGGAGCGGTTGACTTCGTGCAGCACGTCGAGCCCGCGCTTGAAGGCGCGGACGCCCTCAGACTGCCGCGGCTGGCCGTTCGGCGTCCGCTCCTTGGACACTTCGTATTTCCTCCCTTGTGGCACATCGCGGCGCGGCTATCGTCGTTGCGAACGCGAAGCGATTGCGGAACGCCACCGTAGGATCGCGCGCGGCCGGTATCAAGCTCGCCGCGGTGTGGCGATCGCGATGCCTTCGGGAGGACGTCGATGGAAATCACAGCGCTCGGCTATATCGGAATCGGTTCATCCCAGCTCGACCAGTGGAGCCGGATGGCGACCGGGTTGCTCGGCATGCAGCAGGTCGATCGCGGCGGCAAGATGCGCGCCTTCCGCATGGACGACCGCAAGCAGCGCTTGATCGTCGATGGTGGCAGCGATGCCGGCCTTGCGGTGATGGGATGGGAGGTTCCTTCGACTGCCGAACTGGACCGGTTGGCAGGACGGCTGGAGAGCCATGGCATCAAGGTGCTCCGAGGCTCGCGTGCACTCGCTGACGAGCGGCATGTCGCCGAGCTGATCGCGTTTGCCGATCCCGCCGGCAACCGGCTGGAAGCGTTTTGCAAGCCGGAGCTTGCGAGCGAGCCCTTCAAGCCGGGCCGTCCGATCTCGGGCTTCCGCACCGGCGCGCTCGGCTTGGGGCATGTCGTGCTCAACGTGGAGGATGTCGAGCCTCTGTTGCCGTTCTATCGCGACGTGCTCGGCTTCCACGTCTCCGATTTCGGGCTGAAGCCCTACGGGCTCTATTTCTTCCACGTCAATGGCCGCCACCACTCCTTTGCGATGGTCGGCTCGGGGCGGAAGGCGATGCATCACTTCATGGTCGAGCTCGGCAGTCTCGATGACGTCGGGCAGGGCTACGACCTCGCGCAGTTGGACGCGGGGCGCATCGCCTACACGCTCGGCCGGCACACCAATGACCACATGACCTCGTTCTACGTGAATACGCCGTCCGGCTTCTTCATCGAATACGGCTGGGGCGCGCGCGTCATCGATCCCGAGACCTGGCAGCCGCACGAGACCTTTGATGGGCCCTCCCTATGGGGCCACGAGCGGCTCCATATGCCCGAGGAGCAGCGCAAGCGCTTGCGCGACATGCGGCTCGATGCGGCCGCGCGCGGCGTGCGCGTCGCCGATCCGCGCGTGCCGCCGCTCAACTGCGCGTGGCTGGACCAGGTGATCGCGCGCGAATGATCCGCGGGCCAACAATCCAATACTCAGGAAGAGGAAATATGCGCAAAACGCTCCTGCGGGCGTGCCTCGTGCTGCTCGCGTTCACCACGGTCGCCTCCGCCGAACCGATGAAGGTCACGCTGCTCGGCACGGGCGTGCCGACGCCGCGACCGACCAGTTTCAGCGCGTCGACGCTCGTGGAGGCAGGGAGCGAAAAACTGCTGTTCGATCTCGGCCGCGGCGCGACCATCCAGCTCTACAAGCTGAAGATTCCACTCGGCGCGATCACCGCGAACTTCATCACGCATCTGCATTCGGACCACGTCGTCGGCCTTCCCGACATGTGGCTGACAGGGTGGCTTGCCACGCCCTGGGCTTCGCGTAAGGGGCCGATGAAGCTCTATGGCCCGAAGGGAACCGTCGCCATGACGGAAAACCTCACCAAAGCCTTCGCCGACGACGTCCGCATCCGCATCGATGACGAGCATCTCGATCCCGTAGCGGTCACGTTCGCGGCAAAGGATATCGAAGCCGGGCGGGTCTATGAGAACAACGGCGTGAAAGTCAGCGCGATCGAGGTGAACCACGGCGAGAAGATCAAGCCTTCGTTCGGTTACATCGTCGAATATGGCGGCCACAAGGTCGTGCTGTCGGGCGACACCAAGTATGATGAGCGCATCGCGAAGGCGGCCGAGGGCGCTGACCTGCTGATCCACGAGGTCGCGGTCATCGAACCGGAGCTGCTGGTCAAAAATCCCGTCTACAAGGACATTCAGGCGCACCATACCTCGCCCGAGGAGGCCGGCCAGATCTTTGCGGCCGCCAGGCCAAAACTCGCGGTCTATTCCCACATCGTGTTCGGCACGGTGAAGCCCGCGCCCGATATTCCCGAGGAGCCGCTGATCCTGCGCACGCGCACCGCTTACAAGGGCCCGTTGCTCGTCGGCCGTGACATGATGTCGTTCAGGATCGGTGACACGGTGGAGGCGTTCTCTCCTGACGGCGCGAGGCTGGAGCCGTAAGGCAACGGCGATCAGACCTCGGTCAACAGTCCCTGGCGCAGCGCCAGGCGGACCAGCTCGATGTCGGAGCCGACGCCGAGCTTGTCCTTGATCAGGGAATGCAGGTTCGCCACCGTCTTCGGGCTGACATGCAGCGTCTCGGCGATCTCCTCCGTCGTGTTCTCGGCGAGCAGCAGCCGCAGCACCTCGAATTCGCGCGGCGTCAGCACGTCGGCGGCCGAGCTCTCGCCGCTGATGCGGCTGAGCGCAAGCTCGTGGTCGATATCGGGGCTGATCGCGATCTTGCCGGCGAGCACGTCCTTGACCGCGCGCACCAGCGTCTCGGGCGGGCTGGTCTTGGTGACGTAACCCCTCGCGCCGGCGCGGATCGCCTGCACGGCAAAGCCGGCATTCTCGTGCATGGTGAAGATGAGGATCCGTGCCGTCTTGTCCCACTGCCTGATCCGCCTGACGGCCTCGATGCCGCCGATGCCGGGCATGCTGAGGTCCATGATGACGAGGTCGGGCGCTTCGGATTTGTACAGACGATAGGCCTCCGCCCCATCGGCTGCCTCGGCGACGACGCGCAAGCCCGGCTGCTTCTGGAGCACCGAGCGGTAGCCTTCGCGGACGACGGAATGGTCGTCCACCAGCAGGATGGTGGCGTCGGCCGCGCTCATGCCGCGTGCTCCAGCGCCTGCCGATCGGCGGCCGCGAGCGGAATGAACACGCGCAGCGCCGAGCCGTGAGGGCCGGTCTCGAAGCTCAGCCGGCCGCGAAGCGCGGCGACGCGCTCGCGCATGCCGAGCAGGCCCATGCCGGATTTGGCGGCAGCCTCGTTCGGCCGGCCGTCATCCTCGATCGCGAGCGCGATCTCATCGTTGGCCATCGTCAGATGCACGCTGACCTTCGTTGCGCC
The DNA here is from genome assembly GCF_004346455.1 of Bradyrhizobium sp. R2.2-H. Lineage (NCBI taxonomy): Bacteria > Pseudomonadati > Pseudomonadota > Alphaproteobacteria > Hyphomicrobiales > Nitrobacteraceae > Bradyrhizobium > Bradyrhizobium sp. R2.2-H. The sequence goes on from NZ_SMBR01000002.1 coordinate 174,922, forward strand.
GGCGTGCTTGGCCGCGTTGGTGAGTGCCTCCTGCACGATGCGGTAGAGATTGGCGCTGACCGAGGCGGGCACGCTCTCGAAGGCGCCGTCGAACCGGATATCGAAGCGGGTCTGGCCGCGGCTGCGGCCGTTCCACCCCGACACCAGTCCTTCGAGGCTCGCGACGAGGCCGAGCTCGTCGACATCGGGCGGCCGCAACCGGAACAGCGCGCCGCGCAGCGTCTCCATCATGCCGGTCGCGGTCCGGGCAATGCCGTCGCACTCTCCGAGCAAGGCGGGACAGTCCTGCGCCGCAGTCTGGCGGGCGGACGCGGCCAGCGCGCGGATCGCGGCCAGCGACTGGCCGAACTCGTCATGCAGCTCACGCGCGAGATGGCGGCGCTCCTCGTCCTGGAGCGCGATCAGCTTCCGCGTCAGCTCGTTGCGTTCGGCAAGCGCGGTGTCGAGGCTTTCGGCGAGATGGTTGAAGACGTCGCGGATGGCGGAGAGCTCGGCGAGGTCGAACGGCGGCAGCCGCGTCGTGAGATCGCCGGCAGCGATGCGCTCGAGGCCGTTGCCGATCATGCGGGTAGGGCGCAGGGCGCGGGCCAGCGCGGCATAGACCAGCGCGCAGAGCAGCGGCAGCGCGATCGCAAGCGCGATCATCAGGCGGCCGGCCTCGTGCCAGGCTTCGGCCGTCTGCACGGCCGCATCGACCGAGACCACGGTCTCGCCGAGCTTCGTTCCGCGCACGATCACGGGCCGTGCCGCCTCGCGGCCGGGGTCGAACAGGCTGCGGTAGAAGGCGGTGAAGGCCTGCGGCGGCGGGTTCGCCGGAGCAGGCGCGCCGCTACAGAAGCGCTGGAGGATGTCGCCGCTCGTGCCGCGGAATGCCAGACACAGGCCGGGCGTCATCACATAGGCAGAAACAGGATCGAGGTTCGGAAAGTCCGAGCGCGGGCTGGCCACCCACTGGACCTTGCCCTGTTGCAACTCCAGCGACTTCGCTACGATGGCGGCGATACTGTCGATGCGCGCATGCGCGGCGCGATCGGCCGTCACGAGGAAATAGGCGGAAATCGCGGCGAAGCAGGCAGCCGATATCGCGGCCACGCGCAACGTCAGACGGATCTTGAGATCGAACCTCGGGCGATTCCACATCGGCGGACACCTGGTGCGAACGGGTTTGTCGCTCGCGCATTAAAGGGCAGAACGCAAGCGGCGGAAAGCGTTCCCGCCTTACCGCAGTGCAACGTCGTGAAATTTTCCCGGCATTCGCCGGGACGGTCACGGCTGCATGGCGTCAGGCGACCCGTCCAGATTTGCGGGCCGCTCCATCGACGAGGCCTGTTCATGCACCGCTCCCGGCTGATTCTCGTCTTTGTCCTCTGCGTCCTCTCTGGCTCGCGGGCCGATGCCGGGGACGCCATTGGCGTGGCCATGGACGATTTCAGCTATACCGACACCTCTGCCGAGCCGGCCGACCAGACCGCCGCCCACGAGCGGCGGCTGGCGGCGTTCATGGCCGCGCTTCGAAGGGACATCGCTGCGAACCCGCGCTATCGGCTGGTTCCATCCGCCCAGGACGGCGCGGCGTTCAAGGTGATCGGCGGCATCCAGAAGACGAGCACGCTGGTGCAATGGGCCAAGGTCGCCGTGATCGAAATCGGCGCCAAGAAGCTCGTGATGGACAAGCTCTACAGCTTCCGCGGCGACAATGATGAATCCTGGGAGCGCGCCGAGATCTTCGTCTCCCGCGAGATCATGGCTGCGCTCGCAACGCCCGCGCCGGTCGCGCTCGCCGTGTTCGATTTCGAGCTGGAGGATACGACCGCCGCCTCGACGGGCGCATCGGCGGCATCGGACGCGGCATACATGGCCGAGGTGACCGGCAGCGTGCGCGAGGCCCTGGGCCAATCCGGCCGCTACCGCATCGTCGACGTCGGCGGCGCGGCGGGGAAGGGGCGTGCCTTGCGCGACTGCGGCGGTTGCGAGGCCGCGATCGCGAAGGAGCTCGGCGCAGATCAGTCGCTGATCGGCGTGGTGCGGCGGGTGAGCCGCACCGAATACACGCTCGGCTTCCAGGTGCGCGACGCCAGGACCGGCACGGTGCTGACGCGTGGCGACAGCGGCCTGCGCATGGGCGCGGACTATTCCTGGAAGCGCGGAGCCGTGCGGCTGGTCAGCGACCGGCTGATCGAGAGCCAGTAGCGCGGTTCAGAACGTCAGCTGCACCTTCATCGACTGCGAGCGGTCGCTGGCAAGCTCGAAGGCGGCGACGGCGTTCTCGAACGGCATGGTGGCCGTGATCAAGGGCTTGACGTCGATCAGGCCTTCGCCCATCAGGCGCACCGCCAGCTGGAACTCGGGATCGAAGCGGAAGGTGCCGCGGAGCTGCAATTCCTTGGCGACGATGGCGTTGATCGGCAGCGTCATCTCGCCGCCGAGGCCGAGCTGCACCAGCGTCGCACCCGGCCTGAGAACGTCGAGCGCGGTCCGCAGCGCCGCCTGATTGCCGGAGGCCTCGAACAGCGTGTCGAAGACGCCCTTGCCGGCGCGCCAGGGATCGAGCGCGGCAGCGTCGGTCGCGACGTTGATGGCGTGCGTGGCGCCGAGCTTCCTGGCGACCGCGAGCGGCGCGTCCGCGACATCGGTCACCACGATCTCGGCCGCGCCGCCGAAGCGCGAGACCAGGATCATCAACGCGCCGATCGGACCGCAGCCGGTGATCAGCACGCGCTTGCCGAGCAGGGGACCGGCCTGCTTGCCGGCGTGCAGGCAGACCGCGAGCGGCTCGGCGACCGCGGCTTCGGCGAGCGAGAGCTTGTCCGCGATCGGCACGGCCTGCGTCGCATCGACCGTGATGAACTCGCGAAAGCCGCCCTGCACGTGGGGAAAGCGCATCGCGCTGCCGAGGAAACGCATGTCGAGGCACTGGTTGCGCATGCCCTCCTGGCAATGCAGGCACCCCCCGCACGGCTTGCTCGGGTTGACTGCAACGCGAGTGCCGGGCTTCACGGTGCTGACGCCGTCACCGACCACCGCAACCACGCCGGCAATTTCGTGTCCCAGCGCCATCGGCTGCTGAATGCGGACGACGCCGAAACCACCGTGATGGTAGTAATGCAGGTCCGAGCCGCAGATGCCGCCATTGGCGATCTTGACGCGGACTTCGCCCGGACCGGGCGCCGGATCGGGATACAGGTCGATCCGCAAATCCTTCGGTGCGTGGATGACGACGGCGCGCATGGGCTGCTCCTGGTTCGCGGTCACATCGCGGCGATCATGCCGCCATCGACATAGACGATCTGGCCATTGACATAGGTCGAGGCGTCCGAAGCGAGGAAGATCGCAGCGCCCACCAGCTCGTCCGGCTTGCCCCAGCGCTTGGAGGGAATGCGGCCCATCAGCCAGTTGTTGAAGTCGGCGTTGTTGACCAACGCCTCGTTCATGTCGGTCAGCATGTAGCCGGGGCCGATCGCATTGGCCTGGATGCCGTGCTGCGCCCATTCCACCGCCATCGAGCGGGTCAGGTTCTTGATGCCGCCCTTGGCCGCGGTGTAGGGCGCGATGGTCGGGCGGGCGAGCTCGCTGCCGAGCGAGCCGATGTTGATGATCTTGCCGTGCTTGCGCGGGATCATGCGCCTGGCCGCCTCGCGGCCGATCACGAAGGCGCTGGTGAGGTTGGTCTCGATCACCTTGCGCCACTCGTCGGTGGTGAATTCAACCAGCGGCTTGCGGTGCTGGATGCCGGCATTGTTGACGAGGATGTCGACGGCGAGCCCTTCGCGGTCGAAGCGCTCGAAGGCGGCGACGATGGCGGGCTCGTCGGTGACGTTGAACGCGGCGCCTTCGGCTTGATGCCCGGCGGCCCGAAATTCGGCGACGGCCTGCTCGACGCGCTTGCCATCGACGCCGTTGACGATGATCCTGGCGCCGGCTTTGGCCATGCCCTCGGCGATGGCGCGGCCGAGGCCGCGGGAGGAACCGGTCACGAGCGCGGTGCGGCCGGAGAGATCGAAAAGGGAAGTGCTCATCTCGGGAAGTCCTCAGACGTTGGAGCGGCGCACGGTGAGATCGGAGCGGTCGAAGACGGCGGGCAGGAGATCGACGCCGAGGCCGGGTCCTTCCATCGGATAGACGTAACCGTCCCTGATCGTCGGCATCGTGGTGACGAGCTCATTGTACCAGCCCTTGTAGAAGGCGCGCACTGATTCCTGGATCAGCGTGTTGGGCTGGCTGAACGACATGTGGATGGCCGCAATGAAGCCGATTGGGCCGATGCAATCGTGCGGTGCGAAGGGCCGGTGATAGGTCTCGGCCATCGCGGCGATCTTGCGGCCCTCGGTGAGGCCGCCGGTCCAGCACAGATCCGCCATCACCACGTGCATGGCGTCGCGGTCGAGCATGTCCTTGTAGGGGAAGCGCGAGCCCAGCGTCTCGCTGGCGCAGACCCAGACGTCGGTCGAGCGCGCATATTCGGCCAGCGCCTGCGGCGAGTTCATGCGGATCGGGTCCTCGTACCAGGTCGGCTTGTAGGGCTCGAGCGCGCGCGCGATCTGCTTGGCCGTCGGCAGGTTCCACAGCGAGTGGAGCTCGACCATGATCTCCATCCTGTCGCCGACCGCCTTGCGGATCTTCTCGAAAGGTTCGATGGCCTGCTTCATCTGCGCGGCGGTGATGTAGAGGCCCTTGTTCTCCTGCGCGGCCGGATCGAACGGCCATATCTTCATGGCGGAGATGCCGCTTTCCAGGAGGCTTTCGGCGAGCGCGTCGGCGCGATGCATGAAACCGTCGAGATCCTCGTAAGGTCCCTTGGAGGCGCCGAGGTTCCAGTTCGCGACCGGGCTGATATTGGTTGAGCGGACATATTGCGTGCCGGCGCAGGTGTTGTAGATGCGCTGCTTGTCGCGGCAGAGGCCGCCGAGCATCTGGTGCACCGGCTGGCCGCAGACCTTGCCGAACAAATCCCACAACGCAATGTCGATCGCGGAGGCGGCGCGATATTCGACACCGGTCGAGGACTGCGCCATCGGCAGGTTCAGCATGTCGCGATGGATGGCTTCGATGTGCAGGGGATTGCGGCCGAGCAGGCGGCCGGCAAAGGTGTCGTGGATCTGCGCTTCGACCGCGCCCGCGCCGTAGAACGTTTCGCCGAGTCCGATCACACCCGTGTCGGTGTGAACGCGCACCCAGATGACGTTGGAAAATTCTTCGGTACGCAGCGTCTCGATCGACGTGATCTTCACGGCAATTGTCCTCCCATTACAGACGTCGCGCGTCCGTCGTCTCATTTCGCACTGCAACATGTTGCAGGTCGCGCGGGAGTCTTACGCCGGCTTGTAATATATCACAACATGTTTTAAGGCTCCAACAAACAGGGCGCCATCCAGCAACGAGAGCGCGGCCGACGGGAGAGAACGACATGGCAAAGCGCAAGCGCACGCTCGAGGTGGTGAGAAACGACGACGACGGCGAGGGCAAGCCCTCGCGGCGCAACCGGCTCAATTTCTTCGAGCTGGCCTACCAGAAGATCGAAGAGCTCCTTGTTCACTGCGAGCTCAAGCCCGGACAATTCATGACGATGCTGGAATTGCAGCACATCACCGGCTTCGGGCGCACACCGGTGCATCACGCCGTCAATCGTCTCTCGGCAGATACCCTGATCATCATCCGACCCCGTCACGGTCTGCACATCGCGCCGATCGATCTGGCGCGCGAGCGCATGCTGCTCGGCCTGCGCCGCGATATGGAACGCTTCGTGATCCGCCTTGCCGCCGATCGTGCCAGCCTCTCGCATCGCAATCAGGCGCTGCACATCGAGCGTCTGCTGCGCGAGCGCCGCGCCAGCCTGACCCTCGACGAATTCAACAATATCGACCGCCGCATCGACGCGCTGGTGCTGGAGGCGGCCGGCGAGCCGTTCCTGGTGCATACGATGCGACCGCTGCACACGCTGTATCGGCGCATCGGCTACATCCACCACCGCTTCATGCCGGGGCAGGCGGATCTGTCAGGCACGATCGATCATCATCTCGCCATTCTCGCGGCCGTCGCCAACCGCCGCGTCGAGGATGCGGTGAGGGCGAGCGATGCCCTGATCGACTACATGGATTCGATGTTCACGGGCATGGAGGCCGGGATTGATCCGCGCCTGCTCGATTGCAGCATCGAGCCGCTGCTCGGCACGTAGAGAGTTTCGAAGAGAGGACCAAGAAAATGTCAACGATGGCGATGCCACAACCGACCGCGAGCGAAGCCGCGGTCCGCTACCTCATCACGAACTACAGCCCCAAGGGCAACAAGGTCGGCTGGCTGATGATGGCCTCGATCCTGGTCGAGGCCTGGGACCTCTATTCGATCGCCTTCGTGCTGATCTTCATCAAGGAGCAGTACAATCCCGATCCGCTGATGCTGGGCCTTGCGGCGGCCGGCACGCAAGGCGGCGCCCTGATCGGCGCGCTGCTCGGCGGTTGGCTGTCCGACAAGATCGGGCGCCGCGTGATGTTCCTGGTGACGATGGTGATGTTCATCGTGCTGGCGCTGGCGCAGGCCTTCGTGCCTGACGTCGCCTGGCTCGTCGTGATCCGCTTCCTGCTCGGCATCCCGCTCGGCTCCGACATCTCGACCGGCTACACCTACATCATGGAATCCATGGCCAAGGGCGAGCGCGAGGTCATGGGCAACCGCTGGCAGTTCATGTTCGCCGTCGGCGAGGTCCTGACCATCGGCGTCATCGTGATCTTCCTCCTGACCGACATGAACCACGAGATGCTGTGGCGCGTGACGCTGGGTCTCGGCGCGGTGCCGGCGCTGATCATCCTGATCATGCGCCACGACGTGCCGGAGACGGCGGTGTGGCTGGTGCAAAAGGGCCGCTACCGCGAGGCCAAGCAGGTCGCGCGCGAGATGTTCAACGACAATCTCGACATGCTGCCGGATCGCGACGTCAAGGTGCCGAAGGTCTCGACCCGCGCATTCCTCGCCGATCTCAAGCAGGACCCGATCCGCTGGCGCGCCACGATCTACGGCTGGATCGCCTGCTTCGCGCAAGGCAGCGAATTCTCGACCTTCGCGTTCTACCTGCCGGTGCTGTTCGTGATGGTCGGCGTGTCGAGCGTGCTCGGCAACAACCTGGTGACGATGGGACTGTTTTGCTTCGCCGCGTTGTCCGGCTGGGTCGGTCCGCTGCTGACGCCGAAGATCGGCCATCGCGGTATCGCCATCGCCGGTTTCGGCATCGTGCTGGCTTCACTTCTGGTCGCGGCCTTCGCGCTCTACACCGACAACAAGATACTGCTGCCGTTCGCCGCCGCCGCCATGTTGTGGGGCCATTATTGGGACGCGTCGAACTGCATGACGATTCCGACCATGGTCGCCAAGCCGAAATATCGCGGCACCGCCAGCGGCTTCGCCTACATGTTCGTCAAGCTGCCGTCGTTCCTGGCGATCTTCCTGTTCCCGTCGCTGTTCGCGGCGATCGGACAGGCCAACGCCACGCTGTTCGTCGCAATCTTCCCGCTGATCGGACTGCTCGCCGCGATCTTCATTCTGCCGGAAGTCTACGGCTACGAGAACGACTAGAGCATGATCCGGAAAAGTGCGTAGTGGTTTTCCGAAAAGATCATGCTCAAACTATGGAGTCTGCCTACGTGTAACCCGGTCGCGGCCTTGTGGCCGCGATCGGGTTCCGTCCGCTACGGGCTCAGGAAGACGGGATCGATCCCGGTGCCATGGCCGAGCAGGCCGATGGCCTGAAGCTGCGCCGTGTGCACGTCGACCTCCAGGATGGCGAACAAGGCCAGCAGCACCACGACGGAGAAGACGAGCAAGGGATGGGACGTCTCCGTGCGGCCTTGGCCGGGCGCGACGAAGTTCTGAGTTCCGCGACGCAGTGAGAACCTCTGCGGCAGCGACTTTGATCGAATCTGCATGATCAACCTTCCTTGCCGCGAGCTGTCTGAAGCTCGCGACAAGTGAACTCTACCCGTCGCCGCAATGCCGGCCTTGATGCACCGCAAACGGCTGTACTTATTTGGCCGGCCCGCCTTGCCGCTACCTGATGGCGGCCGCCAGTGCACCGATCAAGGCAGGCGGCGTCACCAGCAGGCCGAGCTTGAGGAACGGCCAGGCGCCGACCTCGATCTTCTCCCGCCGGAGCGCGACCAGCCAGAGGATGGTGGCGAGCGATCCGGTCACCGACAGATTGGGGCCGAGATCGACGCCGATCAGGATGGCGCTGACGACCGGTGCGGGCAGATGATCGCTGGCGGCGACCGAGCCGGCGACGAGGCCGACCGGAAGGTTGTTGGCGATGTTGTCGGCAAGCGCGGTGGCGATGCCGACGCTCCAGGCCGCCTGGGGCACCGATTGCGCGACCGCCTGGTGCAGCAGCGCGCTCAGCTGCGCGATCACGCCGGTCTTCACCAGCGCTTCCACCATGACAAAGAGCCCGCCGACCAGCGGCAGCACGCTCCAGGAGACACCGCGCAGCACGGGCAAGGGCGATTGCCGGTTGATCAGCAGCACGATCGCCGCCGTCGCGACGCCGCAGATGAAGGTCGGCAGGCCCAGTTGCCTATCCAGCGCCGACGCGGTGACCAGCACGATGCCGATCGCGACGATGCCTATTGCCGTGAGCTTGCCGCCGCGTCCAAGCTTCGGATGCGGCACGCTCCGGGCGATCGTCTCCTCCTTCAGCGCGCGGTGCTGGCTCAGGCGCAGGACCACGTATGTGAGCAGGATCGAGGCCGCCGAGGGCAAGGCGAACAGGCGCAGCCATTCGGTGAGGTGCGGCATGCGCGCGCCGAACACGACGAGATTGGCCGGATTTGAGATCGGCAGCACGAAGCTTGCGGCATTGGCAATGAAGGCGCAGACGAACAGATAGGGCAGCGGCTTTGCGCCGGCGGCGCGCGTTGCGGCATAGACGGCCGGAGTCAGCACGATCGCAGTGGCATCGTTGGAGAGCAGCACGGTGACGAGGGTGCCGACGAGGTAGATCAGCAGGAACAGCCGCTGCGGTGAGCCACGTGCATACTCCACGGCAAGCGCGGCGAGATAATCGAACAGGCCTTCGAGCCGGGCGAGCTCGGCGATCAGCATCATGCCGATCAGGAAGAGATAGACGTCGACGCCCTTCTCGATACCGGTCAACGCATCGGGCCACGGCAGCAAACCTAACAGCAGCAGCGCGCTGGCGCCGATCACGGCCCAGAGCGCCTCGGGCAGGCGAAAGGGCCGGACGATGACGCCTGCGGTCGCGACGACGATGATGCTCCAGGTCCAGATGGCGTCAGACGGCACGGCTCAGTTCTCGAATGGGAGTGGATTCATTCGGCAGCGATAGCCGATGCGGACGCCGCTGTCTTCCCCCGCGGGCGCGGATCGCCGTCGTCGCCTTGCCGCGTCTCGGGCAAGGCGAGGAGGCAGATCACGGCACCGATCGCCGCTACGGCGCCGAGCGTGATGAATGCTGCGCTGTAGCCGGCGCCGACCACGATCACGCCCGCCAGTGTTGTCGACAGTGCCGCGCCGATGCTCTGGGCCGTGATGACGGCGCCCTGTGCGACGTTGAAGCGGCCTGTGTTGCGCATGAGGTCGGCGACGATGACGGGAAAGATGGCCCCGAAAATGCCGGCGCCGACGCCATCCAGCAGCTGCACGCCGACCAGCCAGAACGGATTGTCGGAGAGCGTATAGAGCGCACCGCGGATCGGCAGGATCAACAATGCGGCAAGGAAGAACCGCTTGTGCCCCCAGCGGTCGGCCCGTGCGCCGACCAGCATCGCGAACGGAACCATCACCACTTGCGCCGCAACGATGCATGCCGACATCAGGCTGGTGCCGATGTTCTTGTCCTGGAGCGCGAGCTTTTGTCCGACCAGCGGCAGCATCGCCGCGTTGGAGAGGTGAAACAGAACGACGCAGACAGCGAATATGAGCAGCGGACGGCAGGTCAGGAGCACGCCAAGGCCCGAGGGGTGTTCGGGTGCGCCATTGATACGAGGGTGGTGCAGTCCGCGCGCGAGATCGTGGTCGATGGCCCGTTCGGGGATCGCCAGGATGCTGACGAGGCTCGCGATCGCCATGGCGCCGAGAAGGTAGAACACGACGGTCGGTCCGAACCAATAGGCGGAGAGGCCGGCGATGCCGGCCGCGACGGCGTTGCCGGCGTGGTTGAAAGTCTCGTTGCGGCCGATGCGCCGGGTAAATGCGGCATGCCCGAAGATGCCAAGCGAGACCGCGGCGATCGCCGGCGGGAAGACCACGGCAGCGGCTTGCGCGATGCCTTGCGAGATTATCACCGGCAGGAGGTTGGGGAACAACGGCAGCGACAGCGAGGCGAGTGTCACCAGAATCGCAGCGGCGACCATCACCAGCCGCTTCGCCCGTGTGGCGTCAACCAGCGCACCGGCCGGCGTCTGCGCGACGATGCCGGCGATCGTCGCGATCGACATCACGAGGCCAATGCGAGCCTCATTCCAATGCTGCTCGGTGAGAAGATAGACCGCGAGATAGGGGCCGAGCCCGTCGCGGACGTCGGCGAGGAAGAAATTGGCCGCATCCAGCGCGCGGCCGGCGCGCCTCGCCTGATCGGGGTATTCGCTGGACATCGGTTTCTCGATCGTCGTTGAGATCGCAGCCTGCCAAACACTCAGCCGTCGTCCCGGACAAGCGTCAGCACCGATCCGGGACCCATAGCCACAGGGCGCAGTTTGGGCGAAGACTCGCAGTGGCCAGCTTGCTGCACAACTTCTCCCTGGGGTTATGGGTCCCGGATCGGCGCGCGCTTGCGGCGCGCTTGTCCGGGACGACGACGGAGGATGACTTACCGCACCACCGACAGCTTTTCCGTGATCGCCTTGCGCAATATGCGCGACAGCGATTCCACAGAGTAGGGCTTCTGGATCAGCTCGAAGCCGCGATGGGCGCTTTCGGCGAGCACGTTGCTGTAGCCGCTGGTGAGCACCACGGGCAGGCCCGGATAGCGCTCGCGGATGATGCCGGCTAGCTCGACGCCGTTCATTCCGGGCATGATGACGTCGGAGAACACGAGGTCGACGGCAAATTCGTTCTCGCCGAGGATCGCCAATGCCGCGTTGGCGTTGGCGACGCGGCGGACGACGTAGCCGAGGTCTTCCAGAAGTTCGGTCGAGAACTGGCCGACCTCGTCGTTGTCCTCGACCACGAGCACGCGGTAGCCGCGCCCGGTGGTCGCGGTCTCGCTGGTCAGCGCCGCGGCTTCCTTCTCGGTGGCCGGGCTTTGCGCCTGCGGCAGATAGATGGTGAAGGTCGCGCCCTTGCCTTGCGTGCTCGTCACCGAAATGTCGCCCTCGGACTGTTTTGCGAAGCCGAAGGCCTGGCTGAGGCCGAGGCCCGTGCCCTTGCCGACCTCCTTGGTGGTGAAGAACGGCTCGAAGATCGAATCGAGATGCTCCGGCGCGATGCCGCTTCCGGTGTCGGTGACGGAGATGGCGACGTAGTCGCCGCTGCGCGCCAATTGCGCGCGCAGCTGAGGGATACCCTGGACCTTGCGCACGGCGATGGTGAGGCGGCCTTCGCCATTCATGGCATCCCGGGCATTGATGGCGAGGTTGATCAGCGCGGCCTCGAACTGGGCGATGTCGGCCACGGTGAAGCAATCGGGATCCTGAACCTCCACGGCGATCTCGATGCGGCTGCCGACCAGCGGCCGGACCAGCTGCGCCACACCTTCGACCTGGCTGCCGACATTGAAGATCTGCGGCTTCAACGGCTGCCGGCGCGCGAACGCCAGAAGCTGCGCCGTCAGCTTGGAGGCGCGCTCGACCGTCTCGGAGATGGCATCGACATAGCGGCGGCGGCGTTCCTCCGGCAGCTCGCGGCGGCGCAGGAAGTCGGTGGCCGAGCGGATGATGGTGAGGAGATTGTTGAAATCGTGCGCGACCCCGCCGGTGAGCTGGCCGATCGCCTCCATCTTCTGCGATTGCCGCAGCGCTTCCTCACCGCGGCGGCGCTCGGTGACATCGACCGCCTCGGGCACCGCGCCGGTGATATTGCCGTGGCGGTCGAGCACGGGCCGCATGCCGAAATCGAAATCGCGCTCGCCGATGGGAAGGCGCAGGCGCATTTCGAGCCGTACGGCTTCGCCTTTGAGCACCGTGTCGAAGGCCTCTCGCACGGCGGCACTCATGCCGTCCGTGCCGGTGAACCAGGGCGTGTCCCAGAGCGGCTTTCCGATCACATCCGACGAGCGTGCCTTGATGCCGTCCAGCGCGGTCTTGTTGGCGTAAAGCAGCTCACCGCTGAGATTGACCAGGCCCTGATACTGGTTGCTGGTCTCCAGGATCGCGCGCAGCCGTGCCTCGTTGGATTCGAGCTCGGCGGTGCGCTCGGCAATGCGCTGTTCGAGCGTCTCGTTGAGCTGCCGGAGCTCGATCTCGGCCTGCTTGGCGACGGTGATGTCGTGGGCGACGCCGATGAAGCCGATATGCTTGCCCGTCGGGTCCCAGCGCGGCTGCGATTCCGATCGAAGCCACCGCCATTCGCCGCTTGCGTTCCTGTACCGCGCTTCCAGCACGAAGGGTTTGAGGGATGCTTCACCCTGGACGGATTGCTGGAGCACGTGCGGCAGGTCGTCGGGATGCAGCACCTTGCGCCAGTCGAAGTCGATGGCCTGATCGTAGGGCAGGCCGACGAAATCGACATAGGCCTGGTTGGCGAAGGACCGCTTGCGATCGAGCTTGGTGACCCAGATCGGCACCGGCGCGCTGTCGGCGATCAGCCTAAAGCGCTCCTCGCTCTCGCGCAGCGTCTCGCGCGCCAGCGCCTGGTCGGTGATGTCGATATGGGCGCCGACGAGGCGGATGGCGCGGCCGTCCTTGTCGCGCTCGATCTTGGCGACGACCCGGATCCAGCGGGTCTCGCCGTCGCTGGGACGGATGATGCGGTACTCAGCGCTGTAGTCTTCGCTCGTTCCGGCGAGTGCCTCGAAGAAATGCTTGACGGCCGCGTCGCGATCGTCGGGATGGATGCGGTTGACCCAATCCTCGTGCGACTCCTCGGCAGCTTCCGGCGGCAGGCCGTGGATCATCAGATATTCGGGCGAGCGACGGTTCTTGAAGCCTTCACGGAAATCGACCTCGACGCCGCCGACCTTGCCGATACGCTGGATGCGTGCCAGCTCGGCCTCGCGCTCCTGCAGCGCGCGATAGGCGTAATCGCGCTCGCGCGCGACGTCTTCGAGGTGCTGGCGCAGCCTTTCGGCGGCGATGGTCTCGGGCAAGGGATCGTTCAAGGCATCGGCCGTTGTGATGCGGGTGTGCGCGTGCCGAACCAATATTCACACAGACGGAGCGTGATGGCCATTGTTTAGAGGGTAAAGTATCGGAAAATAGGAGCGCGTGCCTGAACGCGAGAAACGACGCGGTGGCAACGTCCGATCTGGCAATTTGTTCCGGAGACTGGAACGATCTGCTGATCGGGGCGTCTTCGCGGGGGGCCAATTCTCTCTCGTAAGAATCCCTTTCCAAAGAGGCTAAATCTTGAAGCTCTTCGTCTGTCAGGCCTGCGGCAACGTTCTCTATTTCGAGAATCGTGCCTGCGAACGCTGCGGCCATCGTGTCGCCTTCATGCCGGAGAAGGAGACAATGTCGGCGATCGAGCCCGAGGGAGAAGCCTGGCGGACATTGGCCGACAACGGCGAAGGCCGGATGCTGTGCCGGAATGCCGAGTACGACGCCTGCAACTGGCTGACAGACACGGACGATACCACCGGCTATTGCCGCGCCTGCCGCCACAATGGGACGGTACCGAACCTCTCCGATCCGGCGCAGCTTGCTGGATGGCGTGAGCTGGAGGTGGCCAAGCACCGTCTACTCTATGCCCTGATCCGCTGGAGGCTGCCGCTCCAGACCCGGCAGGACAATCCCGAACATGGGCTGATCTTCAATTTCCTTGCCGACGATCCGAACAGCGGACAGAAGGTCATGACAGGCCACGACAGCGGCCTGATCACGATTGCGCTCAAGGAGGCGGACGACATCGAGCGCGAGCGGCGCAGGCTCGAAATGGGCGAGCCCTACCGGACGCCGCTCGGGCATTTCCGCCACGAGGTCGGACACTATTTCTGGAACGTGCTGGTGCGCGACGGCGGCAAGCTCGACCAATGCCGCGCCGTGTTCGGCGACGATGCGGCCGATTACGGTCAGGCCTTGCAGCGCCATTATGCCGAAGGCCCGCCGCCCGACTGGCAGCAGAGCTACGTCTCGGCCTACGCCACGATGCATCCGTGGGAAGACTTCGCCGAGACCTGGGCGCACTACCTCCACATCGTCGACACGCTGGAGATGGCCGCCGAGTTCGGCATGGAGGTGCGCCCCAGGGTCGACCGCGATGGGGAACTGACGGCGCGCATCCGCTTCAACCCTTACGAGGCAAGGGATATCGAGGCGCTGGTCAACGCATGGCTGCCCTTCACCTTCGCCATGAACAGTGTCAACCGCGCCATGGGTCTGCGCGACCTCTATCCCTTCATCCTGTCGCCCGCGGTGGTCGCCAAACTCGGCTTCATTCACGGCCTGGTCCGGGACGTGGCCAAGGCCGGGAAGCCCCGGGAAGCGGCACGGCGTCCCTAGGGCTCGCCGGGCCCATTTCGGTCTTGCGCTGGTACGCCAGAGGCCCCGGATTTAGACCGTTGCCTCCGGCCCATTTTGATGTACCACGGGACCCACACGGCCCGTCCCCATAGGCCCCAACGGCCAGGAGACGGGTCCCGCCCAAGGTCGAGACTCAAGAAAAGCATGTTCAAACGGATTCTGATCGCCAATCGCGGCGAAATCGCCTGCCGGGTCATCAAGACCGCCCGCAAGATGGGAATTCAAACGGTTGCGGTCTATTCCGAGGCCGACCGCGATGCCCTCCATGTCGAGATGGCCGACGAGGCGGTGCTGATAGGCCCGCCCGCGGCGGCCGAGAGCTATCTGGTGATCGAGAAGATCGTCGAGGCCTGCCGCAAGACGGGCGCCGAGGCGGTGCATCCCGGCTACGGCTTCCTGTCCGAGCGCGAGGCGTTTCCGCGTGCGCTGGAGGCGGCCGGCATCGTCTTCATCGGCCCGAACCCGGGCGCAATTGCCGCGATGGGCGACAAGATCGAGTCCAAGAAGGCCGCCGCAAAAGCAAAAGTCTCGACCGTGCCGGGCTATCTCGGCGTCATCGAGGACGACAAGCACGCGGTCCGCATCGCCGACGAGATCGGCTACCCCGTCATGATCAAGGCCTCCGCCGGCGGTGGCGGCAAGGGCATGCGGATCGCCCATTCCAAGGCCGAGGTCGCCGAGGGCTTCAACCTCGCCAAGGCCGAGGCCAAGGCCTCGTTCGGCGACGACCGCGTCTTCGTCGAAAAGTTCATCGTCGATCCCCGCCACATCGAGATCCAGGTGCTCGGCGACAAGCACGGCAACGTGATCTATCTCGGTGAGCGCGAATGCTCGATCCAGCGTCGCAACCAGAAGGTTATCGAGGAAGCGCCGTCGCCGCTGCTGGATGAAGCCACCCGCCGCAAGATGGGCGAGCAGGCGGTCGCGCTGGCCAAGGCCGTGAATTACGACTCCGCCGGCACGGTCGAGTTCGTGGCCGGGCAGGACAAGAGCTTCTATTTCCTGGAGATGAACACGCGCCTCCAGGTCGAGCATCCCGTCACCGAGCTCGTCACCGGCATCGACCTCGTCGAGCAGATGATCCACGTCGCGAGCGGCGAGAAGCTCGCCATCGCGCAGAAGGACGTCACGCTGACCGGCTGGGCGGTGGAGTCGCGTCTCTACGCCGAAGACCCGTTCCGCAACTTCCTGCCCTCGATCGGGCGCCTGGTGAAATATCGCCCGCCGGCGGAAGCCAGCAAGGACGGCATCACCATCCGCAACGACACCGGCGTGCAGGAGGGCGGCGAGATCTCGATCCACTACGATCCGATGATCGCCAAGCTCGTCACCCATGCGCCGTCGCGCGCGGCCGCGATCGAGGCGCAGGCGACCGCGCTGGATTCGTTCTACGTCGACGGCATCAGGCACAACATCCCGTTCCTGTCCGCGCTGATGCACCATCCGCGCTGGCGCGAGGGACGGCTCTCGACCGGCTTTATCGCCGAGGAATTCCCCAAGGGCTTTGCGGTGCGCGTGCCCGAAGGCGAGGTCGCGCGGCGGATCGCCGCGGTCGGCGCCGCCATCGATCACGTGCTCGGTGAGCGCAAGCGGCAGATCTCGGGCCAGATGGGCGGCCGCATCGTGCAGCGCGAGCGACGCCGCTCGGTCTGGCTCGACCGCCAGGAAATCCTGCTCGAGGTCGGACGCGAGGGCGAGGCGATCGTGATCCGCTTCATCGATCCCGACGGCAAGGCCGGCTATGCGAATCTCTTGCAGTCGCCGTGGAAGCCCGGCGATCCGGTCTGGCAGGGCACCATCGACGGTCACCTCGTCGCGGTGCAGGCGCGTCCGATCGCCAACGGCATCCGCCTCGCGCATCAGGGCGTCGAGGTGCCGGTCTATGTCTGGACCGAGGCCGAGGCGGCCTCTGCGCGGCTGATGCCGGTGACGACGGCCTCCGACACCGGCAAGAAGCTGCTGTGCCCGATGCCCGGCCTCGTGGTCTCGATCGCGGTGACCGAGGGGCAGGAGGTCAAGGCCGGCGAGACGCTGGCGGTGGTCGAAGCCATGAAGATGCAGAACGTGCTGCGCGCCGAGCAGGACGGCACCGTGAAGAAGATCCACGCCAGCGCGGGCGCGACACTCGCGGTGGACGCGCTGATCCTGGAGTTTGCGTAAAGCGTCTTCAGGCACAACAGAAGACCCTCACCCTGAGGAGCCGCGCTTGCGCGGCGTCTCGAAGGGCGAGGCCACCAGCCGGGCCTGCATCCTTCGAGACGCGCGCAAGAGCGCGCCCTCAGGATGAGGAATTTGGAGTGAGGCACCCATGGCCTTTCGTTCCCGCCGCGAGAAACTTCGCTCCATCCTGTCGGGCGCAACTTGTGTCCATCCCGGCTCGGTCTACGACGCCATCTCGATCCGCATTGCCGAGGACCTCGGGTTTCCACTCGGCATGTTCGGGGGATCAGTGGCCTCGCTCGCCGTGCTCGGCGATCCCGATGTCACGCTGATCACGCTCACCGAGCTTGCCGAGCAGATGCGGCGGATGTCCCGCGCCGCAACGCTCCCCGTTCTGGTCGACGCGGACCATGGCTACGGCAATGCGCTCAACGTGCGCCGCACGGTGCAGGAGCTGGAGATGGCGGGCGCCGCCGGCCTCACCATCGAGGACACGCTGCTGCCGGCTGCCTTTGGCGAGACCAAGGCGCAGCTGATCTCGCTCGAGGAAGGCGTCGGCAAGATGAAGGCGGCGCTTGGCGGCCGCAGCGATCCGTCGCTGGTGATCATGGGCCGCACGGGCGCTGCCGCGATCACCTCGATCGAGGATGCTTCGCCGCGCCAAGGCTTATGAGGCCACCGGGGTCGATGCGTTGTTCTTCACCGGCATCAAGTCGCGCGCCGAGCTCGAGGCCATCGCATCTGCCACGCGCCTGCCGATCGTGCTCGGCGGTGCGCCGGACGAGTTTAACGCGCTCGATTACCTTGCGAGCCGGCGCGTACGCATCGCACTCCAGGGTCATGCGCCGATCGCCGCCGCGACACAGGCCGTCTACGAGACGCAGAGGGCGCTGCGCGAGGGCACGGCGCCGAAAAGCCTCAAGGGCTTGGCGTCGCCGGAGCTGATGGCCCGTGTCATGCGCGAGAGCGAGGCCAGGGTGCGCAGCGCCGATGTCCTCGGACTGAACAAGTGAGCCGGGCAATTCTCCAGGTCATGATCCGCGGACGCGTGCAGGGCGTCGGCTATCGGGCCTGGGTCGAGTATCAGGCGACGACGAGCGGCCTCGAAGGCTGGGTCCGCAACCGTCGCGACGGCAGCGTGGAAGCGCTGTTCGCCGGTGCGCCGAAGCACGTTGCCGACATGGTCGCGCTGTGCCGCCACGGCCCGCCGTCCTCGCGCGTCGACAGCGTCACCAGTGAAACCGCGAGCGTGGATGAGCTGAATCTGCGCCGGGCAGGAGAGACGTTCTCGGTGCTGCCGACGGTGTAGGTCTGCTCCCTCGCCCCGCTTGCGGGGAGAGGGTTGGGGTGAGGGGGAGTCTCCGCGGGGACGGTGAGAGTTGCCCTTGCGGAGACTCCCCCTCACCCGGAATTCGCGCTTTCAGCGCGTATTCCGGCCTCTCCCCGCACGCGGGAGAGGCGAAGAGGAAATCATCGCGGCAGCTTGGCGATCGCCTCGCTCAGCTCGTGGATCTCATAGGGCTTGCGCAGGATCGGGAAATCGCCACGCACGCCGGCGGCGACCTCGCTGTAGCCGGTGGCAAGCAGGATCGGCAGGCTGGGGCGGATCTGGCGGAGGCGACGGGCGAGGCTGAGCCCATCCATCTTGCCGGGCATGACGATGTCCGAGAACACGAAGTCGACGCCGTTGCTCTCGATCTCGCGCAGTGCCGCTTCGGCATCGGCGACCCGGCGCACTTGATAGCCGAGCTGCTCCAGAAGTCCGGTGCTGACCAGAGCGACGTCGGGATTGTCCTCGACCAGCAGCACCGTGCCGCTGCCGCGGAGAGGCGTCCCCGATGTCTCGCGCGACGGCGCATCTGTGCCGCGCGGCAGGATGATGGTGAATGTCGTGCCCTTTCCGAGCTCGCTTGCGACCGTTATCGTGCCGCCGGCCTGATGAGCGAAGCCGTGCACCTGCGAGAGGCCGAGGCCGGTGCCTTTTCCGATCGGCTTGGTGGTGAAGAACGGCTCGAAGATCTTGTCGACAACGTCGGAGGGAATTCCGAGCCCGGTATCCGTGACGTCGATTGCGACGAAGTCGCCGGCGAGGGGAGGTTCGTTCAGCACGATATTGCGCGCGCCGATCGTCACCGTGCCACCGTCCGGCATCGCGTCGCGGGCATTGATGACGAGGTTGAGCAGCGCGGTCTCGAGCTCGGAGACGTCGGCCTTGATCGGCCATGTGTCGGAGCGAATGTCGAAGGCGAGATGCACGGAACTGCCCACTCCGGCGTCGAGCACCTCGCGGATGGCCGCGACGCGTTCGGCGAAATCGATCGCCTGCGGGTTGACGCTCTGCCGCCGCGCGAAGGTGAGGAGCTGGTTCGTCAGCGCGGCGCCGCGTTTGGTGGCGGTCTCGATCGCGGACATGGCGCGCTCGAGCTTGGGGTCGCCAGAGGCGCTCTTCTTCAGGATGTGAAGGCTGCCGCTGATGATCATCAGAAGATTGTTGAAGTCGTGCGCAACGCCGCCGGTGAGCTGTCCGAGTGCGTCGAATTTCTGCGCCTCGGCGAGCTGCTTCTGCATCGCCTCGAGCTTGAGCTGGGCATTGCGACGTTCGGTGATGTCGCGCGTGATCTTGGCGAAGCCGATCAGCGCGCCGCTCTCGTAGATCGGGTCGATCACCACGCTGGCCCAGAAGAACGTGCCGTCCTTTCGGACGCGCCAGCCTTCCTCCTCATATCGGCCCTTTTCCCGGGCAATACCGAGCGCCCGCGCAGGCTTGCCATTGGCGCGGTCGGTCTCGGTGTAGAAGCGGGAAAAATGCTGGCCGAGGATTTCCTCGGGGGAATAGCCCTTGATGCGTTCGCCGCCGATGTTCCAGCTGGTGATGATTCCCTTGGGGTCAAGCATGTAGAGGGCGTAGTCGGCGACTCCCTCAACCAACAGCCGGAAACTGCGCTCGCTCTCGAACAAGTCTCTCTGTTGACTGAACTTTTCGGTCATTCCGGACCCCGCCTCGACGGGGACAAACGCCGCACATGGCGGATTAGTTCCCGTTCTGTGGGAAATTTTTAGGCAATATCCGCACTATATACGGTGGCCGCCGGGTAATCAGGCTCCTCGGATCGGCCGCTGGCTCGTCGCCAGGCTCCGGAACGTCGCGGCTACAGCGCGCAGTGCCGCGAGCTTGGCGGGATCGCTGACTTTCGAATGCAGCATCACCTTCGAACTGCCGAGCCTCGGCAGCTTGTGCGCAGGCCCGATATCGACCAGGCCCGGAGGCGCGATCCGCCGCGCCAGCGGCGCGATTGCAAGTCCGGCAAGCGCCGCCGCAACCACGGCCGTGACACCGCCGCCGACGAAACGCTCGCGCCAGGGCGTGCGGGCCCTGTCGAGCGCGCGCACGGCGATGGCGCGGACGCCACACGGCGGGGCGAGCGTTGCCAGCGGCAGTGCTTCGCCCTTCGGGAGCGTCAAACGCCGTGACGCGAACCAGCCGAACTCGTCATCAGCCAGCTTCTCGCCGCCGCGGCGGCTGCCCTCCTGGCGGACGATCACCGCGTCCAGCTCGCCCGCATCATAGGCGTCCTGCATCTCGCGCGAGAAACCGATGGTGACGGCGAGCGTGAGATTCGCGGACATCGCGTGCAGCCGTTCGAGCAGCGTCACCAGTTCGGGGCCCGCGGCATGGTCGGAGATGCCGAGCGAAAGCGACTGCGCGGCGGAAGCCTCGCCGGAGAACGCGCGGTCATGCGCTTCCATGAGCGCGCGGGCGCGATCGAGGAAATCAGTACCATCGGCCGTGAGCCGAACCGCGCGCGGCGAGCGTTCGACGAGGCGTTTCCCCAGCAACGTCTCCAGCCGTTGCAGCTTGAGGCTGACAGCCGCCTGCGTCGTGCCGAGTGCTTCGGCCGCCCGGGTAAAGCTCTGGAGGTTGGCAACCAGCAGGAAGGCCCGGACCGTGGCGATGTCGAGCGTTGCGTTCATTATGGATTGTTATCACTGATATAAGTCTCGATAAGATACCAAAATCATGGTCCCAGGTCTAGCTTCTCACCAACGCCGCGCAAGGCCCGGCGCAGCATCTTGAGGAGAACCACCATGCCCCTGATCAAAGTGTCCTACGCCACGTCTCGCCAGTCGCCGCCGCTGAAGGCCGACATCGCCAATGCCGTATCCGAGCTCACGGCAAAGATCCTGCACAAGGATCCCAAGGTCACCGCCATCATCGTGAAGTCCGTGGATACCCACGATTGGTTCGCGGGCGGCAAGTCGCTCGCCGAGCAGAAGCTCGCAAGCTACTGGATCGACATCCGCGTTACCGAGGGCACCAACACCAAGGACGAGAAGGCGGCTTATCTCGCTGCAATGTTCAAGCGCATGGCCGATATCCTGGGCCCGCTGCATCCCGAGACCTACCTGCATGTCGACGAGGTCAAGGGCGATGCCTACGGCTTTGGCGGCCTGACCCAGGAGCGGCGCTACATCGCCGGCAAGCTCGAGGTTTCGCTGCAGGCGGCGTGATGCCTGATCGCGGGTGAGCAATCTCACCCGCGACCGGTTGCGAGGGATCGTCAGCTCGCTGCGCGGAACTGAACTTCCGAATTGTTGATGAAGCACGTCTTGTCGAACAGCTTGAGGTCCAGCGGGTTCGGCAAGCGGACATCGCTGAGATCAGGACAGGGCTTGACTGCGGGATCGTAGGATCGGTCGATCTGCGAGATGAATACGACGATCAACCCCTTGTCGCGTGCAAACGATTTCAGCGCGCGCACCTGAACGGTCAGGTCGGGATTTTCCCGCCGCTGGTCGAGCAATTGCAGATAGTCGATCACCACGAATGTGCCGCGCGGGGCGGGGGCCATCTGCTTGACGACGTAATCGGCGCTGATCGCATCGGAGCAATCGAGCTCGAACACTTTGTCGAACTGCGCTGGCTCCACGCCGATCGCCCGCAAGCGGTCCAGAACGTCTCTCTCGGTGTATTCGAGCGAGAAGAACGCGGCACGGCTGCCTTTCCTCATGGCCTCCACCGCGAGTTCGAGACTCATCAGGGTCTTGCCATGACCGGGTCGCGCACCCAGCAGCACCAGCTCGCCCGGCCGGAATTGAGGAAACAGCTTGCCGGCCGGCGTCTCCGCCGCAGCTTTTGCCGCCAGTAAGCTCCAGGCGGAAAACCCTTCCGCTGTGGCGATGCGGTCAAGCGCGTCGTGGAGTGGAATGCCTTCCTCGCGGGACAGGCGCTTCGCCTTGCGCTTGAGATGATAGATCGGCGCAGACAGTCTCATCGTGAGAACCTCCCATTGCGAGCATGATCGCAATCCCTCCTTATGCCCAGCGCTCGAACAGTCGGTCCGATGATCAATTCGCCCGGCAGGAAGTCTGCTTTCCCGGCGGAGGGGGGAGGCGTGGGCGACGCCGGAATCGAGTATAGCCGATTCCGCGCAGAACGCGGTAGCGCTAGGCAACGGCTTCCGGCAGCAGCGCGCGGGTTGGCCCAAACAATTCTTCGAACGCCCGCCTGAGCGCGATATCGACGTCGGCCACGGTCACGAGCTGGCCGAGATCGACCAGCGAGGTGACGCCGTAGCGGGGATCGGCAACGCCGCAGGGCACGATGCCGGCGAAATGCGACAGCTCCGGCTCGACATTGATGGCGATGCCGTGGAACGACACCCAGCGCTTCAGGCGGACGCCGATCGCCGCGATCTTGTCCTCGTGATCGGCTCCCTTGTCGGGTCGCCTGACCCAGACGCCAACCCGGTCCTCGCGCCGCTCGCCGCGAATGTTGAAGGCAGCCAGCGTGCGCAGGATCAATTCCTCCAGGCTCGCGACATAGGCCCGCACGTCAGGCCGGCGGCGCTTGAGGTCGAGCATGACATAGGCCACCCGCTGGCCCGGCCCGTGATAGGTGAGCTGCCCGCCGCGCCCGCTCGCGAAAGTCGGGAATCGCGCATCGAGCAGGTCGGATTGCTTGCCCGAGGTGCCCGAGGTGTAGAGCGGGGGGTGTTCGAGCAGCCAGACCAATTCCGGGGCCTCGCCCGCCGCGATCGCGGCGACCCGGGCCTCCATGATGGCAACGGCATCCGGGTACGGCACCGGTGCATCCGAGATGAGCCATTCGACGGGCTCGCCGCCTGCGGCGGAAAACGACGTCAGATCGAGCTCTTGACGCTGGCTTTGGCGGGGGTTTTCAGGCGAATTAACCATTGGCTAACCATAACGTGGTGATGATCGCAGGCGCAAATGAAGAGTCCCATGTCGCGGCGGTCCTGACAGTGCCCACTCTCGATAAAGTCACCGTGGATCTCATGGTCGTCCTCGGGACCACCACCATGCCGATCCATCAAGTATTGCGTCTTTCCCGCGGCGCCATCATCGAGCTGGATGCTACCGAGGCCGACGAGGTCAAGGTCTTGGCCAATAATCTGCCTGTTGCCTCCGGCGTCGTGCTGGTCGATCGCAACCGGATCGCGGTCGAGGTCAAGCAGATGCTGCCGCGCACGCCGGGGACCCGGTAAGGCCGCGGGGCAGGCGGTAGCGGCCTGGGGACCAGCACGGGCCGATTCGGGCAGAGGGCTGGAACTTTCCTGCAAAGCTTGTGGAATTCAGGGCCTTTGCAGGCTTGTACCCCTCTGATGGATTTGTTAGATCGGCGCCGTTGATCCGGCTGGCCCTCAAGCCTCAAGCCGGCATCCCCAAAGCGCTCGTGGCGGAACTGGTAGACGCGCTGCCTTGAGGTGGCAGTGAGTAAAATCGTGGGGGTTCGAGTCCCTCCGAGCGCACCAAACCAACGCCTAATATATTGAAATTATGGCGTTTTTCTTCCAAACTTTACTACGCAAAGTTACTGCTCTGTTCTCGATCGACGTTCCGGCCCAGTTCGCGTCGGGCACCGGCATGAATTCATCCAGTGGCGTGTAAGCCAAACCCTGGGCGGGATTGGTTGGATCGATGCATCTCACCCGATCCGACTGCGCCTTTTCACCGTCTCCAGCTTGTCATCGCCGCGCGCCTCAGCGCTCCCGCAAGCTTTCCTGACCATAGCGAATGAGCGGCGAGATCAGATAGCTTAGGATGGTCCGCGTGCCGGTCTTGATTTCGACGGTCACGGCCATGCCGGGCGCCAGATTGACGGTGCGCCCATCGACGTCCATTTCGGGGCGGTCGAGGGAGACGCGGGCGGAATAGACGAGTTCCTGCCCTTTCGGCTCGCTGGATGCCGTTTCTGTGCCCGTCGGCGCCTCGCCGGGCTTTTCCTGCGGCTTGTTGCGGACGATGGCGTCCTGCGAGACGCTGAGCACCCGGCCCTGACGTAATCCGTAACGGGTGAAGCTGAACGTATCGATCTTGATCGCGGCCTCTTCGCCCGGACGGACGAAGCCAATGTCGCGGTTGGAGATCATGGCCTCGATCTCGAGGCCGCCGCTTGTTGGCACCAAAACCATCAGCGTCTGCGCCGGCGTGACAACGCCCCCGATCGAGTGGACGGCGAGTTGCTGAACGATGCCGTCTTCCTGCGCGCTGAGGCGCAGCAGGCTGGTGCGCTGCTCGGCCTTGATAATGTCCTGGCGCAGCCCTGTTGCCTTCTGCTCGGCCTTTGCGAGTTCGTCGAACAGGCCACGCTGGTATTCGGCTTCCGTGCGCCGCAAGGTCTCTTCGATGCCGCCCACGGCCGCGTCAGCCTCGGCAAAGTGGCTCTTCTGGACCAGCAGTTCCTGCTGGTAGGAGACGAGGTCCTGCATCTCGGTGAGAAATTGCAGCTTGGAGCCGTATTCGCGGTCGACTAGATATTTCCGTACATCGACGCGCTGCTGGAGGATCGGGATCAACGAGGAGATCTTGCCGATCGAGGCCTCGGTGGTTGCCCGCTCCGCCTTCTTTTGCGCGCCCTGCCATTCCAACGTGGTCAGCTTGGCCGACTGTTCGGCTGTTTGCGAAGCGAGGAACCGCTTGGCGGTCCGGATCTGCTCAGGGGTAGCGCGTTCGGGCGGGACGAATTTGCTTTCGTCACCACCGGCAAGCGCTGCCCGCAGGCGCGCGATGTCGAGTTCGCTGGCGACTAGGTCGCTCTGGAGATGGCTGAGTTCCGCTTGGCTCATCGTCGGGTCGAGTTCGATCAGCAGGTCCCCGGCCTTCACCCGCTGACCATCCCGCACGTGGATGGCACGCACCACGGCGGTCTCGAACGGCTGGATCACCTTGGTGCGGCCATCCGGCACGATCTTGCCGGTCGCAATGGCGATGATGTTGACCGTGCCAATGCTGGCCCAAATCAGCGCGATCAGGAAGACCGCCGAGATCGTCCCGGAAATGGCGCGGCCGATCGGGGAGGGCGGTGTCTCCACGATCTCTACGGCGGCCGGAAGGAATGCCCGCTCGTCGCGCGTGCGGGTCGGCCTGCCTAGCGAGGCGAGCCTCGCCCTAGCCGACTTCATGGATGCCTGCCTGGACACGATGAAGTGTCGCATAACGCCCGCCGCTGCGGATCAACTGGTCGTGCGAACCGTCCTCGACGATGCGCCCGCGCTCGATCGTGATGATGCGGTCCGCTGTCCGCACGGTCGAGAGCCGATGCGCGATGATCAGGACGGTACGGCCTGCCGTGATCTCGCGCATGTTCTGCTGGATCACCCGCTCGCTCTCGTAATCGAGAGCGGAGGTGGCTTCGTCGAAGATCAGTACCCGCGGATTGCTCGTCAGCGCCCGCGCGATCGCGATGCGCTGGCGCTGACCTCCCGACAGCGTGCTGCCCCGCTCGCCGATAATCGTGTCATAACCGTCCTGGAGCTCGAGGATGAACTCGTGCGCGCCGGCAAGCTGCGCCGCGGCGACAACCCGTTCCATCGGCAGGGCAGGGTCCGCCAGCGCGATGTTGTCGCGCACCGAGCGGTTGAACAGCATGTTCTCCTGCAGCACGACGCCGACCTGCCGACGCAGCCAGGTCGGGTCGACCGCTGCTAGATCGTTGCCATCCACCAGCACGCGCCCCGATTCGGGCAGGTATAGCCGTTGAATCAGCTTTCCCAATGTGCTCTTGCCGGATCCGGAGGTGCCGACGATCCCGACGATCTGACCGGCCGGTATTCTCAGGTTGATGTCGTTCAGGATGGACGGTCCGTCGATCCGGTACCGGAAGCCGACATGCTCGAAGACGATCTCGCCGCGGATAGCCGGCAGGGCCGCGCGTCCAGGCCGGTGCGTCGGCTCCGGCACGGTGTTGAGGATGTCACCGAGCCGTTCGACCGACAATCGCGCCTGGTGGAAGTCCTGCCAGAGCTGGGACAGTCTCAGCACCGGTGCGGTGACGCGGCCAGATAGCATGTTGAAGGCGACGAGTTCGCCGACGGTCAGATTGCCGTCGATGACGAGCTTGGCGCCGAAATAGAGCAGCACCGCCATGTCGATCTTGCTGACGAACTGAACGCCTTGGCTGGCGACGTTGCCAAGATTGACGACTCGGAAGCTGGACGCGACGTAGCCTGCAAGCTGCTCCTCCCAGCGCCGTTGCATCTGCGGCTCGACGGCCATGGCCTTGAGCGCCTCGACGCCCGTGACGCTCTCCACCAGGAATGACTGGTTCTCGGCGCCGCGCTTGAATTTCTCGTCGAGCCGATAGCGGAACAGCGGCGTGGCTCCGGCGGAGATGGCGATGTAGAACGGAAAGGACGCGATGACGATTGCGGTCAGCAACGGCGAGTAGAACGCCATCAGCGCCAGAAACACGAAGGTGAAGAACAGATCGATCACCAGCGTCAGGGCCGAGCCGGTGATGAAATTGCGCAGATTCTCGAGTTCACGGACCCGTGCCACGGTGTCGCCGACGCGCCGCGCCTGGAAATAGGACAGAGGAAGCGCCAGCAGATGGCGAAAAAGGCGCGCGCCGAGTTCGACGTCGATGCGGTTCGTGGTGTGCGCGAACAGGTAGGTGCGCAGGCCGCCGAGGACGACCTCGAACATCGATATCGCGACGATGCCCACGACCAGCACGTCCAGCGTCCCGAGGCTGCGGTGGACGAGCACCTTGTCGATCACCACCTGGAAGAACAGCGGCGACACCAGCGCGAAGATCTGCAGAAAGAACGAGGCCAGCAGCACCTCGCCGAGCAGGCCGCGATAGCGGTTGATCGCGCCCATGAACCAGGTGATGTCGAAGCGCCGCGACAATTCGGCCAGCGCTGCCCGCTTGGTCATCAAGATGACGCGGCCGTCCCAGAGTACCTCGAACTGGGCCTTGGTCAGCATCTGCGGACGCGGCGAGCCGGGATATTGCACGATGGCCTTGCCGTCGCCGGCCTTGCCCAGGATGAGGAAGCCGCCGTCGCGTAGCGGAACGACGGCCGGCAGGGGTGTCTTGTCGAGACGGTCCCAGCTCGTCTTCACCAGCCGCGCCTTGACGTTGAACTGCTTGGTCGACCGCAGCATGTCCGTGATGCCGATGACGTTCACCCCGAGCTGATGGCGAAGTTGCTCCGGCTCGGCGGGGACGCCGAGGAGTTGGAGCATCATGACCAGCGCGGTCAGACCGGGATCGGCTGCCGGTCCCGCAGAGACGGCAGCGGCCGCTTGTTTGGCCGCCGGCTCCCTCGCATCGGTTTCGTTCATGGTCATTGACAGCAGCTATCCGAGGTCACCAGGTCCGGATGATCGGACATCTTCTGCCGACGGCAGGCGGTCGATAGCTAACGCTGCTATGTTACGGTTTGATAACTACGTTCGAGACTTGCGGACAATGTTATTGCGTGTACGTCGTTGCCCGTGAAGCGGGAGGCCGAGAGGGGCCTCCCGCTTCGGACGGAAATCGGGACCGGCTGTGCCGGTGCCGATCGCGGGATCAGCCGTGGCTGACCAGCGTGGTCTGCTGCTGGGTGGTGTCCTGCGCCACGAAGCTGCTCTCCGTGCCTGCGTCGGGAACGAGACTGGCCGATTGCTGCACGAGCAGCGACAGCGAGATGGCCGTCCCGCCGTGGCCGTCGTCAGCGACGTTCAGCTCGGTGCCGGACTGTACTCCGGCAAACTGGTAGGCGTGGGTACCGGTATTCGTTACCAGTGTCAGAGTCGAGCCGTCGAAGGTGAACGAGGAGACCGACGTGTTGAGCAGGTCGATCATGTCGCCGACTTCGAAGTTCGACACGGTGCCGGTGAGGCCGTCGGCCTTCTCCAGCATCAGCGTTGCCGCCGAGCCAGCGAAATCGACGCCATTCTCCACGCCGCCCGCCAGCACGCGTTCCACGCCGCCGGCCAGATGCGTGCCCGAGACCGAGCCCGTCACGTCCAGTTCGCCGCCGTTGATCGTGGTGTTGAAGGCCGTGCCGGCGATCCAGGCGAAGCCGCCATCGATCGTCGTGCCCGAAGCGGACGCGCCGGTGTCGACGTACAGAAGGCCACCGGCATTCACCGTGGTCGCGGTCACGCTGCCGCCATCGCCGACATAAGCGTTGCCGCCAGCCTGGACCACCGTCTGGTCGGCGCTGGCACCTTCGAGGACCTGCTGCGAGCCGCTGAGCAGCGTGCCGGTCACGGCGCCGTGGTAGACGTCCTGGAAGGCTCCGGCCTCGACCGTCGTGCCCGAGGCGCTGCCGCCGTTATAGACGTGCTGGGCGCCCCCGTTCTTGACCGTCACGTTGTTCGCAATGCCGCCGGTCTGGGATTGACCGTCGCCGATCGAACCACCGTTCGAGCTGCCGTTGACGAACTGGAAGCCGCCGCTGATGACGGTGTCGTCAGCGGTGGCCCCGGTGTCGACGTACTGGAGACCGCCGGTGTCGATCACGGTGCCTTCAGTGTGGCCGCCGTTGCCGACATACTGATAGCCGCCGCTGGTGACGGTGGTGTTGATCGCGCTGCCACCGGCAAGAACCTGTTGCTGGCCCTTGAGCGTAACGTTGGTGACGGTCGAGCTCGAGTAGACGTCCTGGTAGCCGCCGGCTTCCACTGTGGTCCCGTCGGCCTTGCCACCGAAGTAGACGTGCTGCTGACCGCCGGCATGGACCGTCGTGTCGCTGGCGTTGCCGTAGTCATACTGCACGCCGCCGCTCAGGATGTCGGCGTGCTGGGTCGTCGCGCCGTTCTGGACATCGACGATGCCCCCATTGCCGATCGTGATGTGGCCGGAGACGTTGCCGCCGCCGACAACATCGAGCACGCCGCTGCCGAGGACGACGTAGCCCATCGAGGTGGTGCTCGCCGAGGTGACCGAAACCGGAGCGGTGGATACCAGCGTGGGCGCCGCGAAGACCGTCGAATTGCCTATGTTGCCGGCGAGGTCCGTGGTCTTGGCGGTCAGGTTGTTGGCGCCCTCCACCAGAGTCACACCGGCCAGGCTCCAGGATCCGTCGTCGCCAGCCGTCGTGGTGCCGATCAGCGGCGCTTCGTCATAGACCGAGACCTGCAGGCCAGGCTCGGTGCTGCCGCTGATGGTGAAGTTGGGCAGGTTGGAGGTGTTGAGGCTGACGCCGGTAATGCCGACAACCGGCGCAGCGGTATCGACAGTGACGTTGACCGCGGCGGCGGCATCGCTCACCGCGCCGGTTGTATCTGTGACTTTGGCGGTGATTGCATGGGTGGCGTCGCCGAGCACGCCGGTCTGAAGGTCGATGTAGCCGCGTGCGATGTCGGCAAGCGCGAGTGTCACGCCGGTGCCCAGCGCGGTCTGGCCATCGAACAGCTGGATGACGTCGCCCGCGAAGTTGCTGCCGGTGGCAACGCGAACCATCAGGTTGGTGTCGTTGGTGCTGGCGCCGTTGGCGATCGTGCCGGTGTTCGGCGAGACGTCGTCGGTTACTGACGCGATGGTCGGTGCGGTGGGCGCGTTCGACAGATTGAAGACCTGGGCGGTGATGCCATAGGAGGAGTTGTCGCCGAGAGTCTGGCTGAAATCCTGCCAGCTGATCACGAAGCCGCCATTCGCCAGCGCCGCGACGGTCGGGTAGTACTGATAGCTTGCGGTCTGCGAGTTGACGACGTATTCGCCGCCGACCTTGGCCCCGGCCGCGTCATAGACCTGCGCCTTGATGCCAGAGCCGCTGCCGTCCGCGGTGCCTTCGTCCGACCAGGTCACGACAAAGCCGCCGCCGGTCAGGGCGGTGATGCTCGAAAAGCCTTGATTGCCGCTGGTCTGGGTATTGACCTGGAATTCGGAGCCGACCTTGGCGCCGCCGGCCGTGAACACCTGCGCGCGAACTTCGCCGCTGGCATCCTCGAAGCTGATGACGAAATTGCCGTTGGCGAGCCCGGTCACGCCGGCAACCATGCGATTGTTGTAATAGGCTTGATCGACGATGAATTCGCCGCCCACCTTGGTTGCCCCGCTGGCCGTGGGGTGGAGCACCTGGCCGCGAACTTCCCAATTGCCGGTGCGGAAATCGTTCCAGGTCACCACGAAGTCGCCGTTGCTCAGCGTGGTGATCGAGGTTCGCTCCTGATCATAGACGCTGGTCGAGTTCACCAGCAATTCCGAGCCGACCTTGGCACCGTTCGAGTCGTAGACCTGGGCCTTGACGTCGGGCGCGGACGAACCCTGATTGGTCCATGCGACCACAAAGCCGCCGTTCGGCAGACCGGTGATAGCCGGCATGTTCTGATTGCTGGAGGTGACCGTATTGATCAGAACCTCGCTGCCGACCGGGGTGCCGCTGGCACTGTAGATCTGGGCCTTGATGTCTCCGCTCGTCGAGTTCTGGTCCTGCCAGGAGACGACGAAACCGCCGTTGCTGAGGCCGGTCACGACCGGAGTGGTCTGCGATCCCGTGGTCTGGGTGTTGACGAGGAATTCCCAGCCGACCTTGCTGCCGTCGGCGGCATAGACCTGCGCCTTGACGGAAGAGCCACTGGCGTCGCCGAGCGAGCTGCTGCCGCTGCCGTTATATCCGGCGAGACCATCCTGCCAGGTGACGACGAAGCCGCCGTTGGCAAGCCCGGTGACGGAGGGGTACCACTGGCCGCCGGCCGTTTGGCTATTGACCTGAAATTCGGTACCTATTTTTACGACGGTGGTCATAACATAACCTCAAAGGATGCTGCGGGACGCTGATGGGTTAGAATCCGTGCGCGCCGCGTCATCCGGAATGCGCGCTAAACCCGCGCAGGGGATAAACGATATGTTTATGATATTTTATGATATTGATTTGCATATGATGTGACATTGTGCCCGATCTGGATGTCAATCCGCGGGCAAGAATTGGATCGAAGGCCCGAAAGACTGGCTCTTCGTTCGTCAGGCGGCCGCGTCGATCTCAGAAGGAGGGGGCTATCGCCTATCTTCCGGCAAGCGGCGTGATTCACGAGCGCCGTCACTGCAAGTACGTGATGGGAGTCGGCAGCATGGGCCGTACCGGGAGTATCCGATACGGCCCGCGACGTTCGCGCTCAGCTTTGGGCGTGCACAAGTTGAGTGTTCTGATCGTCGGAGCCCTGAGAGGTGATTCCGTCCTGGCCGGATTCCGGAACCAGCGTGCTGGAGAATTGCGTCAGCAGAGCCAGCGAGATCGCGGTGCCGCCCTGACCGTCGGACGCCACGTTGATCTCGGTATTGGCCTGGACGCCCGAGAACAGATAGCTGAATGATCCGCCACTCGTGTTCAGTGTGAGGTTCGCGCCGTCAAACGCGTAAGACGACACCACCAGATTGCGGAAGTCGATGATATCCCCAACCTCGAAGTTTGCGACGGTCCCGGTCAGGCCCGACGCGTCTTCGAGATAGAGTTTCGAGGCCGTACCGGCGAAGTCCACGTCGTTCTGGACGCCGCCGGCATAGATGTAACCGGTGCCTCCCGCCAGATGCGTATTGCTTGCCGAGCCCGCCACGTCGAACTCGCCGCTGGTGACGACCGCGCCGGATGCCGTTCCCGCCACGAAGACGTAGCCGCCGTTCACTTGGGTCGCGGTAGCCGAGCCGCCCACGTCGATGTATTGCAGGCCACCCGCGTTCACGATCGTCCCGCTGGCTGTTGCGCCCGTGCCGATGTACTCGTTGCCACCGGCAAGCACCACCGTATCGGTCGAGTTCCCCGCCGCCATAACCTGCAAGCTCCCGCCAACTTGGCTGCCTTGCACAGTCCCGTTGTTGACCTGCTGGAAGCCGCCGGCCTGTACGATCGTGGTGATCGCCGTGCCGCTGAGCACGACGTGCTGGATGCCGCCGCTCATGACAACGGTGTTGTTGGTCGTTCCGGCAACCTGCTGAACGCCGCCGCCGAAAACGGTGGTATCGTTGCCGGTGCCCTGAACGTACTGGTAGCCGCCATTGTTGATCTGCGTGCCGTTCGATGTGCCGTTCTCGCCGACATACTGCAAGCCACCGGACGAGATTATGGTGCTGTAGGTCGTTCCACCGGCTGCAACAAAATCGTTGCCGCCGCTGACGATCACAGTAGAGTAGGTCACGCCGCCGGCATGGACCTGACGGGAGCCCGCCAAGGTCGTTCCTGTGACCGTGGCGTTCATGACATCCTGATAACCGCCCGCGCTGACGATGACGTTGCTGGCCGTGCCGCCATAGACGTGCTGGATGCCACCGTTCGAGATCACGGCGCCGTTGGCGGTCCCATAGGTGAACTGCACTCCCCCGACGATCGTCGAGTTGTTGGCCGTGCCGCCGGCCTCGACCACGATGCTGCTGCCCGTGCCGACAGCCGTCGCCCCGGATACGCCGCCGCCGTTGGCGACATCGAGGGTCCCCGGGGCGACGATGATGTAGGTGGTAGTGGTGGAAGAGGAAACTGTCGTCGTGCCGCTCGCGACAAATTCGGTCGTCATATGTGCCTCTGAGTGAGAGCCAATGGGTTGAACGCGATATAGTTACAATTCGACAGGCGAATCATTCCATGGACTAATGATACATTTATATCATTGCGGATAGATAATGTTATTATGGCGGTAGCGTGCGACGACAGGGCGCATCCCGGCGGCGTTCGTGCCGCCTCCCTGCTCGTCTTGGAGAGTTTGATGTCTGCCGGCAGCGATGCCGGCCTGGTCAATCAGCGCTCGATGCGCGCGACTGCCGGTTTGGGCTGCTCGGTCCCGAAGGAGACCCAGACGTTGGGGTCGGAGGCGCTTTGACGGGATAGATAGCGATAGTTCGTCTCGTACCAGAACAGGATTTCCGGCGTCTGATTGTCCAGAATCATCTCACCGCGGTCGGTGCGGACCGTCAGAACGGCGTGGCGTCCTCGGCTTGGGCGCGGCTCTTCGACCGTCGTGATCAGGAGCGAACCCTGCGGCCAGCCCGCTCTGGCGAGCAATTTGCGCTTGAGCAAAGCGAAATCCTCGCAATCGCCGCGATCAAGCGGGAGGGTCCAACGTTCGGCCTTGCCGTAGAGTGCGTCGTCGCTGGTCCAGGCCACCCGATCATTGACGTATTTGTTGACTGCATAGAGCTCCTGCAGCTTCTCGGGCGTGAGCACCACGTCGCGGGCCTGCTCCGTGCCTGGACGGCATTCGTCGGCGTTTTCGGCGCAGAACTGCTGCCATCCGGCCGGTGGCTTCGTCGCGGCGCCGATGGCCGCGAACAGGGCAGGGCGAGCGAGGAAGGCATGTGCCGGCTGCAAAGTGAGGCCGGCTGCAACCATGCCGGCGATCGCCAAGACCTCCAATCGCCCCTTCTTGCTCATGCTCCACCCGCCGATCCTTTGCAGGAAGAGGCTGGCAGAAAGAGCTGGAAGTCCGGCTAAGCCATTATCTAAGATTGAATCGAACGCTCAGGTTCGATCATAGCCGCATCGATCTCCAGGTGACTATCGTTAACATTCACGCTGACGTCACATGGAGGCAGGGGGTCCTCGGCTAACGTGAGGGGACGGACATGGCTTGCTTGAGGACGCTGTGATGAGAGGTGGATCGTCAGGGGAGGCTGAGGCCGACCGCGCCCCTGATGGGGCAGCTCCCTGCATGCACGTTCAGCCCGATCGTGGCGCTTGGCTTCGATGGGGAGGTCAGGTCTGCGGCGGAATCAGTCCCTTGCTCCTCGGTCTGGGCCTGTCCGGCATAGTTGCAAGCGTGTCGGTGGGAGAGAGCGCTGCGGGCGTTCTCGGCGCAGGGTTGGCGCTTCTGATGCTGGCGATCGCCATGATCGACGCGAGGATGTTTCTGATCCCCGATCAACTGAATGCCGCGGGCGTTGCGCTTGGAATTGTCAACGCCGCGATCCTCGGACACGGCGATGTAACATGGCCCGCTGAAGCGATCCTGAGGGCGCTGGTGGTCGCGGGCGCTTTTTGGGGCCTGCGCGCCGCTTATCTGCGGCTGCGGCGACGGAATGGCATCGGGCTCGGTGACGTCAAGCTGGCGGCCGTTGCCGGCGCGTGGCTCGACTGGACAGTCTTACCGATTGCAGTCGAACTCGCTGCGTTGTCGGCCCTGGCGGCTTTTGGTCTCAGACGCCTGATGCTGGGCCAGAACGCACCCAGGAATGACCGGTTGCCGTTCGGGTTGTTCTTCGCACCCGCGATCTGGATCGGTTGGCTGCTGCAAACGGCGCTGTGGAGTGTCGGCTGATTGGCGCGATCAGAAGTCCGAGTCTTGCGGCCAGCGCAGCGCGTGCCATTGGCCGGCGGCGATCTGGCCCCGGCTCATCTTGGACGCGACGGCGTTGCGCAGTTTGGCGAAATTCTCGCGCATTCGTTTCGGGGCATGAGCTGCCGCAAGGTTGAGCCATTTGTAGGCGGCGACCTCGTCCTGAGGAACGCCCTGGCCCTTGTCGTAGGCCAGACCGAGCAGATATTGCGAGGTCACGTCGCCTTTCTCGGCCGCAAGCCTGTACCAGTAGGTAGCTGCATCGTAAGCCTGCGGAAGCCCTTGCCCGGTCGCGTGCATGAAGCCCACCATGCCTTGCGCTCGAGCGCTGCCGCGCTCGGCCTGCGGCAGGAGAAGCCGAGCGGCCGTGTTGTAATCGCCTCGGTTGAAGGCATTCGTCCCGGCGCCGAGCGCATCGGCGCGGGCCATGCCTGTTCCGCAGAGGCCGACAAGGACGATGGCTCCAAGCGTGCGGCACCTGATCATGTGGAGCGCTCCTGCGGCGTGAATCATAAGCCGGTCAGCGATAGGTGGTCGGCGCGCTCTGCTGAGGTCCGATCGCGTTGATCGTGCCGCGCAGCTTGGTGCGCAATTCCTCGGCCACGAAATGAGCATCGGCGCCGTCTCGGATGATCTGCGGCCGGATGAAGATGATCAGCTCGGTGCGCCTGACCTGCTTGTCGGTCTGGCCGAACACGGCTTCGCCGAGGCCGGGGATCTGGTCCAGTCCCGGTATGCCGGCCCGCGCCTTGGTTTGCGTATCGCTGATGAGACCTGCCAGCAGGACCGTCTGTCCGCTGGCGACGGCGACCGAACTGCGGACCTTCCGCGTCGACACGGTAGGTGTCAGCGAATTGGTCGAGGTCGACGAGGAGCCGGATGAATTGCTGACGGGATTTGAGATCTCCTGCTCGACGTCGAGACGGACATTGCCGTTTGCATTGATCCGCGGCACGACGCGAAGGATGATGCCGGTGCTGCGATAGTCCGTGGTGTTGGCGATGGTGTTGCTGCCGGTCAGGACCGTCGCACTCCCGGTCTGGATCGGGATTTCGTCACCCACCTGCAGGGTCGCGATCTGATTGTCGATTACGACAACCGACGGGTTCGACAGAACCTTGACGTCGGTGATCGCGTGCAGGGCGTTCAGGATCGCACGCGGCGTCTGTGCAGAACCGACCAGGAAGTTGAACCCCGGAATGGCGCGCTGGAGCACGACGTCGGCGGCCGCCGCGGCGACCGATGTCGCGCCGTTGTAGCCGAAAGAGCCGGTATTCGGCTTGAGGCCGAGATCGCGGCTCATGATGTACGACTGTATTCCGTATTGAAGGTCGTCCGTCAGCGTCACTTCGGCGATCGTGGCGTCGATGGCCACCTGCAACTGGGGTTGATCGATTTCGCGGATGGTCTGTTCGATGATGCGGTACTGTTCCTG
This sequence comes from Bradyrhizobium sp. R2.2-H, assembly GCF_004346455.1. Classification (NCBI taxonomy): domain Bacteria; kingdom Pseudomonadati; phylum Pseudomonadota; class Alphaproteobacteria; order Hyphomicrobiales; family Nitrobacteraceae; genus Bradyrhizobium; species Bradyrhizobium sp. R2.2-H. The sequence continues at coordinate 210,631 of NZ_SMBR01000002.1, forward strand.
GCTCGCAAAGATCAACAGCGTGTTGTTCACGCTGTCGGCGGTGATGCGAACGCCGTCGAGCACGTTGCCGGCACCCGCACCGCCGCGTCCGGAAGTCTGGCCGGCGCCGGCATTGTCGAACAGGCTGGTGCCGCCCTGGGCCGTCGATGATCCGCCGTAGGCCGGCTGACCGCCGGAGGATGCATCTGCCGCCGCGCTGTTTGCAGCGCGTCCGCCCGCATTGGATCCAAATCCGCCGCTCGACTGATTGGGGGACGCCGAGAGCCGGCTGAGTGCGGATCCGCCGCTCGAACTCGCCGCGATGCCGGATCCGGGTGCAATCTGCCCGCTCGCGCCATCGAGCGGCGAGGTGGACGAGCCCGGTGTGCCGCCGGCGCCGAAGACGTCGTTGAGCACGCGCGCGATCTGCCTGGAATCGCCGAATTTGACCCGGTAGACGTGAACGGCGGACCGGCCGCTGTTCGTGGTATCGAGGCGGCGTATCCAGGTCTCGACCCGCTTCAGCAGCTCCGGTCGCCGTGTCACCGCGAGCACCGCGTTCATCCTGGCGATAGACTGGAACTTGATCAGGTTCTGCGTCATGCCGCCTTCGCCGGAATCCACGATCTTCTCGAGCTCCGCAATAATCGGGCTCGGATTGCTGTTCTGGACCGGGAAGACGCCAACCGATTGCCCCTTGAGGAAATCGGCGTCGAAGCTGAGCACCAGGTCGACCGTATTGCGGCGCTCGCTGCCGGAGCCCTGGATCAGGATCAGGTTGCGGCCGGTGTCTGCACGGATCATTCCTTGCTTCGCGGCAAAGCTCTCCACCAGCTTGATGACGGTCTGGGCCGAGACGTACTGCAGCGGTACGACGGTGATGCCGTAGCCGGGCGTCATGCGGTCGGACGCGTCCGCGGTACCCGCACCCACCGCGTCGCCCTGCGGCATGAGCCGATAGCCGGTGTCGTCCCGGACCAGAGCGATGCCGCCGATCCTCAGCGCGTTCTCGAGCGCGAAGACGACGTCGGATTTCGGAATCGGACGACCGGACGACAGGCTGATATTGCCCTGGACGCGCGGATCGATGACATAGCCGACGGCGAGAATGTCTCCGAGCACGACCTTGGCGACCGAAGCGATCGGTGAATTGTCGAAGTTCAGCTCGAACCTTTCGGTGCTGACGCCGGCATTCTGCGATGACGTCGCGACGGGCGCGTCCTCGCCGGAGGCGCCGTTATAGATCGCTGTCTTGGCCCGGGGGCCGGTCGATAGCTCACGCTGCGGTAGCTGGTTCGGATAGCGCGGCAACAGGTCGACGGACCGGACCTTGTCGAACACGTCCGGGTCCTTGGCATCGGCATCCGCAACGCCGCTCACCGTGTTGCACGATCCCAGCAGCACGCAGACGAAGACGCACTGGACGACCAAGCCGATCCGGACTGCTGTTCGGCTCACTGTCTGCCTCACTCACGCACTGCCCACTGGTTTTCTCGTTGCGGCGGGCGAGCCGACCGTGGCCTGCTTAACCCTCTCGTGTGACATTCATGTGTTATGAACTCTCGGTCGATTGTTATTGTGGGTCGTGGCTTATTATACAGCTGGCGAGGCGCAGAATTCTGCCGCCACGTCAGCGGCTTTGGCTGAGCGGTTCTGGTTATGCGAGATGTGGTTATCATGATCGATCATCGCGTCACATTTCCATTCGTAAAAATGAGCTAAACGGCGCGCTCGCCGCTCTGCGGCCACCAGAGTGACTTCGGTAGACGTTCATGGCTTTCCCGGATGCCCGCGAGTTTGCGGCTCGCCTCGGCCAGAAGGCGGGGTTGACGACGGACGTCGATGTGCTCGGAAGTCCGACCAGTCCGCTCGAAGGCGGCCTACGGCGGCTCTGGGAGGCGAGCGATTTGTCGGCGAGCGAGTTCGCCGACGAGGTTGCCTCGTTTTTCGGTTTGGCGCGCGCGAGCTTGCAGCAAATGATGGCAGCCCAGGCACGGGTCCAGCATTTCTCTCGGCGATTCCTGCGGGAGATGGCGGTCTTTCCCTGCCAGCCCACCGATGGCCCGCCCGTGCTGGTGCTCGCCGATCCGACGGACCGCGCCTCGGTTCAGGCCGCCGGGATCGTGCTGGGCACAGAACCCGCCGTCAAGGTCGCCTCGTTCGAGGACATCGCCGCCGTGCTCGATCAGCGCCTCGGTGAGGAGGAGCGTGCGAATCCGGGCCTTGCTGCTAACGCGGCCGTCCATGACGACGATATCGACAATCTCCGCGACCTCGCCAGCGGCGCGCCGGTGGTGCGGGCGGTCAACGAGCTGTTCGAAACGGCGGTCGAATTGCGCGCCAGCGACATCCATATCGAGCCCGGCCGCACCGCTCTGGCGATCCGCATGCGCGTCGATGGACTGCTGCGCAGCGTCCCGATACCGAACGGCATACCGCCGGCCGCCGTAATCTCCCGGATCAAGATCCTGGCAGGCCTCAACATCGCGGAGCGCCGGTTGCCGCAGGACGGCGGCGCGCGGGTCCGCGCCGCACGGTCAGAAATCGACATACGCGTTGCGATCATGCCGACGCAGCACGGCGAGTCCGCGGTCATTCGCCTGCTGCCGCGGGACCGGGCGTTGCTGTCGATCGACAGGCTCGGCTTCCTGCCGGGCGACCAAGGCAAGTTGCGGCGGATGCTGGCGCTGCCGCACGGAATGATCATCGTCACCGGCCCGACCGGCAGCGGCAAGACGACGACGCTCGCGACCGTGCTGTCGCTGCTCAATGAGCCGACACGGAAGATTCTGACGATCGAGGATCCCGTCGAATACGAGATTCCGGGCATTTCACAATCCCAGGCCAAGCCCGCGATCGGTCTGACATTTGCCACTGCCCTGCGGTCTTTCGTACGTCAGGACCCCGACGTCATCATGGTCGGCGAGATCCGCGACTCCGAAACCGCCCATGTGGCGATCCACGCGGCTCTCACCGGTCATCTGGTTCTGACCACGCTGCACACGGAGACGGCCGCCGCAGCCGTGCCGCGGCTGCTGGATCTCGGTGTCGAGGCCTTCCTGCTGCGCTCGACCTTGCGCGCAGTCATCGCCCAGCGCCTGGTCCGGCAGCTCTGCGACCGTTGCAGGAGCAGCCGGCCGCTGACCCACACCGACCTCGAAGCCGATCCGCGCTATGCGGCGGTGGGCCTGTCCGTTGGTAACGTCGTCTTCGAACCGGTTGGATGCGAGCGCTGCGGCCATGTCGGATATCGCGGCCGCATCGGGGTCTTCGAAGTGCTGGAAATGAACGAGGAAGTTCGCGCGCTTGTCGAAGAACAGTCCGATTGGGAGTCCATCGACAAGGTCGCCATTCGCAACGGAATGACGACCATGATCGAGGATGGACGCGCCAAATGCCTCTCCGGCATGACCTCCGCGGCCGAGATCCTCCGCGTGACGAGCGTCAGGTGACGAGATGCCGACCTTCCGTTACCGGGCACTGACTCAGAAGGGCGAGGTCGTCTCCGGATCGATCGCAGCTGCGGACCGCGCCGAAGTGGCCCAGCGTATCGAGTATCTCGGTCTGGTCGCGATCGATGCCGATCCCGAAGTCGAGAAAAAGGGATGGTCGCTGTCGCGTGCTCTTTCCAGGCCGGGGCCTGCGGAGGTCACCATATTTACTCGCGATCTCGCCTTGCTGCTGAAGGCGGGCGCCCGGCTCAATGATGCGCTCGAGCTGCTCGCCAACGACATGGATGCCGGCCGGCTGCGTCCCGTGATCAGCAGCATCAAGACGTCAATTCTGTCCGGCGAGAGTTTTGCCGAAGCCTTGGCACGCGAGCCCGCTTTATTTCCGCCGATGTATGTCGCGCTGGTCAGGGTCGGCGAGATGTCGGGAGGACTCGACCATATCCTGGAAACCATCGGGACTGAGCGGTCGCGTGCCGAGGCGTTGCACCGCAAGGTCACCGGAGCCCTGCAATATCCAGCTTTCGTGCTGCTCGCCGCGGGCGGCGTCCTGATCTTTTTCGTCACGTTCGTGCTGCCGCAGTTCTCGACGGTGCTGCGCGACTTCAATGCCAAGACCGATCCGGTCATCGAAGTGTTCCTCGCGCTTTCGGATATCTTGCGCGGTCACGGACCGGAAATCGGCATCATCGTCTCCATCGCAGTCGTCGGCGGCTGGATGGCGTGGCGCCGCCCGTCGGTGCGGGCAGGCATTGTGACGCAGGTTGCGAGATTGCCCGTCATTTCGACCGTTGTGGAGTTTCATCGCGCGGCTCTGTTCTCGCGCAACCTCGGTATTCTGCTCGGCAGCGGCGTCACGCTGACGGCGACGCTCCGCATCCTGATCGACATCATGACCGAAACCGGCGATGAGCCGGCCTGGTCGGCCATGGCAGATCGCGTGCGACACGGTGGAAGGCTCGCTGAAGCGCTGGCCGTGTCCGCTGTCCTGCCGCCGGTCGCTGTCCGCATGCTGCGGCTTGGCGAAGAGACCGGACAGCTGCCGACGTTGTCGGGGCGCGTCGCCGAATTCTACGAGGAAAAGCTGCAGCGGCAGCTTGATCGCGTGGTCGCCATCATCGGACCTGCGGCGATCATCCTGATCAGCGTCGTGGTCGGCGGTCTGATCGTGTCGGTGATGACGGCCCTGTTGTCTGTGACGCAGGTGGTCGGTTGAGAAGGGGAGGTTAGGCATGATCGGCTTTTTGAGGAAGGTGCCGTGTCCTCTGCCGAAGTGTTCTCGGCGGCGCCGTGGCGAAGAAGGATTCACGCTGGTGGAGATGCTCGTCGTCATCACCATCATCGGCATGATCATGGCGCTGGTCGGCCCGCGCGTGCTGAATTATCTCAGCGACTCCCGGGTCAAGGCGGCCAAGATCCAGATCCAGAGCTTCGCCAGTGCGCTCGACCTGTTCTATCTGGATGCCGGACGATTCCCGACCGGTTCAGAAGGCCTCGGCGCGCTCGCGCATCCCGTGAGCGGTACCGCGTCCTGGAATGGGCCCTACCTGAAGGGCGGCAATGTTCCCAACGATCCCTGGGGCAATCCCTATGTCTACAAGCAGCCGGCAGAACGTGCGCCGTATGAAATCCGATCCCTGGGTGCCGATGGTCAGGAAGGGGGGACGGGCACGGCGGCCGATCTCGTCTCGGGGCAGAACTGAAGGCGGCGAGGCCGGTTTCACGCTGCTCGAAATGGCCTGCGTGCTCGCGATCGTCGCGATGCTTGCGGCGGTCGCGTGGCCGCGCGTTCCGTCGCAGACCTCGCGGCCCCGGCTCGAGGCCTATGCAATCGAGGTCGCCGCCCTGCTCAAGGCGGACCGGGCTGCCGCGCTGGTGCGCTATGGTGCGGTCAATGCCGCAGTTGACGCGCGCTCGCGGACCGTAAGGTCGGGCTCCGGCCCCTGGGTCGTCCAGGTTCCCCAGGACGTGGTGTTCGACGCACTGCTGCCGCAGCGCTGCAACGGCCGCGCCGCGCTCTCGACGATCAGCTTTTTCGCCAGCGGCACCTCATGCGGTGGCACGATCCGTCTGACCCGGCTCGGGAGTGCGGTCGAAGTGCGCGTGAACTGGCTCACGGGAGGAGTTGACATTGTCGCCAAGGACCTGCTCTAGGCGCCGCCAGGAGGGGGGCTTCACCCTGATCGAGGCGGTCGTCGCGCTGGCACTGGTAACGGTCGGGCTCGCCGCGATCGGCGCGCTCGTCGCAACCAATTCGCGCGGGGCGTTGAAGCTCGATCAGCATGCTGCGCTCGCCAATGCCGCTCGCCTCGTGATCGCGACATTGCCGCGCGCTGGTGCTCCCATGCCTGACGACCTCCGGGGTCGTCTTGCCGGCCATCGGTGGCAGATGCGGATTACGCCATTTTTGGACGGCATTTCGCCGGTGCCGGAGTCGCAGTTCGTTCCGCAACTCGTCCAGCTGCGCATCCAGGCCCCGGGAGGGGCGGTGGTGTCGTTCGAAACCGTCCGGCTGCTGAGCAGGAGCACGGTGCGATGATGTGTCGGACGCCGCGCCGCGCCGAGGATGGATTCACGCTTTTCGAGGCGCTGGTCGCGCTGGCGCTCATGGGCCTGATCATGGGGGCGTTGGGCTCTGTGACTTCGCAATGGCTGCCGAGCTGGAACCGGGGCATCGTCCGGGCGCAACGCAGCGAAGAGGTCGCCATTGCACTGGACCGCTTGGCAACGGATCTGTCAGCCGCAGAGTATGTGACGAGAATGGATAACATGCCGCTGTTTCGCGGCACTGAGCGGTCGGTAACATTCATCCGGTCCGTGCTCGGTCCGAACAGCCGGCCCGGGCTGGAGTTCGTGCGGATTTCGGAGATCAACGATAGCGGCGTCACGGCATTGGTGCGAATGCGGGCGCCCTTCGTACTGCTGTCTCCCGGGGATCCGCGCACGGAACAGATCCAGTTCGTCGATCCGGTCGTGTTGTTGCGGCTGCCCTATCGCGTGAGCTTCTCCTATGCGGCCCCCGATGGCAGCTGGGACAGCCGCTGGCTGAATGCCGGCCAGTTGCCGGAGGCAGTTCGCTTCGACATCGGGGACGCGGAACGTGGCACGGTGATTTCGAGTGCCGTACGCATTCATGTGGACAGAGCAGCCCCGCGACCGGATCCGTCCGTTCTGCAGGAGGCACCGCGCTCCGAAAACCGGCCAACGTGATGATCATCAGGCGCGCTCGATCGACGGATGTCGTGGCGGCAGAGGACGGATTCATCGTCGTCGTGACCCTTTGGCTGCTTGTCGGATTGGCAGCGCTCGTGACCATTGCGTCCGTGTACATCGGGCAATCGGCCAGGACGCTCTCGACGCTCGATGCAGCGGCGCAATGGGAGATGCTGAGCTCCGCCGGCGTCGAACTGGCCGCTTACCAGTTGTCGGGGCCTGCCACGGTGCGGCGCCCGAGCCACGGCCAGTTTGCGTTTCGTCTCGCAAATGCGACCGTGCGCGTCGAATACATGTCGGAATCTGCGCGCATCAATCTCAACATGGCGCCAGCATCGATGCTCTCTGGCCTATTCAGCGCGGTCGGCGCATCGACCGAGGCAGCCGACATGTACGCCACGCGCGTCGTCGCCTGGCGCAGTACGCCGAAATCGGATGGTCGGGACTCCGAACTGGCGAGCTACAGGGCGGCGGGCTTGCCCTACGTACCGCGGCAGGCGCCGTTCAGCAGCAGCGACGAATTGTGGCTGGTGCTCGGCCTTCCGACGGCGCTCGTCGAGCGAATCATGGCGTTTGTCACGGTCTACAGCGGAATGGCGGAGATCAACGTGCTCGATGCCGCACCTGAAGTCGTCGCGGCGCTGCCCAACATGACCTCTGCCAAGCTGGAGGCGTTCCTCAACGAGCGTGCCGAACTGCCACGCGACAATCCGGAATTCGTCATAGGTGCGCTCGGGGGGCGTCAGCCGGGCGCCACGATATCGGCAAGCAACGCCTATCGGGTGCGGATGCACATCACCTTACAGGACGGCCGCCTACGGATGCCGGAAGCCGTCATCCAGATGTCGGAACCAGGTGATCCAAAAGCCTTCCACGTGTTGGCTTGGACGGACGAGGCCGATCCGGAGCGAGCAGGGCGGCCACGGCCGCGGGAGGGCAAATGAGGATTCCCGGTCAGATCGCGATTGCATTGTCTTTGTGGATTGATCGCGTTGCCTGCACGCTGAGTGCGCAGCTCGACCGCGCACGCCACACCAAGCGGATTGTTCTCAGCGAGGACAGCCCTGGCGAGTTTTCGTTGAGCGTCGCGAGTCCGGCGAGCAAGGAGACGGATCTTTCGGACGTACGCATTCAACTCGCGGACGGCGCGATCCGCGAATCGATCCCCGAGGCGTGGTCGGCCGCAGTGAAGGGGGCCGTGGTCGATATTGTCCTCCTGCCGTCGCGATTCGTGTTCCGCCCTCTGGAATTGCCGGGGCGTGCCGTCGAATTCCTCGAAGGCATCATTCGCGCCCAGATCGACAGGCTGACACCATGGACTGCGGACGACGCTGTTTTCCGCTGGACGCAGCCGCAGGCGAAGTCGGAGGACCATGTCGAACTGACGGTCATCGCGACGGCGCGAAAGGCCGTGATGCCTTTGTCCCAGTCCTTCACCGACATCGGGGCAGCGGCAGTGGAGCTTTCGACGATTGCCGCTGGGAACGAACGCGTGATGATCCTCAGGCACAGCGCGGACGGCGGAAATGGTGCAGTTCGTATCCGACGGGGACTCATCGCCGTTCTGGGCTCGACGGGCGTGCTCGCCCTGCTATCTGTCGGACTGGGCCAGATCGTGACTGACTCATATGATGCCGAGCAGCAGCAGATTCAGCGCCGGATCGCGGAGATGCGGGAGACTGCGCGCGGCAATCAGGCTTCGGGTAACATTGCGCTCGAATTGCTGGCCCGTCGCAAGCAGAGCGCACCGTCGGCAGTGATGGTGCTGGAGGAGTTGTCGGCGCTTCTGCCCGACCATACGCACGCGACCGAGCTGCGGCTTGAAGGCGCAAAGCTGCAGATCCGCGGAATGACCGCCGATGCTGCCTCGCTGATCCAGCTACTGGAGCAATCACCGCAACTGGCCGGTGCCGGCTTCTTCGCACCGACCACCCGCGCTGCCGGCGAAGCTGGCGAACGGTTTCACATCGAGGCCGGGATCAAGCCGCAGTTCGGGCCGGGCACTTGATGAATATGCCGAAACTTGAAGTGTATCTCGCCCGCTATCCGGTTGCCGCCGTGGCGGCCTATGTCGCGCTGGTCGTGCTGTTCGTGTCCACCACGGTGCAGACGACGATTGAAATCCTGAGCAGCCGTGACGCTGTGGCGTCGAGCGCCGAGATCCTGCAGACGCTCGAATCTCGTCATCCGCAGCCTCGCGCCATGGCGCGTAGCGACGCCGGTGTCCCCATGGGATCGCCGTTTCTCGAAGGGCCGACAGCTTCGGTCGCGAGTGCCATGCTGCTGCAACGTGTGCTTGCGGCGACCAAGCGCGTCAGCGGTAACACGCTGTCATCGCAGGTCGACATTCAGGGGCCCCTGGCCAAATCCGGATTTGTCTCTGCAACCTTCAACATCGAGTTGCCGTCCGGCGCGCTGCAGCCGCTTCTCTATGATCTGGAGGCCGGCATGCCGTTCCTGTTCATCGACGAGCTGGTTGTCCAGCCGGTCGCGAACAGCACCGACAAGATGCGGCTCGTGCTCGGCATTTCGGCGCAGCGGCAGGGCACTAAGTGACGGGTGGCCGGCCAGGCCGTCTGGAACAATCACGCTGAAATCGGGAAAGATCGTTCGTCATGCCAGCCGGATGCAATGCCGATCACATCGCGAGTACGATCGATCCCGCAGGAAGCATGGCTGACGTGAAAGGCCCGCCGGTCGCAAGGCCGGAAAATTGCTTCCTCGCGCGGTTGCGCGGATTGCCGCACAGATGGTCGCGCGTCACGACGAGCACCACCTACGTCCCCCAAATTGACGGCTTGCGGTTTCTCGCGATCATGGCGGTGCTGATCTATCACGCCGCATCGCGCGGCGAACGCCTGTACCGGACTCCATCAAGCCTCGAGACCGCGATCGTGCAGTATCTTCCGCACGGCTCCCTCGGCGTTTCCCTGTTCTTCTTCATCAGCGGATACATCATCGCATATCCGTTCCTATCGAGTCGGCCGCCGACCCTGACGCATTTTTTCCTGCGCCGGCTGACGCGCCTCGAACCTCCCTACATTCTGGCAATGCTTGGTTGTTTTGCGGTGCTCGCGGTCGGGCCGGCGCCGACGGATGCGCCGAACTTCTACTTCACGCAAGCTCCCCTTTGGCAAAGCCTGCTGGCCTCTCTCACATATTCGCATTCGCTGGTGTTCGGCGAGCATCCGCGGCTCAACCCACCGACCTGGTCGCTGGAACGAGAGGTTCAGTTCTACGTCCTTGCTCCGTTCGTCCTCTACCTCTACGGCAGGATCCGCGGTCGCGCGCTTCGCATCGCCGTCGGGCTGGTCGTCGTGGCCATTCTCCTGGTACTCGGCGAAGTCGTCATGGACCGTCTCGAGCGGACAGGTTTCATCAGAAATACACTGCTCACCGAGTCCTACGGTTTCATGCTGGGTATCGTCGCCTGCGACTACAGCAGCTGGAAGAACGTCTTCGCCTTGCCACGCAGAGCCCTTTTCGATGTTGGTTTCGTTGTCGGGCTGGTCGGCATCCTGTTCACGGGGGCGGTGCAGTTCAATCTCGATCTGCAACTGCCTTTGGTGCTTCTGATTTTCAACGATTTTTTTCGGGCCAGCTGTATCCTGCTCCTGTTCATGGCAGCGGCCCGGGGGACCTGGTCGAAGGCGTTCCTGGGTTTGCCCTGGATCGCGCTGATCGGAGGAGCGTGCTACTCGATCTACCTGGTACATCTGCCGGTGATCCACGCCTCGGCGCAAGTGATGGGCAGGTTCGTCGAATTCCATTCCATTGCGCAGGCCTGGTTGGTCTCCTGGGCCCTCATCATCCCCCTCGCGATCGGCGCCGGGATGGTCTTCTACCTGCTGGTCGAGCGCCCGTGCATGAACCCGGCGTGGCCAACGGCGCTGTGGAACGCCGTTCGAGGAGGGTTCGCAAGGCTGAAGTTGCGGCGATCCGCGGCCGAGGTGTGAGATCGGCCGGCAGCATGATTGCGGCATGCGCAAGTCGCTGGAGTTCCGTGAAGCGTTCCGCAGCGCCTAACGTTGTCGGGGCGAGACGCCGCTCTCGGCCGCAATCTGCGCGCGGACCAGCGTAGCTTCGCTCCTCGGCCTGAACAGCAGGAGCATGAAGGCGACGGTGAAGCTGTCGCCGAGGCTGAAAATCTGGGGTTGAAACAGCGCTCCGAAATACATTGCGCACATGCCGGCAAAACGAGCGCAGTCGAACCGATGCTGCTGGCGGCTTTTTCCGGTCGCAGAGCAGGCCTTGATACCGGCAACCGCGATGCACCAGGCCAGCAGCGAGACGAGCGCAAAGCCGCCTGGGACGCCGAACTCCACGATGAGCTTGAGATAGCCGCTGTGGCCGGCGTCATCGCCGATGGCGCGCTTGAACCCGATCCCGAATGGACTTTCGGTTATCGCGTCCATCGCGGTCTGCCAGCGGTCGTCGCGTCCCGTAAAGCCCGAGCCTGTGCCGCGGTCGGGGTCGTCGAGCGCCACGATCGAGGAAATCTGCGGCCAGAAGATGATTGCTGCCGCGAGCGCAAGGACGGCCATGGGGATCTTGGCCTTTCCGAACGGATCGAATGTCATCTCATGCACGACCAGAGCGATCAGGCAGCCCATCAGGGCGTAACGCGAGCTGACCGTTGCGATCAGTCCGAAGCAGATGATGCGTACGGCCTGTCCGATCAGGCCGGGACGGAACTGCGAGAACACGAATGCGGCGAGCAGCGGTGCGGAATAGAGGTTCGGGTGAAGAAGGCCGCCAATGGTTCGGCCTTCGGGCCATCCATAGATCGCGATGGCGGAGATGCCGAAGACGCACAGTACCATCGAGGTGACGGTCATGCAGCGCTCGAAATCGGCCAGCGGCATCGTCCAAAGCACCGACAGCGTCAGCGCCATGAACGGGAGCAGCGAAGTGTAGAAAATCCCGCTCAGAATATCCGACTCGTCGCCGTGCAATTGAAGGACAGGAGACATGAAGACGATGAGAAGAATGATCAGTTGGGGCTGGTCGACCCGCGCGGCGATCGCAGCCAGATTGCCGGCAAAGGCGAGGCCTACCGTTCCCATGTAGAGGCAGAGGCCGATGGCCTGGCAAGCCGCATAGACCCGGGCGCTGTCCCCGATCATGGGAAAGCTGAGCAGCGTCAGCCAGGCGCAGATGGCCGCCGACGCGGCGAATATGGCGATGCGATCGTGGTTCATGCCGGCAAGACCGATGCTGCGGAGCCGAGCGCCCCGGCCGGGACGGCCGCGATGATGGCAGGGTCAAATTCGGCCATCGACCGGGGTATGTGGATATGATCTGGCGCCAGACCGGCGCGCTGCCGCGCCGTCATGGCGATAAAGCCGGCTTCGATACGGCGGCAGAATTGCTCGGTATCATAAAGAGGTGACCGCAACCGGTTGCAGACGAGCTTCGTGCGCAGCGCAATCAGTCGAGCGGGATCTTGGGCGATTTCGATCGCCAGTTGCTCGTAGGCGGCGGGCGTCGCCGCCACCAGTTCCGGCAGCCCGATCGCGTTCAGCAGGCTTGCACCGACGCGACCGGCAAAGGTGTGGCCGAGGCAGGTCAGGACTGGAAGGCAGGTCCACAGCGCGTCGCTTGCCGTGGTGTGGGCGCCGTAGGGAAGCGTGTCGAGGAAAAGATCCGCACATCGATGTCGTGCCAGATGGTCCGCGGGCGGTAACCTCCGGGCGAAGACCATGCGGTCGGGTGCGATGCCGCGGGCCGCAGCCTCACGACGCAGATTGTCCGCGGCCACCGGATTGTCCTCGAACAACCATAAGACGCTGCCGTCGACTGCGTTCAGGATCCGCATCCAGGAGGCGAAGACATCGGGCGTTATCTTGTAATTGTCGTTGAAGCAGCAGAACACGAACGCGTCGGTGGGAAGCCCGTGCGCGGCACGATCGGCCGGCAGATCGGCGATGGCGCGGCTGCGATCGTTCGCCTGATAGCTGTCAGGCAGCCAGACGATCTTTTCGGCATAGGCCGCGGCATCCTGCTCGGGAATGACGTCCCGGTCGGCGATGACATAGTCGATGAAGTCGGCGCCGATGGTCCCCGGGAAGCCGAGGTAGCTGACCTGGATCGGCGCGGGACGCAGCGCCAGGACGCCGGTGCGGGCATCCTGGGTAAAGCCCTTCAGGTCGATCAGGATGTCGATCTCCAGACGCGCAATGAGTTCGGCGATGTCGGCATCGCCGAGTGGCCTTGCGTCGATGAAACGGTCAAAAGCGGCCACGATCCGTTCGCGCATGTCCGAGCCATCGTCCGGGCCGATCGAGATTGCGGTGATCTCGAAGCGCGTCCGGTCATGATGCTCGAACACGCCCGCCATCAGGTGCGAGGTCGCGTGCTGGTGGAAATCGGCGGAAAGATAAGCCAGCCGGATTCTGCCCTGATCCCGGCGTTCGTTGCGGCCGGGCAGGCGGCCCATTCTGGAATGGTGATGCGTCACCCACGTGCGCGCGCAGTCCAGCTGTTCGATCGGGGTCGACGGCACGGCGACGAGCATCAAAGGCGACACGAGGCGGGAGTTCCGAACCGCCGATCTCACGGTCTCGCAGCCGGTCTCGAAGTCAGTCCAGTCGCAAAGATGCATCTTGACCCGCAGACACGCAGCTGCGACTTCAGCTTGATCGGGATTCAAGGCAAGCGCTTTTTCCCACGCAGCCAACGCCTCCTCGTAGCGCTTTTGCTGATAACTCACCTGTCCCTTGCCTAGCCACGCGCCTGCAAGCTGCGGACTGCCGGCGATGGCCCGGTCGAAGGAGGCCGATGCGTCGTCGTGCCGTCCGAGAAACAGTGCCGCGGTGCCGCGTCCGACCCACGCCTCGGCGAAACCGGGCTCCGCAGCAATCGCGTTGTCGAACGCTATGACGGCATCGCGCTGCCGGCCAGACCGAAGCAGGGCGTTTCCCTTGCCGCAACAGGCCGATGCAAGTTGCGGTCTCAAGGCCAGAGCCCGGTCGTAGGCAGCCGTGGCCTCCTCGATCCGTCCGAGGTCCAGTAGCGCATTGCCCCTGCCGACCCAGGCGTCGACCAGATCTGGCCGTATCGCAATGGCGCGGTCATAGGCGGCGAGCGCCTCGCCATGGCGCCGGTCTGCGAAGTGGATCGTCCCGATGTCGAGATGCGCCTCCGCAAAGTGCGGCTGCAGTTCGAGCGCGCGGTGATAGGCCGCAAGCGCCTGGTCGTGGTGCCGGCTCTTGGCGAGAGCCGAGCCGAGCATGACGTGCGCCGGGAAATGATGGGGATAATGTTTGATGAGACGCGTCAGCAGCTCGACTGCTTCCTGGAACTGGCCAAGTGCAAGATGGCCGGCCGCGCCGGCATGCAGCAGCGCAAGGCTGGCCGGGGCAAAGGGCAGGGCATGCCTGCACAGATGAACGAGTTCATCATGCTCGCCGGCGCGATGCAGTACGGCCGCATAGTTCTCGATGAAGTCCACATTGGTCGACGCTACCCCAAGGGACTGCTTCATGAGGAGCTTGGCCCGCGCGAGATTTCCGGACGCGGCTTCCGCCACGCCCAGGAAATGCACGGCCTGCAGATTGTGAGGATTCTTCTTGATAATGCGTTCGTAGAGTTTCGCGGCGCCTGCGATATCCCCCATGTTATGAAGGGAAAGCGCCCGGTCCAGGATCTGTGCCTCGTTTCGCATCTGGAAAACAGCGTCCGTGTGATGTCGTTCGTCGGACCGACCCTGTTCCTTATGTCGCCAATTGAACAAGACTGTGACAGCCGTCAGCCGCGGCCGCTCCGGCATTGCGCCATGACATGGGAATGCCATCGAACAGAAATAACATGATGTACGTTAGCTACGTTGCATCATACATCATTTCTGTTATGAGCCTGCGCGCGACGCAATTTGGTGGGAGGCGACCTTGTCGTTGATGTCCAATCGGTATGTCCTGCAACTTCGGCGCGTCGCGCGTGCGGCGGGTGTGCCGCGGATGCTCGGTCGCTTCGCAAAGGACTACGAGAGCCCCTTCTCGAAGCAATTGATGCTCGCCTGCCGCCAGGGCGACGTCGTCTGGGACGTCGGCGCCAATATCGGGCATTATACGACCAGCTTCTCGGATTGGGTCGGCGTCTCGGGCAAGGTGTTCGCATTCGAACCCGACGCCGCTAACCTGCCGAGATTGCGTTCGGCCTGCGCCGACCGGCACAATATCACCATCCTGGGCTGTGGCCTGTCGGAGAGGACAGAGCGCAGCTGCTTCCTGGGCGATGGCGGCGACGGAACGACGTCGCATGTGCTTCGGTCAGGTGAGATCATCTCCGAGGGCGCGATCGAGGTTCAGTTGAGAACTGGCGACGACGTCGTCGGCGGCGGGCAGGCGGATGTCCCTGACCTGATCAAGATCGACGTCGAAGGCCATGAACTGTCGGTTCTGAAGGGATTGCAGGCGACCTTGGCGAACAGGCGCCTGCGCAAGGTGTTCGTCGAGGTGCATTTCGGCGTGCTCGATCGCAGCGGTCGCGCGGATGATCCGGAGCGGATCGAGAGCATTCTGAAAGGCAGCGGGTTCAAGCTGAACTGGACCGATGCCTCGCACATTCTGGCCTCCCGGCCGGCGTGATCGCGTATTTTCATTCGTAACCGGAGCCGCCCGCATGCTCGCCCCGCAACAGCCGCTGCACAAGTCGGACGGCTCGGCCGCTCCCGGGAATTGCCTGTTCTGCCGCCATCCCGGGCCCAGTTA
This sequence comes from Bradyrhizobium sp. R2.2-H, assembly GCF_004346455.1. Taxonomy (NCBI): domain Bacteria; kingdom Pseudomonadati; phylum Pseudomonadota; class Alphaproteobacteria; order Hyphomicrobiales; family Nitrobacteraceae; genus Bradyrhizobium; species Bradyrhizobium sp. R2.2-H. The sequence continues at coordinate 225,983 of NZ_SMBR01000002.1, forward strand.
CTGGTTCTCGAAGCAATCCAAGCATAACGGTCGCTTCTATCCGCTGTTCCGCTGCTCGAATTGCGGCGGTGCTTTCGCCTTCCCGATTCCGACCGAGCAGGAGCTATTCGAATTCTATTCGGGCACGCAGAGCGCGCTCGAGGTCAATCTCACCAGCAGCGACGTTCTGCAACACTATGATCAGGCCATTCGGGAAGAGCGCGACTTTCCGAATTCCACGGTCGATGCAAAGAGGATCGCCGACAATCTCCAGCGGCTGGCGCCGGGCCGGAAGGCGCTGGACGTCGGCTGCGGCTATGGATTCTTTTCCAGGGCGCTGGTTCAGGCCGGCTTCGCTGTGGATGCAATCGAGCTCGGAGAAGCATCGCGCAAGATCCATGCTCGCATGAACGGGTTCGAGGCGCGTGCCGAGCCGTTCAATGCCGATTTCGCACGCCGAAATGCCGCCATCTACGACGCGGTTCTTTTGTCACAGGTGCTCGAGCATCTGCCGATGGATGCCGATCCCGTCGGCAGCCTGAACGTCCTGCTGCGGAAGGGCGGAATCTGCGCGATTGCCATCCCCCATTTCCGCTCCTATCTGTCGATGCTCCAGGGTCGAGACGACATATTCATCGTGCCGCCCGAGCATCTGAACTTCTTCACTGTAAGAGCGCTGGTCGCAGCCTTCGAAAGCCGCGGCTTCGAGACCGTCAACTGCGAGACGGTCAGCAGGTTCGACTATCGCAAGTTCAAGAAGAGATTCGGTCCGCTGGCGCCGTTGCCGTCTGTTGCACTGAAGGGATTTCTGGGCCTTTCGACGCGTATGAACAGGGGCATGTTCGTCAACGGGTACTTCAGGAAGGTGTAGACCAGCCTAGAGATCAAGCCCGGTCAGTCGACGAAGCTCCGCCCGCAGCTCCGATCGATCATTGATGTGACCGACTGCCGTTTCGAGCTCAGTCACCTTGGCGCCGACCAGGAACCGGTACCAGAGACCCTGCAGGACGTGATAAACGAGACCCTGCTTGCCGTCGAGAAATCCGAGCTGGAAGATCACGCGATACAGAAAATAGGAAGGCGCGCTGATCTGATAGGGAATCCGGTTATAGAGCCTTTCCTTGATCCAGCGTTTGAACGCGGCCTGGCGCGAGCCCGGTTTGTCAACGGACGTAGCGGCCTCCCCCCGAAGACCGGTGCGGCTGCTGATGACCTCAATTGCCTCGCGCGTGGCATACCTGTTGTGCTTTTCGGTGAAGTGTGTGAGGTCATTGAGATTATGGTCGGCAAAGCCGCCGTCGAACGTGATCGTTCGGCCGCCCCAGACGACGATGTGCTCGTCCATCCAGCGGTCCTCCACGCGTCCGTGGCCGCGCCGCCAGATCCTGAGCAGAACCAGGGGATATCGGCCGCCGTGGCGGATCCAGCGGCCGAGGAAAATGTGCTTGCGCTTGAGGTTGACCCCAACCACGTCTTCGCCGAGGCGGGGCAGCTCGTCCCCGATACGCGCAGCGAGGTCAGCTTCGATCACCTCATCGGCATCGAGCCGCATGATCCATGTGGCCGAAATCGACGCGTTGTCGAGCGCCCATTGGAATTGCTTGGCCTGATTGACGAATTTGTTCTGCAGCACGACCGCGCCATTGGCGCGGGCCAGCTCGACCGTTCGATCGGTCGAAAAGCTGTCGATGACGATGGTTTCGCTCGCGATCCCGGCAACGGAAGCCAGCGCCCGTGCGATGTGACGTTCCTCGTTGTACGTCAGGATGATGACGGCAAGGCGCGGCAACTCACTGTCCTTCGTCATGCTTCTACTGCTGATATTTTATCATCGGGAGCCGTTGCCTGATCTAACGTTACAACTGAACAGGACTGTGACAGAATGCGTGCGCAGCTGTTGCGTCACATAATTTGTTATCGCTGTGTAATGATACCAAACCATACGATGATAATGGTCCGCCCGGCGGTTGTTGGGCGGTGTACGCGGACCCTCAGTCCACTTCGGGAATGTCATGCTTGAAACGAGTGTCGCGGCCCCCTCTGGCGAACCAGATCGGGCGATCCCGGGCGCAAGGCCCGGGCCGGCGGAGCGGCTGCACCTCGGCCAGGGTCGACGGCGCCAGATCGCCAATGTCGGTCTGATGGTCGCGGGGCTCGCGTTGGGCCAGGGAGCCATCTTCGCCGTCCAGACCGGCCTTTTGGCTGCAGGCGAGTACGAATTGCTCGCCGTCTTCGCCACGCATTATTCCTTTGCCATTCTAGGCATCATCCTCGTCGACGCCGGCGCTAACATCACGCTGGCCCGCGCCGTTGTGCATCTGTCGCCGGAGGGGCTGCCGAATGCAAAGATGTGGCAGGCCTTCGCTGACACCAGCGCGATCAGGATGCTGACGGCCCTGATCGTCGGCGCGGCCGCCACGCTCTACGCAGTAGAGGTCTCGGACGACCCGCTGGGGCGTTGGTACGTGTTTCTCGCACTGCCCGGCCTGCTGCTCTGGTCCGTCAACGGTGTCGGTCTGCTCGATGGACTGAGACTGAGCGGGGTCAGCGGGATGACGGGCTCGATCGCCTACGTCGTCAATGCTCTAGGATTGTTCCTGGCGTCCCATTGCTCTCGGGAAGCGGCTGGCGCAATCATGGGCGCTGCGTTCTCGGTGGGATATCTCCTGACGCTGTCCGCGCAATGGGCGCTGCTAACCTCGAAGGGGTGGCATCCCGAGTTCCACAAGCCATCACAGGCAGGGTTTGCAAGGGCGTTTAAGGATGGCCTGGCGCTTTCGTTTCAGATCGTGCCGGGTCAGATCAACATGCGCGTCCAGCTTGTTCTCAGCGCGGCGTATCTCGGCGCGGAGACCACGGCCGTGTTCGTCTACGCCAAGCAGATCGTCACCGCCGCCACCCAGGTTCTGCAATTCGTTCTCCGTGTCGAGTTTCCAGGCTTGGTCGAGCGCTTGGCAACGGCGAGCAGACAGAGCCTCGCCGCCGTCATAGGTGCTCAGAAAGTGACGCTCGCCTGCGCAGTGCTGTTTTCGGCCGGAGCGACCCTGCTTGCTGGCGCCGTTGCCGTCTGGTCGGACGGCGCGCTCAATCGCATTGCAATCGTCATGGTCGGATTTGCGCCGACCATCCTCACAGTGGCTCTGCTGCAGATGACCTGGCAGGGTCTTGCCGCGGCAGGGGCATATGCAGCTTCGGCCTGGGCCTTGACGATCGGTGCAGCCGTGGGCGTCGTCGCGAGCTATAGTCTGCTTCCGCTGCTCCACGTATTCGCCTTCGCGGTTGCGGAGGTGCTATTGAACTTTGTGACGCTCTATGTCGGATATCGCTTTCTGGAGCGTACGCGCGTGACCTCGCCGGGGTCCTCCGAGCGCAGTTGAAGCTCAGGGGCTCTCCTTGGCGGACAGCACGCCACGATTCGGCGCGCGCATGGATTGACGCGAGAATGGCCGGCCAGGCCGATCCGGACGTCGCCGGCTTCCCGTCGAGACGTGCTCGATCGAGCGTGCCGGTAGGACCGCTTGCTGTATGAGCGGCGTGGATGAGGTGGCGCACTGCGGAAACGCCATGAACTCGCGCTCAAGCGAGCGCATGATCGCGACCCGGTCCCATCTCTGCTCCGCTCGCCTGCGCGCGACGGCGCCCAATCGGGCGCGGAGCGCGTCATCGGTCGCTAGGGCCAGGAGGGCCCCTGCGAGCGCGTCCGCGCTGCCGGGCTCGATGACAAGGCCTGCGCCCTCGACCTCCGTCGCGAGGCCCGTGCCTGGCTTGGCCATTGCGACGACCGGACGACCCGAGGCCAGCATGCCGGCGAGCTTGGACGGAAGCACCAGATCGGCGATCTCGGCTTTCTGCGGCAGCAGTTGGATGTCGGCCGTGCTGAGCAGTTCCGAGACGCGATCAATCGGCTGAAGATCAAGGAAGCGGACGTTACTCAAGCCGTCGGACATCTGCATCAGCGTCGGTTTGGCCGGGCCGTTGCCGCATAACACGAATTTGAGCGACGAATGGACGTCCTTCACGGCCGCGGCCGCTTCGATGATCAGCTCCAGCCCCTGCTTGTTCGACATGGCGCCGGAGTAGAGGGCAACAATATCGTCTGCTTCGAGCCGCAACTCGGTCCGGAGCGGTGTCTGGCGGGAGCCGGGTGTAACAATTCCGGTATCGATCCAGTTGCGGAATTCACGCAACCTGCCTGGTGCGATACCCTTGTGTTCGAGCCGTGCCATCATTTGCGGCGAGATGGTCGAGATCCTCTCGAAAGCCTTCAGAATCCAACGTTCAAACGCCGCCATGACGCGGCGCGCGGTGACGCCGCGCAGCAGGCCGACTTCGAACGCCGCGTCCACCTCGAGATCTTGGACATGAACCCAAGAGACCGCGCCGGCCAGGCGTGCGGCAAGCGCGGCGACCGGAGCGACCAATAGCGAGGGGGCGACGACGAATACGATGTCAGGTTTCCAGAACAGGGCGGCGGACAGTAGCGGACCGGCAGCCGATACCAGGAAAGATGCATGGTGGAGCAGCCGTCTGAGGCCGGAGGGTCGCACCGGGACGTAAATGGGCGCCCTGATGACGTCTACCTCGTTCAGGCGTTCACGCACATACCATCGTGAACGATATTCTTGCGGGATATTCCAATCCGGATAATACGGGGGACCGGTGATGGCACGGACTTCATGCCCCCACGCAGCCATGCTTTCGCAAAATTCAGTGGTGTATTTCGCAACACCAATCAGATCGGGAGCGTAATTGATCCCTACCACCAAGACCCGCATGACCGCCCTCGTTTCCGCGGCCGAAGCGCCAGGCTTCGACCGGCCCCCAAAATCCCGGCCTGCCGAGCCGTTTGGGCAATCGGTCATGGCGCCTGCAGGGGGAAACGGAACTGGACGTGAAGCAGAAGCGTATCGCGGTCCGGCCCGACGTCAGCGTGTTCCCGTCTGCGTCTTGGCGTTTCTGATATCATTACGCATGTGACATTATCACTATAACGATAAGACAGATAACAATTGGGATGGGGCGTCAGTCTTCGGTGATAGCTACGTCCCGCCGAGGAGCCGGGTCGCCAATCGCGTTCCGGCGCTCCTCCATCAGGTGCGCGGCGCCGCCTGCAGGCCGGTGACCACATCGATTAATGCCGTCGCCATCCGGTCGACGCTGAAGCGTTCCTGGAAAAGCGCGCGCGTGCGTTCGGTCATTGCCACGCGCTCGTCCGGCTCCATCGCCAGCCAAGCCTTGAGAAGGTCGAGCGTGCCTGCTGCGGAATCCTCGGCAACGAGGCCGGCCTGCGCTGCGACGACCTCCCGCCAGATATTGACCTTGTTGGAGATCAAGACAGGCAGTCCGCAGCCGAGCGCTTCCGCAACGGAAATGCCGAAATTTTCCTGATGTGACGGAAGCATAAAGGCTTCGCTGGCGTAGAACGCACCCCATTTGGCGTCCCCTTCCAGCATGCCCGGCCAGGTGATCCTCTCGGCCAGCCCAAGCGTCCTGGCCCGAGCCTTGAGTTCTCCTACCCATCCGGTCTGGTCTGGCCCGGCCAGCAGCAGGTGGAGGCGCGGTTCCCTGGCGGCGACCTGTGCAAAGGCCTCGACCACGAGGTCGCAACCCTTCTTGGCGTGAAGCCGGCCCAGGAACAGCAGCACGCGCTTGCCGCGCAACTCTGGATGATCGGCGAGGAAAGCTTCCCGAAGCGGCTCGGCATGTTGCGGCGGCAGGCGCGTACCATAGGAGATGACACGTTCGCGAGCCTGATACGGCCAGAACGATTGCCGCGCCAACAGCCGCTCGTCCTCGCTGGTAAAGAGGACGGCGGCGGCATCGCGCAGCACCCGGTATTCGGCGAAGGGCCAATAGATCAGCTTCTTGAGGTGCTTGAGCGGGTAGGCCTGGTTGAACCAGGGATCCAGCATTCCGTGAGTGAATATCACGTAAGGGCGCCGCAATTGGCGCATCACCTGCCAGGCCGCGAAGCTGTGATACTGCCAGAGGCCATTGACGACAACGGCATCGTAGCTCGCCGCGTGAGCACGCAGCCAGGAACGCAGCGAGGCCGCGTAATAATAACCGCCCCGACGCGGCGGACCCAGCGCGTGAACCGGAAGGGGGAAGGCACTCACATGTGGTGCGCCGGGATCATCGGAGCACGCTACTTCGACCTCGTGGCCCATCTCCCGCAGGCGAAGGCCGCGCTGCAGGACGCCCTCGATCGGCCCGCCAAACCGGCGATCGACGGAGGAGACGACGTGCAGAAGTTTCATCGCCTTCCCCTCACGCTGCCGCGAAGTGTCCGTAGAGCTGCTTTGCCCAGTCCCGATATTGCATGACACCGCGCCTCGCCCCGGGATTGAGCCATTGATGGATTGGGACGGAGAATCCGGTTTTTGGTCGATTGAGTATCTCTTCCGGCAGGTGTGGCGCGACGCGGCGAACGATGGTGCGCTTCTCGCTCGCCGCATCGAGGTCCGGTAACTCGATGAAGTCGCGAAGCAAGTGCAGGTCGACCAGCGGCACGCGGATTTCGATCGAGTGAGCCATGCCCGCCCAATCGGCGTCACGGAGCAATTGGTTACGCATGTACCATTGCATTTCGAGCGCCGAGACCGCGATGCGATCGCGATCCAGCCCATGGATGCTCGCCTCGAGGCGGTCCATCGTCGCCAACTCCTGCAAGCCCTCCTTCGCCATGGCCGGGTCCATCAACTCGGTGAGCTCCCAAGGCATGTGAAGCGCTCGCCGGAGGAGATAGGCCCCCGCAAGGCTATGGCCGTACTCGGCTAGCCCGGCATATTTCGGCGACGGCATGAATGAGGAAAATGGTTGGGCGAGGCGGCGCAACAGAACTCCGGCGCGAGCGCTGACCGGAGTACGCTGCATCAGCTTCACGAGCTTCGGCACCTGGTCGAAACTGGGATAAGATCCGAACAGTTCGTCGCCGCCGAGCCCCGAGATGGCGACCTTGAGGCCTTGTGCGGCAGCGGCTCTGGAAACGAACCAGACGTTGATGCCGTCGATCGAAGGCTGGTCCATTGCATCGATCAACCGCTCGCGATCGCTCTTGAAGTCGTGCGCGGAGATGCGGTGCAGGGTATGTCTTGCATCGAGCAAGCTTGCTACTTCACCGGCCAGTCCCCCCTCGTCGTGAGGGCCGTCGGCGTATTCGTTGAAGCCGAGGGTGATCGTGCGCAGTTCTCCCGCATGCGCGGCGCAGGCCGCGAGCATCGTGGAGTCGAGACCCGCCGACAGGAACACGCCGACCGGTACGTCGGCCACCATGTGGGCGGCGACGCTGTCTTTGACTGCCGCAGCGATCTGCTCGAGCGCGTCGCCTGCACGACCTCTCGCAGCCGACGGCAGATGGCCGAGCGCGTCGATGACGTTGGCAAAGCTCACCGGCGGTGTCGCGTGTCCGTTTCCAAAACGCTGCCAATGACCGGGCGGCAGGGCGCGGATTCCGCGATGGAGCGTGTAGGGCTCAGGGACCGATCCCCAGAGCAGGAAGCCCGCGTGGCCGGCTGGCTCGGGCCTGCGGTCGATGGGCGTCAGGAGCAGCGGCTTGACCTGCGATGCGAAGCGAACCGTGCGGCCGTCGTCGGCAACGTAGAGCGGCTTTACGCCGAAGGGATCGCGGGCCAGCAGCAACTCCCGCCGCCCGGCATCCCACAGCGCGAAGGCGTACATACCACGCAGATCTTCGAACATACGGGTGCCCCGCCGGGCATAGAGCTTCAGCAGGACTTCGGTGTCGGAGAGCGTGCGCGTCGCAACGCCTTCGCTATTCAAGCGAGCGCGCAAGGCCTGATGATTGTAGATCTCCCCGTTGAAGCAGATCCAGTTGCCGGTCTCCGGATCGAGCATGGGCTGCGCGCCGCCTTCACTCAGATCGATGATGGCGAGCCGCCGATGCGCAAATCCGACGCGCATGTCCTCAGACAGCCAAATGCCGGCCGCGTCGGGACCGCGCGCGGTCATGGCGTCCCGAACGCGCAGCAGTTCGGACCTGTCGACCCGGGGGGCATCGGCGCCGTAGGCGAATGAGCCGTTGACTGCGCACATGGCTCAGTATTCCCCAGCTGAGAAACGCCGTGGCGAGGTGTCAGGACGATGCATCAGGATGCTCCCGCCAGGGCGTGGGTTGCGGTCAGCGCGTCTCGCAAGGCGGAGGCAAGCGCCGGCGCCGGCGTTGCTCTGCATGCCGCCAGGTTGCGCTGCATGTGTTCGGTCCGGAACATCGAGACGATCACGATGCCGTCGGGATTGTTGGCGAACGCGAAGTGCACAAGCAGATCCGCAGCGCCTTCCGGCAATTCGATCCCGTGGTCGCGCGCAACGGCACTGACGTGCCTGGCGCGGTCATCGGAAAGGCCGGCGACGGCCAGCCTGGCATCGGCATCGAATGCCCCGTGCGTCACGAGCAGAGGGGGAGCGGAGAACAGCACGCGCAGACTCGGGGCGGCGTTCGATAGCGGAGTGTCGCGAAACTGCGCGATGTCGATCGGCTTTCCGCTGCGGGCGGCTGCAATCACGCTGGCTGGCTCGCCTGCAACGGACAGGGCGCGTACGTATCCCTTTTCGACAAGGCGGCGCAGCCGGTCGAAAATGTGGTCGCTCGCGGCCTCGTCGGGTGTCGGGTCGTGCAGCGCAAGAACGTCGACATAGTCCGTTCCAAGTGCGCGGAGGCTGTTCATCACAGACCTCTCGATCTCCTCCGCGTCGATGGCCGCTCGCGTTCCGGTCGAGCGAGCTCCGGACGCTATCCGCCGCAGGGCGGGAAACGAGGCAATAGCGTGGCGGGCGGCGGGTCGAAGCAGTCGTGCGGTGAGCGACAGCTGCGGCGGAGCGATGCCGAATTTGGTGCAGATCGCGACTTTGTCGCGCCGCCCGCGAAGACATTGGCCGAGCAGCGTTTCCGCACGACCATCGCCATAGGGAGGAGCGACGTCAAACCAACTGACGCCAAGGTCGAGCGCGCGCGCCACCGCGCGCTGGCCTTCCGATGCTGAAATGCGCGAGCCCAGCGACGCGCAGCCAAAACCGATGGCCGAAACCTGGCGACCCAGCTTCGGAACACGGACCAGTCTCATGCCGCTGCTCCAAGATACCCGGCGCGTGCGTTCTCCGATAGGTGCGCAGCCAGTCTCAACGCCAGCGCTACGGCCGAGAAGGTTGGGTTCGCGTGGCTGGAGGAGACGAATACCGAGCTGGATGCCACGTAGAGGTTTTCGATGCCGTGGATACGGCAGTCCGCGTCGACGACGCTGTCCTCTGCGCTCATGCCCATGCGGGTCGTGCCGATCTGATGGAAGCCGTCTTTGGCCTGACGCAATACGCTGGCGATGCGCGCTTCCGCCGGCACGTGGTAGTCGAGACGTCCGTATCCGGACTCGCGCAGCGACTGGTCGAGGATCTCATGGGCGCGAACGACGGACTGAGCGTCGACCTCCGAAAAGCGTATGTCGACATCGAGGAAGGGGAGCCCCAGCACATCCTTGCGGTCGGACAGGCTGACACGGGAGTTGCCGTTGGGTGCCTGTTCGGCCAGGAAATGCAGCGCATAGCGGCCCTCTGCGCTCCGTATGAGGAAGCCCGGCCGCCGAGGCTTGGCGAGAAATCGCTCCTGCACGATGGTGGCGAGATCCTGCAGCGTTGCGAACGGTGACCGCAACACGTTGAGCAGATGGTCGCTCCAGCGATGCGGCGCCGGCCCGACGTGAATTGCGCGGATGGCTTCTGGCAGCAGCCGTCGGCCGATCGGCGGTATGGCGAGCGCCATCCAGACCAAGGAGAGAATGCCGTTGCGGTGCGCGGCGTTGTGGAACGGCGGGTTGTCGAGCCAGAAGGCGATGTTGAGGAGTTTTTCGCGCTGCTGCACGTCGGCCGCAAGTGTGAAGCGCCTCCGTACATAAAGCCCCTCGTCGAGAAAGAAGTCGTGAGCCGATGCAGTGTCGGGGTCCGTGAAAACCACGTCGGCGATCTTTCCGGAAGCGTGCCCCATGTAGAAACGGCCGAGGGCGCTGCCGAGCAGACCGGGCCGATTCTGCTGCGCGACCAGCAGCAGCCGCGTTGTTTCCAGACCGCCGCAAGCCAGCACCGTCGAGTGCGCGGTGATACGTCGCCTCTGATTAGCATTGCAAGCGGTCAGTTCCACGACGCGGCGACCGTCATCCGACACCTTGAATTCCGTCACGGTCGCACCCAGCACGACCCTGATGAGGGAGGATTGCGCGAGACGCGCGCGATTCCTGCGCCCGGCGTCGTTCTCCGCCGTCCAGCGTTCGAGCTGGTCGGTTCGGACGTCGCCCAGCGACGTCGATACGGGCGAAGTGGTGAAACGAGCAGGGCCAATCCCGAAGAAAGCAGCCGCTGCTTCATACCAGGATGATATCTCCCGATGCGTGATGGGCCAAACAACGCCGGGAACGTGGGGGCGAATGGCGAAATCGACTTGGTCGAACGGAACGCAGCGCCCGCCCCACCAGCGCGACGTTCCACCCAGCCCGCGGCAGATTGCGACCTGCGTCGGCGCGTGCCGCTGTTCGTCGACCAAATGGGCAGTCGACAGTGAAGCCGCGAATTCGTCCGAGCCCTCGTGCCCGGATTCCACCAGGACCACGGAAAGGCCGCGTTCTTCACATGCGAGCGCGAGAGCGATGCCAACGGGCCCGCCGCCGACCACGCAAACGTCGCAAGGTCCGAGTTCGCCGACATCAGCGAATGAGATCAGCATCTCGCATCTCGTTCGATACCGCAGAGGTCGTAATCGTGACCGTTACCGTCATGCTCTACCCCGAAATCATGCGCGAGACTGGCTTTGCGCGTCGTCCCGCGCACAAGCGAACGCGGGCTTCTCTAGCCAATGTTAGTTATCATCGCAATCCGGCGTTTAATGTGATGGTGTCCGAATGATATCGTCAAACTGTAATGTTTTTTTGCTATCGGCTGCCTCTCGGGTAGCACGGGTAGACCGGATCGTAGCTGCGACATGCGCGGCGATGATCCGCGGCTCGCAGGTCGGAGCGAGTGCTCTATCGGCGTGACCACCCGGCGTCCTCCCGCTGCAGCGTAGTCCCGTGAGTTGTCTCGGAAATGTCCAAGCCACGCCGGCACCAACCTTCCGAAAAGCTGTCGCTCGTTTCGAACCTGCCGCGACCGGCGATCGATGTGACGGAGGCACTCGGCGGCTCGGGAGGGCACCACGCAATCGATATTTCGACTGCGGCGCAGACGGGATCCTGGATCAGGCGAGCAGGGATATTTGTCCTGCTCTTCGGTGCGGTCTGGATTGCGCTGGGGGCGGCCTACCTTTTTCTTCCTTTCCTCAAGGCGGGCTCGGTCGTCATTGCCGACGCAAAGTTCGACACGCTCGTCAAGAATCCGATGTTCGATCCGCTCGACCGGCATCGTGTCATGGTGTTTGGCCACAGCAAGATCCTCGCGGCCTTCCGGCCGCGCGATCTCGACGCCGAGGTGGGACCGCACTTCCGCTCCTACAATTTGGGACTGCCCGGAGAAGTGCGCTTCCTTCCCATCCTGGAGGCCGCTTTGGCGGCGGGCAACATCCCGACGCACGTGCTTTTGACGATCCCCTGGGACGGGAAAGCCGAAGCCGAGGGACTTGCCGCGCTGCTGCACGACGACAATCGCCTCGCCGGTACGCTTTTCCCGTTCCGCGCCTTGCCCCGCGATGCCGCGCTGTTTCTCCTCCAGAACCGAAATCGGCTTGCGGAAGCGGTGCGCGACGTGGAAGCGCAGCAGTCGGCCATGATCGAAGACAGGGGTTGGTACTTCATTAAGTCGCAGAGCCAATATTCCGATGACCGGCTGCCGACCGACTATTCGCTACCGACCGACAATGCCGCCCGGAGCCAACCTCGTCTCATTCCCGGATTATCCCATGTGCGCGGTCGGCTCGAACATCTCGCGCGCAAGTATGGGTTTCAGGTGATTTTCATTCCAGGGCTTTTTCGCGAAGGCGAGGTGGCGCCGTGCGCGGCGTCCGACCAGCTGCGGATGACGGTCATGTCCGAGTGGCCGCTGATCCGCGTGATCGGGCCCGACTATTTCGTCTATCCGCCGGCGCTCTTTGCCGATCCCCAGCACATGAACCCGAGCGGTGCAAAGGTTTTTACGGCAGATTTGGCCAGACTTCTGAAGGCGACCGGAGCATTCGACTGATGCTCTTCAATTCGTTCGAGTTCCTGACGTTTTTCGTGGCGTTTCTTGCGGTCTTCTTTGGTCTGCCGAAGCGGACACAGCCGATCGTACTGCTGATCGCGAGCTACGTGTTCTATATGAGCTGGCGTCCTTCCTTCGGGCTCTTGCTCGCACTGACCACGGCGGTGGACTACACGACCGCACTGATGATGGCGCGTTCCCGGACGGAAGGCGGCCGCAGGGCGGCGATGATATTGGCGCTGTCCATCAATCTCGGCATTCTCGCGACGGTGAAGTATCTGGACTTCTTCATCGCGAACGTGATCGGTGCGGCCGGACTGTTCGGCTACGTCATTCCGGATTACGCGCTGGGGCTCGCGCTGCCGCTCGGCATCTCCTTTTACACGTTTCAGTCGATCGGCTACACCCTGGACGTCTATTATCGGAAGGTCGAGGCCGAGCGCGACTTCCTCACCTATGCCCAATATGTGAGCTTCTTTCCGCAACTGATTGCCGGCCCAATCGAGCGTGCCGGGCATATGCTGCCGCAGTTTCGGACCGTGCATCGGTTGTCTTTTCCGGATCTGAACGCCGGCCTGTTTTTGATCGGCTTCGGATTGTTCAAGAAGATGTGCATCGCTGACGTCGTGTCTCCGGTGGTCAATGGGATCTATGCGAATTCCGAACAATATTCGGGAAGCTACCAACTGCTGGCCGTCGTCCTCTTCGCCATTCAGATCTATTGCGACTTCTCCGGATATTCCGACATAGCCCGTGGGACGGCGCGGATCATGGGGTTCGATCTCATGATCAACTTTCGGCAGCCGTATTTCGTCAGCAGCCTGAACGAGTTCTGGCGTTGCTGGCACATATCTCTCTCCAGCTGGTTTCGCGACTATCTCTTCATTCCTCTCGGCGGCAGCCGCGGCAGCGAGTGGACCACCGCGCGCAATCTGATGATCGTGTTCGCAGTCAGTGGAATATGGCACGGCGCTGCTTGGACCTTCGTTGCCTGGGGCGTGCTGCACGGAACCGGTCTGGTGCTCGAGCGCGCCTTCGCGAGGGTCGCAAGGGTGGAGCTTTGGTTGAACCGGACCGCCCGACGGCTGCTCGGCTGGGTCTGGACGATGGCGATCGTGCTGGCAGGCTGGGTCTTCTTTCGTTCGACCAGCCTCGCCAATGCATTTGTCGCGTTCCGAAGCCTCGGCGAGTTCGGTCCGGTGTCATACGGCACGCTCAAGATGCTTGGGCTCGCGAGCGTGGAATTGGCGATGCTGGGGGTCTCGCTGCTCATCCTGTTTGTGGTCGACTTCCACCTCGCATTCCGCCCACAGCGGCTTCAGGCGCTCAGTGAAATACGCTGGCTTCCCACAGGCGCAGGCGTGGCGCTCGCATACTACATCATACTGTTCGGCATTTTTGGTCATGCCGAGTTCATCTACTTCCAGTTCTGAGCAGGGGCGGATGTGCAGCACTTGGGAAGTGATCGTGTGGGTATGGGTTGGCCGGTGTGTCAAGCAGGCCCCGGGTGGGGACGGCATGCGGTATCGCGAATTTGCAGCAGTAGGGTGTGGAAATGGGTAAGCGGATCGCTCTCATCACCGGCGTGACCGGGCAGGACGGCGCCTATCTTGCCGAATATCTGTTGTCGCTCGGCTACGTGGTGCACGGCATCAAGCGGCGCTCGTCCTCCTTCAACACGGCACGGGTCGATCATCTCTATCAGGACCCCCATGTCGGGGATGTGCCGTTTCTGATGCATTACGGCGACATGACCGACTCCACCAGCCTGATCCGCCTAGTGCAGCAGATCCGGCCGACCGAGATCTACAATCTCGCCGCGCAGAGCCATGTGGCGGTCTCCTTCGAGAGCCCGGAATACACGGCGAACGCTGATGCCGTTGGCGTGCTGCGGCTTCTGGAGGCGATCCGCATCCTTGGCATGGAGAAGGAGACCCGGTTCTACCAGGCCTCGACCTCGGAACTCTATGGCCTTGTGCAGGAGATACCGCAGAAGGAGACCACGCCGTTCTATCCGCGCTCGCCCTACGGCGTCGCAAAACTCTACGGTTACTGGATCACGGTGAACTACCGCGAGGCCTACGGCATGTTCGCCGCGAACGGCATCCTATTCAATCACGAGAGCCCGGTCCGTGGCGAGACGTTCGTGACCCGCAAGATCACGCGCGGCGTGGCGCGCATCGAGGTCGGGCTTGACGAGATGCTTTATCTTGGCAATGTCGAGGCCAAGCGCGACTGGGGCCACGCCAGGGATTATGTCGAAGGCATGCACAAGATCCTCCAGGCCACCAAACCCGATGACTTCGTGCTCGCTACCGGCGAGACGCGCTCGGTGCGCGAGATGGTCGAACTGGCCTTCGCGCAAGTCGGCCGCCGCATCGCATGGCGCGGCAAGGGCGTCGACGAAATCGGCGTAGACGAAAAGAGCGGCAAGACCGTTGTGAAGATCGATCCGGCCTATTTCCGTCCGACCGAGGTCGACATCCTGGTCGGCGACGCCAGCAAGGCGCGCAAGGTGCTGGGCTGGGCGCCGAAGCGGACCTTCACGCAACTGGTCGAGGAGATGGTGGCCAGCGATCTGGCCGAGGCGAAGCGGAATGGAGCCTATGGCAAGCGGCACTCGGTTTGAACTGCAGGGCAAGCGCGTCTACGTCGCCGGCCATCGTGGCATGGTTGGCAGCGCTCTGGTACGGCGGCTGGCGCGGGAGGAGATCGATCTCGTCACGGCGGACCGGCGCGAGCTCGATCTCTGCAGCCAGGCGGCCGTGTTCGATTGGTTCAAGAACATGCGGCCACAGGTCGTATTCCTCGCTGCGGCTAAGGTTGGCGGCATTCTCGCCAACAACACGCTACGCGCCGAGTTCATCTACGACAACATCGCGATCGCTTCCAATGTGATCCACGCCGCCCATCTGAACGGCGTCGAGAAGCTGATGTTTCTGGGATCTTCTTGCATCTATCCCAGGTTGGCACCGCAGCCACTGAGCGAAGACTCCATGCTGACGGGGCCGCTAGAGCCGACCAACGAGCCCTATGCGATCGCCAAGATCGCCGGCATCAAGATGGCCGATGCCTATCGCAGCCAGTACGGCAGCGACTTCCTCAGCGTGATGCCGACCAACCTCTACGGCCCCGGGGACAACTATGAACCCGAGTACAGCCATGTCGTCGCCGCGCTGATCCGGCGCTTCCACGAAGCGAAGGTCACGGGCGCGAGAAGCGTGGTGGTGTGGGGCACCGGCACGCCACGGCGCGAGTTCCTCTATGTCGACGACATGGCGGACGCCTGCGTCCATCTGATGAAGACCTATTCGGATTCGGAGCTCGTCAACATCGGCACGGGCGAGGACATCAGCATCGCCGAATTCGCACGCGTCGTCGCCAAAGTGGTTGGCTACCACGGCGAGATCTCGTTCGATACTTCGCGGCCCGACGGCACACCGCGCAAGCTGCTCGATGTCACCAAGCTCGCCAGGCTCGGCTGGCGCGCCACGACCTTGCTGGAAGAGGGTCTGCGGCGCGCTTATGAGGCCTACCAAAAGACGACGCTGCTTCCGGCCTGACCGAGGGGCAGATCCAGGACGGATCAATCAAGCATCACGTCCCGTGGTGCCTGCAGAACGTTTCACGCGTTTGGCAGAAGATGCGCGTGTTCGGCCTTCACCACGAGATAGCGGCCGAGGCAGATTGCATCGAGGCCGGTCCGCAGGAAGCAGCTCATTGCCTGCTCGGGCGTGTCCACGATCGGCTCGTTCTCGTTGAAGCTTGTGTTGAGCACGATCGGGATGCCGGACAAGGCGCCGAAGCTCTCGATCAGCTCATAATACAGCGGATTGGTCTCACGCGCGATGCTTTGCAGCCGGCCAGTACCATCGACGTGGGTGATGGCCGGAAGCTTCTCCCGCCACTCCGGCCGCAGCTTGACGACGTGCATCATGAAGGGGCTAAAGACGTCCTGCTCGAAATAGGTTGCGACGGCGGGCTGCAGGACGCTGGGTGCGAAGGGACGAAAGCTCTCGCGCCGCTTGATCTTGGCGTTGATGACGTCCTTCATGTCGGGACGCGTCGGGTCGGCGAGGATGGAGCGATTGCCAAGCGCACGCGGCCCCCATTCAGATCGCCCCTGATACCAACCGACGACCAGACCGGCATGCAGCAGTGCGGCAACCGCCTTGGGCACATGCCCATCCCCCAGCTCCCGCATTGGGCACTGGGAAGCTTCGGCGGTCCGCCGCATGGTCTCGTCTGCGTGCGAAGGACCCCAATAGGCGTGCGTCATGTGAAACCGCTCCCGCCCGCCTGCGACATTGTGCCAAGCCCATAGACCAGCACCGACGCAAAGACCGTCGTCGGCCGAAGCGGGTTGCATGTAGGCTTGCTGGAAGGGGGTATCTCGCAGCAGCCGCGCGTTCATGACACCGTTGAGCGCGCATCCGCCCGCATAGGCGACTTGGCTGGCGGGTACAAGATCGTGCAATCGCTTGAAGCAGTGAAGCGAGATCTCCTCGAAGCGCATCTGGCACGAGCGCGCGATGTCTTTCTCGCGCTGTGTCATCTCCTCGTTCCGCTGTCGCGGCGCGGCGAACCTGGCGGTCCATTTGTCCGTGAACAGGCGCATCATGTCGATACGATGGTTGTCGTCCATCTTGTCGCCTTCGCCGCCGCGGTGCATGCCGAAATAGCCGTCGGCCAGCTTGAACCAGCCATCGGAACGGGTCTGGACGAGGTCGCGCATTTCACCCAAATACTTGTCCGTGCCGTAAGGGGCGAGCCCCATGACTTTGTATTCCTCGCCAAAGCCGTCGAACCCGATGAACTGACAGCAGGCCGTGTAGAAGAAGCCCAGGCTGTGGGGCAGGTGGACACGGTCGATCACCTCTATGCTGGTGCCCTCGCAGCGGGCGGCCATCATGCTGGTGAAATCGCCACTGCCGTCATACGAGAATCCGGCGGTCAGGCTTTCGAACGGCGAGCAATAGTAGGAACTGGCGATGTGCGAGAGATGATGCTCGACCGGCACCAGCTTCGCCTTCACCGTGCCCGGGTCCTCTCCGCAGGCCTCGGCGACCATGTCGCTGATGCTGACATCGACCCGTGCACGGCGAATGTGCTCCATGGCGGCCATGCCGCCGGAGATGGGATTGCGCAGCACATAGGATACTTGCGCGGCCCGGTTCTGGGAGGGGTCGCGCGCGACCGCTATCAGGTCGAGCTCCTTCGCCGAGATTCCGCCCATGGCGAGGACGGTGCGGATCGCGTTCTGGGGAAAGGATGGATCGTGTTTGATACGCCGACCGAAGCGCTCCTCGGCGGCTGCAGCGACCACTTTCCCATCGAGGACGAGCGCCGCGGAGGCATCTGGATGGTTGAGGTTCAGGCCGAGGATTGCGGTCATCAGGGCAGCTTTCGGGGATGCTCAGGGCAAGAGATTGCTGTGACGGTTATGTGGGCCGGCGAATGGTTAACTAACAACGGAACATATCATTTGGGTGACTGGGGCGCCGCCGGACACGGGCCGCGCTACTTCTGGATGCGCCTCTCTTCGTTCTTGCGGGATATCCACCACGCGACGCCGCGATCAATGGTCAGCCCTTCGCGCGAGGCGCCCGTGATGTTGTCCTCGATGACGACGTCGCGAACACCTGGCGAGGCGGGGACAAATCCCCTGATCTCGATGTGAGCGTCCTGATCGAGACGATTGCCCCGGATGACGATCGCCTGAACCATTGGCGGACGGTTCGCACTGGTCGATGTCTGGTTTCCGCGCACCAGGATCGAGGCCTCGTTGGAGAAGATCGAGCGTTCGGGGCCCGCGCGATACACGTTGCCCTCGAGTATGTGATTGCCCAGGAACTGCGTTCGCCAGACGGGCTGGAATTGCTCATAGGACAGGCCGAAGGCAGCGAAGCCGCTGGTTCTGTTCGAGTGATTGCCGGCGATGACATGGTCCACCGCCGTTCCATACGCCTGGGCCGCGACGCCCGTGTCCTCGAACGAATTGCCGATGACGAGGTAGTTCTGCTGGGCCTGTGTGACCGTGATTTCCGACGTATGGTCCAGTGAAACCTGGAGGGGGCGATCGAGCGTGATCGACAGGCCGTCCGGCCTGTCCTCCCGCCCCTTGAGGCGGGCATATTGGCCGGTGCCGCGGCCATTCACCACCATGACGGCGGCGTCCGTCCAATCGAGGCCCGCGGGATATTGATTGGGCCGATCGCGAAGCAACAGCCCGTCGGGCTTGGTGCTCTCGGCGCGACCGAAGTAATAGCCGCCGGGTCCGTCCGTCGTCATCGCTTCGCGGTCGAGACCGTAGATGGCCCTGAAGCTGTTGCCACCGATGAAGATGTTCTCGGAGGCGCTGACGAATTTCGAAAGCGTAGTGATCCCGCCTCCGCTGGCTTGCAGATCGGATGAACTCACAGTGTTGTTTTCGAAAATGACCCGCCGCGATCCGACCAAGGAGTAGGCGCCATAGCGTCCGTTGATCAGGATGTTGCCGGTCACGACGGCGTTGCTCGCCTTGAACAGCCTCAACGAGTGTCCCGACCCCAGGACGTCGCAATCGGTGACCTCGACCCGGTCGCCGCTCAACCGGATGCTGTCCGGCGCCGCGGCGGCGTAAAGTCGCTGAAAGTCGTTCATGCGGCGCAGAGCGGCGTCCGGCTCCATCAAGCCTCGAAAGGCCGAGGCTCGAATGCGAACGCGCCTGATGGCAATCTCACCGGCGCCAGGTGCCTGTTGATCGCCGAACTGGAATCCGCCGGATATCACGTGGGGGTGGTTCGAGGCGTAGATCGTGAGATCCTCGATCGCAAACCGCGAGGTTCCGCGGATCAGGGCCGCCGGCAGGCTTTCGAAGTCCGGCCAAAGCAGATTGACGAGATCAGTGCGCTCTCCTCTGAGCTTCACTCCAGGCGGGATGCTGATCATATCGGAGACGAGATATCGCCCTCGCGGGAAGTAGACCGTGCCGCCGCCGGCTTCCTTTGCCGCATCGATCGCAGCCTTGATCGCTCGCGCGTTGTCGAGACGTCCATCTCCGTTTGCGCCGTAGGCCCTAACATCATACTCCTGCCCTGCCGTCGTCGCGGGCGCGCGGACGGTGAGGGGGCCGGCATCGACGGACTCGCTCTCAACTCCGTCTCCGTTCGTGAGCCGCAGGGCATAGCGTCCGGGCTTGACGTCCTTCGGAATGCGGAAGATGCCACGCCACATATCGCCTTTGACGAGAGGGGCATCAATCCGGAGCGAAGTTTCCTCGGCAATCAGCCACAAATGTGCCCGTCCGGAGTCGCGAACAATGTTGCGCCCGAACACCTGAAGCCAGCCGTCCGGCGATGCATCATTGCCGAGATCTCCCTGTCTCCAATAGACACTTGGCAGATTGATCCGTCCGTAGATCGCGCCTTGCGCATGCCTCAATGTGAACCGGTACAGGCCGGGGCCGAAGTTCTTCGGGATCACGAATTTGAGGGAGAGCGGATTGGACTGGAGGATAGGGATGGTCGTTTCCTGTCCGGTGCCACGGTCGGACACGTCGCCTATCTGAGCCACGGTCGCCGATGTGATCTGGTCGAGATCCGAACCGGTGACCATGACAGTCTCGTCCGGTCCAACCGGGTCGTTGAACCAGAACATTACGGGTTGCGCAACTGCGGTGCCACCCCACAGACAGTGCAGCAGGATGCCCAACCGGAGCTTCGTCATTGCGGAGGTCCCGCGGCGCTGCTCGACGCGCCTGCTTGGGTCGGTAGGGCAGGTCATCGCCAAAATGCTATTTGCGGCCGACCGTTTCCTTGTCCGCTCTCTCTGGCGGGTTCATGTGCTCGATCTTGGCTTCGGAGCGGATTTTGTCGACGAGTTCCAGCTGTGCGGCGTTCGCAACGAGAACGGCGAGGCGGTCACGGATCTTGTCATAAGCGACAGGCTGTCGTGTCCGCGCGTCGTCGAGTTTCAAGATGTGCCAGCCGACGGCCGTCTTGAATGGTGCGGAAACTTCGCCCTTCTTCAGCTTGAAGGCAACTTCGGCGTATTCCTTGCCGATCTCGCCGCGCGCGCGCCAGTCGTAGTCTCCGCCTCGGCTCTTGGTCGTCGGATCTTCGGACATTTCGGCGACCACGACGGCAAAGTCCTCGCCCTTGTTGATCCGTGCAATCGCCGCCTGCGCTTTCTGCTCCGCCGCCTTCACCGCACCATCGTCCGCCGGAGGCGAAATCATGAAGACCATGTGTCGCAGATGGAGCTCCGGTTCAGTCGGCGCTCCCTTCACCACGACTTCCTCGTAGGCTTTGCGCATCGCCTCCTCGGTCACTGCTTGCTGCCCGATGATCGTCAGGAAATGGTTGGCAAGCCCCTGGTTGCGCGTAAACGTCGCACGACGTTGCAAGTCGGCCTCGTCCACGATGTTGCGATCCTTGGCGGCCTGTGACAGCAGCACGCCGTCGATCAGTATTTTCACGAGAGTCTCGCGGCGTTCGGCCGGCTCGCGCGCGAGAAGATTGCGGCCGAGAATATCGTCGGCCACTTGAATGTCGCTTTCGAGAACCTTCTGGCCGTTCACGATGGCAACGACGGTTTCGGGCGTTTGAGCCTGGACGGACGCAGGTGTCGCGGCACCGAGCAGAAGGGCAAGCCAGAAGCTCGCAGCACCCGCACGTGCCTTGTCGAAGGGGCGAACCATAAGGATGGCGGACGAGGCGCTCATGTCACTTCCTCTCGTGGGACAGTCGTTGCAGCTCACGCCACTCGTCATGCGTCTGAACTGGTCGAGGCTGCATGTCGAAGCGCGATCACTTTGCGGGGGCGCTTTTTAACGGCTTGACGTTGACGGTGATGTGATGTCGGCAAGACATGTATGTGAAGTCGCGTTATTCGCGATTCGCAGGACCGCGGCTTGCAACAAAGAGTTGTGCGCAGCGACTATCGAACCCGATCCGTTCTTGCCGCAGTATCTTCGGCCTGTGACGGCGCAGCCCTGCGAATAACATTTTCCATGGATGATCGAGCGGCGATTTCCTGCGTATTTTCTTGGCGTTCGTTGATGCGATCATTCTTGGTCTCACGTTTCAATGAGATGATGATATCATAATTCACAAAATAACAATGAAAGTCTCACATATCGCGGTTAGCTTCCGCGGCGCTCCGGGACCCGGCTGCCGGGGTTGGCAGCCAGGGGGATCCAAACAGGGAGAGCAAGACTATGCGAAACATGAAGGCGCTACTTATGGGGTCGGTTGCGTTCGCCGCGATGGGCGTCGCTTCCGAATCCGCACAGGCACAGTCGCTTGCGTTCGGCGCTGGCGCGACGTTCCCGCAGATCGTCTATCGTCAGCTGATGGATTGCATGTACAGCCAGGCCCAGGGCAGCTCCGGCAGGCCGGGTCCGATGGCCAAGGCGGCGAATTGCACCGGCTTCAACACCAGCGGCTTCGGCGGCGTGATGCTGTACGCGGCGACGGGGTCCGGCAACGGCAAGACCGTGCTGCGCACCAACGACAAGACCCAGATCGGCACGCCCTCGTCGTCCGCTCCGGCCTACACCGACTCGAACTGGAACGTGAATAGCACCGCCGACTATGACGGCGTCCAGTTCGTCGGCAGCGACGACGTCGTCAACGCGGCCGATATGACGGCGTGGAACACCGGCGGCGCCAACAGCCCGCAGTCGAAGTTCGGCAACATGATCGCGATCCCGGCCGTGGTCGGCCCGGTCGCGCTGGGCTTCAACGGCAAGGACGGCACCGGTGCGGCGCTGAACATCCTGCCTGCCACCCCGGCCGGCGGCAGCTCCGGCTTCAACCTGTCGCGCAACGCCGTTTGCGGCATCGTCTCCGGTCACATCACCAAGTGGAACAACCCGATCCTGACCGCCCTCAACGGCGGCGTGCTCGGCACCGGCAACATCACCTTCGTGCATCGCACGGACGGCAGCGGCACCACCTTCCTGTTCTCCAATGCCCTGGTTGAACAGTGCCGTTACGAGTTCGGTCCCAACAACGAGACCGACTCGACCGTCGTCTCCTACGCCTTCCCCTGGACCGACCGTGCGCAGGCCTGCTCCACCCCGCTGGTTCCGCGCGGTGCGAACCAGCTCAACTGGCCGGATCAGTTCGCGACCAACCAGTGCGGCACTTCGAATGCCAATCCGGGCGGCGGCACCTTCGCCAACGCTTCGGGCAGCGGCGCGCTCGTCACTCTCGTCACCAACACCAACGGTGCGATCGGCTACGCGTCGTCCGACTTCTGGCTGCCTGTCAAGGTCGGTGGCCTGAAGACCGCGAACCTGCAGTCGCAGTGGGACATCACCGCTTCGACCGGCCAGTTCCAGCCGCCGACCCCGGCTGCCGCGCAGAAGGCGATGGCGACCGCCATTCCGCAGATGGACGCCTCGAGCCGTGCCAACCCGCTGACCTGGAGCCTTCAGGGCGTGAACGCGAATCCGGTGGTCGCCGGTTCGTACCCGATCTCCGGTTTCTCGTGGATCATGATGTACCAGTGCTACCAGACCCACGCGAACGGCAACAACGCCTTTATCTGGTTCAAGACCTGGCTCGACTTCGTGTACGGCACCAGCGCGGCCGGCATCTTCAACGAGAACGGCTTCGCCCAGGTCCCGTCGGTGTGGCAGAACGAAATCTACTCGCTGCTCAACGACCCCACCAACGGTCCGCAGGGCAGCGGCTGCTCCGGCAAGGTCGGCGCTTACTGATCGCTGCTCGGGCTCCGGTCCGATCAACGATCCGAGACTGTGCACCCGGCGTCAGCCGGGTGCATTTTTTGCTGTGTCGCATGACAGGGCCATCGCGAGGCAGGGGAACGCGGCGCCGAAGTGATAACCGTTTCACATGGCGTCACATCGGTGATAAGACGCAACGTTATCGCTCGGGGTCGAGCAAGGACCGCCTCTGCCATGTCGCTGCGCCTTCTTGTCATGTCGTTTGCGGGCGTCCTCGTATTGGGGGCGGTCGCGGCCGTCGGTGCACCGTCGGCGATGGATGTCATCGCGACCGAGCCCGCCGAGGATCTGTTCGCGACGAAACCGGCCGATCCTACGCCGGGCGCGACGAGCCCGACGATGTCCGGGCGTGCGGCAGCCGCTCCCGAGCGCGCGCCGGCTGCCGGCCTTCCGCAGCGTGCGCTCGGCGACAATCCGCTATGGGCAATTCCGTTGGCACGTCTGACGGCAACGCGCGAGCGGCCCTTGTTCGCGCCGACCCGGCGTCCGCCCGCGGTCGCGCCGGTGGCGATGCCCGCGCCTCCGCCGGGGCCGCCGCCCAAGCCGGAAACGCCGCAGCTGTCCTTGCTCGGAACCATCATCGGCGCCGAAAAGATCGGCCTCTTTCTGGACGCCCGCAGCAAGTCGGTGGTCCGGCTGAGGGCCGGCGAAAATCACAATGGATGGACGCTCCGCGCGGTCGAGCGGCGGCGGGTCGAACTGGCAAGGGGCCTCGATCAGGCCGTGCTCGATCTCCCGGCGCCGGACGTGAAAGGAAGCGGGACGCCTGGCGCCCCCATGCTTGCGGGGCCGCCGCCGATGCCGGCCGTGCCGCCGGCGATGCCCGCTGCACCGACCGCCCAGCCGCCCGTTGCGGCCAACGATGGCACCTATGTTCATCCGGGCGCCAACATGAACCTGCCGATCGGCCGGGCCATGCCTGCCAATCTCCGATTGCCGCCCGGTCTCGTCAATCCGCTCGCCAATCGGGGTCCGCGCTGACCCCGCCTGCCGCCGGCGCTTTATCTGCGACTGATCGGCACGCCGGACGGCCTGATCCGCGCCATTCGCCATGTTATTTGATATCATAACGCCGGTGGCATCTGTCGTCAGTGCTACAATTCTGACATATCAATGTTAGTAAACGAAAGGTAAATGCGCCGCACGGGCCTGCCTTGCGGTTGCCCGGCTGGAACCATTCGATTTGAAGGTGCTGCGGCGTGCCCCATCCTGACAATGTTATGCCGTCCCCGGGCGCAACTGCTCGGGGCTCTCGCCGGGCCTTCGAACGTGCGCTGCTGTGCGGCGTCAGTCTGGTGGCGTTGTCGCTGGCGAGCGGCTACGGCCACGCGCGCAGCCTCACGCCGGGCGCCAATACGGTCGTACCGACGCAGGAAGCGCAGCAGGCGGCGATCCAGGCCGCGCAGCAGGCAGCGGGAGCGGCGACGCAGGCGCAGGCCTCGCTGGCCCGCGCGGCAGCCGCGCTCGCGGCCGCGCGAAAGCTGCAGGCCGATGCCGCCGCCGCAGCGCGGGCCGCCGGCGGGTCGGTTCCGAACGGGCTGGTCACGGGAGGCTTGATGCCCACCGGCGGCACCGACAACGATCCTTTGGCCGGGATCAAGCTCGATCCGTCGAAATGGACCGGTGCCAACGCGCCGAAGCAGAGCGCCAAGGAAGTGAATGGCGTCACGAAGGTGGACGTCGACATCCAGCAGACCCAGAAAAAGGCCATCCTGTACTGGGACAGCTTCAACGTCGGCGCCAACACCACCATCAATTTCCAGCAATCGGCGTCCGACTGGATCGCTCTGAACCGGGTGGACTCGAGTGCGTCGCCCAGCCGCATCCTCGGCCAGATCAACGCGCTCGGCGGCGTCTATCTCATCAACCGAAACGGCATCGTGTTCGGTGCGGGGGCGCAGGTGAACGTCCACACCCTGATCGCCTCCAGCCTCGATGTCGGCAAGCTGGGCGCGTCGCTCCAGGAACGCGACAAGTTCTTCATGGACCAGGGCATCGCCAACCTGAACTCTTTCTCGATCTACGACAAGGACGGCGGCGCGGCGACCAATCTGGTCGCGGGCGACATCAAGGTCGAGCGCGGCGCGTCGATCACCGGCAACATCCGCTACGACCAGGTCGCACAAGGCTCACCCGGCTCGGTCTTCCTGTTCGGCGCCAACGTTTATAATTCCGGGTCGATCACGGCCACGACCGGCGAGGTGGCGATGGTCGCCGCGCGCACCATCGACGTGGTGCCCAACGGCTACTCGGTGTTCCCCAAGGAAGTGCTCGGCAAGGACGACAAGGGCAACACCAACAAGTTCCCGGGCACGGAGTTCAGGCTCTCGCAATTCGCCGCGTCGTACAACACCGATCCAAACGGCACGGATCCATTCGGCTACCCGCGCACCAACTTTTACCTGCCGGGCACAGGCGAGGCCGTCCACGACGGCGTGATCGATATCGGCCGCGGCGTCCTCGTCATGAACGGCGACAAGGTCAGCATTGCCAATCCAACCGATGCGAATGGCCGCGCACTGACCGACAGCGCCGGGCATCTGCTCCAAGGCGTGGTGTCCGCCGACACCAGCATCAGCCGCAACAGCTTCGTGCTGCTGCGCGCCGCCACGAGCGTCACCATGGACGGCGTGATCTCGAGCCTGCCGGTGGACGACGGGTCGGCAGGCCTGCCCGGCTCGCAGAGCTTCGTGCCGACCTACATCGAGGCCTCGGCCCAGGCCAGCGTGACCATTGGCGCGAGCGGCCTGATCTCGGCACCCTCGGCGCAGGTCTCGCTCAATGCCATGAACTTCCCCAAGGATCTGGGGAACAAGGTGTGGAGCCTATTCCATCAGGGGACGACGTCGGGCACTGACGGCAATCAGAACGGAGTCAATCCCAATTCTCTGGATCCCAAGTCCGTCCTGCTCGCACCCGGTGCCACGATCGACGTGGCGGGGCTCCAGAACGTCGAGTTGCCGGCCGGCTACAACGTCATCCCCGTCAAGCTGCTGGCCGAGTTCGCCGACATGCCGCTGCAGCGCCCGCCTTACGCTACCGTTTCGGCGGACGGCAGCGGCGTGGTCTACGGCCAGACGCTGTGGATCGACATCCGCAAGACCGGCACGCGCAGCGACGGCACGACCTGGGTCGGCACGCCGATCGCCGATGCCAGCGGCTACGTCGCCAAGGTGCCGCGCAGCATCTATCAGCTGATGACCGTCGGCGGCAGCATCAGTCTCAACACGGATCTGAAGGTCGAGAACGGGGCAGCCTCGGGCGTCATCACCGCCGGCTCGGTGATGAACGTCGCCGGCGGCAGCGTCAAGTTCCTGCCTGGCATGGTGAACACGACGCGGCTGATCGGCAGCGACGGGCGCATCTACGACATCTCCAAAGCCGACCCGAACATGACCTATCTCGGCGTTGCCGGGCAGTTCATCCGCAAGCATGAGCGGTGGGGCGTCACCGAATACTGGTCGACGCAGAGTCAGATCTATTCGCCGGGCTATAGCGAGGGCCATGCCGCCGGCGGTGTCAGCGTCGTGACGGTCAATCTTGCGCCGCTTGACAAAGGCATCATCTATTTCGGTTCGACGGCAGGTGAGCGACAGATCAGCAGCGGTCAATTGCCGCTGCAGGGCTCGCTCTCATTGACGACCCCGTCGAGCGTCCAGATTGGTTCGTTGGAATCTGCCAATTACGCGACGACGAGCGGCTATAGGCGCAACGACGAGGAGTTTGTACCACTCAAGACCGTACTGTCGGACGAGATCCTGTCGAGTTACGGCCTTAGTTCCTTGTCGGTAACGGCCTCCGATTTCGTGTTGTCGCGCGTCAGCAGCGGGCCCTATCCGGCGGACAAAGACCCTCCGCCGGCCAAGCTCACTCTGGCGCCTGGCGGCAATCTCTCCGTGGTGGCCGCTATCATCGACATCGCGGGAGACATCGAGGCGGCAGGCGGCAGTGTGAAACTCGTTACTGATCGAGCCGCCATTTCGAACAGCTTCGGCTCGCAGTTTAGCTACAGGGACAATACTAAAAACAGTACCGAAGCGCCGTTGGCTGCCAACGTCTATGTCGGAGGCAAGATCGATGTGAGCGGACGATTTGTCAACGATATCAGCCGCGTCGCCGGCATCGATGCCGTTGGCCCGGCATTTCTCAACGGTGGCAGCATCTCGATCTCGACCAACAAGAGCAGCGAGGCTCTCGACAGTGGCTATCTGGACACGACCGGAAGCATCTTGCTGGGCACCAATAGCGTGCTGGACGTGTCGAGCGGCGGATACATCTCGCCTCAAGGCAAGGCGCGGACCGTCGCCTCCGGCACCATGGAAGGAAAGGGGGGCTCAATCTCACTGGAAATCTACCAGGGAGCCAAGTGGGTTTCGCCGGGCGACTCCGGCGAGAAAAGGCCGACGCAAGGCGCCGTTGCCCTGCTGCAGCTGGACGGCCAGTTGCTCGGGTACGGGTTCGAGACGAACGGGAACCTCCGAATTGCGGGAGCCGATACGATCCGCATCGACGGGACGCTTCAAGACAAGGAGACGTCATCGGTCCGCATTCGCGGAGCGATGACACTCCCGCTGTCGTTCTTCGAAGGTTTCAGTTCCTACACCATCGAGTCCGTAACTGACGACTGGTCCGCAGATAGCAGAGCGAACGTCATTTTGTCAGCGAACGAACAGCTCAGACTGCAGCAAAGCAATCTGCCGAGTGTGTTCGATTTTACAGGTACGCAGACTGGAACGAAGCTGGGCTCGCAATTCAACGTGCTGAGAGCATCGCTTTCGGATTCCCAACGCGCAGCCGAAAAGCTGCCCAAAGCGGTCGACCTGACGCTCAAAGCGGACTTCATCACGCTTGACAAGGGCTCGACGATCGCAACCGACCCTACGGCCAAGATTGCGATGGCCGCAGTCGTCGGCGACAAGACAACTTTGCCAAGCTCGGCTCTTTGGACCGCTCCCGCACAGTCGGTCGATTTGCTCGGTACGATCATCAATCGCGGCGGATCGGTCTTCATCAATTCGAATTCGACGCACCTGTCGTCCGACGCCAGGATCGACCTGTCGGGAACGTTCGTCGCCGATCCGCTGTTCGGAACGGTCAACGGCCCGGCAACCAGCGGTAAATACATCGCAGGCGGAACTTTCGCCGTTGAAGGTGGACAGATCACCCAGATCAACACCTATGAAAACAAGACCGACCCAAGCAAGAATAAGTCCTACTTCGTCTATGGCGCACCCAGCAGCGCGTCGCTGACCGCAGATGCCGGTGCCGTTGTCGACGTTTCCGGCGCTGCCGGCAAGATCAAGGTGGCGAACGGCCGCGCCGGTCCGTCGGAACAGGATTCATGGAGCGATGCCGGCACGGTCAGTGCCGATGTCGTCAGATTCGATTGGAGGGGCAGCTTTGCCGCGACCGGAGGCCGCGCCATCGCGACCGATGGCAGCGTCGTCAACTCGGTCCCGCCGGACGCGCGCGCCAACGGCGGTACGGTGCTGCTAGGTGGCGGGCCCATCACGTTGGGACAGGAGGCGATTGGCGCCGGGCAGGTTTCGCCGGGAATCTTCTACGTCTCGGCCGATCAACTTGCTCCATTCGACAATGTTTATCTCTATGCCGCCGGGGCGACTGGTGGCGTCCCGGTGATCTTTACGGACATTCCGGGCAACACCTACGGCATAAATCCCACGACTCCGGCGATCAACTTCTTTGATTTGCAGTTCGCAGGGCCGTTGAACTGGAGCGTGACGAACCGCCTGCACATCGCGGCCGGGACGTTCAAGGCACCCGCTTCCGGCGCCGACGTAAACCTGTCGGCCGCCTATGTTTCGCTGTCGGGCAGCGGCAACAAGCCGGCTGCCGGCCAGAGCACCCTGACCGTCAGCGCCGGGACCATCGACCTCGAAGGCGCGCCGACGCCGCTGAAGATCACGGACAATGATCCCATCAGGGGGCTCAATTTCTCCAGTTTCGGCCAGGTCAATTTCATTGCGAGCGGCGACATTCGGCTGAACACGCTCAAGGTTCGAGACGGGCTCAGGAAGGGGAACGACGACAAGGCGGCCACTGCCGAGCAGTCGAGCTTCACTGCCAATCTCTTCACGGCCGGCGATCTGCGGTTCTCCGCCCAACGCCTATATCCCGTCACCGCCGTCAACTTCACCATCGAAACGCCGGGCAACGTCAAGTTCACCGCGCCTGCAGGCAGCGACACCACCATTCCGCTTTCGGCCGGCGGGGGCATCACGGTGCGGGCGGCGACCATCGAGCAGGCAGGCAATCTGTTTGCCCCGCTCGGCACCATCACGCTCGGCAACACCGATGCGGCCGTGTCGAAGATCATCACCCAGTCGGTGGCGCTGGCGCCGGGAAGCCTCACCTCGGTCACGCTGGCCGACACAACCGTGCCCTATGGCGCCACCTCGGACGGCACCGATTGGTACTACAACGCCAATCTCTATCCGCTGACTGCGCCGCCCTCCAAGGGTCTTCTCCTGTCGGGATCGACGGTGACGCGTGCCGACGGCTCCACCATCGATCTGCGCGGCGGCGGCGATCTCCAGGCTGCGGAATGGATCCAGGGCAAGGGAGGCTCGCGCGACACGCTGACGACGACGCCCTCGGGCCAGACCGTCTATGCGCTGGTGCCTTCGCGCAACGATTCCATCGCGGCTTACGACATCCACTTCGCCACCGCGCGCAGCGCCGACAACGGTGTCACGGTCAAGCCCGGCGACAGCGTGCCGCTGGCGGGCCAGCAGATCACCATCGATGGCGGCAACGGCATCCCGGCGGGCACCTACACGCTCTATCCTGCGCACTACGCGACGCTGCCCGGTGCGATGCGCGCCGTCGTCTACGCCCAGGACAACACCGGCAAGCACATCCCGACCGGCACCAAACTGACCGACGGCACCGTATTGGTCACGGGCAATTACACGCAGTCGACAGCGCCCGGAAAGCAGTCGTCCGGGCAGACCGTCTTCGCCGTGCAGACGAACTCGGTATGGCAGCAGTACAGCGAGTACAGCTTCAACGGTGCCAACCGCTATTTCACCCAGGCGGCGGCCAAGCAGAACAAGATCCCGCCGCGCCTGCCGATGGACGCCGGCCGTCTGTCCGTGTCTGCCCTGCAGACGATCGTTCTCAACGGCATGGCGCTGACCCAGCCGGGTACCGACAGCAACGGCAATATCGGGCGCGGCGGCGAACTCGACATCAGCGCGCCGAAGCTCGCCGTGCTCAGCCACGCCGCCTACGCGGCCAAGGACGTGCCTGCCGGCTATGTCGGGCTGGATCTCGACCAGATCTACGGTTTCGAGAGCGTTCTGATCGGCGGCATCCGCAGCGACATTGCCAACGGCACGCTGATCACGCCGACGGCGAGCAACCTGGTGGTCGACACCCGTGGCGAGGCCCTGACTGCGCCGGAAATCCTACTCGTCGCGCAGCAAACCGGAGAGTGGCAGCAGCGGGCCCAGCAGTATGTGACGATCGGATCGAGCTCCGTCCTGCTCGACGTGCCGGTCTATGTTCCGGTCGACGGCAGTGGAACGGTCACGGTCAAATCGGGCAGCGTCATCGAAACCAGGGGCACTGTTCACGCCGGCTTCGGACGCCACTACATCGTCGTCTCGGACCAGCAGGCGGCGATCACCGCCCAGAGCGTCGCCACCGCCCTCGGAGGGACGCTGTCGGGAACGACGATCACCGGCGCGGACCTGACGA
Organism: Bradyrhizobium sp. R2.2-H; assembly: GCF_004346455.1. Lineage (NCBI taxonomy): Bacteria > Pseudomonadati > Pseudomonadota > Alphaproteobacteria > Hyphomicrobiales > Nitrobacteraceae > Bradyrhizobium > Bradyrhizobium sp. R2.2-H. Next base: position 256,593 of record NZ_SMBR01000002.1, read on the forward strand.
AGCTTCCCGCTTTCACCGCGGCCACCCAGCAGGTGCTGGGCTACTATGCCAATGGCGGTCCGCAGCAGCCCGGGCGCGGCGCATTGTTCGCGGCCAGCAACGATCCCACGCTCCAACTCACCGGACCATCCAAGACCGGCGTCTCGGCGCCGTCGCTCACGATCAGCTTCAGGGACGTCACGACGCAGGACGCCGCGAACATTCCCGGACTTGCGACCGGGCAGGTCAGCGGAAGCCTGACGCTGCCGGGGGGCAACACCGCCGACAGCGGCAAGGTCGTGGTCGCTGACGGCGTCACGATCAAGACCGATACGCTGACACTGCAAGGCACCGCCGCGAACAAGGCCATCACCGTCAATACGACCGATCTGCACGCCAGCCGCGTCAACCTGGTCGCTCCGAGCATCGGGATCGGCGCGGCCAACCCGGTTGCCGGCGTGAGCCTGACGCTGCCGGCCAACAGCGCCCAGTTTGCCGACGTCCACACGCTCGCGCTGCGCGCCTTGTCGGCACCGATCACCGTCTACGGTAGCTTCAATTCGGGAACGCGCAACCTGATCCTCGACGCAAATGGCCTAGCACAGGGCCTCGACGGCGGCGTCGCGCGAGATGCCACCATCACGGCCAGCGAGACCATTACACTGACGAATACGGCCGGACCGGCCTTCAGCGGCGGCGCGACCGCCGGCGGCAACGGCCTGCAGCTCGTCGCTGAGGACATCGAGTTCGGCAACTCTCCGGTCAACGGCATCACGCAGGCCGCCTACATGACGATCGCCGGCTATTCCAGCGTCGGCATGTCCGCGAGCGGGCGCGTGCTGATCAAGGGGCCGGGCGCCCTGACCCTGGGCGTCAACAACACCGACAAGGTCGATCTTGCGATCACGACGCCGAGCGTGCTGGTCGCCGGCGCAAGCGGTGCCAAGTCGCAAAGCTTCTCGATCACGGGCTATGCCGGCAACGTCACGATCCGGGACAGCAGCACCCGAACCGGCGCGGTCGAACGTCCGGCGGACAGCACCGAGGTCGGCGGCAGCCTGCAGATCACGGCCGCCAACATTACCGTTGCCAGCACCATCCAGGCGCAGGGCGGGACGATCACGCTGAGCGCAATCGCCGGCAATCTCGAACTTGAGAAGGGCTCCTATCTGTCGGCGGCCGGCTACAAGAAGACCCTCGACATCGATACCTACGCGCCGGGCGGCAAGATCGTGCTCAATGCCGACATCGGCGGCACGGCAGTGGTGCCGTTCACCGGCGAGGGCAAGGTCAAGATCGACACCGACAGCATCGTCGACGTCGCGCAGCCTGCGGGCGGTCTCGGCTATGGCGGCCAGATCGAAGTCAATGCCGTCCGCGGCAGTGCCACGATCGCGGGCGAACTGCTCGGGGCCGGCGCCTCAGGACTCGGCGGTCGTTTCAAACTCGATACGCTGGGCAGCGCGGACCTGACCTCGCTCGCCGACAATTTGCTCGCGGGCGGTCTCACCGGTTCGGTTGACGTCCGTACGCGCACGGGCAATCTCGAACTGGCGGCCGGCCATACGCTCAAGGCCAATGCCGTCACGCTGACCGCGGACGATTCGGCGTGGGACAGCAGCGACGCGAGCAAGCAGTTCGGGCAGGTGAAAATCCGCGGCCTGATCGACGCGACCGGCTACGGCGGCAAGACCGCTGACGGAACCGGACAGGCCGGCGGACAGGTTGCACTCTACGGCGCCAACGCGGTCCTCCTCGCCAGCAGCGGCGTGATCGACGCCTCGACGACGCATGCCGACGAGCGGGGCGGCGACGTCATCATCGGAATCGGCTGGGACGCCAAGTCGAAAATCTACCTGCAGCAGGGCACGCAGATCAACGTCTCCGGCGGCGCCAAGGGCGGTCTCAGCGGCGGCACGGTGACGTTCCGCGCGCCGCTCGACGGCAACAACGACGTCAAGATCGCGGCGATCAGCAATGTGGCTAACACGGCCGGCGCGCACGGCGCCAAGTTCTACGCCGACGGCGACAAGACATTCGACGAACTGCCCGTGCTCGATGCAACCAACAACGTCAACGATCGTACCATGACCAGCATCGTCGGCGCGCGCTCGGTTGCCGTCAACGGCTACATCGCGTTCGACACCACGGCCGGGAAGAACGGCATCGATGGATCGAGCCTCGGCTGGTTTGGCACGATCGACACGGCCGGCTGGTACAAAGGCGTGGATCCGAATGGGAATCTCATCCCCGCGACGACCGGCTCGTGGACCAATGTGAGCGGGTTCACACTAAATCCAAGCAGCGTCTTCGCGGGATTCTCGGGTGTGCCCACCACGACTGCGAGCTTGAGAGACAGCACGGGTCAGGTCATCGCAACGATGAATGGCTACGTGATGGGGCTCAACGCGTTCAGCGCGTTGCCGCCCTCTGATCCCGGCTTCGTGTTCGACGGCAGCACCACATACAAGATCACCTTCGAAGGAGGAGCGCAGGGGACGGTCTCGACCCTGGCGTTCGGAGGGGCTCTGAACATCGTCGTCACGAGCGCCGGCAGCGGATATACGGCCGCGCCGACCTGGGCGGACATTACGCGCTCCGACGGTCAGACCGTGAGGGTCACTGCGACCCGCTCCAGCCTCAAGATCGTGTCGGCCCAGATGAACCTCGTCGATGGTTTCACGGGCTACACCGGGTCCGCGCCGTCGAACGTCACGGTCTCGGGCGCCGGAGGTGTCCAGGTCATTTCCTTCGCACCCGGTTCGAGCTTCTCGGGCAAGACCGTCGCGTCGTCTGACGGGACACTCACATTTGTACCTGATATACCCAACTTTATCCCGCTGAAGTCCAGCGGCGTCTACGATCCTTTCAATCCGGCCACCCAGGGCACCGCAGGCTTAGCAACCTTCACCGGCGGGGCCGGCACCGGGAACGCGTTCTTCGGGGACATCGTCTCGCAGATCACCAAGGGTACCTGGAGCTACAACGGGCAGAGCTACGGCTTCGGCAACCTGTTTACGCGCCTTGCGCCGCTCGCCGCCAGCCTCGGCGCCGATGTCGTGCATGTGCAGCCCGGGGTCGATCTCGTCAATTCGAAGGGCGACATCACCGTCAGCAGCAACTGGAATCTGGCCGCCGGCACTGTCGGAGGACTCAAGGACGGCAAGTATGACCCGGCCTCGAGCTATATCGATTTCAAATACCGTCTTCTGACGCCTTGGGGTGGCTTCGATGCGGGCGCGCTGACGCTGCGCTCATCCGGCAACATCAACGTCAACGCCTCGATTTCGGACGGCTTCTTCCAGTTCGGCAATTATCTCGGCACCAGCAGCGCCTCCAGCCGCTACTTCGACGAGAAGGCAACAGGCGCGTATACCTACTATCTCAACACGCCCGGGAGTTCGGTAGCCGCTCCCTACAACGCGGCGGCGAACGGCATCAGCCCGTCCAGTCTTGATCTCGCCGCGGCGGACCTGTTCCCGCACACCCTGCGGGTCTGCACCATCGATTGCAGCCCCGGCAACCTCAAGCCGATCACGGCGCCATCATCCTGGTCGTATCATCTCACCGCGGGTGCCGACCTCTCCAGTGCCAATGTCGGCGCACGGGTTCCGCTCGCCAATAACGTCGGCGACGTCATCGTCGACAAGCACGGCAGCTACCAGCAGACGCTGGTGAAGGACACGGCAGGCAGCACCGTGCAAGTGACGGTCGACATCCCGACCATGATCCGCACTGGGACAGGCAATATCAACGTCGCGGCAGCGCGGGACGTGATTCTCAAGGACACCAGCGCCCCGGGCGTGATCTACGCAGCCGGCGTCAACACGGCGGCCTATGCCAATCCGTACACCGTCCAAACCGATGGGACGATCGTGGTGACCGATCCCGACGGCAAGGGCTTCTACGAGCCGCGCGTGCTGGGCTACGGCAACGCAGCAGCGACGGACGCTCGCGAGCTCTACTATGGTCCGCCGACCGCAGCCGCGTTCCCGGAGAAGGGCGGCGATGTCCTGATCGACGCGCAGCGGGATATCGTCGGTGGCAGCAAAGTGATCACGATCCAGGCGCAGGACGCCGAGGGCAAACCCTTGAAGGACCAGGACGGAAATCCCGTCTTGATTGTCCAGAAAGTGCCTCAGTACTATCAGCCCTGGCTGTTGTCCAACGCCTCGATCACGCCGAGCGGCAGTGCGGCCATGGTCGGGGCAGGGGTGTTCGCTCCGGCAGGGAATTCGATCGCCTCGCAGACCGCGTGGTGGATTCAATACGGCAGCTTCCAGCAGGGGTTCCTTAGCGCCGGCGGCAATATCAGCGTGTTGGCCGGACGCGACCTCGTCGACGTCTCGGTCTCTGCGCCCACCACGGGCCGCGTCACCGACGGCCTCGCCGCGGGCAGCACGCCGGTCACGCATGTCTACGGCAGCGGCAACATGCTCGTGCGCGCCGGCGGCGACATCCGCGGCGGGTCCTTCTACGAGGGCTCCGGCCACGCCCGCATCGAGGCCGCTGGCGACGTCCGCGACAATGGCACGATCTACCGTTTTGCCGACCGCAATCCCAACATCCAGGCCCCTAGCAGCAAAAGGCTGAGCCTTCCGAATCTGCCGCAACTTGCGGTCGACACCGGACAGATCACCGTCGTAGCCGGCGGCTCGGTCGCGGTAGCCGGGGTCGTCAATCCGGCGGCGTTGCATGCCCAGCCGCCAAGCGAGGCCGATCCGCTGGAGAAGAACAGCGCCCTCCCGGCAAGGGCCCTCTACTTCGACACCTATGGCCCCGATAGCAAGGTCAGCCTGTTGGCGAAGTCCGGCGATATCACCATCGGCCTATCGCCGCTGACGGTCGGCACGGAGCGTACGCCGGCCGCCTCCGCCGTCTATCCGGCCAGCCTCAAGGCAATCGCGTTGCAAGGCAATCTCATGACGACCGGAATCGGCAGTATTCGCGTCCAAAACGCTACGGGCTTCGCAATTCCGACTCCCGGTATCGTGCTCAGTGCGTCCGATCACGGGACGTTCGACTTGCTGGCGGAGGGGAGCATCGACCTGACGTTCGGTTACCCGAAACAATCGAGCAACACGTTGTCAACACCGCGTCCGGTGATCTCCGCCGGGGCAGCATTGTTCGACGCCGCGTTCGATCCGTACCGGCCCAACAGCGGCTACGGCGAATCCTCCAGCCGCGCCGTTCTGGCGCACGCCAACGATGCTGCCGAGGGCCGCGACAGCACCGCAAGGATCTACGCCGCCTCCGGCGACATCATTGCCACCGGAACCTTCGGCCGAAGAACGTTGAGCGACACGCTCGATGTCTACCAGCGCATCGAGATCAACCGGCCGGTCAGCATCTATGCCGGCGGCAACATCGTCGATCTCAACGTCATCGTGCAGAACATCCACGTCAACGACGTCAGCAAGATCGTCGCCGGCGGCAACATTTCCTATACCGGGTATGCCAATGGCGGCGGCATCCAGGTCGCGGGACCAGGTTATCTCGTGGTGCAGGCTGGCGGCGACATCGGTCCGTTCCTGCCTGCGGCGTTCAACAATGCGAGCCAGGCGCTGGTGCAGGAGGGCATCGTTTCGGTCGGAAATTCGAGCTCGACGGTTGGAAATTTCTACGTCGACAGCACGACCGGCGGCTCGGTCGGCATCTACAACCAAGCGCTGCTCGGACCCTCGAACAACCCGCGGCGCAACGCTGCCCTCGTAGAGACCGCCGGCACCAAGCAGGGCGCCAGCATCGACGTCCTGTTCGGGGTCAAGTTCGGCATCGACTACGACGCGATGATCGGCAAATATCTCGATCCCGCCAGCCCGAATTTCCTGGGCACCGTCGTGGCAACCAACGTTTTGACGGGCAAGAAGCAGAGCCTGACATTCGAGCAGTTCAAGAGCCTGCCAAAGGACCTCCAGCACGTTCTGGTCGATGAAGCCTTCTTTGCCGGGTTGAAGGAGGTCGGTAAGGGTACCTTCAAGACCGCCTTCGGCTACGAGATGATCGACACCATGTTCCCGGCGAAGCTCGGCTACACCAGGAACACGATTGGTGGCGGCGCGAACGGCGCCAGCGATCTCGTCAAGACCGGCGACTTGAACCTGCTGCACGCGACCGTGCAGACCCAGCTCGGCGGTGACATCTCGATCTTCGGGCCGGGCGGCAGCCTGATCGTCGGCTCGCTGGCGGCCGAGTCCAATGCTGCGCTGCAGCTGCGCGACATCGGCATCCTCACGCTCGGTGGCGGCGCCATCAACACCTTCACCGACCAGAACGTGCTGGTGAATTCGAGCCGCGTTCTCACCACCCAGGGCGGCGACGTCACGATGTGGAGCTCCAACGGCAATCTCGATGCCGGCCGCGGCTCCAAGACGACGCTCTCGGCGCCGGCGCTGCAGGTGCTCTACGATCAGGACGACTACCAGTTCATCGATCTCGGTGGCTACGTCACCGGCGCCGGCATCGGCACGCTGAAGGCATCGGACGTTGCCGAAACCTCCAGTCTCTACCTGCTCGCGCCGCGCGGCATAATCGATTTCGGTACGGCAGGCGTACAGTCCTCCGGCGATGCCGTGTTCGTCGCTCCCGTCGTCGCCAATTTCGGCAATGCGTCGGTCCAGGGTACCTCGACCGGCGTTCCTACGATTTCCGTTCCCAACATAGGCGCGCTGACCGCGGGTTCGAACACCGCCGGTGCCGCGGCCAAGACGGCGGATACGCCGACTGCAGGCGGCTCCAGCAAACCGGCCTCGATCTTCATCGTCGAGGTCATCGGATATGGCGGAGGCGATGGACAGGATGTCTCCGGCAAGGAGACCGATGGCAATTCATCTGGTGAGAGCAAGCAATGATCGACGCGATCATCCTTGCGTCGAATGGTCACGTGGGCTCAATCGGAGCGCGCAAGGACGCCGATTTGGCGCGACGAGGATATTGTTTCCGAATGAAAAGCTTCGGCTGCTTCACTAACCGCCGAATCCGGAAGCTGACGTCTCGTTTAAATATCGGTCACAGCAACGATAAGAAACATACCTAAAAGATCGGCAACAACTTCGTGAGAGGACAGTGGGCTGCTGTCCCGACGATATTCCAACGTTGTCTTTCTGATTTTGTGTTTTGGGGGCTGAAATGCGTGCGACACATCCGATTGAACAAGTCTGCCCGGAGTCCGCGCTGAAAAAGGCGAATGCCAAGGTTTTCGATCTCGGCTTTCGGCAGGACGAAAGCGGCCGTCTGCGCCGGATCAAGGACCTCAAGCACGAAAACGCGCTGTTGATACGCATGGTCTCCGAGACGCAGATCGAGATCGCACGTCTGCGAGATCTGCTGGAATCGACCTGACGCGTTCGCCGTTCGCTGCGGCGGCGAAGTCTATGCTGTAAGCCCAATCCAATCATCACGCTCGCCTCGGCGGTCCGGGGGGAAACTCTGCGCCCTGCAGTCAGGGTCGCGCCGACCCTGACATGGTCCTTGGCTGCCTCACGAATAGCATTGCCCGGACCATTTTTTCGCGGGTGCCCTCCGCGCGTCGTCTATCAAGCAGGACGATCCTCCGCATTCCCAAGTGGTGCGGCGTCCTGACGGTCCGTCCTGCCCAACATCAGCTTGGTGTGAAACGAAGAGTCATGCGGTTTTGGAAGATCGTGTCGATCGCATGTGGCTTGATCGCCTCGGCTGGTTTGGGTGGCTGCGGCTTCATACCAATGGCGGGGCCGACCAGTCTCGACGTGAGGAGCGAGAACACCAAGACTCTTCCCTTCGCGATGGTGCAACTCAATCCGGATGTCGTGCAGTTGCTCGAGAAATACGAGCCCAACGGACTACCTGGAGTCCTGACCGACGCCCGTCCACCCTCGAGCATCAAGTACGGCATCGGCGATATCATCAGCGTCACCATCTTCGAAGCGTCGGCCGGCGGGCTTTACGTACCGCTGGAGGCGGGCGTGCGCCCCGGCAATTTCGTCAATCTGCCCGACCAGGCCGTCGACAATGATGGTAATCTCACGGTGCCCTACGCCGGCCGCATTCGCGCCGCGGGCCGCACCAACGTGCAGGTCCAGGAGGACATCCTGGCTCAGATCAGGAGACGCGCGATCGATCCGCAGGTCGTCGTCACCTCCAGTCAGCAGCGCTCCTCGCTCGTCAGCGTATTCGGCGAGGTGAGGACGCCGGTACGTTTCCCGATGCCATCGGTCGGCGCGCAGGACCGCATCACCGACGCGATCACGCGTGCCGGTGGCATCAGCGGTGCCGGGTGGGAAACCTGGGTCGTGCTGGAGCGCAATGGCAAGCGGGCTACGGTCCCGTTCGGCAATCTCGTCTATTTCCCCGAAAGCAACATCTTCGTGCAGCCGGGTGATCGCATCTATCTTTACCGCGAGCCGATGAAGTTCATCGCGTTCGGCGCAACCGGACAGCAGGGCGAGTTCAATTTCGACGCCTGGCGGATTAACCTCACGCAGGCTGTCGCCAAGGCTCGTGGGCTGTTCGACCTCCAGGCCGATCCGGCTTCGGTCTTCCTCTATCGCCGTGAACCGCGGGATGTCGCGGAGCGGCTGGGTATCGACTGCTCGAAGTTCGACGGCGATACGGTCCCGATCGTGTTCAACGTCAATTTTCAGGATCCGGCCGGCTATTTCATCGCCACAAAGATGACGATGCGTCCGTTCGACGTGCTTTATGCCGCCAACGCGCCTCAGGTCGACGCGACCAAGGTTCTCAACTTCATCAACACCACGCTCGTGACGGCTCAAAGCGGCGTGAGCCTCGTCAACAACATCCGCTTCCCGGGGGCGACGACGTCGACGACGACGATCACAACCAGCGGTCCGTGAGCGTCGAAGGGTGACGATATTCCCAGTTCATATCCGGTGGCTTGACGTCCCGTCGGCAGATGTTACTCGTCACGTCGGGCTGCGTTCTCGTCGGTTTCTTATGTTACGGGACGCTTCCGGCACGGCAGGACGTCATGCCGGCGAGCAGGGGAGAGCGGTATGAGCCGGGCTTCGCACGGACGTGGATGGTTGGCCGGGCAGACTTTCGCTGCCGGCCTGTTTGCGATCGCCGGTACCGGCGCCGCGCAGTCGCCCGGTCCCGGGCCGATCGATTTGGCGCCGCCGCCGCGGCAGGGCACCATCATCGGCGGTCAGCCCGGGCCCAGCTTCGAGCGCTGCCTTGACGTGCAGATCGGGAACGAGAACGCGTTCGGATGTCTCAACCAGAAGCTCAGGCGCGAAGTGGACAAGGTGAACCCGTCGCTCAACCTGCCGCCCATCGATGCGCGCTCGCTGGACGTGCGCGTCGGCAATGTGAACGAGGCAGCCGTACGTCAACAGTATGGCGCGAACTACGGCCGCTCGGCCATACCCTACCGGCCCCCGAGCTTTCCCACCAACGTTCTGCCGCGGCGGTAATGTCGGCACATCACGGACGGCTTCATGATCGTTGCGGGCGGCCGCTTCTATGGCTGCTGGCCACCGTCTTTTTGTTGCTGTTGCCGGAGCGGGCGCGTTCCCAGGAGCATGTCGTCGGCGGAGGCGTCAAGGCCGATGCAGTCGCCGAGGCCGCGGATGGCGATGACGAGGTGGCGCCGCTGGAGCTCGAACGTTTCGCCCCGCGTCCGCTCACTGCCGCCGATTTTCCCCCGGCCAACCCGCTGCTCGGCGTGTCCGCCTATCGCACCAGCGCGATTTTCGGTCGCGATTGGCGCGCCGGCCGTGCCGAATACCGGCCGTTGATCGAGCGTGAGTCGCTGGCCTTCGGCCTGCCGCCGGCCTTGGTCGATGCCGTGATGGCGGTGGAGAGCCGCTACAATCCGGGCGTGGTCGGTATGGACGGCGAGGTCGGCCTGATGCAGGTAATGCTGCCCACGGCCCGGATGATGGGGTTCGCTGGCACGCCCGCCGAACTGGCGACGCCGGAGATCAACGTGCATTACGGGGTGCGCTATCTGGCCGGCGCCTGGCGCCGCGCCAACGGGGATCTTTGTACCGCGGCGATGAAATACCGTGCCGGCCACGGAGAGACGCGGTTCTCTCATCTATCGGTCGAATATTGCACGCGGGTCCGCGCACACCTTGCAGCGAACGGGATTCCCGTCACCGGCTCCGTGCCGCAGCCAACGTTCGGCCGCCCGCCGGGCGGCGGGGGATCTCGCGCGCGCGTGCAGACGGCTGGCGGCACGATCGATCTCGCTGCACTGAACACCCGCCTGCGCGGCGCGGTGGAACGCAAGCCTTGATTTATAAAGGTTGACTTGGCGGCGTGGACGGCGGCCGATCGACTGGCCGCTTCACGAGCGGGACTTGCCGGCGGGAGCCCGCCGGCGGCGGGGCACCGGCGTCGGCCGGCCGCCCGCGAGCGCTTGGCCGATGGCGCGCCAGCATTTCACCGCATCGCGGAATGCATGTTCGTGAGCAGGGCTTCGCCCGCGCCAGTCGATCAGTTGCTCTGCATCGCCGACCGTAGCCTCACCCGACTTCAGCCGCAGGATAAAGGACAGGGCTTCACGAGTTAAGGGATCTAAGTGATCGACCTGTTGGCTTCGCTTCGTCACGGTCCAGAGCTTTCCCGCATCCGCCGGCCGTGAGCGGATGCTCGCGATCGACATATCTCTGTACGTATGACGAAGCTGGACGTTGAAAACCGAATTTGACTCGGGTGGGACGCTTGAGGCGATCGGCGCAGTGTTCGACCGCCTGTTTGAGGTCAGTTTCGACTGTGCGGACCGTGACACCGAGCAGTGTCGCAATCTCGCGGTTGGGCATGCCATCGATACGTGAAAGCATCAGCACGCGCCTGCGTCGCTCCGGCAGCTCGGCGATTGCACGCTTGAGGAGATCGATCTCGGATCGATCCTCGATCACGCGCGCGGCGTCGGGTCGGTCGTCGGGAATGTCGAGCAGGGCATCGACCTCGCCGGAGGTGAGACGGCGCTTCTCGGCGCGACGGCGGTCGGCGGCGATGTTGAGCGCGATGCGAAACAGGTACGCTTTGGGGCTGCGCACCTGGCCGAGCTCGCGCATCTTGTCCAGGCGGAGATAGGTTTCGTTGAGAGCTTCTGAAGCGAGGTCCGGCGAGCCGAGCCGCCGGGTCAGCCGTCGATCAAAGTCCACGTACTCCGCCAGCAGAAGAGTCCGCAAGCTGCTGATGCTGTCGATGGTCATGCTACGCCCCCACTCACTCAGTCTCATTTGACGGCGGGACGGTAATTAGACCGCACAACGACAATGTGACGAAATGTTAGTGGGTACCAATCTCGTCTTGTTGGTTGAGTTATGTTGCACGAAATCATCAGGAGCGTCGATGAACGAGCTGCGAGAAAATTTTCGCTGCTGCGCAGAGCGCAGCGTCTATCGGATAAGGCCTTCCAGACCGTGCGTTTCGGTCGGCTCGGGCTGTCCGAACAATGCCGGCAAACCGTGTGCGAACGGGACGCAGTGCGACAATGATATCGAGGCGTAGGTGAATTTGTGTGATGTGTATCATAACGGTGTGTATCGTCTTGCGCCGTGGCTGCCGCGCGATATCCGGGCCGGCGCCGCCGGTGCGTCGCGCCAATTCCTTTGCGGTTTAATCATCTGCGCGATCTGCACGACGAAGGCGGCCGCAGCGAAATCCGAGACAAATGCCGCCGATCCAGGCGCAAAGCCCGCTGCCGCCGCGCCTGCAAGCGCAAAGCCCGGCAACGGTGCATCGAAGAAGCGTGAAGCCGTTCGGGATGCGGCTCCCCCCAAGCCCGCGGCGCCGGAAGTGCGCTTCGATATCGACGAATATCGCGTCGAGGGGGCGGATAGTTTGCCGCAGATCGAGATCGAGGCGGCAGTCTACCCCTTTTTAGGTCCCAACAAGACCGCGGAGGAGGTCGAGAAGGCCCGCGCGGCAGTCGAGAAGGCTTATCATGACAAGGGCCTCCAGACCGTCGCTGTCTCGGTCCCGCAGCAGGATGCGCAACGCGGCTTCGTCGTGCTCAAGGTCGCCGAAAATCGCGTCGGACGGTTGCGGGTCAAAGGATCACGTTATTTCGATCTCGCGAATATCAAGGGCAGCGCGCCTTCGCTTAAGGAAGGAACCCTGCCGAACTTCCAGGCGGTAACGAAGGACATCGTTGCGCTCAACCGATGGCCGGACCGCCGCGTGACACCGGCGCTGCGGGCCGGCGTCACGCCCGGGACGATCGACGTGGATCTCAACGTCGAGGATACGTTTCCGCTTCACGGCAGTGCCGAGCTCAACAACCGGCAAAGTCCAAGCACCACGGCGCTGCGATCCAGCGTATCGCTCCGTTACGACAATCTATGGCAGCTCGGCCACTCCATGACGTGGAGCTTCCAGTGGGCGCCGCTCAATCCGAAGGATGCGATGGTGATCTCCGGTTCGTATCTGGCCCGGACGGAGATCGACTGGCTTAACGTGCTCGTCTATGGCCTCAAATCGGACAGCTCGGTTGCAACCGTCGGCGGTGCGAACGTCGTCGGTCCGGGGCAGGTGGTTGGCGGCCGCGCCGTGCTGACCTTGCCCGGCAAGGGCGAGCTCTTCCACACCTTGTCAATCGGCATCGACTACAAGGAGTTCCAGCAGACATTGCGACTCGGCACTGATAGCTTCGACTCTCCGGTGACTTACGCGCCGCTCGTCGCGAGCTATGGCGCGAGCTGGCAGGCCGAGGGACGGCTGACGCAGCTCAATGCCGTCATTACCGCCGGCTTGCGAGGCATCGGCAGCAGCCCGGAAGAGTTCGACGCCAAGCGCTACAAGGCGACGGCCAGCTTTGCGCACCTGCATGCCGACATATCCCACACCCAAGAGCTGGCCGAGGGCTTCCAGCTTTACGCCAAGCTGCAGGGGCAAGCCGCTGATCAGCCGCTGGTGTCCAGCGAACAGCTGAGCTTGGGCGGACAGGACACGGTGCGCGGATATCTGGAGTCCGAGGTGCTCGGCGATTATGGCGTGGCGGGAACGGTTGAAATCCGCAGCCCGAACCTTGCGCCCTACATGGCGCAGAACCTGCCGAACCCGATCGGTGATCCCATCAAGTTCAACGCGTTCGACGACTGGCGCTTCTTTGCATTCGCCGACGCCGGTCACGCGCGCATCCACGAGCCCCTCGTCGACCAGCAATCGCACTTCGACCTTGCGAGCTACGGGGTCGGAATGCGGATGAAGACACTTCGCTACTTCAACAGCATCGTATTCGTCGGCGTGCCGCTGACCAACCAGCAGGTCACGGTCGCCAATTATCCACGGTTCGGCTTTCGACTCTGGGGGGAATTCTAGATGTCGCTCCTTCGCTTCGGATCACCTCCCCGATTTCGCCTGAGTGCGCCGTTGATGCTCGCTCTGCTGCTTCTTGCAGCGCTGTGGCCGAGTTCGGCGTCGGCGTGGTGGAACGAGCAGTGGACGCTGCGCAAGAAGATCACCGTCGACACCGGTCCCTCCGGCGCCGGCATCAGCGATGCGATCGGCCCGGCTCCGGTGCTGGTCCGTCTTCACGTTGGCAATTTCCGCTTCGGCGCGGCAAAGGAGGACGGCGGCGATCTCCGCTTCGTGGCCGCCGACGACAAGACGCCGCTCAAGCATCACGTCGAGAAGTACGATTCGCTGCTCGGCGAGGCGCTGGTCTGGGTCGGCGTTCCCGACCTGAAGCCGGGCGCCAAGAACGACATCTGGCTCTACTACGGCAATCAGAAGGCCCCTGCTGCGGTCGACGCAAAGGGTACCTATGATCCCGACACGCTGCTTGTCTACCATTTCAACGATCGCTCGACGCCGGCGCAGGACGTCACGGCCTGGGCGAACACCGCGCAAAATGCGGTCCCCGCCGCGGACGGCGCCATCATCGGCCAGGGCGCCCGCCTCGATGGGCAGACCGCGCTGATGCTGCCTGGCTCACCCTCGCTGGTGGTCGCCGAAAACGGTGAACTCACTTGGTCGCTGTGGGTCAAGATGACCGCACCGCAACCCGGCGCCGTGGTGTTCTCACGCAGCGAAGGCGCGAACGGGCTCACCGTCGGGTTGGACAACGGCGTCGCCTTTGTGGAAGTCACGAATGGCGGCAACGTTCAGCGCAGCGCCGGCGGCGCGGCGATCTCGGCCGGCACTTGGCACCAGATCGCCTTCACCGCGAAGGCCGCCCAGATCACGCTCTACGTCGACGGCAATCAGGCCGCGCCGCTCGCCGCCGGTCTTCCCACCATGACGGGCCCGGCGCAACTCGGTCGTGCCGCATCAGCAGTTGCCCCCCCTGCAGATGCGGCCGCCCCTGCCGCCGATGCCGCTGCGCCCGCAGCCGTACCAGACGGCGCTGCCGCGGGCTTTGTCGGCGATATCGACGAATTCCAGATCGCCAAGGTCGCGCGTCCGCCCGGCTTCATCAAGCTCGGCGCGATCGGGCAGGGCCCCGACCAGGCCAAGCTGATCGCTTTCAGTGTGGATGAGGAGAACGCGGGCTGGTTCAGCGGCGGCTATTTCGGCGTGCTCCTGCGCGCGGTGACGCTCGACGGCTGGATCGTCATCGGTCTGCTCGCAATCATGGCATTCGTCAGCTGGTACGTCATGGTGGACCGCGTCTCATATCTGAGCCGCGTCTCAGCCGGCAACACCATCTTCCTCAAGCATTTTCGGGAGACGTCGACCGACATCGGCGGGCTGCTTCAGCTGGACACCCAGGAGAACGATCCGGGCTTCGGCGGCGAGCTCGGCAAGAAGCAGCGCAAGGCGGTCCATGCCTCGCCACTCTACCGTTTGTTCGCAGCCGGCGCACAGGAAATCCGGCGGCGCTTTGCGGGCGGTGGCTATCGCCGGTTGTCGCCGCAGGCGATCCAGTCGATCCGCGCCGTGCTCGACAGCGGCTTCGTAAGGGAGAGCCAGCGCCTCAATCGGTTGATGGTGATGCTGACCATCGCGATCTCCGGCGGCCCATTCCTCGGCCTGCTCGGCACCGTCGTCGGCGTCATGATCACCTTCGCGGCGATCGCGGCCTCGGGTGACGTCAACGTCAACGCCATCGCGCCCGGCATCGCTGCGGCGCTGGTGGCGACCGTCGCCGGCCTCGGCGTCGCGATTCCCTCGCTGTTCGCCTACAACTATCTGACGATCCGCATCAAGGACGCCTCGAGCGAGATGCAGGTCTTCGTCGACGAGTTCATCACGCGGATTGCGGAATCCTACGAGATTCCGGACGAGCCGGTGAAGCAGGCGGCGGAGTAGATCGATGCAAGTCCAGTCCGAAAGCAAGCCGTACGACGACATCAACATCACCCCGATGCTCGATCTCGCCTACGTGCTGCTGGTGATCTTCATCATCATGACCACGGCGACCGTGCAGGGCATGAAGGTGAACCTGCCGAAGGCGAGCGCGGCGCCGTCGCTGGCCCAGCAGACCACAAAGGCGATCACGGTCGCCAGCGACGGCAAGCTGTTCCTCGACACGATCCCGGTGACTCTGCCCGAGCTCGAGCAGCGCCTGGTGCAGCAACGTGCGCTGACGCCTGAGTTTCCCATCGTCGTGCGCGGCGACAGCCAGACGCCTTACCAGAACGTCGTCGACGTGCTCGACCTGCTCGGCCGCCTCAACTTCAGCCAGGTCGGCATGGCGACCAAGCCGTCGGCGCGATGAGACGGGATGATGGCGTGGGACGACGACAGCAACGAGGACGGCGGTCCGGCATGGCGGCGCTATCTGCTGCTCGGCGGTTCGGCTCTGGTCGTGATTGCGCTGACCGTCGGCGTCGTCGTCATGGTGATGAGTGGCGACAAGGACCCGCCGCGCAAGGTCAACGAGCTTCAGGTGACGATGGTGCTTCCACCGCCGCCTCCGCCACCACCGCCTCCGCCCGAGCAGCAGCCGGAACAGCAGCCCGAGCAGAAGGTGATGGAGCAGACGCCCATCAAGGATGTCGTCGAGGAGAAGCCGGTCGACATTCCCAAGGACGCGCCGCCCGACGCCGGACCGGATCCGACGCCGGGCCCGCCGGACCTTGGTCTCGGCAACGGACCGGGCAGCGGGGGGCTTGCGCAGGGCAAGGGCCGCGGCGGGGGAGGCGGGGGCAACAGCCGCTTCGGCTGGTATGCGAGCATCGTGCAGTCGCAAATGGAGGCCGCGCTCCAGGCCAACGAGAAGACCCGGTACGCCTCGATGCAGGCGGTGATCCGGGTCTGGCTCGACAGCTCGGGCAAGGTCAGCCGCGTTCAGCTCTCGCCCTCGACGGGCGACGGCGCGCTGGACGCGACGATCCGCGATCAGGTGATCGGCGGCATGCGCATGCGAGAGCCGCCGCCGAGGGACATGCCGATGCCGATCATCACCCGCATCACGGCGCGCAGCCGGGCAGGGTGATGTCGAGCGACTATGAGTGAGTTGAGAGGAGAGGTGACGTCATGTGGCGTGAACTGAAAACGCGAGAGCTGGCCACGACGGCCCTGATGCTGGTCGCATGCGCAGCCCCCGCGGCGGCGCAGGACGACAGTCCGGCGCAAGGCAAGCGCCCGACAGTCTCGCGGGCCGCACCGCCGTCGTCGAACGCCACGGTCAACCTGATCAATCTCCTGGTGAAACAGGGCACGCTCAGCGAGGAGCAGGCGGCCGCCCTGATCAAGCAGGCCGATGACGAAGCCTATGTCGCCCGCCAGGCGACGCGCGATGCCGCGGCCAAGGCCGACAGCGCCGAGAAGAAGGCGACCGGTGCGGCGGACGCCGTCTCGCCGCCCGGCACCAAGCGCGTGACCTACGTCCCCGAGATCGTGCGCAAGCAGCTGCGCGAGGAGATCCGGGCCGAAGTGATGGACCGCGCGCACAAGGAGGGCTGGGCCTCGCCGGGTGCGTTGCCGGAATGGATTTCACGCATTCGCTGGTATGGCGATGTGCGCATACGTCAAGAGAGCGATTTCTTCCCGACGGGCAATGCGGTTGGCTATTTCCCAAACTTCAATGCCATCAATACCGGCAATCCATTTGACGTCAGTAATATCAGCAATCCAAACACCTATCCATCCTACAACGCGGATCAGGACCGGCACCGCCAGCGCCTTCGGGCGCGCATCGGCCTGGAGGCCCAACTTTTCGACGGATTCTCGAGCGGAATTCGGATCGCTACAGGCGAAAACAGTGGTCCAGTCTCGTTCAACCAAACGATGGGAGGCTCAGGAGGCAACTTCAGCAAGTATGCAATCTGGTTGGATCGTGCCTACATCAAGTATAGCCCGACCAACGATATGACATTCAGCGCCGGTCGCTTTGACAACCCGTTCTTTACTGCGACAGACTTGGTCTATCATCGTGATCTCGGCTTTGATGGCTTTGCGGCCCAGGGCCGTTATGAAGTCATGCCCGGTGTCACGCCGTTCGTAGTGGCGGGCGCATTTCCGATCTACAATACTGCCTTTGATGTCGGCGCTCAGGTCGGCTCGGATGGGAGCTCGGCGACCTTCTCGAAGCTGCCGAGCCGAGACAAATGGATGTTCGGCGCCCAGGTCGGCGGTAACTTCCGACCAGACCCTGAAATCGAACTCACCGTGGGTGCGGCCTTCTACGACTTCACAAACGTCCAGGGAAAAATCTCGAGCAATTGCTACGTCTACACCGTTCAAGACCTATGCGACACGGACTTGACCCGTCCGTCGTTTGCGCAGAAGGGCAACACCTATATTCCCCTGCGATCGATCGTTCCAACCGCGTTCAATGACTTGGGAACGCAATTCCTCTATCAGTACTTTGGGCTTGCATCAGCGTTCCAGAATGTCGACCTGAGTGCGCGACTTGATCTGGGACATTTTAACCCGATCCATATCATCATCGATGGCGAGTATGTTAGAAACGTCGCCTGGAATCGCGATGATATCGCAATGAAGCTGGCTGGGGCCGGAACGATCCTGCCTAGCAACGGCCTGATCCCTCTTGGCGCGATCGCCCCTTGCCCCGGTCTTCCCTGCACCCAGCAATATGCCGGCGGAAATCAGGGCTGGCTCGCGCGGCTTTCGGTCGGCCACCGTGAGTTGAAGCAGCTCTGGGACTGGAACGCTTACGTCGGCTATAAGTATCTCGAGTCCGACGCCGTCCTGGATGCGTTCGCAGACTCTGATTTTGGTCTCGGCGGCACTAACCTGAAAGGCTACTTCATCGGAGGGAACGTGGCGCTGTCATCCAATGTATGGCTCACAACCCGGTGGATGAGCGCAAACCAGATTGCGGGCGCGCCTTACGCAGTTGACATCTTCCAGTTCGATCTCAATGCAAGGTTCTGACGATGCGGCTTCTGCATTCTCCGCTCATCCTTCTTTTGGTAGCGGTTGCCGGGACGGCCGCCCACGCCGATCAGGAATCCGATCGTCTCCGCGAGGCGCTGCGCAGCGCCACTGCGCAGGCGCGCACGGCCGAGGACCAGCGCGCCGCGGTGCAGGCGAAGCTGACCGCGGCCGAGCAAGAGCGGGATCGTCTACGCAAGCAGAACGAAGCCTACCGTGCCCAGGTCAAGGAAGCCGAGCAGGCCTATCGCCAGGCCGTCAAGGACTTCAACGAGCGCATCGCCGAGCGCGACGATTCGCTGGAGAAGTGGAAGGCGGCCTACGGCGAAGCGGCCAGCGTCGCGCGCACCAAGGATGCCGAGCGTGCCAAGTTCGAGGGCGAGGCGACGACCTGGAAGGCGAGCGCCAAGGCCTGCGAAGCCAAGAACGTCACACTGGTCAAAATCGCCGACGACGTCGTCAAGCAATATGAGCGGATGGATCCGCTGGAGAAGGTGCTCGACCGCGATCCCGTGTTCGGGCTGAAGCGCGTCGAACACCAGAACGCCGCGCAGGATTTCCGCGACAAGATCATCGAGCAGAAGGCCAAGCCATGACCGTCTCCAACTCCGCGCTGCTTGCCGCCGCGTTCCTGACGACCGTGTCGTCCATGTCGATGGCGCAGGCACAGACGCAAACACGCAATCCGCCGCCCGCCGCACAGCGCGCAGCACCTGCGCCCCTTCCTGCGCCGCCGGCACAACCGACGGCGCAAGACAACGCCGTGGTGAAGGGCGGCGAGGTCATCGCCCGGGTCGGCGACAGCGAGGTCACTGCCGAGGAGGTTCGTGCCACCATCCAGATGCTGGACGCCCGCCAGCAGGCGACGATGGCCCGCGATCCGGCGCTGCTCAATCAGACCGTGCGCGCCCTCCTGGCCAACCGCCTGGTGCTGAAGGAAGCGACGGCGAAGAAGTGGGACCATCAGCCGAGCGTGGTGACACAGCTTGCGCGGGCCCGTGACGGTCTCATCGTCGAAACTTATCTGCAATCGGTCACGGCGGTAGGCGACCAATATCCGAGCGAGGCCGAGATCAAGAGCGTCTACGAGACCAACGCCAGCGCGTTCCTGGTCCCGCGCCGCTTCCGGCTGGCTCAGATCGTCGTCAATCTCGCGAAGGATGCTGACAAGGGCGCGGAAGATGCCGCGCGGCGGAAACTGGACGACATCATGCGCAAGGTGAAGCAGCCCGGCGCGGACTTCGGTGCGCTCGCCCGCGCCTTGTCGGAGGATACGGCAACCGCGGGGCGGGAAGGGGAGATCGGCTGGGTTGCCGAGCCCGATCTGCGCACCGAAATCCGCGCGCAGGTCACGGGCCTGCCCAAATCAGGGATTGGTGATCCGATCCGCCTCGAGGACGGCTGGCACGTTCTCAAGCTGGTCGACACCGAGGCCTCGCACACGCGGCCGCTCCCTGACGTGAGAGACGCTCTGGTGCAGCGCATGCGGGCCGAGCGCGTCGAGGCGAACCGCCGCGCCTATGTGGCGGAGCTCCTGAAGCAGACCCCGCCCGTCGTGAACGAGATCGCCCTGTCCCGTCTGCTCGAACCCAAGCCCGACGCCGCGCCGTCGCGCTGAGCGCCCGTATGACGTTGCGATGACAGCGCAGCGGCCGATCCGGTGCGGCCGTCATTGACAGTTAACTAGCAGTAAAAGTATCATAATTATGGTACAGTGCGCATGTTATCAGGATCGGGACTTCGATCCCGGGGGGTGCATTGTGACCGACTTGACCAACACGGGTGGATCGACCACGACATCCGAGGTCCGATCACCAGTTCGTCTTGCCCTTCCGTTCGTTCTGATCGAGCCGCTGTTCGCAAGCCTCGACGCCGCCATCATCGTTGCGGCCGGCGCATTGGGGGGCATCGCTTATCAGTACGTTCTCGGGGGGACCTTTGAGAACGTCGGATTTTATGCAGGGCTGGGATTGGTCGCCAGCCTTGCCCACATCCTCGTCGCGTATTTCCTTGGCCTGTACCGGCACAACCATCTGCTGGACGACGAGCGCGAAGGCGGCCGCGTCCTGGCCGGCTGGTGTATCGCGGCGCTAATTATCCCGGTGGCCCTGTTCCTTTTCAAATCTGGTGACGAGGTCTCGCGCGGATCGGTGCTTTGTTTCGTCTCGGTTGCGGCCGCCGGTCTGGTCTGCGGACGCTGGATGGCGAAGTGCAGCCTCAGAGCCGCGCTGCTCACGGGGACCATTCGAGGCCGGCGGGTGGTGGTGGTCGGAACGCCTACGGAACTCGCACAGTTCGGCCGGAACGACCTGCTGACCCGATTTGGGCTGCAGGAGATCGAACGCGTGACCTTGCCGCGCGTGGACGACCTGTTCTCGTCATCCGAGGCGAAGCGAGGCCAGGCCATGATGGCGCGGATTCGCCACGCCGCCGCCGAGGAGGTCGTGCTGGCGCTGCCCTGGTCGGCTCCACAGGCGGTCACGGCGCTGCTCGGCCATTTGCGCGCAATCCCGCTTCCCGTGAAGCTGTTGCCCGATTGCGCGGTCTCCACATTGCTGCGGCACCAGACCTCGATGTCGCAGCGGCTCTACATGGTCGAGGTGCAGCCCGCTCCGCTCTCGGCCCTGAATCGGCTGAGCAAGCGCCTGCTCGATATTGTCGTGGCGACGACCTCGCTGCTCATCCTCATACTTCCTCTGGTGATCTCCGCCGTCGCAATCAAGCTGGAGTCGAAGGGACCGGTGATCTTCCGGCAGCGCCGCCATGGGTTCAACGGAAAGCCATTTATCATCTACAAGTTGCGTAGCATGCGCGTGCAGGAGGATGGCGGGTCTGTCGTCCAGGCGACCAAGCAGGACCCCAGGATAACCAGGGTCGGGCGGCTGCTGCGCCAGACCAGCATCGACGAACTGCCGCAACTGATCAACGTGCTGCAGGGCCACATGTCGATCGTCGGGCCGCGACCTCACGCCCTGGTGCACGACTACGAATACGGCCGGATGATCGCGAACTACGCCTTCCGCCACCATGTCAAGCCGGGCATCACCGGCTGGGCCCAGGTCAACGGGTATCGCGGGGGCACACCGCAGCTTGAATTGATGGAGCAGCGGATCGAACTCGACCTATGGTATATTGATAATTGGAGCCTGATGCTTGATATCTATGTCATGTTTAGGACGGCGTTCGAGTTGATCCGGCCTCGCAACGCCTATTGATGCGGTCGCGGTTGCCGCTTTGGACCAGGGAGCGAATCACTGAGAACGATCAATGCTGAGTTCTCGTAGGCGCGGCGTTCGCGCCGGGCCAGGCGGGTTGATCCGGGACCCTGCAAGGCAAGGAGGCTGCGGCCAGCGGATGACGATGGCCGGAGAAGTCGAGTAGGGCCTATTGAAAAGGTTCACGATTCGCGCTTACTAGACTTGGGCTAGCGCATTCGGGCCTGAAAGGACCCATCATGGTTGGGAAAAGGCATGCCTCCGGCGAGATTTCGGCCAAGCTAGCGCAGGCCAACGAGCTGGCTGCAAAGGGCAAGACACAGCGCGAGATATCGAAGGCGCTCGGCGTCAGTATCATGACGTACCATCGCTGGAAGAAGATGCTCAAATCTTCGCCGGCGGACAATGGCGTGCGCGCCCTCGATAGCAGACCACAGTCGGGCGCCAATGATGCGAGTTCGGACGAGACCATCAAGCGGCTGGAGCTCGAGAACGCCCAGCTGCGTCGCCTCGTGACCGACATGCTTCTCGAAAAGCTCAAATACGAAGAGGAGCTGCGGTCGCGGCATAGCCCCCGAATGAGGCGCCCGGACAACGGCTGAGCCGATGCTTGAGCGTTAGGCTCCCCTCATATAGTAGCCATTCCGATAGATGCCGGACTGCTCGAAGCGCTCGAGCAGCCGAGGATTGGCCTTGTTCAGGACCACGCCCAGCAACCGCTCGTGCAATTCCGCTTCCGGCGCAAAGTGACGGCGCACTGTCTTGACGCTGGTTGCCCCCCATTCCACCACGAACACGAAGGAATCGATGGCCGGGACGGTGGCGCGAACGTCGACGACGGGTGCGAGCGGCGGCAGGTCGACGATGACGTAGTCGTAGCTCTGGCGCAACCGTTCCAGGAGGTCGCGGAAGCCCTGCGAGGCCAGAATCTCGTCGGAATGGACGGGGGCCTCGGTCAGGAGCAGCGGCAGGAGGGCCAATCCGGTCGTCGGCTCGCGGCCCGTGACGTCGGTGAGATCGAGCTCACCGCTGATCACTTCGAGCCAGCCCGCCTGCGGCCGGGGCAACAGCGAGCGCGCCAGGCTGGGGTTGCGCAGATCCGCATCGATCAGCACCACGCGCCGGCCTGCGTCGGCCATCAGGGCCGCAAGATTGGCCGCTACGGTCGACTTGCCCTCGGCCGGCAGGGTCGACGTAATGCCGATCACCTTGGTCTGGCGAACATTGGCCTGCAGCCAAGCGCTGACCTTGATGGCGCGAAATGCCTCGGTGAACACCGAAATCGGATCCTCGACGGCGCGCCGCTTCAGGGGATCGTTGAATGCAAAGCGCTGCTCCTGCGCGGGTACGGGTTCACCCGGCCCCGGCGCAGGGGCCGGCAGGGCGGGGAGCGTGGACGTCTCCGGCGCGCCGCCGCCGCGCATGAGCCCCGGCGCGTTCACGGCCGACATCTGCGGGATGATGCAGAGACAGCGCGCTCCGAGCTCCTGTTCGGCCTGGCGCGCCGTGCGGAACACCCCGTCCGTGGCCTCGCGCAGCGATGCAATGCCGATGCTTGCCATGATTCCGAGGGACAGCGAAATGGCGAGAACGAGCGAGGTGACCGGCTTGCTCTTCCTCGCCGGTGCGACCGCCGGGCTGATGATCCTGGCATCGGTGATTGGGAACGATTGTTGCTGGATCGCTTCCATGTAACGCTGGAGAAAATTGTCGAACAGCGTGTGATAGACCTTGGCCGAGCTCTCGAGCTCGGCGAGCCCCAGCCGGTCGCGGTTGGTGAGCTGGCCTTCGGATACCAGCGCCGCCAGCGCCCGCTCCAGACTCTCCTCCCGCGTCCTGGCGATCTCGTAATCGCTGCGGTAGCTGCCGGCGATCCGCCCGAGTTCGGCGGTGATGTTGCGGCGAATTTCCTCCATCTGGTCGCGCAGATTGGCGGCAGCGCCATGGTCCGCGCCGTACCGGCCGGAAATATTCGCTTCGCGGGTGGAAAGGTCGATGAACTGATTGCGCAGGCGGGTGATGACGTCGTTCTTGAGCGTGTCGGCGACGGCGCCCTCGCTGACGTCCATCTTGAGCACCTGCTCGATCCTATCGAGACGCGCCTTGGCTTCGCTGGTGGCTCCACGCGCCGTGGCGAGCTGGCTGTTCAGTTCGTAGAGCTGCTGCTCGCCGATCAGCCGGCTGAACGTGCCGGCGCCCGCGGTGGTCGGACCGGCGCCGCCGAGATCGACGATCTTGTTCTTCTCCTTGAATTCGAGCACGGCGCGGTCGGCGGCAGTGGCCTTCGACCTCAGTTCGTTGATGCGGTCCTGCAGCCAGGCGCCGGCGCGAGTCACCGTCCGGTACTTGGCGCCGAGTTGGTCGTCGATATAGGCTTCCGCGATGGCGTTCGCGATTTCCGCGGCCCTCGCCGGACTTTGCGAAGTATAGGAGATGTTGAGGGCGTAGGTCTTCTCGGCGCGGCTGATGCTGCGGTGAGCGAGAAATTCGTCCAGCGCGTGCTGCTCGCGAGCTTCGAGGCTCGACGTTGCGGATGACGCGAAAGGGTTCCAGCTGGTCGAGGCAGCAAACGCCGGATCATCGGCAAGATGCAAATCCCGCACGACATCGAGCCCGAGCTTGCGTGATGCCAGGATCTCGACCTGTGATCCCACTTGAAGCGTGTCCAGCGGCACGTCCCCCTGCGGCTGAAGCTGGTTCTGCAGGACGCGGAGAGTGGTGCTGTCGATCAGCAGGGTGGTGGTGGCCGTGTATTGCGCAGGGACCAGCAAGAGATAAAGCAGGCCGATTGCGAGCGCCGCGGCAGGCACGATGACGAAGACTAGGTACTGCCGCCGGGCCAGACCGGTCAGCTGCTCGATCAGGGCCGACATCGATCCCGAGGCTTCGCCTGCCACATGGTTGACGGGGGGGCGGCTCACCAGCATATCCATCGTGATTTAATTCCTCGCCCCCGACCGGGAAGGCAGGTGTCGGTTGCGCCTCGCAGGCCTCGCGAACCGCGACGGCGAAACCTGGTTGGCCATACCGGTAGCTCTGCAAACGGCGCGACCACGGCTTTGAGGCATAAGTTATCTGGCTGCGGCAGCCATAACATTAATCACGTTATCTGTAGCCGAGAAATAATACATATTTGCAACAGGGTGTCGTCCCTCGACCGTCGGTAGTCTGCGCACCGTTGTCCTACGTGTGGGCGTCTCCTTCGTTCAACGACATTGCTTGATCTTTTGAAGAACTCTCAGCGCCATCTCGAGTGCAGTATGGGCCGGTCTGACTATCCTGGTCATGGAGCAGAACACGGTGCTTGCGCTCTCGGTCGCCGATCGCGCCTATGTGCTGGAGACGGGGCGCGTTGTGCTCGATGGACCAGCAGGCGAACTCGAGCACAATGCGCGCGTACGCGAAGCTTATCTGGGCCGTTGAACCCGGAATCAAGGAGGCAAGATGTATCCCGCCAATCATTCTCAATCCCGAGATCTCTATCAGCGAGCGCTGAAGAGCCTGCCGGGTGGCAATACGCGCACCACGGTCTACATGAAGCCGTTTCCGATCTACGCAGCTTCGGGCGCTGGCTGCCGAGTCTGGGACGTCGATGGCAATGAATATATCGACTGCATCAACAATTTCACGTCTCTGATCCATGGCCATGCTCATCCCGCATTGATCGAGGCGGCGACCAAGCAGCTCGCGCTGGGCTCGGCCTTCGGCATGCCGACGGAATCCGAAGTCGAGCTCGCCGAATTGTTGGCAGCAAGGCTTCCATCGGTAGACCATGTCCGTTTCTGCAATTCGGGCACGGAGGCGGTGATGATGGCGCTGAAAGCTGCTCGCGCCTACACGGGTCGTCCGAAGATCGCCAAGTGCGAGGGTGCTTATCACGGCTCCTATGACTACGCTGAAGTCAGCCTCGATCCGACACCCGCGGCTTGGGGCGGCAACGCCCCGGTATCGGTAGCTTATGCCAAAGGCACGCCCGACAGCGTGCTCGCGGACGTCGTGACCATTCCGTTCAACGACGTCGAGGCGGCAGTGAGCTTGATCCGCGAGCATGGTCCCGAACTCGCTTGTGTACTCGTTGATCCGATGCCGAACCGAGCAGGTCTGGTTCCGGCGGACAGAGCCTACGTGGAAGCGCTCCGTCAGGTCACGCGGGAAGTCGGCGCGCTGCTTGTATTCGACGAAGTCATCACATTCCGTCTCGGCTATGAGGGTGCGCAAGGGCTTTGGGGGATCGATCCGGACTTGACTACGCTCGGCAAGATCATCGGCGGCGGCTTTCCGGTCGGCGCGATCGCCGGCGGCGAGAAGTTCATGTCGGTGTTCGATCCATCCTCTGGCAAGCCGGCGCTCCCGCACGGTGGCACCTTCTCGGCCAATCCCGTCACCATGCGCGCCGGGCTTGCCGCCATGAAGCTGCTCGATACAGCAGCCTATTCACGCCTCGATAGGATCGGCACCGCGGCACGCGACGGAATCAATGCGGCTTTCCGCAAGACCGGCGTTGCCGGGACCGCAGTCGGATTGGGCTCGCTACTCAAGATTCATTTTACGGATCGCAACGTCCGGGATTATCGTTCAGCCTACTTGAGCGAGATGGAAGCGAAGCGCCAGGCTGTGTTCACCGCCGGACTGCTCAATCGCGGGATACTGGTCGCGAGCTATGGCCTGATGGCGCTGTCGTTGCCGATGACCGATGCTGACGTGGATACGATTGTGAAGGCGGCTGCGGAGTCCCTGGAGGAGGTCGCCGCGTTCGGCTGATCAGGCTCTCCGTACCCGCGAACTGTTCCGACCGGCGCTCGCTTGACGCCGGATTGAGATCCTCATTCCTACCAGCAGGCTTGCGATGACCTCGTCGCGATCGTTCGCGACGGCAACACCGTGTTCGCAAAATAGCCGACAACGCCGGCAGACCAGTCCGCGGATCAACTTCGTCCAGGCAACAAGGTCGAAGGTCCCGCAATTGTGGAAACTGAGACGACGACCGTCCTGATTGGTGACGGCGAGCAGATCGAGGTCAATGATCTGGGATGGCTCGATATCGGGCTCAGGTGATTGAATGATGAGGCCGCTCGGCGTTTGGGTGCGCCACTCCGTCGGTTGGGTCTGGCCTGAACTGGTGACGTGCCGAGCGCGACCGCGATCTTGGCCTTAGGGCCGGCCTGAGGCGGACTCCGGCAACATCGGCACACCAGGCTTGCTCGCCTGGCGAGGGTCCGCAGATCTGACTCGTTCGGAAATTGGGATACCGTGCTGACGGCAATGCGGACGCCTGCTGGGCGACGATCGCGATAGGGACTTGGACTATTTCTGCCGCAGCGCGCGGGCGAGCTGATCTTCCAGCGGCTTGCGCAGGTAGGCGAGCGCCGTCCGCACGCCGTTCTGGATGAAGGCTTCAACCGGCATGCCGGGCACCAGAGCCTTGCCGTCGAGCTTGGCGAGTTCGCTCGCGTCGAGGCTGATGCGGGCGACGTAGTAAGCCGCGCCGGATTGCGGGTCTTTGGTCAGGTCGGCGGCGATCCGCGTCAGCGTGCCGTCGAGCTCGGGGGTCACCGCGGCGTCGAACGCGCTGAAGCGGAGCTTGGCAGATTGCCCGACCTTGAGCCGGTCGATCATTTGCGGATCGACCCGGGCCTCGACCACAAGCGAATCCTTCGGCACGATGAGCATCAGCTGTTCGCCCGCGGTGATCACGCCACCGACGGTGAAGACCGATTTCTGGTGGATCAGACCGTCCTGCGGCGCGCGCAATACCACGCGATCGAGCTGGTCCATCGCGGCGATGCGGCGTTCACCGAGATCGGCAAGCTTGGTCTCGACGTCGCGCAGTTCGGTCGCGACCTCGCGGCGCTGGTCCTGGACCAGCTGGATGATCTGCAGTTCGGTTTCGGTGATCCGGCCCTTGGCGCGTGCGATCTCGGCGATCAGCTGGCCTTCCTCGCCGGTCAGGCGGGAGGCCTCGCGCTCGAGCGCAGTGAGGCGCGCATAGGGCACCAGACGCTTTTCGTAAAGCTCGCGGACGCCCTCCAACTCGGTGTCGATCCAGCGGATCTGTTCGCGCTTCGACGCGATCTGCGCCTCCAGGCCGCGGATTTCGTCCGCGATCTGCGCCTTTCGTTCGCGCAGCTGCGATTGTTGGCCGCTGATCGCCTCGCGCCGCCGGGCGAACAGCGTGGTCTCGCCCTCGATCATCTCCGCGATCGCGGCGACGGCGCGGCGGGCGGCGATCTCGCCGGGCAGCGCCACCGCGTCGCGGCCGTTCTGCTCGGACTGCAGCCGGGCACGACGCACCCCTAGCTGGTTGAGCTGGTTTTCGATCAGCGCAAGGTTGGCGCGCGGCAGCGTCTCGTCGAGGCGGACCAGCATGTCGCCGGCCCGAACCTGATCGCCGTCGTTGACGTAGATGTCGGCGACCACGCCACCAGTCGGGTGCTGAACCCGGCGGACGTTGCTGTCGACCACCACCTGTGCCGGCGCGATCACGGCGCTGGCGAGCGGTGCGGTCATCGCCCAGACGCCGGCGGTGGACACCACGATCGCCAGCGTGCCGATTCCGAATCCGGTGGCGCGCCGGATATCGCGAAACGGATTGTTGCGGCGAGCATCGGGCGTGCGGGGTGCGGTCATATGGAGGTCCTCAACTGGCGGCGGCGGCCGGAACCGAGCGCGCATCGGGCACCGCCTGCAGCGCCGCTCCGCCGGGCACCGGATGAGCGGCGAGCGATTTGCGCAGCACTTCGTCCTTCGGGCCGAACGCCTGCACCTGGCCGGTCGCCAGCGTCAGCACGAGATCGACCGCGGCGAGCGCCGCCGGTCGATGCGCGATGATGACGGCAATGCCGCCGCGAGCCCGGACGCGCCGGATGGCGTCGGTCAGCGCGGCGTCGCCTTCGGCGTCCAGGCTGGCGTTCGGCTCGTCGAGCACCACCATGAACGGATCCTTGTAGAGCGCGCGCGCCAGCGCGATCCGCTGCCGCTGGCCGCCCGACAGGGTGGCGCCGGCTTCGCCGATCCGCATCTCGAACCCCTTCGGCAGCTTCAGGATCATCTCGTAGGCGCCGGCTGCCTTCGCCGCGGCGATCACCGCCGCCTCGTCGATCTCAGGGTCGAAGCGTGCGATGTTCTCCGCCACCGTTCCGTCGAACAATTCGACGTCCTGCGGCAGATAGCCGATCATGCCGCCGCGAATTTCTGCCGGCCACTGGTCGAGGGTGGCGCCATCAAGGCGAATCTCGCCGCGTGCGATCGGCCAGATCCCGACCAGCGCCCGCGCCAGCGTCGATTTGCCGGCGGCTGACGGGCCAATGATGCCGACCGCCTGGCCGGCTTCAAGTGCGAACGAGGCGTTGTGCACGATTGCTGTTGTGCCGCCGGGGGCGGCGATCGTTACTTGCTCGACCGTGAGCCGATGGAGGGCGCGTTCGGGCGCGACGTCGGGCTTCGGGGCGTCGCCGTTGCGCAGAGCGGCGCGGAGCCGTTCGCCCGCCTGTCGCGCGGCGAGGAATGGACGCCAGATGGAGATCGCCAGTTCCACCGGCGCGAGCGCGCGGCTGCCCATGATCGACGCGGCGATCATCACGCCGCCGCTGGCCTGCCCCTCGATCACCAGATAGGCGCCGAGGCCGAGCAGCGCCGATTGCAGCATGAAGCGCAGCGTCTTCGACAACGCGCCGAGCGATCCGGCGATATCGGCGTTGCGCTGCTGGGCGGCGACGAGATCGCCGTTGGCGGCCCCCATCCGGTCGATCAACCGCTGCTCCATCCCCAGCGCGGCCACGATTTCGGCGTTGCGCCGACCGGCTTCAAGCTGGACGCCGCGGATTGCGCCGGCACGCGACGCATCCCGGGTCGGCGCCCGCGTCAGCACTTCGGTGAGCAGCGCGATCCCGAACAGCAGCACCGCGCCCACGACCAGCGTCCAGCCGAGATAAGGATGCAAGAGAAAGCAGCCGGCGAGATACAGCGGCATCCACGGCAAGTCGAACAGGGTCGTCGGGCCGAGCCCGGATAGGAACGACCGGACCGAGTCCAGATCATGTGACAATTGCAGGCCGCGATTCGCGCCGCCGCCGCGTAGCGGCCCGCGCAGGATGTTGCAGACGACCGGTTGCCACAGCGCGGCGTGCAGTGCCGATCCGATCCGGGTCAGAATGCGCTGACGCAGCAGGTCGAACAGCCCTTGCATCGCATACGCCGCCGCCACCGCGATCGACAGCGCGATCAAGGTCGGAATGCTGTGCGATGGGATGACCCGGTCGTACACCTGCAGCATGTAGATCGAGCCGGTGAGCATCAGCAGATTGAGCACCGCCGAGAACAGTCCCACCGTCAGAAAGGCCGTTCTGCAGGAGGCGATCGCGGCCGACGCGAGATCGCCGGACGCGGGAGTCGACGCGGAGGACGTTGTTGCGGTCATCTTACTCAATTCAAAACGACGTCGGATCGTCACGGTCGGATGTGGTCGGCGTTCGTTAGCGAGGTTCAACGTCAGGCGCATGACAAAGCGCGGTGCGCGAAAACGCGGGCCGGCGGCAACGAGGCCGCGATCCCTGCGACGAAACGCCGCCATGGTTCGGAAGTTCGGCCGCGCAGACCGGGAATCGAAACCTGGCGTGGTCGCTCCTCGCGGCGGGCTGATTGAGCTGTAACGCGATGACCCATTGGCGATTGCTGCCGGCCGAGAGGTCGAGCGCGCCGTCCCGCGCAAAGCTGGTAGTTGGTTCTGTCGGTCTTCGCGGGGCTCTTCGGGCGGCAACTTCACCGGCCCGTTAACAAGCAGTCACCGATCTGTTGTCATCGGCGTTCTATCAAATCAGTAACGATACGTTAACCATTAACGATCCGTTAACAATCGGCCGTCTGGACCACGCCCTCGCGCATGCCGTGAGGCGGTGATCTGCGACGTCTTTTCTCAAGCGCTGGAGTGGCGATAAATGTCGACGACCCCTCATGTCCTGGCGAACGGCGATTTCCTGCAGGATTGGTCCAATACTGGCCTTATCACGACCAACGATGATTGGTCGGGGGTCGCATCGATCGTCGGCTATCTCGGCAACGATGTCGTTTCGGCCACCGGGGTGGACGCGCGTACGGCTACCGGACCGTCGTCAGGAGATGTCGACGTCGTCGCCAACCAGACCAACACCGCCATCACCAACGGCGGTGTGGCCGAATTCCAGATTGCCAACCCGACGGTGGCGCTGAACGGCTCGAACAGTGCGGATGCCCCCAGCCTCGTGATCCATCTCGACGCCACCGGCCGCAAGGATGTCCGGCTGAGCTTCGACGCACGCGACCTCGACGCCAGCACGGACGACGCCGCGCAGCAGATCAACGTGCAGTATCGGCTCGGTTCGAGCGGGGCGTGGAGCAACGTTCCGAGCGGCTACGCCGCCGACGTCACCACCGGCGGTGCCGCGACCCAGGTGACGCAGTTCGATCTGCTGCTGCCTGACGCCATCAACGGCCGCAGCGACCTCCAGGTACGCATTCTCACCACCAACGCCGTCGGCAATGACGAGTGGGTCGGCATCGACGACATCCGCGTCACCAGTTCGTCCGAATCGTCAATCGAAGCTCAGCACGTCGCCTTCGCGCCGGATTCACTTACGGTGTCGCATGACGAAGGTAACAGCGGTCAGACAATCTTCGAGTTCACCGTCGAGCGCAACGGTGGCACCACGGGCGACGTGGCGTTTTCGGGAGTGATCGCTTCGGCACAGACCGATGCGGCCGACTATGTCGGCGGCGAGCCGGTCAGCTTCAGCGGCACCATCGCCGCGGGAGAGACCTCCGCGGTCGTGACCGTCACCGTCGCCGGCGACGCCGTCAATGAGCCGAACGAGAGCTTCACGCTGACGCTGCAGGACGTTTCCAATTCGGCGGCCGTGACCACCACGATCGGCAGCGCCGCGACGGCGACCGGCACCATCGTCAACGACGACGTCGGCATTACCAAGATCAGCACGATTCAGGGCAGCGGAACCAGCAGCGCCATGGTGGGCCAGACTGTGACCGTCGAAGCCATCGTGGTCGGCGATTTCCAGAACGGCGATGCCGGCGCCAACCGCAATCTCAACGGCTTCTATCTCCAGGAGGAAACCACCGATTCCGACGGCAACGTACTGACCTCCGAGGCGATATTCGTCTACGGGAGCGCCACCGACGTCCAGATCGGCGACCGGGTGCGCGTCACCGGCTCGATCAGCGAATATTTCGGCCTGACCGAGCTCACCGCCAGCAACATTTCGGTCGTCCAGGCCGGCGCGGTGGCCGACGTCGACACGATGGCGGTGCAGATCGACCTGCCGTCGATGGGCACTACGCTGAGCCAGGACGGCGACTACCAGCCTGATCTTGAAGCCTATGAAGGCATGCTGGTCACGATACCGCAGACCCTGACCGTCACCGAGCAGTACAATCTCGACCGGTTCAACGAGATCAAGCTGGCGGCGGGCGAACGGCCCGAACAGTTCACGCAGGAGAACGCGCCCGACGCCGCCGCCTACCAGGCGTATCTGGCCGAGCTCGGTGCCCGCACCATCACCTATGACGATGGCCTGAACGTCCAGAACGCCGCGATCAACAACCTCGACGGCTTCGATCCGAACGACAACCCGTCCGCCACGCCGAACTACGGCACCGCCGACGCGGTCCGGATGGGTGACACCGTCACCGGCCTGACTGGCGTGCTCGACTATCAATGGGCCGGCAACTCCGCCTCGGGGGCGACCTGGCGGATCCGCTCGGTCGAAGATGGCGCCAACACCTTCGGAGCCGGCGACAATCCGCGCACCGATGCGCCGGAAGACGTCGGTGGCCGCCTGAAGGTGGCGAGCTTCAACGTGCTGAACTACTTCACCACGCTGGACAATGGCGGCACCACCGCGATCGGCGAAGCGCCGCGCGGCGCCGACAACGCCGCGGAGTTCGCGCGTCAGACCGAGAAGCTGGTCGCGGCCATCCTCGACATGGACGTCGACGTGCTGGCGCTGACCGAGCTGGAGAACGACTTCTCCGCCGCATCGTCCGGCAACGCGATCAAGTATCTGGTCGAACAGCTCAATGCCGTGGCTGGGGCGGGTACCTATGCCTGGGTCGATCCCGGCCAGCAGTTCGTTGGCGGCGACGCCATCGCGGTCGGCTTCATCTACGACACCACGGCGGTGAAGATCGCCGACGGTACGACCATCGAGACCCTCAACGACGCCGACCTGCCCGGGCTCGGCCTCGGCGGCCTGCTCGGGCAGAGCACGGTCGGCGCGGTGTTCGACGGCGAGAACACCAGCCGCAACGCGATCGCGGTGACCTTCGAGGAGCTGGCGACCGGCGAAACCTTCACGGCGATCGCCAACCATCTCAAGTCAAAGAGCGGTACCGGCTCCGGCGCCGATTCCGATCAGGGTGACGGTCAGGGCAACTGGCAGAACCAGCGCGAGCTGGCCGCCACCGCGCTGACCGCGTGGGCGGCGAGCGATCCGACCGGCTCGGGCGATCCGGACGTGATGCTGCTCGGCGACTTCAACGGCTACGCCAAGGAGCAGTCGACCGCGCTCGTCGAGGGCGCAGGCTATGAGAATCTGCACGACCGCGAGGACGACGCTTATTCCTATGTGTTCGACGGCCAGACCGGCACGCTCGACTATGCCTTCGCCAATGCCAGCCTCGGCGGGCAGGTGTCCGGTGTGACCACCTGGCACATCAACGCCGACGAGGCCGACGCGCTCGACTACAACACCGACTACGGCCGCGACACCTCGATCTTCGACGGCGACTCCGCGATCCGGGTGTCCGACCACGATCCGGTGGTCGTGGGCCTCAATCTCGGGGAACAGGAGCCGGCCCCGGCTTACACGCTGCAAATCCTGCATGCATCGGACTTCGAGGCGGGCCTGAACGCGGTCGATCGCGCTGGCAACTTCGCGGCGATCGTCGATTATCTCGAGGAGACCTATGACAACTCGATCACGCTGTCGTCGGGCGACAATTTCATTCCCAGCCCGTTCTTCAGCGCCGGCAGCGACGGCTCGCTGAAGGAGGTCTACGAAACCGCGCTGGAGACCTATTACGGCCTGGCTGCCGGGACGCTGAACATCTCGCCCGGCTTCGGCACCGCCGACATGGCGATGCTGAACATGATCGGTGTGCAGGCCTCGGCGATCGGCAATCACGAATTCGACGCCGGTACCAAGGCGTTCGCCGACATCATCAAGCAGACCGCCGGCTATCCCGGCGCGCAGTTCCCGTACCTTGCAGCCAATCTGGACTTCTCGGCCGATGCCAATCTCGCCTCGGTCTACACCGGCACGATCCAGGATGCCGACGCCTACACCGGCTTCCCGCCGGAGGCCGGTATCGGCAAGAAGATCGCGCCGGCCACGATCATCGAAGAGAACGGCGAAAAGATCGGCGTGGTCGGCGCGACCACGCAGATCGTGCAGAGCATCTCCTCGACCGGCGGCGTCGAAGTGATCGGCGACAATGTCGATGACATGGCGGCGCTGGCGGCAATCCTGCAGCCGACGATCGACGGTCTGCTGGCCCAGGGCATCAACAAGATCATCCTGGTCAGCCATCTGCAGCAGCTCGCGCTCGAAAAGGCGCTGGCGCCGCTGCTGCACGGCGTCGACGTCATCGTCGCCGGCGGCTCGCACACGCTGCTGGCGGACGAGACCGACGCGCTCCGTGCCGGCGACACCGCTGCCGACACCTATCCGATCGTCACCGCGAACGCCGACGGCAAAACCACGCTGATTGTCAATACCTCCGGCGAGTACTCCTATGTCGGACGACTGGTGGTCGATTTCGATGCCGAAGGCAACGTGATCTACACCGCCAACACGGCAGTCAACGGTGCCTACGCCAGCACGGAAGAGGTGGTCGCCTCGCTGTACGACGGCAACACCACGGTCGATGTCGACGATGACGGCGACGTGGACGCCGACGACGCCGATCCGTTTGCCGACGGCGGCCGCGGCGATCTGGTCAACGACGTCGCCCAGGCGGTGGGCGGGATCATCGACGTGCAGGACGGCAACACCTTCGGCAAGACGGACGTCTATCTCGAGGGCCGCCGCAGCGAGGCGCGCACCGAGGAGACCAACCTCGGCGACCTCTCCGCCGATGCGAACCTTTGGTACGCCCAGAAGGTCGACCCGACCGTGCTCGTTTCAATCAAGAACGGCGGCGGCATCCGCGACTCGATCGGCTACGTCTATGCGGTCGGCGGCGAAGCGGTGGAGAGCCCGCCGCTGGCGAACACCAGCGTCGGCAAGGAAGCCGGCGAGGTGTCGCAGCTCGATATCGCCAACTCGCTGCGCTTCAACAACGCGCTGTCGATGGTCACGGTGACTGCGGATCAGCTGCTTGAGGTGCTCGAGCACGCGGTGGCGGCGACCACGGCGACCGCGACGCCCGGCCAGTTCGCCCAGGTCGGCGGCATCGCGTTCTCGTTCGACATGGATTTGCCGGCCG
Organism: Bradyrhizobium sp. R2.2-H; assembly: GCF_004346455.1. Taxonomy (NCBI): domain Bacteria; kingdom Pseudomonadati; phylum Pseudomonadota; class Alphaproteobacteria; order Hyphomicrobiales; family Nitrobacteraceae; genus Bradyrhizobium; species Bradyrhizobium sp. R2.2-H. Next base: position 291,500 of record NZ_SMBR01000002.1, read on the forward strand.
GCAACCGCGTGCAGTCGGCGGCGTTGATCGACGACAACGGCAATCCGGTGCTGGCGCTGGTCGCGAACGGCGAGCTGGTGGTCGATCCGGAGATGGCGATCCGGGTCGTGACCTTGAGCTTCCTGCTCACCGGCGGCGACGGCTATCCGTTCGCGAGCTTCGTCGCGGCCAATCCCGCCTTTGCCAACGTCGTCAATCTGTCGCCAGACCTGGTTCCGGATGCGGGGCAGGGGGCGAACTTCGCGGCCGAAGGCACCGAGCAGGATGCCTTCGCCGAATACATGGCGGCGAACTACTCCGACACGCCCTACGACGTCGCCGACACCGACCGGGCGCACGACGAGCGCATCCAGAACCTCGACTATCGTCAAGACACGGTGCTCGAAACCGAGGCGCTGGTGCTGGTCGGCGACGACGGTGACAACGAACTCACCGGCGCGCTCGGTGACGACGTCCTCAAGGGCCTCGGGGGCGACGACGTCCTCGCCGGGCTCGGCGGCGACGACCAGCTCGATGGCGGCGAAGGCGATGATGCCCTGTCCGGCGGCGACGGCGACGACACGCTGCTTGGCGGTGCAGGCGATGACACGCTCGACGGTGACGCTGGCGACGACCAACTGGCGGGCGGCGACGGTGACGACACCCTGACCGGCGGCGAAGGCGACGACGTCCTGGTCGGCGGCGAAGGTTACGACACCCTGCAAGGCGGCGACGGCAACGACGAGCTGGTGGCTGGCGCCGGCGACACTGCTGAAGCCGGCGAGGGCGACGATCTCATCATCGTCTCCACCGACGATCCCGCGCCGAGCTTGATCGACGGCGGCGCCGGCAACGACACCGTCAAGCTGATCGGCGGCGGCACGGCGGAACTGATCGCCACGCTCAATGTCGAGAACCTGCTGGTGGCCGCAGGCGCCTGGTCGGTGGCCGGATCGGCATCGTACGACGGCGTGACGATCCAGGGCGGCGCGACGCTGGCTTCGAGCCTCGTTGTGGACAACAACGACCACGTCGCCATCGAGGCCGGCGGCGCGCTCTCGGTGTCCGGCAACGCGATCGTCTGGCAGGGCGGTGGCAACGCGGTCATCGACAATGCCGGCGAGATCTCAGGTTCGACCCGTGCGCTCACCACCACGGCGGGGGCGACCGGCTCGGTGACCCTCAACAACCAGGCCGGTGGCGTCGTCCGCGGCGCGCTGACCCCGGAACGGGCCGGTCACGCCGACGCGACCATCACCGTCAACAACGCCGGCGTGATCGAAGCGAATGGCCGCGTCCTCGACTTCCGCACCTTCGACAACAACGGCGCGTCGGCGGTGATCAACAACCTTGCCGGGGGCGTCATCCGCCAGCATGGCAGCGATACCGACGTGATCCGCCCGGGCACCGACGGCGTCGTCAACAACTGGGGGACGATCACGACGGATCCGACCTTCGTGGGCGGAGGCGATCTGGTCGACTTCCAGAGCGACACCGGCGGCAAGGTCAACAACTATGCCGGCGGCTGGATGGAAGCTTCGCGGCATGCCGTCACCGGTGACAATGCCGTCACCGTCATCAACAGCGGCACGATGATCGGCCGCAACGGCTCGGCGGTGAATCTCGACACCGACGGAACCGAAGCGCAGAAGGCGTTCATCACCAACCACGGCGTGATGGAGGGCCGCTCCGCCGAATTGTCCGACAGCGACGGCGACGCCATCGATGTCGACGGTCTGGTGCAGATCGTGAACTACGGCAAGATCTCGGGCCTCGGCGCCGAGGGCTATCACGACGGCGAGCCGAACGTCTCCGAAGCGATCGCGATCGGCGGCGGCAGCATCGTCAACAATGCCGGCGGCGAGATCTACGGCTACGGCCGTGCGATCCAGGTCGACAACTCCAGCAACGCCAACGCGCTGGGGGTGACGACCATCGTCAACCACGGCCTGATCAAGGGCGACGGCCACGGTCCGGAAGGGGTCACCCCCGAGGATGCGGCGCGGTTCGACCTGCGCGGCAACGAGGCGATCAACCTGGTCGGCACCTATGCCGACAGCCTCACCAACAGCGCCACCGGTCAGATCGTCGGCGGCGTCTCGATGGGCGGCGGCAGCGACACGCTGAGCAATGACGGCTCGATCACCGCCACCGGCGGATCAGCGGTGAACATGGGCGAGGGTGACGATCTGATCGTCAACCGCGCCATCATCACCGGCGACGTCCTGCTCGGCGCCGGTGCCGACGAGCTGATCAACCAGAGCTCCGGCGTCATCACCGGCGACGTCAGCTTCGGCGACGGCAACGACAGGCTCGGCAACACCGGCAAGATCGTCGGCAAGGTCGATCTCGGCGCCGGCGACGACTTCGTCAACATCTGGATCGGGTCCGATATCCAGGGCCAGATCCTGCTCGGCGACGGCAACGATATCTTGATCTCGAACGACTGGATCTCGACCAACATGGAGATCGACGGCGGTGCCGGGAACGACGAGATCTACACCTCGTTCGGTAACGACACCATCCACGGCGGCGAAGGCAACGATCGGATCTACGCCAACCAGGGCAACGACACCGTCTACGGCGATGCAGGCAACGACGAGATCTACGGCAACGACGGCGACGATCTGATCATTGGTGGTGCCGGCGACGACACCATCGACGGCGGCGCGGGGGCCGACATCGCGGCCTTCTCCGGCGCGATTGCCGGATACGCGATGACGCTCAATGCCGACGGCTCGATCAACATCGCTGATCAGGTCGGCGGCGACGGCACCGACACGCTCGGCAACATCGAGGAACTCGGCTTCGCCGACGGCACCTGGAAGCTGCGCATCGGAACCGGCGGCAGCGATACGATCGTCGGCGGCCTCGGCAACGATCTGGTGTTCGGCGGCGCCGGCGACGACACCTTCATCGGCGGCCATGGTCTGGATCGTTACGACGGCGGCGACGGCGTCGACACCATCGACTACAGTCACATCCTGTTCGAGCTGACAATCGACCTCGACTCCGGGCTGGCCTACTATCCGGGCTATCTCCGGGGCGCCGACCATCTCGCCGGCATCGAGAACGCGGTAGGCACGGCGTTCGGCGACACGCTGATCGGCTCGGCCGGAGCCAACACCCTGAACGGCGGCCTCGGTGACGACCTGCTGATCGGCGGCGCCGGTGACGACGTGCTGCTCGGCGGCTTCGGCGACGACGTGCTCCGAGGCGGTGCTGGTGACGACACCATCGACGGCGGCTGCGGTCAGGACGTGTTGGATCTGTCCGACGCCACCGGTGCGGTCACGATCAACCTGGCGTCCGGCACCGCGACCGGCGCAGGCATCGGCACCGACCACTTCAGCGGCATCGAGGGCTTCGTGCTCGGCGCCGGTGCAGACCATCTCACAGGCGGCAACGGCGCCGATATGTTCGATGGCGGAGCCGGCAACGACGTCATCGCCGGTGGTGCCGGCAATGACACGCTGCGCGGCGGCGACGGCGACGACGGCGTCGACGGTGGCTCCGGCAACGATGTGGTCGAGGGTGGCGCTGGCAAGGACACGTTGAAGGGCGGTTCGGGTGTCGACCTTGTCTCCGGCGGCGACGGCGACGACAGCATCGATGGCGGCTCCGAAAACGACCTGCTGAATGGTGGTGCCGGCAACGACACCATCAAGGGCGGGTCGGGTGCCGACATCCTCGCGGGCGATGCCGGCAACGACATCTTGTCCGGCGGCTCGGGAGCCGACGTGTTCATGTTCGCCGCCGGCTTCGGCAAGGACACCGTCACCGACTTCGCCACCACCGGTGCCTCGGCCGACGTGCTGCAATTCTCGAGCAGCCTGTTCGCCGACTTCGCCGAAGTGATGTCGCACACCACGCAGGTCGGCAACAACGTCGTCGTGACGCTCGATGCCGACAACACCGTGACGCTGGCCAATCTGCAGATGGCCTCGCTCGCGGCGGACGATTTCCGCTTCGTCTGATCCATCGCCGACTGAACAGAACCACGGAACGCAGCAGCGTTCCGTGGTTCTTCGCGAAACGCGCCGGCGTCGATGTTGGCGAAACAAGACGATAAGACCAGACTCGTAGCGTGAACTCAGACAAGCGTCATCGCTATGCCCGCAGCGGCGCTGAAGGCGACGACGATGAGCGGAGGGGCGCGCCAGGCGACCAGGAGAACGAAGCCGACAAGTGCGATGCCGAAGTCTCGCGGCGAATGCACGGTCGTCGTCCATACCGGATCGTACAGCGCTGCGTCGAGCACGCCGACCACGGCGGCATTGACACCCCGCATCATCACGGCGTCGAGGTTCATCCGGCCGTTGATATGGACGGAAGGCCGTCCGCGCAATTGCTGAGCGTTGCTGCCGAATAGCGTGCGAGGAACGCCTCGCATGAGGCGTGGCTGGCCACAGCGACGGCGCTGATCGCGGGCAATGAGGTCGCACTATCGAGACACTAGCGCCTATCGCACGCCGTACCGCGAGAAGTCCTCGACGATCGTGGGGCGAATGGCTTTTGCGGCTGCAATGTCCGCGTCGCCGCCGATCGCGTCGCCCTTCTTCAGTCTGGCCAAGCCCCTTCCGTAGAGGGAACTTGCAAGCTTTGGGTCAAATGTCAGCGCCGAGCTGTAGTCTGCGACGGCCGCGTCGAGCGCGCCCATCTTTAGATGGACCATCCCGCGCGAGTCGTACGTGGCCGCCTTGTTCAGCTGGGATCGAAGCGATCTGTTGCAATCCTCCAGCGCTGCCTGCAGGGCGCCAAGCACGGCTCTGGTCCAGCAGCGGCCGCTCCATACCTCGTCAAGATCCGATGTGAGACGGATGGCCTCGTCGTGGTCGGACGACGCGGCATCGTACTCATTCTTCTTCAGGTGCGCTTGCGCACGATTGGCGAAGGCTTTGGCGTAGCCGGGGTCCAGCCTGATGGCATGGTCGAGCGTCTGAATCGCGAGGTCGTATTCGCCTTTCAGCAGGGAGGCCACACCCCGGTTATTGTAGGGCTTGGCGAATTCAGGTGCCAGCTTGATCGATTCATTGAAGTCTTGGATTGCGCGGTCGTAGTCGCCCTTCGCAACGTAGGCATTCCCACGATTATTGTAGGAAATCGCCAGGCCTGCTGCCGTGCTCTGGTGCGAGTCGATCAGCGTCGAGCAAGCGGAAATTCGTGAGTCGAGCGAGCTGCGCTCCGAGCCATTGCAGAGTTCAAGATCCCGGAGGCTGTTGGCCGTCGGGTTCTGCGCGGCAGCCAACGACGGCAGGAGTAGCAAGGCCAGGGCGCATATGACGACTATGCCTCTCGATCGGCGGGTTTGCGCGGCCGCAGCGTGGCGGGCGTGCGCCGAACCTTGTGGGCATTTGCTGAACGACGGTTGCGCGTATGGCAATGATCCTAGCAGCCTCGACAGATGTTGAGATCGAACTTGCGGGTAGCGTTCTGGCGGGGTTCTCGCGTCGCGGGTGCCTCCGTTTTCTTCCTGCCCTCCTCGATAAGCGTGGAGAATTTGACTGAGCCATCATCCGAGATTGCGACGTGCGGTGTGGTCCCTCGAATTCCCATGGTCGCGACAGGAGTGTCGACCTTCATATCGCCTGTTTTGGCAACCTTTCCGGCGACGAAGGTAAACGTCCCCCTGGTTAGACTAAACAAGGTCGAATTCGAGTTTCCTCCAGGGTCATACACGAACTCGTCCAGGACCATCCGGGCGTTGGTCGATAGATTGAAAGTTGTGCCATCCGCAAAATTGATGCCGATCCGGCCGTCAACCCCGGTCCGGATGACATCGCCTACATAGACGGGGTCTCCAACCTTCGTCGAGCCAGACGCTTTGGCCTCGATGACGACTGCGTTCGCATGTTCGATGGTCACCGCGCCGGTGGCGCTGACGACCTTTCCGATGAGCTTCGCTGCATCCTGGATCGCGGGCGGCGCTGCATTGACTTGGGCTTCAGCTGGTCCGGCGAACGAGCCAAGCAGAGTCAAAATGAAATAGGTCGCCAGCGCGGTAATCGTGCGAACGAACATGATCTCCCCCTTCTGAGAAGATTGCCGATGATAACACAAGCAACGCGCCGTTCGATTCCGAATATCGCGGTCCGACTAGGCCACACAGGCTAGACTGAGCGACCTAGGTTTCCGATGCCCGTGCCGGTGTTGCGCCGCACATAGACGGCTGCATCTCGGTCGAGTACATTAATTGAACAAATTTCTGAGAAGGCGCTGAGCTGTGTGCAGGTCACATGGCACCAGATGTTTTTTATGTGCGCGAGGTCATTTTTCGACGGGCAGATGTCGGTTGCGGCGCAGGGCGTCTTTTCAAAGGCGCAAGCGATTTAACAAGGATCCGGCAATCACGAGCGGCGCGCGGATTTTGACAGCCCAGGCTGAGGCAATGTCAATTTGCCACCATGTTGAGTTGGAGAACGCAGGTGAAGCAATTGCGGTCCCGCGTTGTCAATTTGTCGACAAATCCCCGGACTACGACTTTTCTTGATCGTGCGTGCCATTCGGGATGGCTCGAAAGAGCTGGACGGGCGCGCGCCTTGCTCGCGAGTTGGATAACAAGAGGGCTCGCGTTCGTTGGAACGTTTGGGGGAAGCCGAGCCCCATTCGAGGTAACTGGCCTGCTGTGGTTCACAGCCCTGATCTTGGCCGAGTCAAAGCAAGCTCGTGCGGCCGATCCCGAAGCCACATTCCTGGATGATGGTATCATTACCTACAAGGACCTCGCGCATGGCGAGTTCGAACTCGTAACCAAAGAGGCGATCCCGCGACATATTCTGGTTGACGATCCCGGACAGACTATTGTTCTGCACGAAAAAGGATCCTCGTTCGCCGTAAACAAGGTCAACAATACTGCCGCTCAGATGGAGGAGCTCCGCGCCGCACAACAGGACGTGCTCGCCAATTTTTCGAAGGAGACAGGAGCAAAGGGATCAAGCACACCCCCGTCCGTTAACCCCCTGACGCCTCAACGCATCGATTTTATCAGGCCTGATGCCCCGCTTCCGCAGCTTCCGCCGGCGATACAAACGCTCTTTGTCGTTCCCGCTATCGTCGATCCCCCCGTGCGGTCGTTGACCGCCACGGCTTTGCCGATTGTTACCGACACGTCTGCCCTTGACCATTTCCCCTCGACTGCCGGTGCTCTGAAGGCGATCAACTTTGATACCGGCGCTCCGCTGAGCTACAGCATAAGCGGCGGAGTCACTGGAGCCGCGAAACTGGGCGGTGTGACCTATGATATTTCCAAAGCCGGTCAATATGGCACGCTTTACGTCAACAGCTCGACCGGCGCCTATGCGTTCGCTCCGGATAATCAGGCGGTCAATGCGCTGACTGCGAGGACAACCGAAGGTTTCGTTGTCACGGTCTCGGACGGTGCATCCAGGGCCACTCAGACCCTTACGGTCACCATCAACGGCGTCAATGACGCAGCGATCATCGCCGGCGACGCGACGGGCGTGGTGGACGCGGCAGGTGACGCCGCCAATGCTGCCGCCGGCACGGCGACGGCAACAGGCACGCTTACCGATACGGACGTCGATAACCCGCCCAACACCTTTAAGCCAGTCAATGCGCCTCAGGCGAGCGATGGTGGGTACGGTGTCTTCACGATGACGGGCGATGGCGTGTGGACTTACATGCTAACCGGTAGCAGGGGTGCGGTAAGGGCGCTCGATGTCGGTGGCACCCTTACCGACAGCTTCACGGTGGCGACAATCGACGGCACACCAAAGGCGGTGACAATCGTCATCCGCGGCGCCAATGACGGACCGATTGCATACGCCGATGTGCTGCCGTTGCTTCCTCCGAGCGCGGCGAATGTGAGCCAGGGCAGCTCGCTGACGATCGCCGCAAGCACTCTGCTTGCGAATGACACCGACCCCGATACCGGCGATCGTCTGGCGGTCCTTTCCGTCAGCGGACTCAGTGCGAGCGGTGCTGCGGTGTCGCTCTCCGGCACTGACATCATCTACGAATCGACGAGCGCCGCTGCCTTTCGCGCCCTCGGGGCCGGGCAGACCGTCACCGATTCTTTCGCTTATACGATAGCTGACACTCATGGTGCGACTGCTTCGGCGACCGTGACGCTGGTCGTAGCGGGCATCAACGATCCACCGACAATTCTCGGCGAGACCGATCCACCGGTGCAGGCCGTCGTGGTCAATCCGATCGCGCTGACCGAGGGGGTAAACACAAACTCGCTGGGCCTGGCGACAGAGTCGTTCGATGACCTGCCAAGCGGATCCGACGCGTTCCACGGCAACTTTTACAGTGCTTCGCTGGATGCCACATTTTCGGGATCGGGAAATGTCGGCGTCATCAATGGATCGATCCCCGGCGTCGCGGTCGCTCTGTTCCTCGGACCGTTGCCAGGCGGCGCGGATACTACCGACTATTTGAGCCTCAGCGCGGGCAGCACCGAGACAATCACCTTTGGCTCGGAGCGAAACACGTTTGGCCTGTATTGGGGTACGATTGACCCAATGAACAAGCTCAGTTTCTACAACGGCGTGAATCTTGTTGTATCCTACACCGGCGCCGAAGTTGCGGCGCTCTTGAGCGCACATCAGGGTGTGTTCGCTTCGAATGGCTATTTGGAATTTGTCGGAATCAACCCCTTCGACCGGGTGGTTCTAGAAACGGGCAACTTCAACGCATTTGAGCTCGAAAACATCTCTGCGGGAGTTGTCCTCGATCGCCACACCGGCCTCGCGGGACCGGTGTCGGGAACGCTGACCGTGAACGACGTCGATATCGGCGACACGCTCACGGCGTCAGTGATCGGAAACGCCAGCGTCGAATTCAGCGGCTCGAACGGCTCAACGACGCTGCCCTTTGGCGCCAATGTCGCAACACTGGTCGATGCCAGCTACATCGCGTTCGACATCGTCAAGTCAAATGGTGCGACGCAGACGTTGAATTGGACCTACAGTCCGACTGATGCCGATCTCGATTTTCTCAAAGCCGGCGATGAATTGACCATTAGATATACGGCGCAGGTCAATGACGGGCACGGCAATGTGGGAAGTCAGGCGCTGACGATTACGATAGTCGGTACCTATGCGTCACAAGACATGTCGCACCTAAGCGTTGTCAATGGTACCAGTGCAGACGAGACATTTCAGAACGTCGGCAACGGCGTCACGATCTTCGGCGCAGGAGGAAGCGACAATTTCGTGTTCAATGAGAATTTTGGCACCGCAACAATCGGCGATTTCGATGTCGATAATGACACGATAGCGATCAGTCGTAACTTGTTCGGCAGTGTTGCCGAGATCTTGGCTGCAGCAACCGACGCCGGCCCGGACACGATCATTACATCGCCCGCCACTCACGATGCTATTGTGCTGAAGGGGGTATCACCAGCGCAGCTGCATGGCTCGGAGTTCCAGCTGCTCTGACCGTCGAGGGCTTTGGGTCAGGCGATCCGAGAACCTTCCTCGCCGGACACGGATCCGCTCTTCACCGTCAGGGGCAAGCGGTACCGTCTGGTGCTGAACAACAGCAGCAGCGGCGACGAGCATCCCGCGCCCCTGCATCGCCACTCGTTCGAGATCACGAAGGTCGGGAACAAGCCGACCGCCGGGGGGAGCATGATCGCTATTTCTTGATGGCCTCGCCGGTGAACTCGAGGACCCGCGACTTGGCCAACTCGAGTCCGCGTTTTCCGAGCGGCGTTCCTCTGCCACAATGCGCACATCACGCGCGTCGCTCGAGGTTGGTCTTGGCATCTTGACCGTGGAGAGCCGTGCATGGATGCTCGTCCTGCGTCCAGTCATGACGCGCGAGCCGGCGCAAGGATCCGGGCACTTAGGAACTTGCGATGGCATCTCGGGTTTTGGTGCGGGCCTGCAGTCAAGGAAAAGTCGTGCGGCAGAAGGCAAAGGTCGAGAATTATGATGCTCTGGCCGAAATCATCGACGGCGGAGAGACGCCGATTTCAGCATCGTGGATGGCTGGATAAGGTCAACATGGTCAGGGGTGGAGGATATGAGGGACAGCACGTCGGATGTCGCCGACATCAGAGACGCCGTTCACTTGTGCATCGACATGCAGAACATCTTCGCTCCCGGCGGCCTTTGGGCGACGCCCTGGATGGAGCGTGTCCTGCCGACGATCGTTTCGATCGTCTCGCGCAATCCGGCGAGAACGATCTTCACGCGCTTCATCGCCCCGCAGGATCCGGAGGATCGTCCGGGGCAGTGGCAGAGCTATTTTCGCCGCTGGCACCAGGCGACCCGCAGGCATCTGCCGCAGTCCGCCCTCGAGCTTGTGCCGTCCTTGAACCGCTTCGTTCCGCCGGCTGCCGTCATCGACAAACCGGCCTATTCGGCCTTCAGCAATCCCGGTCTCGCGAGCCTGCTGGTCGAAAAGAAGATCGGTACCGTCGTGATATCAGGCGCGGAGACGGACGTCTGCGTGCTTTCGACGGTCCTGAGCGCCGTCGATCTCGGCTTCAGGGTCGTCATTGTCGAGGACGCGCTGTGCAGCTCGTCTGATGTCGGGCACGATGCGCTCATGACGATGTATCGCACCCGCTTTCACGGCCAGGTCGACCTGCTGACAGCGGAAGAGCTGGCCGAATTCTGGCGGGAGTAGGAAGTGAAGCGGGATACGATCCGCAATCGCGCAGGCGCGCAATGCGCGCCCGGTGCCCTTTGAGATGGTTATTGCGTTGCTTGCCTCCGTCCGCCTTGTAGGCAAGGACATCGTCCTGCGACCGCAGCGGTCGTAACCATCTCGTAGATAGCGGCGGGTTCCCACCACGCCGCTTCGTCACGGGACCCGGCGCTCATCACCTTGCTTCACCTCGTTCTGCCCGGCATGCGCCGCGATCTGCCTTGCCGCAGTTCGGACGCTCTCGATGCCCTTCGGAAAGCCGCTGCGGCTCGGATAGAGCTTGCGCCGTGCATCGCGCGGCGGGCGGCGGGGCTTGGTGTCCTGCGCGGCGCGGTAGTCGAGCATGGCGATGCCGCCGACCATCAGCAGTGCGAGCGCGATATTGCCCTTCTTGGGATTGTCCGACGTCAGCCCCGACAGCAGCGCGGCGGCATCAAGGCCATCGCCGCCGACACGGGCCCACAGGCCGGCGTTCTTCTCGACCGAAAGCGACATGATCCCGGCCATGATCTCGCGTACGCCGAAGGCGCGCACCAGCGTCTCGCGGCCTTCCATGCCAAGCGTGTGCGTGACGCGCCTTGGCGCGAAGAGCTCGACCATGCCGAGGCCGATGCTGAACCAGCCGAGTGCGCGCGCGAGCTGGTCCGCCGGCTGCTTCAGGCTCGGTCCACCCTCGACGATCTCGGGGTCGCCCTTGGTGCGCATGATGTTGGAGAAATGAAACATGACTAGCTCCTTCAGGGCTTCAGCACGACCTTGACGCAGGAATCCCGCTTGTCCCGAAACACCTGGTACATCTCCGGTCCCTGTTCGAGCGGGACGGTGTGCGTGATCACGAAGGAGGGATCGATTTCACCTTCTTCGATGCGGCGGAGCAGGTCGTCGGTCCAGCGGTTGACGTGGGTCTGGCCGGTCCGCATCGTCAGGCCCTTGTTCATGAAGGCGCCCATGGGCAGCATGTCGGACAGGCCGCTGTACACGCCAGGCACGGAGATGATGCCGCCGGGACGGCAGACATAGATCATCTCGCGCAGCACGTGAGGCCGGTCGCTCTCCGCCATCACCATCTGTTTGGCGCGGTCGAGCAGCGTGTCGGGCAGGGACGCCATGACATGCGACTCCATTCCCACGCAATCGATGCACTTCTCCGGGCCCTTGCCGTCGGTCAGCTCCTTGAGCCGCTCCAGAACGCTCTCGGTCTCGAAATTGATGGTGGTGGCGCCGCCGGCCTCGGCCATGCTGAGCCGCTCGGGCAGGCAGTCGATCGCGATCACCTGGTTGGCGCCGAGCAGGATGGCGCTGCGGATCGCCATCTGCCCGACCGGGCCACAGCCCCAGATCGCGACCGTGTCGGTCGGCTCGATGTCGCATTGCACGGCGGCCTGCCAGCCGGTCGGGAAGATGTCGCTGAGGAACAGCAATTGCTCATCCGGGATGCCTGCCGGAACCTTGATGTGGGTGGCGTCGGCAAAAGGCACGCGGAGATATTCGGCCTGGCCGCCGGGATAGCCGCCGGTCAGGTGCGTATAGCCGAACAGGCCGGCCGTCGTGTGTCCGAACACCTTGTCGGCCAGATGACGCTTGCGGTTCGTGGTCTCGCACACCGAGAAATTGCCGCGCTTGCACTGGTCGCATTCGCCGCAAATGATCGTGAACGGGACGACGATACGGTCACCCTTCTTGAGCTTTCCGTCGACGCCCGAGCCGACCTCGACCACTTCGCCCATGGTCTCGTGGCCCATGATGTCGCCGGGCAGCATGCCCGGGATGAAATTGTGAAAGAGGTGCAGGTCGGAGCCGCAGATGGCGCAGCTCGTCACCTTGATGATGGCATCACGCGGATCCTGGATCTCCGGGTCGGTGACGGTGTCGCAGCGGATGTCCTCCTTGCCGTGCCAGACCAGCGCCTTCATCGTCCGTCCTCCCGGTTGAGCCACGTGCCATCTAAGTCCAGGCACGAACGATGGTTGCTATCGCCGCGCGCAAATTCTTCGCACTGCGCAAATAGGAACGAGGGAGCAGGGCGGCGATTGAGCGTCAACACCTCAATTCCAAGACCTCGATTTCAAGGATGTGCGCATGTCCGCCAATCAACTCGCCGTCGTCACAGGCGCCTCAACCGGTATCGGCCTGGAACTCGCCAGGTGCTGCGCCCAGGCAGGTTTCAACCTCGTCATCGCAGCGGACGAGCCTCAGATCGAAAGGGCTGCCGTCGATCTGCGCCGGCTCAGCGGCAGCGTGGAGCCGGTCGAGGCCGACCTCGCCACCACCGAGGGCGTCGACAAGCTCTGTGACGCCGTCGCCGACCGGCCGATTGATGCGCTGCTGGCCAATGCCGGAATCGGCCTCGGCAAGGCCTTCCTCGACCAGGACTTTGCCAGGGTGAAGCACCTGATCGACACCAACATCACCGGCACGCTCTATCTGATCCACCGCGTCGGCAATGAGATGCTCCGCCGCAATGCCGGCCGCATCCTGATCACCGGCTCGATCGCCGGGTTCATGCCAGGCAGTTTCCAGGCCGCCTACAACGCCAGCAAGGCGTTCCTGGATTCATTCTCGTTCGCGCTGCGCGAGGAGCTGCGCGACAGCGGTGTCACCGTCACCTGCCTGATGCCGGGTGCGACCGAGACCGAGTTCTTCCGCCGTGCCGACATGATGGACACCAAGGTCGGCACCGACAAGAAGGACGGCGCCTACGATGTCGCCAAGGCCGGCTTCGATGCCATGCTGCGCGGTGAGGCCGATATCGTCACCGGGCTGAAGAACAAGGTTCAGACGACGGTCGCCAACGTCACGCCGAACGAGGTGCTGGCCAAGCAGCATCGCAAGATGGCTGAGCCGGGCACCGCGCGGTCGTAGGACGAGGCCGGCGCAAATCTCGCGGAGCGGCGCCGACCGTCTTGCGGACGGCAAACGAGACCGCCGATTCACATAGCTCAATGCGCAGCGGCCCCGAAACCGTCAAATTGTACGGGCTGAAAGCCGAAAAGGGGCCTCGATGGCGATGGATCGCATCGAGCGGGCCTTTGTCACGACCGCGGTCACGGGTTTTGTCGTGATGTTGGTGGCGACTATCTGAATGATGAGCTGAACCGGGGGAGCTCGCCGTCTTGCGCGTCGCGTTACCTTACGCCGCGGTTATCCTGTGCATGGCGATGAGCGCCTGGCTCGCATTCGCGCGTCTGCTCTGACCAGCGCACGTTCGAGCGAGAATCTCGGTGCTATGTGCACTTTTTGCCAATTTGCTCAATTTGAGTAACCTACGTAAATGAGCGGCTCGCGGAATTGGCTTAGAGTTGTTGGATGCGCGAGGCGCTTATTTCCCGAGCAACTTGTGCGATCGATGCCAGCCGCGCTTTGCGGGAGGAGCGTCGACTGCTGATGGAGCATCACGATCCGATCGTGGCTGGTCGGCGCCTGGCCATCATGGAGAGCGCCATGGGTCGCACGGAAATCAAGGCTCGCCGAGACAATCAGGACAACTAGCTCGCGTTGGCGGAGCCGGAGCGTTTCTGAGCAAGTGCCGTCTTTTGAGTAATTTGCGCAGCGCCGTGCCGGAGTTTTTCGACGAGCCGAGAAACCGTTCCACGTTAGGAACGTTGGAGGCACGCCAGCGCGATTTTGCTGGCATCATCAACATGTGAACGCAATGGCGCGCTCCGCTGACTGACAGGGATACGTCCATGACGATGATGCGGCGTCGGATCAAGCACGTGGATAGTTTGGAGGCGCGGCTGGCCGCCGAAGCGGAGCGGCTGCGCGAAGAGGCCAAATCGCTCCCGGCGGGCCCGGCGCGCGAGGAGATGCTGCGCAAGGCGCGGCAGGCCGAGACGGGATCGCAGATGAGCGAATGGCTGCGGTCGCCGGGCTTGCAGCCGCCGAATTAGCGACCGCCGCTGGAGCGTGCAGCTGGTCAGGCTGCACGCGCCGGGAACGGGTCAGATGTCGGCGCGTACCGATGCGCTGGTGTCGTGGGCAGAAACCGGAAAAATGAGCACCACGTCCATCGTTCCCCGTTGCGTCCGGTTGTCACCCGGCGGTGCGGTAGATCAACGCCGCTTCGCCGCTTTGGTTCGCCTGCTATAGGGCGAGCGGTTGACGGGCCTCAGCGAAATCCCTTCGCGTTGCGCCTTGCTGCGGATGGCCGCGACCGGCCGCTGAAGCTTGATGCTCATCACGCCGGTCGGCGTGTTGCCTTTGGCGAGCTGCTTCAGCTTGCTCACGTCCGCCGCCGTCCAGGGCTCGCGGGCGCGGCGCTTGTACGCGGGATTTGCCTTGCGCGGTCCCTTGCGGCCGATCGGCGAGCCCGGCCGCTTCCATGCTGCTTTTGCCATGATGATCCTCCTTCAAGTCGTTCTTGAACAGGCGAATCGGCAATTCGGTTCCGGCGCAGCGCGGATCTATTGGTCGTGCGCCTGTCGCTCGCGCAAAATCGCTCAGCGTTAACTTATTGAAATGCCGGAACCGCAAGTTGCGGCGGAAGCTGCAAATTCCTTCCAACCGAATTATCCGCGAAAGTGCGAACGTGAATGACCGCCAAACGTAACCGCAGGAAACAGACCCAATCGCTCCAGGAGCGGTTGGCCGCCTTCGCCGAAAGCGCCCGCGAGCGCGCGCGCAGCCTGCCACCCGGCAGGGAACGCGAGATGCTGCTGCGACGCGCCAAGCAGAACGAGGTGACCTCGAACCTGACAGAGTGGCTGAGCGCGCCCGTCTTCCCAAGACGAGGACAATCGTAATGGGGAGCATCAAGCATTACCGCGCATTCCAGATCGATCCAGATGGCCACGTGTTCGGATGCATCAATCTGGTCTGCGACGATGACGAGCAGGCCAAACGTGAAGCGGCCGCGCTCATGCTGGTCCACCGCATCGAGCTGTGGCGGCTCGACCGGCGGATCGCGCAATTCGATCTGCCGCGGGAGATTGCTCGGCAGTAGAGCTGTGGGAACCGCGGGCTGCGCGCCGGGTTGGTCGATGACCGACTTCGCCAGGAGCCAGCATGACGGAAGCCGACGTTCGCAAGGGAATGCCGCCCGTCAAGCTGTCGCGCGAGGAGTTCGAGCGGCGCTACAAGGAGCAGTTCGTCGACCCCGCCTTTGCACCGTTGCAACGTGAGCTCGATGTCATCACCGCTGCGGCCTGGGACGCCTACAGCCATTCGCGCAAGGCGCCGTTGACGCGGAAGGCGGGTACAGGCTTCTCCGACCCCGACTATGATCTTGCCGTCGACTGGCTCGATGCGCGCGCAAAAATCCTGGAAGCGCAGCGGCGTCACGACGATGCGGACGAGACGCCGCGCATCCTGATCATCAATGGCTCGGCCCGCAGTGAGCACACCTGTCCCGGCGAGATGTCTAAAACCTGGCGGCTGGTCAAGCTGGCCGAGCCCGTCTTCATCGAGATGGGATTTGCCGTCGACATCCTCGATCTGTCGCGCCTCGCCTCGGAATTCGGCAAGACCATTCATCCCTGCAAGGCCTGCGTCGGCACCGCCATGCCGCTCTGCCACTGGCCGTGCAGCTGCTATCCGAACCATTCACTGGGCCAGACCGGCGACTGGATGAACGAGATCTATCCGCTCTGGGTTGCCGCCCACGGCATCCTGATCGTGACGCCGGTGAACTGGTATCACGTGCCCGCCGGGCTCAAGGCGATGATGGACCGCATGGTCTGCGCCGACGGCGGCAATCCCGATCCGACCTCGACCCACGGCAAGAACGCCACCGAAGCCAAGGCGATGGAGCTGAAGGGCTGGCCCTATCCCCGCCATCTCGCCGGTCGCCATTTCGGCGTCGTCGTTCACGGCGATGCGGTCGGCGCCGAGGGCGTGCGCCGGGCCTTGTCCGACTGGCTGACCGACATGCAGCTGATCTCGGCGGGGCGCTTCGCCGAGCTCGACGGCTATGTCGGCTACATGGAGCCATACGCCACCTCACATCGCGATCTCGATGAGGACAGGGAGTTCCAGCAGGAGGTGCAGAATGCGGCGCGCGCGCTAGGCAACGCGGTCCGGCTCGCGCGGAGCGGGCGCCTCGAGGAGCCCGGCGCCGGACTTGCGGACCCGAACCCGAAATGACCGGCGCGCCGCCGCTCGATTGCCTGATCGTCGGAGGCGGGCCGTCCGGGCTGATGGCCGCGATCTATCTGGCGCGATTCCGCCGCAGCGTCTGCGTCGTGGACACGGGCGCGAGCCGGGCGGCGCTGATCCCGCGCAGCCACAATGTCCCGGGCTTCGTCCACGGCCTGTCCGGTACTGAACTGATCGAACGGATGTCGGCCCAGCTGGACGAGCTCGCCGTCCCGCGCGTGGACGCCGAGGTCACTGCCCTGCAGCGACACGATCAGGGTTTTCTGGCGAGCTGGAATGGCCGGGCGCATGCGGCCGCTGCCGTCATTCTCGCCTGCGGCATCGTCGATACCCATCCGCCGTTCGACGAATGGCGCGCTGCCGTTGCGGATGGGCTGTTGCGCTACTGCCCCGTCTGCGACGCCTTCGAGGCGTCCGGCCGCCGCATCGGCGTCATCGGCCCGCTCGCGCGCGCCGCGGGCAAGGCGCTGTTCCTGCGCGGCTATTCGAAAGACGTCATGCTGCTCGCAACGGATCATGATGACGATCAGGCGGCGACGTCACGATTGGTCGAGGCGGATGTGGACGTCCTGTTCGCGCCCGATCTGCGTTTGCGGCGGAGAGGCGAACTCGTGGAAGCCGCCTTCGCCGACGGCCGCACGGCGCAATTCGACACTGTCTATCCCGCGATGGGTGCGGAAGTGCGCTCGCAGCTCGCGGTGTCGCTGGGCGCCAAGCATACCGGGGAGGGCTATCTGAAGGTCGACGACCACCAGCGCACGTCGATCGATGGGCTCTACGGCATCGGCGACGTCGTCACCGACCTGCACCAGATCTCGGTCGCGTTCGGCCACGCGGCGGTTGCCGCCTGCACGATCCACAGCAGCCTGCCGCAGCGCTTTGCATAGCCGGTCCCGTCATTCGACCGGAACCTGGAACGAAGCGCGTTGCTTCGCTTTGGTCGACCCAAATGGGGCGCGCAATTGGAGACAACCGATGGCTCAATCCGAAGACATGACCCGCTGCATCGACCTCTGCATGAGCTGCTACCGGACATGCCTCGGCACGGCGATGAACCATTGCCTCGAGACCGGCGGCAAGCACGTCGAGCCGGGGCACTTCCGCCTGATGATGGCCTGCGCCGAGATGTGCCGGACGGCCGCGCATTTCATGCTGATCAACACGCCGCATCACCGGCATACCTGCGCTGAGTGCGCCGAAATCTGCAGCGAATGCGCCGAGGATTGCGAGCGGATCGGCGGCATGGACGAATGCGTCGCGATGTGCCGCTCATGCGCCCAGTCCTGCCGCGCGATGGCGGCCTGAGGAGGCGCTGATGCTGGAAGAGAAGCTCAGGGGCGCCATCATCGACGAATTGAAGCGCCAAGCCGCCGACCGGCCGCAAGCGCTGAAAGTCCAGGGCGTGGGAGACGCGAAGGGCTCGGAGGAGCTGACCGTCAACGGCAAGATCGACCTTGGTGCGCTGGTCATGGTGATCGCAGGATCGGTCGCGGGCGGGCCTTAGCGCCGGTCAACTGCAGCTCTCATGCAGTTCGGGCGGAACGCCGCAGGGACTTCGGCGGCTGACCGAATGCGCGGATGAAGGCTCTGCGCATCCGCTCGGGGTCGCGAAAGCCGGTGGCTTGAGCGACGCGCTCGATCGCTTCTCCGGAGGACTGCACGCGCTCCCGTGCCACCTCGACCCGCAAGCGCTCGACGGCTTTCGTTGGCGTGGATCCGGTTTCGGCGATGAAGGAGCGGACGAAATGCCGTGAACTCAGGCCCGCGCGCTCGGCAAGTGCCTCGACCGTGAGAGGCGCATCCAGATTCTCCCGCACCCATGAAAGAAGGTTGCCGAAGCGGCCGTTCGGCGTCTTCAGTTCGAGCAAGGTCGAGAACTGCGATTGTGCGCCGCCGCGGCGATGGTACAGCACCAGCTGCCGGGCGGTCGCTTGCGAAATCTCTTCACCGTGGTCCTCGGCGATCATGGCGAGCGCCAGATCAATTCCTGCGGTGATTCCGGCCGATGTCCACACGCCGCCATCGCGGGTGAAGATCTGGTCCGGCTCGAGCCGGACTTTCGGGTACCGTCCGATGAAGTCACGGGTGCAAGACCAATGCGTGGTCGCGCAACGACCATCCAGGACTCCCGCCTCGGCGAGCAAATAGGCCCCCGAGCAGACACTGGCCAGACGCACGCCACGGCGCGCCAATCTCTGAATGAATGCAATCGTCGTCTTGCAGCGCGCCGCGTCCTCGACGCCTTCGCCACCTGCCACGAAGAGCGTCGTGACCGAGCTTGCCGATCGCAAGTTGCGCGCGAGCATCTCGGTGCCCGACGAACTGCGCACGGCGCCGGCCTTCGTGGCAACCGTTATCACACGCGGCGCATGCGGCGTGCGGCGTCTTGCGATCTCGAACACCGATATCGGGCCGGCGGCATCCAGCAACTGGAATTCGGGAAAGATCAGAAAGCCGATCATGAACGCGTCCAAAAATGAGGGAATTACGCCGTTTCCGCCCCCAAGGCCAACATGGCAGGCTGCCATCGTCAAGCGCGATGTCGAGGTTGAATATGTCGGGTCCGTTGCAGATCGGTCTTCTGGTTTTTCCCCGCGTGACCCAGCTCGATCTCACCGGTCCCGCGCAGGTCTTCTCCAGCCTGCCTGACGTGACCGTGCATCTGATCTGGAAACGCATCGAGCCCGTGCCGAGCGATTCCGTGATTGCGCTGACGCCGACCATCACCTTCGCCGATTGCCCGCAACTCGACGTGATCTGCGTCCCGGGCGGCTATGGCACCGACGAGCTGATGCTGGACGAGGAGGTGCTTGCGTTTCTGAAAGCGCAGGCGCGGGACGCAAAATACCTGACTTCGGTCTGCACGGGTTCGCTCGTTCTCGGTGCGGCCGGTCTCCTGAAGGGATATCGCGCGGCCACGCACTGGACGGCGACCGATGCATTGCCGCTCTTCGGAGCCGAGGTGTCGCGCGAGAGGGTCTGCATCGATCGCAATCGCATGACGGGCGGCGGCATCACCGCCGGAATCGACTTCGCGCTCACGCTGGTTTCGATGTTGAGAGGCCGCGCGGCTGCGGAAATGATCCAGCTGCGCATGGAGTACAATCCGGTACCGCCTTTCCGGGCCGGTTCGCCGGATACCGCACCGGCGGCGATCGTTGCTGCGATGAAGGAGCTGGTCGCGCCCGCGCAGGCGAGGCGTCTGGAGTTCGTCAGGAGAGCCATTCATCAGGAGGGATAGCGCGGCGTTTCGAGGCAATCATCGCCGACAGTCGTCGCGGTGGCAGAGCGGAGGGGAAGATGGTGGATCACGTTGGGGCGTTGCAGTCATGGCACATCCGACTTTGCCGGTCGGTCTTCGGCATCATCCTGACGCTGGGTCCGGTCGCATTAGCCGAACGGAGCCTGGCCGCCGATTTCTCCGGTGACGTTGTCCGGATCGGCATCATCAACGACCAGGCGGGACCATTGTCCGACCTTGCCGGACCCGGCTCCGTCGTCGCCGCGAAGATGGCGGTCCAGGATTTCCAGAAGGTCGCGCCGGGCCTGAAGGTCGACATCGTCGTCGCCGACCACCAGAACAAGCCGGATATCGGCGCCCAGATCGTCCGCAAATGGTTCGACGTGGATGGCGTCGACATGGTGGCCGACGTCGGAAACTCGGCGGTCGCGCTCGCCATCCAGTCGATCGCGCGCGACAAGAACAGGATCGTCATCTACTCGGCGGTCGGGACCACCGAAATCGGCGGCAAGCAATGTTCACGCACCGGTCTGATGTGGTTGCACGACAATTACAATCTGGTCGCCGGCTCGGTCCGAAAGCTGGTGTCGCAAGGATACGACAGCTGGTTCTTCATCGCGTCCGACTATGCATTCGGGCGCAATATGGTCGAAGTGTCTCAGCGCGTGCTTGCGGCGACCGGTGCCAAGTCACTCGGCGCGGTCTTTCATCCGCTGGGAAATGCCGACTACAGCTCTTTCCTGCTCCAGGCCCAGGCCTCAAAGGCCAAAGTGGTCGCGTTCGCCAATGCTGGCGAGCAACTCGTGACCTCGATGAAGCAATGGAATGAGTTCGGAATGAACATGGGGCCGCAGAAGGCCGTTGCCGAACTCATGTTCCTGACCGACGTGCACGCCATGGGTGCCGAAACCGCCAAGGGCCTGACGACGGTCACTGCGTGGTACTGGGCTCTCAATGAGGCAACGCGGGCCTTTGGGCAGCGCTTCTACAGGCTTCACAACGCCATGCCGACCGCGCCACAAGCCGCCGTCTATTCGGCCGTCCTGCAATACCTGAGGGCCGCGGCTGCCGCAGGGACGGATGAAACCAACGCGGTCCTGGAGAAGCTGCGGTCGATGCCCGTGGACGACTTCTATGCGCCTGGCGCGCGGCTGCGCGCCGACAACAAGCTGGTGCACGATTTCTATCTCGTCGAGGTCAAAAAGCCTGCGGACGTGAAAGTCCCCTGGGACTATTACAATGTGGTCGAGACCATTCCGGCCGAGGAAGCCTATCTTCCCCTGAGCCAGAGCGAGTGCCCGCTGCTGAGGACCTCGCAGAATTAGCGCATTGCCCGTGCAAGCCTTTCGGTTCCTCGAACGGCGCCTCTTCAGCCATACTCCTCGCCGATGCCGTATTCCCGGTAGATCTCCAGCGGGTCGATCTCGGGAAACAGGCGGCATTTGGCCTGGGCGAGGTGCAGGCTCACCGCCGCCGGCTCCTTGCCGTTCGCGAGCAGCTTGCGGATGTCGTCCATATGCGCGTTGGGCTGGTGCTTCGGTGCGAGCTGCTCCAGCGCGACGAGGGCGGTTGCGAGCGCCTCGGTCAGAACCCACTCGTCGTGGCCCGTGATTCCCTTCTTCGGCATCGGCAGACCCCACATATGGCGGCGGCCGGCAGTTTACCGCGACTTCGGCCAAATCGCCATTGAGCCGTCGCGGGCAATCCGATCGGCCATATTCCGGCCTGTGTTGTGGCCGCGTCTGGCTAAAAGGCGGCAAGTTTCGGGGCGATAGTATCTTTGTTGAAACAAACTTGGCGTAGACGGGCCGCTGCCGCATCCAGGCCGGCCGTTCCGGTCCGGGTCCCCCATCCCGAAATTTCGCAACACGATCGAGTTGCGCCCCCGCAAAGGTTCGAGCCAGCATGGCCTTTCTTAGCTTCGTCTACCGCTTCCTCACCAATTTCGCGTTCATGGCGGTGGTCTATTTCAGCCTGAACTTCATGGAGAAGTATCCGAACCGGGCGATCCTGGCGATCCTGGTGCTGGTCTATGCCGGCATGCGCGCCGCCTCGACGCTGCGTGCGTTCTACTTCTTCCAGAAGATCGAGAAGCTGGAGGCCGAGACCAAGCGCCTGCAGGCTTCGATCAGTGACGGTTCAGGCGGTGCCTCGGTGCGCAGGCAGGTCGTCGCCGACGTGGCGCGGCTGCGCCGCGATGGCGAGCTCAAGTCCTATATGGACCTGTTCTTCCTGGCGCTGATCGTGCTGCTCTGCGTCGCCGCGATCATGCGGCAGTGAGGGCTCAGGCGCGCTTCTTCAGGCTGGCGACGCGGGTCGGGCGGGTGGTGGCGCTCCTGGATGCCGGGCCCTTGGGTGCAGCGCCCGTGGTTGCCGTGCCCTTGGCCGTCGTGCCCTTGGGCTGCTCGGCATGATCCGGTGCCGCCGCCGCATGCGCCGTGCGCCGTCCCTGCAGCTTGGCCGCCTTGCCCTTTGCTGCTCTGGCATGTGCAGCCTTGTCCTTGACCGCACGAGCTGCCTCGGCCGCCATCGCCAGCCGCGTCGCGGCACGCCGAGATAGGGTCGTCGACAGCAGCACCTCGACCGAGCCTTCGGGGATCGCAAAGAGCGCGCGGCCGGGCACGGGCAGGGTGGCTGCGACATTGGCCTGCGCCATGGTCCGGAGCGGCAGCAGCGGCTGATGCTCGGCCTGCGCATTGAGGTCGGCAAGAGCGGGCGCCGGCAGCGTCCGGGTCTGCGTGAACACGAATTGCGGCACGCGCGGCCAGCGGGCGATCGGCGTCGTCTCGGTCGGCGGATGCAGCAGCCATTCCACCGTCGTGGTCGGCGTCGCCGGCCGCTCGGCGGTCGCGGGTACCACATGCACGATGCGATAGCCGCGCGCCTTGAGGTCGCGGATGATCTTGGGCAGCGCCGCCACCGTGCGGGCCTGGATGTCGTGCAGCAGCAGGATACCCTTGCCCTTGGCCTCCAGCCGCTGGATCGCGAGCTGGTAGACGCGGTCGGACGACACATGCCGCCAGTCGTCGGCGGGGAAATCGGCGCTCCAGACCTGGATGCCGCGCGAGATCAGATAATTCTCGACGCCCTCGGCGCGCATCAGGCCGGGAATGCGGAAGAACGGGGCGAGCTGGGACGGATCGGTCATCGCGGCCGAGGTCCACGCGATTCCGCCGTTGATCTCGGCCTCGGCCTTGTCGATCGGCATCCGGTCGAAGGTCAGCGGATGGTCCATGCTGTGGGTGCCGACGGTGTGACCCGCCGCGACCAGCTTGCGCACGCCGTCCGGATTGGCCTTGGCCTGGTTGCCGACGATGAAGAAGGTCGCCTTGATGCACTCGTCGGCGAGGATCTTCAGCACCTGGTTGGAATATTTCGGTATCGGACCGTCGTCGAAGGTCAGGACGACCTCATGGTCCTTCAGCGGCAACGTCTCGCGGTACTGCATGGTGCCGATCAGCGGATGCTCGCGCGGATCGACGACGAGGGTGCGGGAGGTGCCGAGGGCGTCCGGGTGGCCGGGACAGTCGGCCGCGAAGGCCGCCGGTGCGCCGACAGTCAGCATTCCCAGACAGAGGACGATCCACGATCGCGTCCGCAAAACAACGCCAATTCCGATCATGAACCTCGTCTGCCCTCGTGCGTGATTGCCGCCTTAGTAGGTCGGAGACGCCCCGGAATGGTTCAGGGGCGATGCCCCAACCATCTTTGCAGGAGGTAGCATGAACAGAGTGTTAATTGGGCCAGGATCACCCCATTTTGCGCTGGCGTGACATTCCGGCATCAATGTGCATCGGCGCTCTTCTGTGACGTGCCCGCCGGTACGACGTGGACCACCCGATAGCCGTTCTCCCTCAGATACCGCAGGAAGGCCGGCATCATTGCGGCCGTGCGCACCTTGTTGTCGTGGAAGAGGATGATGCCCTTGCCGCTCGCTGCCAGGCGGTCGGTGACGAGTTTCAATTCCTGCTCCGGCGTGATCTCCTCCCAGTCGCTCGCCCAGAGATCGGCCCCGAACACGACGATGCCGCGCGACTGGAGCAGGTCGAGCTCTGCCTGCGTCGACTCGAAATAGGGAAAACGGAAAAACGGCGTCGAGGGCGTCGTCGTCGAGGTGCCGTGCAGCGCCATCTCGTCGGCAGCGATGCCGCGGTCGAGGTCGGCCATCGCCTTGTCGAACGGGATATGCGCCATGAACGGATGCGACCAGGTGTGGTGGCCGACGGTGTGGCCTTCGCGGGCGATGCGCTTGACCATGTCGGGAAACTCTGCGGCGTGCTGGCCGATCAGGAAGAAGGTCGCGCGCACGCACTCGTTCGCCAGCGCCGCCAGCACCTTCGACGTCGTCGGCGGGTACGGCCCGTCGTCGAAGGTCAGCACGACCTCGTGATCCGCCAGCGGCAGCGTCTGGGGAAAGCTCTTCAAGCCGACGCGCGGATACGTCTTGGCGTCGACGGTCAGGATGCGCGAAGTGCCGAGCGCATCCTTGCGCGGGCACTCGGCGGCATGGGTCGAGGCAATGCCGGTGAGGGCCGCAACGATCGCGCCCGCCGTCATCGATGTCCATTTCAATCCAAGCATCTTTGTCATTGCGCCCAGAGTTGCCTTGTGGGTATTGCCTGAGCCATCAGCTCAGACCACTGGTTCCAACCTGTCAACCGGCGAGGCGCGCCATGGATGAACATATGGACGTTGCCCCATCCGCCTCGGATTCGGTACTCGACCACGTGCCGATGCGCAATGAGAACGGCGAAATTCGGCACGAATTCGTCGAAGAAATTGCCCGGGCGATCGAGGCTGGCGACAGCGCTGCGCTGCGTGCCTGTGTCGCCGAACTGCACGAGGCCGATCTCGGCGATCTGATCGGTGCCCTGGAGCCCGACGACCGCGTCCGCCTGGTCGAGCTGACGGGGCGCGATTTCGACTTCTCGGCCCTGAACGAGGTCGACGAGGCCGTCCGCGAGGAGATCCTCGAGGAGCTGCCGCCGGAGACGGTCGCCGAGGGCGTCCGCGAGCTCGAATCCGACGATGCGGTCGAGCTGCTGGAAACCCTCGACGAGGCCGAGCAGGAGCAGATCCTCGAAAAGCTGCCGCTCAAGGAGCGCGTCGCGCTCGAGCGCAGCCTGCTCTATCCGGAGAACTCCGCCGGCCGCCGGATGCAGACCGAGTTCATCGCCGTGCCCCAGGATTTCACGGTGGGCCAGGCGATCGACTACATGCGCGAGACGCCGGATCTGCCCGACCGCTTTTACGAGATCTACGTCGTCGACAAGGACCAGCACTGGCTGGGCGCGGTGCCGCTCGACGTGCTCTTGCGCACGCGCCGCCCGGTGGCGCTGACCGAGCTGACCGACGAAGACCGCCGCCGCGTCTCCGTCCTGGAGGACCAGGAAGAGGTGGCGCGCATGTTCGGCAAGTACAATCTCGTCGCCGCGCCCGTGCTCGATACCCAGGACCGCCTCGTCGGCGTCATCACCGTCGACGACGTCGTCGACGTCATCGAGGAGGAGGCCGACGAGGACCTCAAGGCGCTCGGCGGCGTCACCAGCGACGAAGAGCTGTCGGACACATTCCTCACCATCGCCCGCGGCCGCTTCAACTGGCTGCTGGTGAACCTCGCCACCGCGTTCCTGGCGTCCTCCGTGCTCGGCCTGTTCGAGGGGCAGCTGGAGAAGATGGTCGCGCTCGCGGTGCTGGCGCCGATTGTGGCGAGCCAGGGCGGCAATGCCGCGACCCAGACCATGACGGTGGCGGTGCGGGCGCTGGCGACGCGCGAACTCGGCTCCTCCAACGCCTGGCGCGTGGTGATGCGCGAGGCCCTGGTCGGCCTCGTCAACGGCCTCGCCTTCGCCGTGATCACGGGCATTGCCGCGGTGGCCTGGTTCAAGATCCCGGGCCTCGGCATCGTCATCGGGCTCGCCATCATCTGCAACCTCGTCGCCGGCGCGCTCGGCGGCATCCTGATCCCGATGGCGCTGGATCGCGTGCGGGCCGACCCGGCGGTGGCGTCGGGCACCTTCGTGACCACTGTGACCGACGTGGTCGGCTTCTTCTCCTTCCTCGGTATCGCGACCCTGTGGTTCGGGCTGAAGTAGCGGCCCCTCGCGCTTGTATCCCGGGCGCGCTGCAACGCCCCTTCGCGTTGCTGCGCAGAACGGGGACCCAACGGAAAGCGGCACGACACTGAGGCGATATGGGCCCCGGCTCTGCAGCGCACCGCCGAAGAGGCGCTGCGCTGCGTCCGGGGGCGCGAGACCCTTTAATCCGAACTTAAGCGACCTGCTGCATCATCGCTGTGCTTGGGGGAATGGGCATGCGGTTGCGGCTGAAGGCGGACGGACGGATCGTCGAATTGCGGGATGGGCAGGAATTTCCGGTCCAGCCTGCGGCCAATGCCGCGCCGGGCGATACCGGCCCGCTCGCGGTGCGCGATCTGCGGCGCCGCGCCTGCCTGACCCAGATGGAGTTCGCCGCCAAGCTCGGCGTCCCCGTCGAGACCATCCGCAATTGGGAGCAGGGCAAGCGCGCTCCACGGGGGCCTGCCCGCGCGCTGCTCGCGGTGATCGCGCATGCGCCGGACACCGTGTTCCAGGCGCTCGCCAAGGTCTGACGCACACCTCTCGTTAGTCTTGCACCTGAATATTCGCCCCGATCGTTGCGGCGTCCGTTGGCAGCATCATCGGCCGGGTCCATACTGATATTTCGGGCTGCCGCAACAGAGAGGATTCCTCATGCTGTTCGTCGAGGCCAATGGCGCCAGAATCCCGGCGATCGGGCTCGGGACCTGGGAGCTGAGCGGCAGGCCTGCCGCGCGCGTGGTCGAGCAGGCGCTGCGGCTCGGCTATCGTCACATCGACACCGCGCAGGTCTACGACAATGAGCGCGAGGTCGGCGACGGCTTGCGCGCCTCCGGCGTGCGCCGCGACGACGTCTTCCTCACCACCAAGGTCTGGACCAACCATTTCGCGCCCAACGATCTCGAACGCTCGGTCAAGGAGAGCCTCGCCCGGTTGCGGCTTCCCTGCGTCGATCTGTTGCTGCTGCACTGGCCCAATTCCCACGTGCCGCTGGCGGAGACGCTGGGCGCGCTGTCGCATGCCAGGCAGATGGGCCTGACCCGCCACATCGGCGTCTCCAATTTCACGGTGGCGCTGATCGAGCAGGCAGTCGCGCTGTCGGCCGAGCCGCTCGTTTGCAACCAGGTCGAATATCACCCCTACCTTGACCAGGCGAAGGTGAGGGCGGCCTGCGACCAGCACGGCCTCGCGCTGGTCGCCTACAGTCCGATTGCGAAGGGCCGCATCAAGTCCGACCAGGCGCTTGCCGAAATCGGGCGCGTCCACGGCAAGACGCCGGCGCAGGTCTGCCTGCGCTGGCTGGTGCAGCAGAATGTCGCTGCGATCCCGCGTACCTCGCGCGTCGAGCGCCTGTCAGAAAACATCGACATCTTCGATTTCGAGCTGTCGGAAGACGAGATGAGCCGGGTCGCCGCGCTCGCCAGCCCGAAGGGTCGCCTGACCGATTTCGGCTTCGCGCCGAAATGGGATTGAGGGGGACTTCCGTTATGCTAGGACCGCGGCGGCAACCCAAGATCGGTCGATGGAACTGCGGAAGATCATACGGACGGACATTGCGGCGTCGGCGATCGCGCATCTGACGCTGGTGGGGCTGATCATCCTGATCAGCGAAGTCCATCCGTTCCACGCCGCGCCGCCCGAGACCGTGATGGTGGACATCGTCACGCCGGAGCAGGTGAGGCAGGAAGATGCCAAAGCGGACGAGAAGGCCGAGGAGAAGTCCAAGGACGAGGCGAAGGAGAAGCCGCCGGAGCCGCTTCCCGATCTGAAGCTGCCGAAGCTGGATGTTACCGACAAGGCCGACGCAGCGCCGAAGCCCGCGGCCAAGCAGGAGGCTGCTGCACCGTCGCCATCCCCGCAGGCCTCGCCCGAGGCAAAGCAGAACCAGCCGCCATCCTCGCAGCCGCAGAAGCAGCAGGAGGCCAATGTGCAGCCGCAGCCTCAGCAACCGCCGCCTCAGCAGTTGCCGTCGCAACCGCCACCTCAGGCAATGCAGCAGCCGCAAGCCGCGCCGCCGCCGGCCTATCTGCCTCCGGAGCCGGACGTCACCGTCAAATACGGCGTCATGCTGGGCCTTCCGCCTGAACTGCCGACGGAGCCGCTGAAAGATGTCCCCAAGGACGATGGCGGCGACGCCAAGGATTCGATCGCCGCGAAGCTTCCACCCGAGGTCATCGCCGCGCTTCGCCGCCACCTCAGAAGCTGCGCCAAGCTGCCGGCGGGGGTCGCGCCGACCGACAACGTCCAGGTCAAGCTGCGCACGGTGTTCGCCACCGACGGCACGCTGGCACGCGAGCCGATCCTGCTCGAAGCCCCGCCGTCCGTGAAGGGCGTGGCTATCGTCAAGTCCGCAATGAGCGCGCTCCAGAACTGCCAGCCCTACAAGATGCTGCCGGCCGACAAGTACGGGGAATGGAAGGTGCTGGACTTGCCGTTCAGCCCGCGGGATTTCGGCGGGTAGCGTGGAGCCGGATCTTGCTGTGTCGCTCCGCTGTCAATCCGCTCTCGTGAAAATATTCCACTTTACCGAAATTCGGATTTGTCGTATGTGTCGCCCATCCCGGCTCATCCTTGAGGGGCGATCATGAGGTCGTCGTTTTCGCGAGCCGGGCTTGCGGTGGACGCGGCAGCGTCGTGCACGAGATGTGAAGGGCAGGGCGGATTGCTCTCCGTGAGCCCGGAACGGCGTGCGGACGAGCGGCGCTGACAGGTTCGTCCCGGCGGTATTCGATGGCAACGTGCACAACGTCGTCGGAGCCGGTGGGGTCACGCGAGCCGCGCGTACGGCAAAACCGTGTGGTCCTGGCCGTCGTTGCTACGGTCAAGCTCTTGCGGAGGCGGCAGTCGCGTCAACCGGCGCGGTGCCGGTGAATTTCGCGGGAGCGAGGGAGGCCAGAACGAACTCGGCTCCCGGGAGAGCACGGCATAAGCCGTCCGACCATCGCGCAGGGAAGGCCGAGTGATTGGCTACACCTGTATGCTGCTGTGCGGTTCTTCCTGCGTGTGCATTTCGCGCAGCGGACCGCGGGTGCCGGCCGGCACCCGGTCTTCCCTGTGCCCTCTTGGCTCGAGAGGGTGAGCGACGAAGCAAGGCTCGGGCGAATTCAGCCGCGAGAACGCGAAGGCGTGTCTGCGAGTTAAATGCGGACGCAGAGCAGCACGTGTTTCAATGACCGCGCTTCCGCAACTCCTCACCATTCACCACCTCCGGCGCCATCGCGGCCCATGCACTGGACGCGAACTGCCGCCGCCAGGTCACGACCACCACCGCCGCCGTGGTCACGAACAGCACCCAGGGGCTGACGAACCAGCCGAGATAGCCGAGCGCGAAGAAGAAGGCGCGCTGGCCGCGGTTGAAATGACGGCCGGCGGATTCGAACAGGCGGGAGGTGCGGATGACATGGGCTTCGGCTTCGGGCGTGTCGCGCCGGTCAGCCGGCGGCATGCCGCCGAACAGGATCGCGACGTAGTTGAACAGGCGATAGGCCCAGGCGAATTTGAAGAAGGCGTAGACGCAGATCAGCACGAGGCCGACGCATTTCAGCTCCCACATCGCGGGCGAGGTGCTGAGGTCGACCGGCAGCTTGCTCAGAATCGTGATGGCGTCGTTGGTGGCGTGCAGCAGCGCCAGCGCGCCGCCGAGCGCGAACAGGCTGGTGGAGGCAAAGAAGGCGGTGCCGCTCTGCAGCGAGGCCATGATCTGCATGTCGACCATGCGCGTCTCGCGGTGGAGCATCCGGCGCACCCAGACCTCGCGATAGCGGTTCATGCGCGCCGACAGGCTGTCGCGGCCATAGGTCGAATGTTCCAGCGTCAGCGCGTAGACCAGCCACTCGATGATGAAGAAGCCGACGGCGGTAATGTCGACCCAGTGCCTGCTCATGTCTGTCTCATGTCTGTCTCTTGGCGCGGACCGCAACGATTGCCACGCATGAGGGGGTGCAGCAACGATTGATTGGCGGCAGGCGATGGCGTTAAAAGCGGCTCGCTTCAAGGCGTATCAAGAAGGACTGGTGACATGGCTGCGCTGAAACTCGCGATCGGCAACAAGAACTACTCGTCATGGTCGATGCGGCCCTGGCTCGCGCTCCGCGCCAACGATATTCCGTTCGTGGAGACGCTCATCCCGCTCTACACCGATAATCCCGCCGACAAGGAGCAGATCCTGTCCTTCAGCCGCGCCGGCAAGGTGCCGGTGCTGGTCGACGGCGACATCACGGTGTGGGATTCGCTTGCCATCATCGAGCACATCGCCGAGCGCTATCCGGAAGTGAAGCTGTGGCCCGACGATGTCGCTGCGCGTGCGCATGCCCGCTCTGTGTGCGCCGAGATGCATTCCGGCTTCATGGCCTTGCGCAACGAATGCGGCATGAACCTGCATCGGCCGATCCGCCCCGTGGCGCTGTCGGCGGACGCCAAGGCCAACATCGCGCGCATCGAGGCGATCTGGCGCGAGTGCCGCGCCCGCTATGGCGCGAACGGGCCGTTCCTGTTCGGCCGCTTCGGCGCGGCGGACGCCATGTATGCCCCGGTCGTGCACCGGTTTCGCACCTACGCGATCGAGGTGACGCCGGACACCAAGGCCTACATGGAGACGATGATGGCACTGCCGGCATTCCAGGAATGGACGCGCGACGGGCTTGCCGAAACGCTCGTCATCGCGAAGTTCGAGGACGCCTGACCGCAGGCTTTGGCGGGGGCTGCCGACCGGCCCGCCGGCCGGCGGTCTCAGGCCGGCAATGAGCGAGGGGCGGTGGATCGGGGGGTGCGACACCGGCCTGCGACATACCGGCGGAACGAGCAACTCCGCTGGTATCATCGGCCCGCCATTTGTCCCGTTATCATTCTGAAATGACTGAAAAATTTGAGTGCTTGCCATGCTGCCATGGCGCTGGCCAAAACGGCGAGTCGCGTGCTATACAGCAGCCCGGGTTTCCGGCCGGCCATCGCAGTGGGACACTGGGCGAGGTAGGCGCTGTTTGAGTAATGGAGAGGGTGTTGAAGCACAAATTTCCCGTGGGATCGCGCGTCCTGTTCACGGCAAGCAACGTCGCGCGTCCCGCTGCCAGCGGTTCGTACGAAGTCATCCGACTGCTGCCGACCGACGGCGACGACTGCCAGTACCGGATCAAGAGCTCGACCGAAGCCTTCGAGCGCGTCGCCAAGGAAAGCCAGCTCGCGCTCTCCTGACGGCTGACCGCACCCGCGCATTGGTGCCCTCAGGGATTTGTGTCCCGCGCCGTCAAAAGGCCCGCTTCACCTTCACAAGGTGGGCCGGGGCAGTTGCCGACCCGCGGTGCTCGCTTGACCATTCGCTCTTTGCTCGCGTGAGGGGACGTCGCGCATGAACTGGGCATGGGCCACTTCGCTCGACCAAATCTGGCACTCGCCGGCCTTCCCGATGTGGATGACGCTGGCGGCCGCTGGATTCTTCGGATTGATCCTCATGGTCACGCTGCAGCGCGCCGACAGATCGGTCGCCAACGGTGCGCTGACAGTCATTACGCTGCTATCCATCGTGATCGCGGGCGCTGCCACCGTGCGCGCCTATGGTCCGGACGGACAGGCGGCCCCGGCCGAAGCGCGCGCACAGGCCGCGGTTATCGCGAGCCTGCCGGCACTGTCCTGTCTCGACGATCTCGCGGGCGATGCCGTCGCCGCTGGCTGCGAGAAGGCGCTGTTCGGCGCGCCTGACGCCGCGGCCGCCGCCGTGTCCGCCACGGCCGCCAGGATCGACCGGCTGACCGCGCTCGGCGACGTCGCCACGGCGGAGAGGAGCCTGACACTCGAGATGAAGGTGCTGCGCAAGTCGCTTGAGCGTGATCGCTACGGCCTTGTCGCGCATGTGCTGATCGTGCGCGACGGCTGCACGCAGTTCGATTGCGCCGCGTTCCGCTCGCTGACCGACCAGCAGCAGGTCGCCGCCAACATGGGCTCCCATCTCTACGACACGCTGGTCGCGCGCTACGCGCCGACCTGGAATACGCCCGCAACAGCGCCGGCGATGCCGGCCACCGCCGCGCTTGCCGGGCTGCCGCTGTCGGTGCCGACGGGCAGGCCGACCAATGCGGAGTTCCCGAGCGCTGCGTCGACGCCGCCGGTGAGCATCATGAGTGCGGAGCCAACCACGACATCGCGCCAGGCCGCGCCTGCAGCCAACGCGGCGCCGCCAGCGCCGCGCGCGCCAACCTCGGCGCAGGCTGCGGCACCCGCCGCCAAGAAACCGCCCGCGCCGAAGGCCGCGCGTGCGCCGGCTGCCGCCCCGGTTCCTCTCGCGCCACCGGCCTCGGCGCCGGCTCCGGCAGCTGCGGATAACGAGTAGATCGGCATTCCCAATGCGTGGCTGCCCGGCTAATGCTTGGGCATGCCACTCCATCTGATCAAGCTCGCCGTCGGCTGCGACTCCGTCAAGGAATTGAAAGAGTGGGTAGCCGAACGGATGCAGACCGCCAAGAAGAAGGGTCTGCCGCAACGTCACATCCATATCACCCGCATGGTGCCCAAGCGCGACGCCGAAATCCTTGCCGGCGGTTCGCTCTATTGGGTGATCAAGGGCGAGATCGCCGCGCGGGAAAAGATCATCGGCATCGAGCCGTTCCGCGACAAGGACGGGATCGGGCGCTGCCGGATCGTGATGCAGCCGAAAGTGATCTCGGTCTCGCCGCGGCCGATGCGCCCGTTCCAGGGCTGGCGTTATCTCACCGACGATTCCGTTCCGGCCGATCTCGGCAAGTCCGCGGCCGGCTCGATCGCGGCGATGCCGGAGCCGATGCGGCGCGAACTGCGTGATCTCGGGCTGCTATGAGCATGATCCGGAAAAGTGTGCAGCGGTTTTCCGGAAAGATCATGCTCAAACACTAACCTAAAGCGCGATGGCATCACCGCGCTTTAGACCGCGATATTATCGATCAGCCGGGTGGTGCCGAGCTTGGCTGCGACCAGGATCCGCAGGGGCCCGTCCTTGCGCGAGGTGACCGGCGCCAGCGTCTCGGCATGGCGGACCTCGTAATAGTCGAGCACCAGGCCGGCGGCCTTGATCATTTCGGCGCCGCCCGCCATCGCCGGCGCGATCGAATCGCCGGACCGGATGCGCCCGGCGCTCTCCTTCATGGCGCGGTAGAGGACGGTAGCGGTCTGTCGCTCCTCGGGCGAGAGGTAGACGTTGCGCGAGGACATCGCGAGCCCGTCGCGCTCGCGCACGGTGCGGGAGCCGAGGACCTTGACGCCGAGGTCGAGGTCGCGCGCCATCTGCGTCACCACCCGCAACTGCTGGAAATCCTTTTCGCCGAAGATCGCAAAGTCCGGCCGGCACTGCGTGAACAGCTTGCCGACGACGGTGGCGACGCCGCCGAAGAAGTGCGGGCGGAAGCGGTCCTCGAGGCCGGCCAGCGCCGGTCCTTCCGGCACGATGCGGGTGGCAAAGCCCTCCGGGTACATGGCCTCGACGCCCGGGTGCCAGACGATATCGACGTCCTCGGCCGCGAGCTTGGCGATGTCGGCCTTCCAGGTGCGCGGATAGGCGCCAAAATCCTCGGTCGGGGCAAACTGAGTCGGGTTGACGAAGATCGACACCACGACGCGGCTGGCGCGCCGCTTGGCGAGGCGAACCAGCGACACATGCCCGTCATGGAGGGCCCCCATGGTCGGGACCAGCGCGATCGTGGCCTTTCGCTTGCGGAGATTGTCGACGGCGCGTCGCAGGGCGGGGACCGTGCGGGCGATCAATGGGCTTGCTGACATCAGGACTCGATGGATTGGGAATCGGCGCGGGTGCGGGCATCGTGCCCGCCCGGCTAACCTTAACAAGTGGCGATCGTGGACGCCATGCATCCGGATGCGGCACAGCATCCCGCGCAAGGTGGCGCAGGACGTCGCGACATTGCAGAACGGATCAACAGACGAAGGACGGCACCGCGATTCACGATGAAGCGGGACGCGCTGCGATTTGCATGATCTGTCACGCATTTCACTTGACCGCAGACGCGGTCAACTCGAAGATATTCGCGAGCGGCGTTGAGGATCACCATGCTTGTGCAGGCTAGCCAAGGCCGATCGGGCTCGGCGCATGTGGTCGTGCTCGGCAACGAGAAGGGCGGCTCCGGCAAATCGACCACCGCCTTGCACATCGCCGTTGCGCTCCTCAAAGCCGGCCAGCGCGTCGCCACAATCGATCTCGACTGCCGCCAGCAGAGCTTCACCCGCTACATCGACAACCGTGCCGCCTGGGCCCGCCGCACCAAGCTCGATCTCGAACTGCCGCTGCATCGCTGCATCAAGCTCGGCGAGACCATGCAGATCGCCGAGAACGAGCATTCCGAGTTCCAGCAATTCATGGAAGCGGTCTCGGCGGTCGAGAGCAGCTTCGACTTCATTGTCATCGATACGCCCGGCACCGACAGCTATCTCATGCGGCTCGCCCATTCGATGGCCGACACCCTGGTGACTCCGCTCAACGACAGCTTCCTGGATTTCGACGTGCTCGGTACCGTCGATCCCGCCAACTACGCGGTGACGGGTGAGAGCCACTATGCCGAGATGGTGCGCGACGTCAGACGCAAGCGCCGCCAGCTCGACGGCGCAACCACCGACTGGATCGTCGTGCGCAACCGCCTGTCGATGCTCGGCTCCCGCAACAAGCAGCTCGTCGCCGACGGTCTGAAGGATCTGTCGCTGCGGCTCGGCTTCCGCTACGTCGACGGCTTCGCCGAACGCGTCGTCTACCGCGAATTCTTTCCGCGTGGCCTGACCGCCCTCGACGAGATCGACGAGGCCACGCTCGGCATGCGGCCCAATCTCGGCCATCTTACCGCGCGGGAGGAGGTGACGAGCCTGCTCCGCCAGCTCAAGCTGCCGCTCGACGAGCGCGGTCGGCGCCGCGCGGCCAACCGGGCCGAGTGGTTCAACCAGGTCGACAAGCCGCTCGAGGTCCACGACATCCTGGGGGTCTGAGGCGGCGGTAAGCTGCTACTTTCCACCCGATCCAGGCAGCCGGTTCCTGCGGGAACCGCGGCTGCGCTCGACGCGTTTTCACTCCGTGTTGACTGCGAAACCAACCCAATCAGGGGCCGGTTGCGTCGGGTGGCGAGCTGCACCTGACGTAGTGGTATGAGAATGTGGTGCACAGAAAACGTGTGCGTCGCACAATGGAAGGGCTGCGATTTCACATTATTTAGCCTTCCTGTCACGCTGCTGTGACATATATTAGGGAATAGGCGACAAGGGGCCAAAGAGCTCCGGAAGAACACGATTTTCAACAGGGATTCAGGCCACTAAGCCTGAGGCTGAGGACGAAAATGAAGCGTGGAATTGCCGTTCTGGTTTCGGTCAGTGCCCTCTGCGGCATCGCCTATTTCACGGCGAGCAAGTGGGCCATCAAGCACGAGACCATCACCTTCTACGACGCCTCGCGCGACAATCGTCCGGTGCCCGTCTACGTCGCGGTGCGCCGCGATAAGGAAATGCAGGCCAACGCCGGCATGATCACGCTGCCGGTCGCCGTGATCAATCACGGCAACACCGTCAAGAACACAGAGTACGGCTTCCTCGCCAACATCTTCGCTGCGCGCGGCTACATGGTCTTGAGCCCGCAGCATGACCTGCCGACCGATCCTCCGATGGTGACGAAGCCCGGCGAGCTCTATGTCGGCCGCCTGCCGCAGATCCTGCGCGGCGTCGCCAACATTCATCTCGCCATGCACGAGATGAAGAAGGTTCAGCCGAATGCCGACTACGACAAGGTGACGATGGTCGGCCACTCCATGGGCGGCGATATCACGATGTACTTCGCCAAGCAGTATCCGGATGAGGTCAAGAAGGTCGTCACCCTCGACAATCTGCGCGTGCCCTTCGTCACCGCCGGCAAGTTCAAGATCCTGTCGTTCCGCTCCCAGGATCCGCAGTTCAAGACCGATGCGGGCGTGCTTCCGACCGACGAGGAATGCGAGAAGGCGGGCATCCAGGTCGTAAAGACCGAATTCCAGCATAACGACATGCGCGACACCGGTCCGGATGTGGCGAAGAATTCGATCCAGAGCATGCTCGACAAGTTTCTGAGCACGACCGACAGCCAAGTGGCGCCGGTCGACACGCAGTCGTCCCCGCCCAAGATCCTCGAGCCTGGTCCGGTCGCTCTGATGGCACCCGCCAAAGGTTGACCTACAAGAGCTGACCTACAAGAGCTGACGTCACCGCTCGACTGCACCCATCGTCAAAGCCTCCGCCGGCCTTCCCGCGGAGGCTTTGCACATTGACCGGACCGCATGCGCTGACCACATTAGTCGCTGACGCAAGGTGCAAGCAGCGATGTCGGGCGAACCCATCAAACCGCGCAGTCGCGATGCCGCCTCGGGGCAAGCAGACGGCGCGCTGCCGCAAGCGGCGACCTCAACCTCGGAAGACATCGCCGCCTTCGTCGCCAAGGCGCGGGCACTTTCACCGCATTCGCCAGGCGCAAAGGGGCGGCTGATCTTCGCGCTGGATGCAACGATGAGCCGGCAGCCGACCTGGGACTTGGCCTGCGCACTCCAGGCCGACATGTTTCGCGAGACCGCCGCGCTCGGCAGTCTCGACATCCGGCTGGTCTACTATCGCGGCTTCAACGAGTGCCGTGCCACGGGCTGGATCTCCGACAGCGCCAAGCTGGCGGCGCTGATGAGCAAGATCGATTGCCGCGGCGGCGATACCCAGATCGGCAAGGTGCTGAGCGAGGCCCGGCGCGAAGCGGTGGCGTCCGGCGTGCGGGCCGTGGTCTTCGTCGGCGATGCCATGGAGGAAAAGCTCGACGAGCTCTGCGCCAAGGCCGGCGAGCTCGGCATGCTCAAGGTGCCCGTGTTCGTGTTTCAGGAAGGCCGTGACGCCGCCGCCGAGCAGGCCTTCCGCCAGATCGCGCGCCTGACCGGTGGCGCCTGGTGCCGGTTCGATCCCGGCGCGGCGGCGCAGCTGCGCGAGCTGTTGCGGGCAGCTGCGGCCTATGCAGCCGGCGGACGCGAAGCGTTGCTGAAACTGGCGAAGACCGCGAGCGGCGCGGCGATTCTGATCGGCCAGATGAAGTAGCGATCGGGCTGGCGCGGCTCGCGGCGGCGGATTCGATGCATTTTGCCGCGGGCGCGACTATATTCCGATCATGACTCTGATTGCCGGCGCTGTCGCCGTTATCACGCTTTATCTGCTGCTTCAGATGTTCCGCGCGGCCAATCCGGCGGTGCTGGCGCGAACCCTCAAGTTTGGGGGCGGCGTGCTCGCGCTCGCGGTCGCGGCCTTCACGGGTTTGCGGGGCGAGCTGGCGGTTGCGATCCCGCTCGGAATCTTCGGCGCGGGGCTGCTCGGCTGGACGCCACTGGCGAATGCCGGCTTCGGCAATATCGGCGGGCTGTTCGGTGGCGGTGCGGCGCCGGCGCAAGGGCAGGTTTCGCGCGCGCGCTCGCAATTCCTCGACATGCGGCTCGACCACGATTCCGGGCAGCTTACAGGCCAGATCGTCGCCGGACCTCACGCCGGGCGCAATCTCGGCGACTTCGATCTCGCCAGCCTGCTGGCAATGGTTCCGACGTTCGACGCCGAGAGCGTGGCCTTACTTGAAAGCTATCTGGACCGCCGGTTTCCCGCTTGGCGTCAGAACGCGCAGGGCGATGCGACAGGGCGGCAGCGCCGCACGGCGGCGAGCGGCAAAATGACGGCGGAGGAAGCCTATCAGATCCTTGGCTTGCAGCCGGGAGCGGGACGCGACGACATCAGCCGGGCCCACAAAGCCCTGATGAAGAAACTCCATCCCGACCAGGGGGGCTCGACGTATCTCGCTGCTCGGGTAAACGAGGCCAAGGATACTCTGCTTCGCACGCATAACGGCTAACTCCGGCACTACGCTACAAACGCCCGTACCGCGTGAGTTCCGTTCGCTCCGTTTGCCGTCGCCCCGATGCCCGCCATTGTCGGCGTGGTCGATCCCTTGAGTAAAGTTTTAACCGTAAATCCTTGACGAGAGGTTGTCGTGGAACGGCCTTGTCAGGAATAGCCTCGGCATCACCGCATCCCCAAAACGAAAATGCCCGCGCAAGGGCGCGGGCATTTGGCTCGGAACGAAGAAGGGAGATCAGTTGCGCACGGTGATGCAGGAGATCTCGGCGCGCTTCAAGGTGCGGCAGACGGCTTCGGCCTGATCGCGCTCGAGCCCGGCGAAGCGGGCGCGGTAGAGCTTGCGATTGTCCTTGGCGACAACCGGCTCGGTGAACGGATCAGCCTTGCTGAGCAGGCCGCGGGCGGAACTGCGGGCAGCGTCGATGCGCTGCTGGGCTTCGTTCTCGCTCTCGAGCGCGCCGACCTGGACGATCCAACCGCTGTGAGTGACAGCCGGCTTGGTGGTGCTCATCTGGATCGGCTGCGGCGCCGGGTCGGCGGACGCGAGCTTCGGACCGGCGGGGGCGGGCGCAGCGGCGGTTGCCGCCGGCAGAACCCCGAGGATGCCGTTGCCGGTGCCGAAGCCCGCCGGCTGCCGCGGCAGTTCGGTCCGGGCAATCTCGGCCTTCGGTGCTTCCGGCTGGCTGACCGCCTCGGGTCTGTTGATGAGATCCGCCCGGGCGACGACGGCGCCGGAGGTTTCCGCGACGTCGGAACGGGGCGGGATGGTGCTGGTGACCGGCGGGGCGACCTGGGTCGGGGCGGCGGAGGCGACCTTCACGGCGCCGGCCTTGACCTGAACCGTCTTGACCCGAACCGGCTTCATCGGCTCGGACGAACCGGGGATGATGGAGAGCGGCTGGCTCGAAATCACGCCATTGGTGAGCGGCGCGGGCTCGACCTTGGATTCGGTCGGCCGGACTTCAGGCTTGCTGGCTTCAGATCTGGCGTGAGCGGGCGGCATCGCGGCAGCCGCAGCGGCCAGCGTCGACAGCCGCGAGGCGAGACGCGACGGGGCTGCTTCAGGAGCAGGGGCCTGAACCTGCGGCGCGGAGCGTGCCGGAGCATCCGACGCATCGGCGACGTTGGTATTGGCCTCGGCGCCGTTTCGCTCCGTGACCGCGGCGACGGTGTGGACGGTCGCGCCCTTGTCGAGGTTCTCCGCGAGCAGGTTGCGCATGATGGCATCGCGCGAGCCACCGCTGCGGCCGCCCAGCACCACGCCGATCAGGTGGCGGTTGCCGCGGCGGATCGAGGTGACGAGGTTGAAGCCGGAGGCGCGGGTGTAGCCGGTCTTGATGCCGTCCACGCCCTCGACGCTGCCGAGCAGGTGGTTGTGGTTGCGGATCGACTGTCCCCGCCAATTGAAGGTCGATGTCGCGAAATAGCGATAGTAACGCGGGAAGCGCTCCTGGATGGCGCGACCGAGCGTCGCCTGGTCGCGCGCGGTGGTGACCTGCTCGTCGTTGGGAAGGCCATTGGCATTGCGGTAGACCGTCCTGGACATGCCGAGCGAGCGCGCCTTGCGCGTCATCATCTGGGCGAAGTCGTCTTCGTCTCCGGCGATCGCTTCCGCGATCACCACCGCAGCGTCGTTGGCTGAGCGGGTGACGAGGCCCTTGATCGCGTCCTCGACGCGGATGGTCTGACCGGCACGCAGATTCAGCTTGGTCGGATCCTGATTGGCGGCGTGCTGGGACACCGGCATCTCGGTGTCGAGCTTCATCCTGCCGGACTCGAGGCGCTCGAACAGCAGATAGAGCGTCATGATCTTGGTCAGTGACGCCGGATGGCGGATCCCGTCAGGGCTTGTTGCCTGGAGCACCGCGCCGGAATTGCCGTCGACGATGATGGACGCGAATTTCGGGCTGGAGCTCTCGGACACATCGCGCTGGACGCGGTGATGCACATGCTGGCGGCGATGGCGCCGCGCCTCCGCTGCATCGGTGGTGATGATGACCGCGATGGTGACCGTAAGAAGCCCCAAAACGCCAACCCGCGCCAAGCGCGAGGAAGACAAGTTGTTACGAAGCATGGAACCCCGTCCCCGTTTCTGACTTGATCACCGGCCCGTGAGGCGAAATTGTGCCCAATGGTCCCGGGATCATTACCTGCTCAGGCTGTCCCTCCGCTGGTGTTCGCCACGGGGGACGTTGGACCCGAGCCGCTGTTCTGGCTAAGGTGATGTTCTCAAACGGCTTTGGCCGCCTGCGGAAGTGAACACGTCCAGGGAATCAGGGTAGGGGGCCCCGGTTTCCAAAAGCTTAAGGAACCCTTGCGGGAAACCCCGGGAATCTCTGCGATTTGCATCTAGTTTTTGTGCGTCGCACAAGATTCTTGACTTTATTGTGCGTTGCACTAATTATGGGCACAGTCAGGGAGCCGGGGCTTCCCGACGCGAGCCAGGGAAAAGGATTCCGACATGTTCAAGGTTGAAGACTTTCAGAACTACGGGAAAGAGCAGTTCGAGCAGTGCGTTGCCTCCGCGACCTCGGTGCAGCACGGCCTCCAGGCGATCGCCAGCGCCTATGGCGACTACACGAAGAAGTCGTTCGAAGACACCAAGTCCTTCGTCGAGAAGCTTTCCGGCGTGAAGTCGCTGG
Organism: Bradyrhizobium sp. R2.2-H; assembly: GCF_004346455.1. Taxonomy (NCBI): domain Bacteria; kingdom Pseudomonadati; phylum Pseudomonadota; class Alphaproteobacteria; order Hyphomicrobiales; family Nitrobacteraceae; genus Bradyrhizobium; species Bradyrhizobium sp. R2.2-H. The sequence continues at coordinate 332,008 of NZ_SMBR01000002.1, forward strand.
ACAAGGCCATGGAAGCGCAGACCGATTTTGCCCGTTCCAGCTATGAGACCTTCGTTGCGGAATCGCAGAAGATCGCCGGCCTCTACAGCGACCTCGCCAAGCAGGCGTTCAAGCCGGTCGAGACCATCGTGTCGAAGTTCACCCCGGCCGCTCAGTAACGTTTCAGGACATCCTGGAATCGAAAAGCCCGGCTGCACCAGCCGGGCTTTTTGCTGTGTGCGATGATCCGTCAGCGTGCTGCGCGCAGCAGCTCGCTCGAAGTCCGATCGCTGCCGGTGTTCACCCGCGTTGGCGCTGTCGCGGCGGATGTTCTGTCGGGCGCCGATCTGCGAAGCGTTGCCGTACCTCCGGTTTTGCGTTCGAGACGTCGGAGATCAGGATGATCGTGTCCCTATAGATGCAGTTCGTGCCCCTGGCCGGCGCGTGATGACGGGACACGATGATCCCGGATCTGGTGGTTGCCCGATTTCGCGCCACGCCATTGAATGGTAGAATATTGAACCGTAGGAAACCGGAGCCGGAGGCGGGTTAACAGCCCGGTTCCTGGTCAACATGTTCTAAACATGCCGGGCGGAAATTTTTGTCAAATCGGTCCGGATTGTTTAACCTGACGAGGATCGCCCGGACCGGGAATCGGGACTGCCACGGCCGCATCGGCCCGATCTCCGCAAGCTTGCGGCAAGCCGTGGGCAGGCCCATATTGCTGGCGAACGGTCCGGCTCGAGCCGGATGTGTCGGGAGCGGCGATCCAACAAGGCGGCGCGCCTGCGCCAGGCTCCGAAGGGCGGAGTCGCGCGGTGACCGCCATGCGCTTCCGTGGGGAATTTGAACGCCTGTGCCATGCCGCAATTGACTTCCAGTATCGACCTGTCCGCGCCAGCCGCCGCCGACGCTCCTCGCATGAGCAATGACGAGAACCGTTCGGGCAACCCCTCGGGTCCGAACACTTCGGTCATCACCAAGGTCAAGCCCAAGACCAAACGGCCGAACCTGTATCGCGTGCTGATCCTGAACGACGACTACACGCCGATGGAGTTCGTCGTCCACGTGCTGGAGAAGTTCTTCAACAAGGACGTCGAAGCGGCGACCAAGATCATGCTGCACGTCCATCATCACGGCATCGGCGAGTGCGGCGTGTTTACCTATGAGATCGCCGAGACCAAGGTGACGCAGGTGATGGACTTTGCCCGCAAGCACCAGCATCCCCTGCAATGCGTGATGGAAAAAAAGTAAGACGCCTTGCGGCGCGTTTGAAGCCGGCTCTTGTCGAAGTCGCGGCGTGATCGTTGCAGTCACGGCTGCGCGCGAGTCCCGTTGCCGGCCGGCAAAACTACGGAATTCCGCGCCGGCGCCGATCCCGCCCAAATCGGAACGGGTTTTGCATTGAAATTACCGCAGGTGTGTCGCCGCCGAGTCGCGGAACCGGTCTTTCGCCGCGGTCTTGTATAACTATATGTGACAAAGGTTGTTGTTGCCTGACCGGGCGAGGACGATCATGATGGTGGGGGCCATAGAGGACGCGAATGCCGACTTTTTCCCAAAGCCTTGAACAATCCCTGCATCGTGCGCTGGCGATCGCAAACGAGCGTCATCACCAATACGCGACCCTCGAGCATCTTTTGCTCTCACTGATCGACGACTCCGATGCAGCCGCGGTCATGCGCGCCTGTAGCGTCGATCTCGACAAGCTCCGCACGAGTCTCGTCAACTACCTTGAGACCGAATTCGAGAACCTGGTGACGGATGGCGCCGACGACGCCAAGCCGACCGCCGGTTTCCAGCGCGTGATCCAGCGCGCGGTGATCCACGTTCAATCCTCCGGTCGCGAAGAGGTGACCGGCGCCAATGTGCTGATCGCGATCTTTGCCGAGCGCGAGAGTCATGCCGCGTATTTCCTGCAGGAGCAGGACATGACGCGCTATGACGCGGTCAACTATATCAGCCACGGCATTGCCAAGCGGCCGGGCGTGTCCGAGGCGCGCCCAGTGCGCGGCGTCGACGAGGAGACCGAGACCAAGGGCAACGAGGACGCCAAGAAGAAGGGCGAGGCGCTCGAGACCTATTGCGTCAACCTCAACAAGAAGGCACGGGACGGCAAGATCGATCCGGTGATCGGACGCAATTCCGAGATCAACCGTGCGATCCAGGTGCTGTGCCGGCGGCAGAAGAACAACCCGTTGTTCGTGGGCGAAGCCGGCGTCGGCAAGACCGCGATTGCGGAGGGCCTTGCCAAACGCATCGTCGACAGCGAGGTGCCTGAGGTGTTGGCGGCCGCCACCGTGTTCTCGCTGGACATGGGCACGCTGCTTGCTGGCACGCGCTACCGCGGCGACTTCGAGGAGCGCCTCAAGCAGGTGCTGAAGGAGCTTGAGGCGCATCCCAACGCCATCTTGTTTATCGACGAGATCCACACCGTGATCGGTGCGGGCGCCACGTCGGGCGGGGCGATGGATGCTTCGAACCTGCTCAAGCCGGCGCTGGCGTCGGGCACCATCCGCTGCATGGGCTCGACCACCTACAAGGAATATCGCCAGCACTTCGAGAAGGACCGCGCGCTGGTGCGGCGCTTCCAGAAGATCGACATCAACGAGCCGACCGTCGAGGACGCGATCGCGATCCTCAAGGGCCTCAAGCCGTATTTCGAGGACTACCACCGGCTGAAGTACACCAACGAGGCGATCGAGGCCGCCGTTCAGCTCTCCTCACGCTACATCCACGACCGCAAGCTGCCGGACAAGGCGATCGACGTGATCGACGAGTCCGGTGCGGCACAGATGCTGGTGGCCGAGAACAAGCGCAAGAAGACCATTGGCATCAAGGAGATCGAGACCACGATCGCCTCGATGGCGCGAATCCCGCCGAAGAGCGTGTCGAAGGACGACGCCGAGGTGCTCAAGCATCTCGAGACGACGCTCAAGCGTACCGTGTTCGGCCAGGACAAGGCGATCGAATCGCTTGCCGCCTCGATCAAGCTCGCACGCGCGGGTCTGCGCGAACCGGAGAAGCCGATCGGCTGCTACCTGTTCTCCGGGCCCACCGGCGTCGGCAAGACGGAAGTGGCAAAACAGCTCGCGGCGTCGCTCGGCGTCGAGCTCTTGCGCTTCGACATGTCCGAATACATGGAGCGGCACACCGTGTCGCGCCTGATCGGCGCGCCTCCCGGCTATGTCGGCTTCGACCAGGGCGGCCTCTTGACCGACGGCGTCGACCAGCATCCGCATTGCGTGGTGCTGCTCGACGAGATCGAGAAGGCGCATCCCGATCTCTACAACGTGCTGCTCCAGATCATGGATCACGGCCGGCTCACCGATCACAATGGCAAGCAGGTCAACTTCCGCAACGTGATCCTGATCATGACCACGAACGCGGGTGCGTCCGATCTCGCCAAGCAGGCGTTCGGCTTCACCCGTTCGAAGCGGGAAGGCGACGACCACGAGGCGATCAACCGGCAGTTCGCGCCGGAATTCCGCAACCGTCTCGATGCCATCGTCTCGTTCGGCCATCTCAGCGTCGAGGTGATCGGCACCGTGGTCGAGAAGTTCGTGCTTCAGCTCGAAGCGCAACTCGGCGACCGCGACGTCACCATCGAGCTGTCCGAACCCGCCAAGTCCTGGCTGGTCCAGCACGGTTACGACGAGCAGATGGGCGCACGTCCCATGGCCCGCGTGATCCAGGAGCACATCAAGAAGCCGCTGGCCGACGAGGTGCTGTTCGGCAAGCTGAAGGGCGGCGGTCACGTCCGCGTCGTTCTCGTCAAGGACGAGGCCGACGAGACCAAGGAGAAGATCGGCTTCGAGTTCGTCGAGGGGCCGGTCACGCCGAAGCAGGAGAAGCTGCCCGGTGCTCGCAAGCGTCCGCCGGGCAAGTCGAAGCCGGGCGGTCCCGGCGGCTCGAAGGGGCCGACCTCCAAGGGCCCGCTGGTCAAGGCTTGATTGGCACGCGATGAAATCGAAAAGGTCGGCTGTAAAGCCGGCCTTTTTGCTTGTGTGCCGAGTATGAACGACTGCTTGCTTGCGGGCAGCCCTACGTTCCGGCCTCTGGGGCCGCCGCCGGCCGTGGCTTTTTCGGAACGGTCGGCCGCGCGCGGGCAGGCACCGACGGCTGCATCGTCACGATGACCGGGTTCGGCTTGTGATCGGTCGCAGCGCCGGTCGCGGCATCGACACCCATGCCGATGAGGCCGCCGGCCAGGAGATTGCCGGCGAAACCGGCGGCGCCGGTGCCTGATACTTCCTTTGTGAGCTGCACCGTCTGGGATTCATAACCTTCCTTCTGGAAGGTGATCGTGATGTCGGCGCTGCGCTTGGCAACGATCGCGCATGGCGTTGTGCAGGTTGTGGGCACTTCGAGCCCTGTGACCTCGGCTTCGACGCCAGACGGTGTTGATGAAATGCTGATATTCTCGGTCGTGCCGCGCGTGACGGACGCGCAGCCGCCCAGCATGACGCTGAGCGCCACAATTCCAAATAAACGCATGAAATGCCCCTTGTCCCGCCATCACTGAAGCGCAACCGGAGCGCGAGGGCAATAGGTCATTGGTCCGGATAGTAAAGTCACGCAACAGTTGTGCACGAAAACAGCGGTAGCCCAAACGTGGTGCCTTCTAGTCTCCCCGCAAGCGCTGATCGTCCTGGACACGGACGTGCTCGGCGCCGCGCGCGCCCGCGGGAGACAGCCGCAGCATGCTCAGCACCGCGCCGCAGAGCGCAAATCCGGCGCCGGCGAGGAGCGCCAGCCTGGTGCCCTCAACCGGATACCGTCCGAGCAGCAGCGCCACCAGTGCAGCGCCGGTGGTCTGGCCGAGCAGCCGCGCCGTGCCCAGCATCCCGCTGGCGCCGCCGGCGCGCTCGCGCGGGGCGGCCGCGATCATGGTGCGGTTGTTGGGGGTCTGGAACAGGCCGAAGCCGGCACCGGCCAGCGCCATGCGCCAGATCACGTCGAACGGGGTCGGGCTTGCGGGCAGGAAGGCCAGCGCGGCGAGACCGCAGGCGAACAGCGTGAGCCCGATGCCGCCGAGCAGGCCCGCCGGATAGTGCTCGACGAGGCGGCCGGCAAGGGGCGCCGCGAAAGCCACCGCGATCGGCCAGGGCGTGATCAAGAGCCCCATATGCACCGCCGAATAGCCGAAGCGGCTCTGGAGATAGAAAGGGATCGCGACGAAGGCCAGCATCTGCCCGCAGAACGATGCGATCGAGGTTGCTATCGACAGCGCGAACACCGGAATGCGCAACAGATCGACCGGCAAGAGCGGCGAGCTCATGTGGGTTTCGCGATAGATCAGCAGCACGCCGGCGACGATGGCGATGGCGAATTGCACGAGGCAGGTGATGGCGGCCTCGCCATGACCGACGCTGTCGACAGCGGCGATGCCGACACCGAACGTGATCGCGGACAGGCCCGCGCTCTGCCAGTCAAAGGATCGGCTTGCAGGCTTGGTGTGCGGCAGGCTGCGCAGGCCGATCAGCAACGTCACCGCCCCGAGGGGCACGTTGATGGCGAACAGCCAGGGCCAGCTTCCGACGGCCAGGATGCCGGCCGCGAGCGTCGGTCCGGCCGCAGCCGAGAAGGCGACCACGAGCGCGTTGAGCCCGATGCCGCGGCCGAGCTGGCTGCGCGGATAGGTGAAGCGCACCAGCGCCGCGTTGACGCTCATGATGCCGGCCGCGCCAAAGCCCTGGAGGATGCGCGCGGCCGTCAGCAGCGGCAGCGTGTGCGCCAGCGCGCATAATGCGGAGGCCAGCGTGAACAGCACCAGTCCGACCAGATAGACGCGGCGATAGCCGACGATCTCGCCGAGCGAAGCCAGTGGCAGCAGTGAGATCGTGATCGCGAGCTGGTAGCCGTTGACGATCCAGATCGAGAAGGCCGGGCTTGCATCGAGGTCGGCCGCGATCGTCGGCAGCGCGACGTTGGCGATGGCACTGTCGACCACCGCCATGATGATGCCGAGCGCAATCGTCAGCACCGCCTGGTTGCGCTGTGGCTGCGGCAGGCCGTCGGCATGCTCGATGGTGGTCGATGACATCGTGAAGCGTGCTTGCTCGAGACGCGGTTGCTGGTCCGCAACCTTATCCGACCCGGGATGGTTCCAGCCAAAGCCTGCGCGGTTTCAGTCCTGTTTCGGCTTCCGTGGCTCCTGAATCGTCTTGAGGTAGCTTACCACGGCCTCGGCGTCGTCTCGGCCGAATCGAGCCGTGGGCATGGCGCGGTGGATGCTGCTGTAGCCGTCCTGGAGGCGCTGCATGAAGTCGGGGTCGTAGAGTTTGTTCTCGCCGAGGTTCCGGAAGGGCGGTGCCAGTTCGTTCCGGCTCTTGCCCGTCCTGCCGACCGCGTGGCACTCAGCGCACATCCGTTGCAGCAATGCTTCCGCGCGTCGCTGTTCGAGATCCAGCGCTTGACTTGCCGTGCTCCACAGAACGCCAACGGCCAGCAGCGCTGGCGCGATCCTATTCATCGCTCATGTCCATCATTCCCAGCGCACGGCCTTCATGGCAAATCGGCGCGGCAGCCTCGCGAGTGCCGCAGCGTGTCACGGCCGACGCAGGCGGGCTTGATGCAGCTCAACTGTCCTACACCGCCGGCGGATTCCGCTCGGTGAAGGTCACGCGCTGGTGCCAATAGGGATAGGGCAGCGTCACCGCGCTCGCGGCATCGAGCTTTGCGACCTGGTCCTTGGTCAAGGACCAGCCGACCGCACCGAGATTTTCGCGCAGCTGGGTCTCGTTGCGCGCGCCGATGATCAGCGTCGAAACGGTCGGACGCTGGAGCAGCCAGTTGAGTGCGATCTGCGAGACGCTCTTGCCCGTCTCCTTCGCGATTTCGTCGATGGCCTCGACGACACGGTAGACATGCTCGTCCGGCACGGGCGGTCCGAACTCGGCCGTCTTGGGCAGTCGGCTGACCTCCGGCTTCGGCTGGCCACGGCGGATTTTTCCGGTGAGGCGTCCCCATCCGAGCGGCGACCAGACCACGGCACCTAACCCCTGGTCGAGCCCGAGCGGCATCAACTCCCATTCGTAATCGCGCCCGATCAGCGAATAGTAGGTCTGGTTGGCGACGTAGCGCGGAAAGCCGTGCTTGTCGGCGGCGGCGAGCGATTTCATCAGGTGCCAGCCCGAGAAATTCGAGACGCCGACGTAGCGGATCTTGCCGGCGCGCACGAGCACGTCGAGTGTTGCGAGCACCTCTTCAGGCGGGGTGAAGGCGTCGAAGCCGTGCAGCTGGAACAGGTCGATGTAGTCAGTGCCGAGCCGGCTGAGCGAACCGTCGACGGCCGCGAGCAGATGCTGCCGCGACGAGCCGATATCGTTGGGGCCCTCGCCGAAGCGGAAGGTCGCCTTGGTCGAGATCAGAACCTTGTCGCGGCGGCCCTTGATCGCTTCGCCGAGCACCCGCTCGGACTCGCCGAGAGAGTAGACATTCGCGGTGTCGAACATCGACACGCCGGCCTCGAGGCAGATGTCCAGAAGGCGCCGCGCTTCGGTCGCGTCGGTCGTGCCCCAAGCCGCAAGGCGGCCGACGCCGCCGAAGGTGCCGGTGCCAAGACTGAGGGCGGGCACCATGAGGCCTGAACTGCCCAAACGTCGGTATTCCATCGATGTGCTCCTCGGCTGGCCTGTTGATCGATGCGGCCTTGCGGGCGGATGGTAATGCAAGCAGGCGCTACGTCCTATCACGCGCTCACATACCGGCCTTGCTTCGGGATGGCCCGGTCGTGCAGGGGATCGCTGACTGAAAGGGATCTCAATGCCGCAACTGGCTCTGCCGGAAGTCGCGCGGCGACATTCCGAAATGCTCGCGGAAGACGCGGCCGAAATGTGAGAGGTCGTTGAAGCCCCAGCCAAAGGCGATCTCGCTGATGTGGCGGTGGGCGAGCACAGGCGAAGCGAGGTCGCGCCGGCATCGGGCGAGGCGTTCGGCGAGAACATGGCGCTGGAACGAGGTGTCCTCGTCGGCGAGAAGATCGTTAACGTAGCGCGGCGAGATTCCGAGTGCGCCGGCGGTCTCCGGGAGCGAGAGGTCGGGATCGGAGAGATGCGCGCGGATGTGCGCCTTCAACCGGTAGAGCAGGGCCGAGCGGTGGGTCGAGGACGGCAGCGATGTCCTGCCGAGCCGCTCGCTCAAAGCCATGGCGAGCAGATCGACCGCCTGCTCCGACAGCGCGGCGGCGGTGTCCGGGGCGAGCCCGTCGGCGCTCTGGCAAAGCCGAAAGATGAAATCATAGGCGAGCCGCTCGAGCGGCGCGTCGGCCCCGAACGACGTCGCAGTCAGCGTTTCGGTGCCGCCGAGCCGGCGCCGCAGCATCTCGCGCGGCACCTTGAAGATGGTCTGCGTGAAGGCGTCGTTGAACTTCAGCTCATACGGACGCGTGGTGTCATAGAGCGCGAACTCGCCGGGATGGATCACGGTCTCCCGGCCGTCCTGCACAACGCCGCCGCTGCCGCGATTGCCGAGGGCAATGAGAACAAAATCCTGGCCCGAGCGCGCGATGCGAGAGGGCGTGCGGAACACGTGCTGGCGGTCCGAGCAGACTTCGGAGCATGCAGCCTTGCCGAGCGAAGCCTGCGTGACCGAGCCGCGAAAGGCGCTGCCGAGGTCGGACTTGCAGTCGAGGCCGACGAAGACGTCGCAGACGATGTCCTGCCAGAGGGCGAGCCGCCGATAGCCGGGGCTGCCGTCTGTCGTGAACTGGATTGTCATCTGGACAGCCTCCCTTTCACATCCCGCAAAATCGCCGGGGATCCAGCCTGCCGGAGGCAAATCCCGTACCGACCGACGGTCCCTTCCCAGTCGAGTTTTTGTTCCGCCGTGGTCGAGCGCCCGGCCGCCCGGCTTGGCCAAATAGACTGCATCGGACGTGGTTTCCGATCAACCGGCAATGGAGGCGGGAATGGGCATCGAGCATCCGAAATACAAAGTCGCGGTGGTGCAGGCGGCGCCGGCCTGGCTTGACCTCGAGGCCTCGATCGACAAGTCGATCGCCCTGATCAGGGAGGCCGCGGAAAAGGGCGCCAAGCTGATCGCCTTTCCCGAGGCCTTCATCCCCGGTTACCCCTGGCATATCTGGATGGACTCGCCGGCCTGGGCGATCGGCCGCGGCTTCGTGCAGCGCTATTTCGACAATTCGCTGTCCTACGACGGCTCGCAAGCCGAGAAGTTGCGCGAGGCCGTCCGCAAGGCAAAGCTCACCGCCGTGATAGGCCTGTCCGAACGCGATGGCGGCAGCCTCTATCTGGCGCAATGGCTGATCGGGCCCGACGGCGAGACCATCGCAAAGCGCCGCAAGCTGCGGCCGACCCATGCCGAGCGCACCGTCTATGGCGAGGGCGACGGCAGCGACCTTGCCGTGCATGCGCGGTCCGACATCGGCCGTCTCGGCGCACTGTGCTGCTGGGAGCATCTGCAGCCGCTGTCGAAATACGCGATGTACGCCCAGAACGAGCAGGTGCATGTCGCGGCCTGGCCGAGCTTCTCGCTCTACGATCCCTTCGCGCCGGCGCTGGGTGCCGAGGTCAATAACGCCGCCTCGCGCGTCTATGCGGTGGAGGGCTCCTGCTTCGTGCTGGCGCCTTGCGCGACGGTGTCGCAGGCCATGATCGACGAGCTCTGCGACCGACCGGACAAGCATGCGCTGCTGCATGCCGGAGGCGGGTTTGCCGCGATCTACGGCCCCGACGGCAGCCAGATCGGCGAGAAGCTGGCGCCGGACCGGGAAGGGCTGCTGATCGCCGAGATCGACCTTGGCGCCATCGGCGTTGCCAAGAACGCCGCTGACCCCGCCGGCCACTATTCGCGGCCCGACGTGACGCGGCTGCTGCTCAACAAGAAGCGGTACCAGCGTGTCGAGCAGTTCGCGCTGCCGGTCGACACCGTCGAGCCTACGGAGATCGCGGCGGCGGCAAGCTGAGCGTCGCCGCGCGAAGACGGGCTTACGTCAAGCCACACAATGTCCTAGCAGTTCGGGATGTGCGGCGCAGATATGGTGCGCGCCGGCATCGCGCAGCTCGGCCTCGCTGCCATAGCCATAGAGCACGCCGATTGCGGTCATGCCGTTGGTCCTGGCTCCCACCACGTCATGGCTGCGGTCGCCGATCATGATCGCGTTGTTCGCGTCGACCCTGGCCTCGTCGAGCGCATAGCGGAGCAGCTCGCGCTTGTCGACGCGGGTGCCGTCGAGCTCGGAGCCGAACACGCGCTCGAAATACGGCTTCAGGCCGAAATGATCGACGATGCGGGTGGCGTAGACCGCAGGCTTGCTGGTTGCGACGAACATGCGCGGTGTTGTCGCAGTAAGCCTCGTGAGGGTGTCCATGATGCCGGCATAGGCTTCGTTCTCGAACAGGCCGATATCGCTGAAGCGCTCCCGATAGAGCAGCAGCGCGCGGTCGGCGAGTTCGTCGGTTCCGGTGAGCTTTTTCAAGCTGGCATGCAGCGGCGGCCCGATGCACCAGGTCAGCTCGTCCTCGCTCGGGACAGGCTGGTTGAGCCGCTCCAGCGCGTATTGGATGGATCGCGTGATCCCCGGCTTGGGATTGGTCAGCGTGCCGTCGAGATCAAAAAAGATTGTCACCATTCGGGCGAAACCTGCGTTGATACTGCCGCTTGTGCTAGTTGGCTGGGGTTCCAAGTCAAGGTCCGATTTGTCCGATAGCGGCAATGCCATGCGAATAGCTCGGGTCATCGCAGTCTTGTGCCACGCCGTCGTGCTGTCGCCGGTGCTCGCGGAGGAAACGCCGGCCCCCGTCGTGCCTTCCAATGCCGAGGAACCCGCGAAGCCTGCGGAGAAACCCGCGGATGCGCGCGAGAGCGACACGCGGGAGTCGATCTGCCTGATCGTGGAGGCGGCTGCGCGCGACGCCAGTCTCCCGCTCGAATTCTTCGCCCGGGTGATCTGGCAGGAGAGCCGCTTCCAGGCCGATGCGGTCGGCCCCATGACGCGCAACGGCGAGCACGCACAAGGGATCGCGCAGTTCATGCCGGGCACTGCAAGCGAGCGCGGGCTGCTCAATCCATTCAATCCGGTGCAGGCATTGCCGAAGTCGGCCGAGTTCTTGAACGAGCTGCGCAACCAGTTCGGCAATCTCGGCCTCGCCGCGGCGGCCTACAATGCCGGTCCGCGCCGCGTGCAGGAATGGCTTGCCGGCACCGGCCCGATGCCGGAGCAAACCCGCAACTACGTCTTCGCCATCACCGGCACCAGCGTCGATGCCTGGGCCAAGGCAGGCAGCACCGGCAAGGGGCCGCCGAGTTCGCCGCCGACGAGCTGCCGTGATCTGATGGCGCTGCTCAAGCGCGCGCCGAACCCGTTCGTCGCGGAGCTCGAGCAGCATGTGGAGCTTGCCGCCGCAAAGAGCTGGGGCGTGCAGCTCGCGGCCGGCTTCGATCGCAACAAGGCGCTGGCGATGTATTCCAGGGCGGTCACGAAACTGAGCGCCGTGATCGGCGAGCGTGACCCGAGCCTGCTAAGCTCGGTGATGCGCAGCCGCGGCACGCGCGCCTTCTACCAGGTCCGTATCGGCGCGGATACCCGAGCCGAGGCCGATGGTCTGTGCAACCGCATCCGCAAGGCAGGCGGCGCCTGCTTCGTGCTGAAGAACCGCGGTGTGGCGGGGTAGGGGCGCGTCTCTCTCCGCTCGTCATTCCGGGGCGCGCCCTCTTGGCGCGAGCTATGGTGCGCAATTGCGCACCTGAGAATCCATCGCATGGCAGTCTCTCCGGCCCGATGGATTCCGGGTTCGCGCTTCGCGTGCCCCGGAATGACGGCGGTAGGGTCTGCGCCGTACGCACGCATGCCAGCCCCGCCGCGTGTTTTCTTGACGCAAGTCACTGCATCACCCGTTATGCAGGCCCGATTCCGCAACCCGGCCAAACCTCCCGTGGCGCTTCCTCCGCTCGATTCCCCTCAATGGCAAAGTCCGTGGCGCGCGTTTGCGTGGGGACTGCGTTCGATCACGCAGACGATCCTCACCATCGTGCTGTTCGTGACCTATCTCGGCATCGGCGCGCTTGCCCACGACACCCATTTCAGCCTGGTCTGGGCGCTCGCCTCGACGCTGTTCGTCTGGGCCGGTCCCGCGCAGATCATTCTCATCACGACGCTCGGCTCGGGCGCGACCATCATCCAGTCCGCGATCGCGGTGACGGTCAGCGCCATTCGGCTGTTTCCGATGGTCGTGTCGGTGCTGCCGCTGATGCGGACGCCGACCACGAAACGGCGCGAGCTGGTCTTCGCCGCGCATCTGACGGCGGTGACGTTGTGGGTCGAGTGCCACCGCTTCCTGCCGCTTGTGCCGCGGGAGCGGCGCATCGCCTTCGTCCACGGGCTCGGCTGTGGCCTCGTTTCGGTTTGCCTCGTCGCCAACACCGTCGGCTATTTCCTCGCCGCCAATCTGACCCAGACGCTGGGAGCGGCGATCCTGCTGCTGACGCCGCTGTCCTTCCTGTTCTCGACCGCGCGCAACAGCCGCGAGGTCGCCGACGTCGTCGCGCTGGCGCTCGGGATCGTGCTCTATCCGCTGGCCGCAAGGATGAACTCCGGCCTCGACATCCTCGTCAGCGGCGTGGTGGCCGGCACAATCGCTTATGGCGTGCATTGGTGGCGGGAGGTGCGCGGATGAGCTTTGCGCAGCTCATCGGCGACTGGCACGCGCTCGCCGTGCTGTTCGTCGCCGGCGTCGTTCCGAACCAGATCTGGCGCATGCTGGGCCTGTGGTTCGGCGGTGGCATTGACGAGGGCTCGGAGCCCCTGGTCTGGGTGCGGGCGGTCGCGACCGCGATCCTGGCCGGTGTCATCGCCCAGATCGTGGTGGAGCCGCCAGGGGCGCTTGCGACTGTACCTGATGTGCTGCGCTATGGCGCGGTCGGCGCCGGGCTCGTCGTCTTCCTGCTGACCCGCCGCTCGATCTTCGCCGGCGTGGTCACGGGCGAAGTCTTCATGCTGGCCGGCAAGTGGTGGTTGGGCTAAAACCGCCGGCGAACAGCAAGGAACTGAAATATGGTTCGCGAACAGGAGTTACGCGAAGGCGAGGTCGCCATCGAGCTGCCGCCGACGCAAGATGCCGGCCTCGTCTTCATCGGCCGTATCCGCACGCCCTGGACGTCGCGCCTGGAGACGCCGCGGCAGGGGCGTCAGGATGGCCCGATATGCCGGCTCGAGATCTTCGAACCGTTCGTGCCGGCGATCAAGGGCGTCGATTTCTACAGCAATCTCGAAGTGCTCTACTGGCTCGACCAGTCGCGCCGCGACATCATCCTGCAAAGCCCGAAGAACAACGAGAAGACCCGCGGCACGTTCTCGCTGCGCTCTCCGGTTCGGCCCAACCCGATCGGCACGTCGATCGTGAAGCTGGTCGGCATCGAGGGCAATGCGATCCTGGTGCGTGGGCTCGATTGCCTCGACAACACACCGCTGATCGATCTCAAGCCCGACCGCTGCGAGTTCACGCCACTGGCCGCGCCGCAGAAGGGTGATTTCGAGATGGAGTGACGATCAACCCTTCAACGCCGCGATCAGCTTGGCCGAGTGCTCTTGCAGCACCTTGTCGTCTTCCTTGCGGCTCGCCGGCGGCAGCATGGCGACGCCGTCGTGGCGTGGCATCACATGCATGTGCAGGTGAAACACCACCTGTCCTCCGGCCGGCTCGTTGAATTGCTGCACGGTGATGCCGTCGGCCTCGAATGCCTTCATCGCGGCGGCCGCGATCTTGTGCGCGCCGCGGGCGACATGGGCATAGTCGTCCGGCTTGATGTCGAGGATGTTACGGGCAGGGGCCTTGGGGATCACCAGGGTGTGGCCGGGCGTGCGCGGCATGATGTCGAGGAAGGCCAACACGTGCTCGTCCTCGTAGACCTTGTAGCAGGGCAGCTCGCCGCGCAGAATCTTTGCGAAGATGTTGTTGGTGTCGTAGGCGGTCATGGTAGCTCCTCGGCGGCTCCTCGAGATTTTGCACTTACTGTCACCAGCAGCGGCGAGGCGTCAAGGCACCTCATCGGCGCCCTTGCGGAACGGGCCGAGCTCGGCGAGTTCCCGTCCGGCCTCCGCGACATAGGCGCGCTCGCGCTTGAGGTAATCGTCGATGGCGCGGCGTAGTCCCGGATCGGCGATGAAGTGGGCGGAGTAGGTGGTGCGCGGCAGGTAGCCGCGCGCGATCTTGTGCTCGCCCTGCGCGCCGGCCTCGACATGCTTCAGGCCGCGTCTGATCGCGAAGTCGATCGCCTGATAGTAGCAGACCTCGAAATGCAGGAACGGATGATGCTCGACCGCGCCCCAGTTGCGGCCGAACAGCGTGTCCGAGCCGATGAAGTTGATCGCGCCCGCGATCCAGCGGCCGTTGCGGCGGGCCATCACCAGCAGCACGTCCTCGCTCATGGTCTCGCCGATCAGTGAGAAGAACTCGCGCGTCAGGTAAGGCCGGCCCCATTTGCGCGAGCCGGTCTCCATGTAGAATTGGAAGAACGCATCCCAGGCATCCTCGGTGATGTCCTTGCCCGTGAGGCAGTGGATCGTGATCCCCGCGGCCAGTGCGTCGCGCCGCTCGCGCTTGATCGATTTGCGGTGGCGGGAGTTCAGTGTCGCCAGGAAATCGTCGAAGCTCGCAAACCCCTCGTTGTGCCAGTGGAACTGCTGGTCGGTGCGCTGGAGGAAGCCGTGCTCTGCGAGCAGCTTCCATTCGGCCTCGCGCGCGAAGGTGACGTGGACCGAGGACGCCTTGCTGACGCCGCACAGCGCCACCAGGCCGCTCGCCAGGGCGTCGGTGATCTGCGCACGGTCGACGCCTTCGCGGACCAGCAGCCGCGGCCCCGTTGCCGGCGTGAAGGGAACCGAGACCTGGAGCTTTGGATAGTAGCGCCCGCCCGCGCGCTCATAAGCGTCTGCCCAGCCGCGGTCGAAGACGTATTCGCCTTGCGAGTGCGATTTCAGATAGCAGGGCACGACGCCGACGACGCGGGCGTCGACCTTGGCCACCAGATGCCGCGGACCCCAGCCGGTGCGGATGGTCGCCGAACCCGATTTCTCGGCGGCGGAAAGAAATGCGTGCGAGACGAACGGGTTATAGGCAGGACTTGAGAGGCCGAGGGAATCGCCTGGAAGGGTGGATGAGGTTCCGTTGCCGGCCCCCTTGCATCTTCCGCCGGGATTGGCGCAGGCGTCCCAATCCTCCGCGGGCACCTCGCCAATCGAAGGTACGGCTTCGAGCGTGATTTCGGATGATACCATCGTGCCCCAAGATCGTGCATTGCAGCAGCGAGTTCAAGGGGTGGGAAAACACAGCGTGCCCCGGACGCAGCGCAGCGCTCCTTCAGCGGTGCGCTGCAGAGCCGGGGCCCATGTGGCAGCGCGCTCGCGGAGAGATGGGTCCCGGCTCTGCGCCGCAACGCTGAAGCGTTGCAGCTTGTCCGGGACACGACCGCTAGATTCGCAGGCCGTGCCCTACGGCACGAACCCCTCGAAAATCATCTGGTCCGCATATTGGCCGGCCCGCGTCCGCTGCTCCGGGGTGCGGACGGTCCAGCCGAGCAGGGCGCAGCCGAAGACGTTGCGGGCGATCCAGGGGGCGGGCGCCGGGAGGTGATCGACCTTGAAAGCGACGAAGTGGGGCTGGGTCCGGAAGCCATGGCGAAGGTACAGCATGCTGTCGCGCTGCTGCTGCGTCAGGTCAGCCCAGTACTCGTCCCCATAGGTCCGTTGCGCGACGATGCCGCGCGGGCGGGAGGGCAATAGCTCGCGCAGCGCCAGCACCTGGTCGGGATCGAACGACATGCCGACCGCGGGGCCGTCATAGGATGCCAGCACCTCGGCCATCCGCTTCACCAGCTTGCGGTCGCCGCCAAAATGACTCTTCACCTCGATCACCAGCGGCACGCGGCCGGCGACCATGGCGCAGAGGTCGCTGAGCGACATCATCCGCTCGTCGGTGTCCCTGAACCTGACCGCCCTCAGCTCCGCCGCGGTCTTCGAGATGACGTCCCCGGTGGCCTCGGTGAGACGGCCCAGCGCGTGATCGTGATGCACCATGGCCTCGCCGTCGGACGAGAGCTGGATATCGACCTCGATCGTGAAATTGCCCGCAATGGCGGCCTGCACCGCACCCGGCATGTTCTCGACGATGCCGCGCGAAATGTCGTGCAGGCCGCGGTGGGCGACCGGCCGGGCTGTCAGCCAATCCGGAGCGCGCATGCGCCTCAGGCGACCTCGAACACGCCGTCGACCTCGACCGCCGCATCGGCGGGGAGGGAGGCCACACCGACGGTGGTGCGGGCATGGCGGCCCTTGTCACCGAAGGCCGCGACCATCAGGTCGGAGGCGCCGTTGAGCACCTTCGGTCCGTCCAGGAAATCCGGCGCCGAGTTGATGAAGCCGCCGAGGCGGACCACCCGCACGACCTTGTCGAGATCGCCGAGCGCTGCCTTGACCTGGGCCAGCAGGTTCACCGCGCAGCCGCGTGCGGCCGCCGCCCCCTCTTCGATGGAGACACCAGCGCCGAGCTTGCCCTTGGCGATCAGCTTGCCGGCGGGGTCGAAGCAGACCTGACCGGAGACGAACAGCAGATTGCCGGTGCGCACGAACGGGACGTAGTTGGCGACGGGGGTGGGGGCCTCATGCAGCTTGATGCCCTGTTCTGCCAGTTTCTGCTCGACCGTGCCCGCCATGTCCGACCTCGTTGTCCAAAATCATTGCCCCGGCGCGTCCGTTTGAAGGCCGGGCGCGCCCTGTTTCGCCCATCGTGCCGTCACATGCAAGCAACCGGAAGGGGGCGCATTTTGTTGTGGCAGGCCAACGTGAAGGGGCAACTTTACGTGAAACGGCCTCAGTTGCGACGCAATGGAACGGTCATTAAAATGTCGAATCTGCGCTTTCCTCAGGGAACAGACATGGTGCACCTTTTCCGGACTTCGCTCGGTGTGATGGCGCTCGCGGCGGCCGCTTTTGGCCCCGGCGGCGGGGCGCTGGCCGCCAATGGTCCGTTCCTCGCCCACCAGGCGCTGTATGACCTCAACCTCGTCAAATCGCGCTCCAATTCGGTCAACAGCGCCCGCGGCCGCATCCTCTACAATTTCACGGGGAACGCCTGCGAGGGCTATACCTCGGAATTCCGCCAGGTCTCCGAGCTCGACAGCGGCGAGGGCAAGGTCACGCTCAGCGATCTCCGCTCCAATTCCTGGGAGGACGCCGCCGGCAAGAGCTACCGCTTCAAGATCGAGACGCGCATGAACGAGGCGGATGCCGGCCGCGTCGACGGCTCGGCCGAGCGCGACGGCGACCACATCAACGTCAAGCTGAAGCTGCCGGCGCCGAAGAGCTTCACACTCGACGGCAAGATCGTGTTCCCGACCGAGCAGATCCAGCGCATCATCGCCGCTGCGAAAGAAGGAAAATCGCTGCTCGAGCTCTCCGTCTATGACGGCTCCGATGACGGCCAGAAGGTCTACAACACGCTGACCGTGATCGGCCAGCCGATCCCCGCCGACCGCGCTACCGCGTCCGATCCATCCACGTCCGACGAGCATATGAAGTCGCTGAAGCGCTGGCCGGTCACTGTCAGCTATTTCGACCGCGACGCCCAGCAGAAGGAAGGCGAGCAGACGCCGGTCTATGCGATGTCGTTCGAGCTCTACGAGAACGGCGTCTCGCGCCAGCTCGTGCTCGATTACAACGACTTCGTGATCTCCGGCGCGATGGGCAAGTTCGACGTCAAGGACAGCAAGCCCTGCAATTGAGGGCTGGTGCCGCAGCTGCATAAGACGCATTCCGCACCATCACCGTCACCCTGAGGTGGCCGCTTCTTCAGTGGCCCTCGAAGGGCGACGGCCCGGCCGCGGCAGCGGGGCCGTACATCCTTCGAGGCTCACGATGGGGCGCTTTGCACCCCATCACTCGCACCTCCAGCGACGACGGCTTTGCCGTCGCGCGGGGATGACGGAGCAATAGCGTTGCGCGTTGCATCTAGCTCTCGTCACACTCTCCAGCTACGCTTCTCCCAACCACAAACTCGGGGAGCCAGCCCATGCCCAAGCTCGACCATCTCCGCCCCAGCGGCCTGCATCACAATCCCGCTTATTCCCACGTCGTCACCGCTTCCGGTGCGCGCACCATCTACATCTCCGGTCAGGTCTCGGTGGACGAGGAGGGGCGGATCGTCGGCGAGGGCGATATCGCCGCGCAGACCACGCAGGTGATGCAGAATCTCGGCCACGCCCTGAAGGCGGCGGGGGCCACCTACGCCAACATCGTCAAGATCACGACGTTCGTCGTGAACTACAAGCCGGAGCTGCGCCCGATCATCGGCAAGGCCCGCTCCGCCTTCTTCGAAGGCATGGAGCCGCCGGCCTCGACGCTGGTCGGCGTCTCCGCGCTCGCCGCGCCGGAATGGCTGATCGAGATCGAGGCGATCGCAGTCACGGATTGATTTCGCTGCGCTCTATCTGGGCGACGAGTGCGTCGCCTTGGACATCTCCCGCAGAACAGCCATCGCCTCGTCGGCCCTGTCGGCGGGCACGAAGAGATGGTCGTGGTGGAAGGCCGACACGGCGTTCACGCTGATGCCGGCTTCGGCCAGACGCGCCGTGATTGCCGCCAGAAAGCCCACCGCATCAAGCGCTGAGCGAACTGTCAAGGTGATCAGGCGCGAGGGAAATTCATGGCGTAGTCCGGCACGCTCGGCCTGCTCGTGCAGCATCACCAGCGTTGTTCCTTCGCGTTCGCGGAACGTCAGCTTCGGGCTGATGGTGGCTGGAATGCTCACGTTGGGCGCAAGCGTGCAGAACACGAAGATGCCGTCCAGGATCTCCGGCTTCATGTTACTCAGCAGCGCGTCGAGATCGCGTTCACCCGTCATCACTCCTGCGCCTTCTCCGGCCCGTCATAGGCGATGCCGCGGATCACCGCGGCGCTGCCGAACTTCTTGCGCAGGCTGTCCACCGCGCGCTCGGCGTGCGCGGCGCGGCGGTCGAGCATGTCGGTATCGTCGCTCGCTGAGCCTTCGCGCAGCGCGCTGACGCCGGCGCCCATCAGGCGGAAGGCGGTGCCGTCGATCTCCCTGGCCAGCATCTCGCGGCAAATCGAGAAGATCTTCGCGGCGAGCTGGGTCGGGGCCGCAATGGACTGCGAGCGGGTACGCTGGCGGAAGTCGGCGGTCTTCAGCTTCAGCGTCACGGTGGAGCCGGCGAGTTCGCTGCTTTTCAGGCGCGACGACGTCTTCTCGCACAGCCGCCACAGGATCTTCTCCAGCGTCGCGAAATCGCGGATGTCGGTCTCGAAGGTGGTTTCGCTGGAAATCGTCTTGGCGCCCCGATCCGGCTCGACGCGGCGGTCGTCGATGCCGCGCGCGAGTCGCCACAGCCGGCGGCCGTCGCTCGGAAACTGCCGCATCATCTCGATCTCGTCGGCCTTCTGCAGGTCGGCGATGATGCGGAAACCGCGCTGCACGAGGCGCTCCTGCGTCGCTGGTCCCACGCCGAAGATGAAGCCGACCGGCCTCGAAGCCAGCATCAGACGGGCTTCCTCCTGGTCGAGTGCGGCAAAGCCGCGCGGCTTGTCGAGGTCGGAGGCGATCTTGGCCAGGAACTTGTTGCAGGACAGGCCGACCGAGACGGTGATGCCGATGTCACGCTCGACGTCGCGGGCAAAGCGGGCCAGCACCTTTGCCGGGATCATGCCGTGCACCCGCTCGGTGCCGGAGAGATCGAGGAAGGCTTCGTCGATCGAGAGCGGCTCGACCAGCGGCGTCAGCGCCTGCATGGCCTGGCGCACCTCGCGGCCGACCCGGACATATTTGGCCATGTCCGGCCGGACCACGGTCGCGTGCGGGCAGGCCTCCAGCGCCTTGAACATCGGCATCGCCGAACGAACGCCATAGGTGCGGGCGATGTAGCAGGCGGCCGACACCACGCCGCGTTTTCCCCCGCCGATGATGACGGGCCTGTCGGCGATGTCAGGATTGTCGCGCTTCTCGACCGTCGCGTAGAAGGCGTCGCAGTCGATGTGGGCGATGGTCAGGCCAGCCAGCGCGCCGTGGCGGACGAGGCGAGGGGAACCGCAGGCCGCGCAACGCCGCACCTCCATATCCAGTTCGGCCAGACAATCCCGGCAGAAGCAGCGGGGCCCGGCCGGGTCGGCGGCCGTCACGGCACGTCGCGCTCCCAGGAGGGGTCGCCAAGCGCGTCCCCGAGGACCTGGCGCGCTGCCGCAACGTTGGTCGGATGCAGCTCCGAGGCGCTCGCGAAGGCCTTCACGGTGGCGTCATCGCGCAGCACGAAATCGAGCACGTTGAGGAGGAAATTCGGGTCCGAGGCGGCGTTCCGGAGGGTCTCCGGGCCCACACCTGTCTCAGCCAGGAACAGGCCCAGCCGCTCGGGCTCGCTCGCGACGAAGGACAACGCCTGAATCGCAACGATTTCAGCGACTTCGCGGGGGTTGTGAACAGGCTTTTTCAAAGGGACGATTTGCCTTTCCGTTAACTTTCGGTGTCTACTTTGCATCATGCCCGAGTCTCGTGCCTGAGTCTTGCGACCCCGGGGCAAGCAACCGGAAACCACATCGCAGAAAGTGGCCCCTCGGCTTTAACGAAACTAGAGCGAATCTGAGGCTAGTTTGAATCCAGTTTTCGAAGCGCCGGAAAGCGGCGCCTGAGGCGTCACATGTATCCGGCTTCGTGCCAATCAGGAGGACGGGATGGCTAAGACCGTCCTGATCGTGGAAGACAACGAGCTCAACATGAAGCTCTTCCGCGACCTGTTGGAGGCGCATGGTTATCAGACTTCGGGCACCAGCAACGGTTACGAGGCGCTCGATCTCGTTCGCAAGATGCGGCCCGACCTCGTGCTGATGGATATCCAGTTGCCGCAGGTCTCCGGCCTCGAGGTGACGCGCTGGATCAAGGACGATCCGGAGCTGCGCACCATTCCCATCGTCGCGGTCACGGCATTCGCGATGAAGGGCGACGAAGAGCGCATCCGCGAGGGCGGCTGCGAGGCCTATTTGTCCAAGCCGATCTCGGTCGGCAAATTCATTGAGACGGTCCGGCGTTTTATCGGATAGGAAGTGAGTTCAAAGTGTCCGCGCGTATCCTGGTTGTCGATGACGTTCCTGCCAACGTCAAACTCCTCGAAGCCCGCCTGTCCGCCGAATATTTCGACGTGATGACCGCTTCGAACGGCACCGAGGCGCTGGCGATCAGCCGGCGCGCCGAATGCGACATCATCCTGCTCGACGTGATGATGCCCGACATGGATGGCTTTGAAGTCTGCCGCCGCCTCAAGACCGATCCCGCCACGCACCACATTCCCGTCGTCATGGTGACAGCGCTCGACAGCCCCGCCGACCGCAACCGCGGCCTGGAAGCCGGCGCCGACGACTTCCTCACCAAGCCCGTCTCCGACGTCGTGCTGATCGCGCGCGTGCGCTCGCTGACCCGGCTGAAGATGATGACCGACGAGCTGCGCATGCGCGCCATCACCTCGCTCGAGATCGGCATGCAGACGCCGGAGCGCAGCGCCGTGGCCGACACCGGCAAGGGCGGCCGCATCCTGCTGGTGGACGACCGCGAGTCCTCCTACGAGCGGCTGGCGACCATCCTCGCGGCCGAGCACACCATCGACGTCGAGCCGAACCCGACGGAGGCGCTGTTCCACGCCGCCGAGGGCAATTACGACCTCCTGATCGTCTCGCTCGACCTCAACAATTTCGACGGCCTCAGGCTGTGCAGCCAGGCACGCTCGCTGGAGCGCACGCGGCATGTGCCGATCCTGGCCATCGCCGACCCCGAGAATTCGACGCGGCTGCTCCGCGGCCTTGAGATCGGCGTCAACGACTACCTGCTGCGCCCGATCGACAAGACCGAGCTCTTGGCCCGCGCCCGCACCCAGATCCGCCGCCGCCGCTACACCGATCATCTGCGCGACAACGTGCAGAACTCGATCGAGATGGCGATCACCGACGCGCTTACCGGCCTGCACAATCGCCGCTACATGGAGAGCCATCTCGCGACCCTCGCCGAGCAGGCCTCGATCCGCGGCAAGCCCCTGGCGCTGATGATCCTCGACATCGACTACTTCAAGTCGATCAACGACAATTACGGCCACGACGCCGGCGACGACGTGCTGCGCGAGTTCGCGGTGCGGGTGCGCAAGTCGATCCGCGGCATCGATCTCGCCTGCCGCTACGGCGGCGAGGAGTTCGTCATCGTGATGCCGGAGACCGATCTGCACGTCGCCGGCATGGTCGCCGAGCGCCTGCGCCGCTCGATCGCAGGCGAGCCGTTCGCGATCCACAAGGGCACCAAGCGCATCGAGGTCACGATCTCGATCGGCCTCACCACGCTGGAGCGGAAGGGCGAGGCGGTTGCCGACGTCCTCAAGCGCGCCGACACTGCGCTCTATCGCGCCAAGCACGACGGCCGCAATCGCGTGGTGTCGCACGCGGCGTGAGGGCCGCTGCGACACAAATTGCGAAAACAACCCCATGCACAGTAGCCGGCGCCAGCTGGATCAATGGCTTGCGCGGGCGGCGGACCGGCTTGCGTCGGCGGCAGCGTCATTTGACTCGTCGGGCAAAACAGGAGCATATTGGTAAGGTCGCGAAATGGGCCTGACGAGTAGTCAGGCGTCCGCGCTTCCTCCACAATTTCCGTTGTCATTCCCCGCGTAAGCGGGGAATCCAGTACGCCGCAGCTTCTCGGGTTAGCCTCACTGTCTCTGGAATACTGGATCACCCGCTTTCGCGGGTGATGACACCGAGCGATACAGCGACAGCGGTTAGTCTGGCGCGCGCTTGCGACGTTTCTCCGCCGCCTCCGCACCACCACCCACGTCCACCCCCGCATTGCGCAGCAGCACCTTCGCCGCTTCCTTCGCGGCGCGCGCCATCGCGGGATCGTCGCGCACGAGGTCCTGGGCGATGGAGCCGTCGACCAGCAGTACGAGCTGCGTCGCCAGCGTATCCGCATCGGCAACGCCGAGCTCGGTCAGCCGCTCGCGAAACCAGATGCGGCGGCTTTCCTTGAAGGCAATCGCGATCTTCTTCACGGCGCGGTCCGCAGGTCCCAGCTCGGCGACGGCATTGACGAACGGGCAGCCGCGAAAATCTTTCGCCGCAAATCGCCGCTCCAGCGAATCGAAGGTGGCGAGGATCTGCTCGGCGGGCGGCTTGTCGGAGGGACGTGCGCTGACGAAGCGGCGCTCGAGATAGGCCGCGATCAGTGCGTCCTTGGAGGGGAAGTGGTTGTAGAGCGTGCGCTTGGAGATGCCGATCTCGGCCGCGATGGTGTCGACGCCGATGGCGCGAATGCCTTGCAGATAGAACAGCTTGTCGGCGGTCTCGAGGATCCGCTCCTTCATCGTCTGTTGTTTGGGCGGGGGAGCCATGCGGAGCTAAGCGTCCTGTTCGCTTGACAGCACCTGTCATCCATAGCCTATGTAAACAGGTCTGTGTACCCAAAATCAACAAAGCAGACGACGGCATTTGCGCCGTGCCGACGAGGGAGAAGAAAATGCCCCTGCTGCAGGTCCTGCGTCCGACATTGCCGATCCTGATCGGGGCCTCGATCATGCTGACGCTGAGCATGGGGCTGCGGCAGAGCCTGGGGATCTTCATGCAGCCGCTGACGCATGACATCCACATTTCGATCTCGGATTTCACGCTCGCGCTGGCCGTGCAGAACCTCGCCTGGGGCTTTCTGCAGCCGCCCGCCGGCGCGCTCACCGCGCGCTACGGCTTCCGTCCGAT
This sequence comes from Bradyrhizobium sp. R2.2-H, assembly GCF_004346455.1. Classification (NCBI taxonomy): domain Bacteria; kingdom Pseudomonadati; phylum Pseudomonadota; class Alphaproteobacteria; order Hyphomicrobiales; family Nitrobacteraceae; genus Bradyrhizobium; species Bradyrhizobium sp. R2.2-H. The sequence continues at coordinate 355,730 of NZ_SMBR01000002.1, forward strand.
CATGATCGCGGGCGCGCTGATGTACATTGCGGGGCTCGCGCTGATGGCAACCGCGAACGGGCTCGTCAGCATCATGATCGGAGCGGGCGTGCTGATCGGGACGTCGCTGGCCTGCACCGCGGCGGCGATTGCGATGTCGGTGGCGGCGCGTGCGGTGCCGGAAACGGTGCGCTCCACCGTGCTCGGCATCGTCTCCGGCGCGGGCTCGCTCGGCGCACTGTTGTCGGCGCCGATCGGGCAGATGCTCAACGAGGGTTTCGGCTGGCGCATCGGCCTTGCCGGATTCGTCATTATGTCGGTCCTGATGATCCCCGCTGCCTGGTATGCGGGCCGCGTCGATAGGATACCGCTGCCGAAGCCGGCCGCCGACGAGATCGACGATGCCACGGCGGCGGCAGCGGCGAGGACCGCATTCGGCAATGCCTCCTTCGTGGTGATGACCTGCGCCTATCTGGTCTGCGGCATGCAGCTCGTGTTCCTCACCACGCATCTGCCGTCGTATCTGGCGATCTGCGGCCTCGATCCGATGCTGAGCGCGCAGACGCTCGGCATGATCGGCGGCTTCAACGTGCTGGGCTCGCTGTTCTTTGGCTGGGCCGGCCAGCGCTGGAACAAGCTGGCACTGCTCGGCGGCATCTACATCCTGCGCTCGCTGGCGCTCGCCTGGTACTTCACGCTGCCGGCGACGCCGTTCTCGACGCTGCTGTTCGGCGCGATCATGGGCTTTTTGTGGATGGGCGTCGGCCCGCTGGTCGCGGGCGCGGTCGCCGAGATGTTCGGCCTGCGCTGGCAGGCGATGATCCAGGGCCTCGCCTTCATGAGCCACCAGATCGGCAGTTTCCTCGGCGCCTATGGGGGAGGGGTGCTTTACGACGCGCTCGGTTCCTACACCATGGCCTGGCGCATCGGCGTCGCGCTCGGCCTCGCCGGCGGCATCGTGCAGGTCGCGTTCGCACTGATCCGCCCGTCGCAGCCGCCGGTGTTGCGGACGGCGTAGCAGGGCGACTGGTCGCATTCGTCAGCTTGGCGGACGCCGCGCTGTTAGGAGCGGACGTCCAGGGCTTCGGCTGAGGTCTGCGTTGTCGAGCGAAGCGCACACCGCTTCGCGTCAAGAAGACGCGTCAAGGCCAGAATGCAGAGCCGTTCCGATTCCATCAGAACGGGAAAGGCTCATGGATGACCAGGAATGGCGCCCCAGCGTAGCCCAATCGGACGCCATGTCGCAGTCTGCCTTGCCAGGAGTTGTCGGACGTCAAGTTGACTGATCACAAAACCGCTAGCACGCCCCTCGCCACAGGGACTAAGACATGGAATGGGCGGGCCATACGACACATTGGACACTTGAGACCGGAGCTAAGGTGTGGCTGAGGACCAATTCCGGGTTGCACGATTATCCACCGGCAGGAACCGACCTGCCGATCATACTCGGTGATGCAACTGTCATCAGCACCCGGGTGGTGAACTCGTCGCCGAGCAAGCTTGTCCTCGAGCTGGACGACGGTCATCTCCGAAGTCTGACGCCGGGCGCTTCACGCCTATCGCCTCGCGGATTTCCTGGCTCGGAGTGGATCGTGCAGCGGCGCGTGTAGCTAAGCGGTAGGCCGCTTGTCACGCGTCGAACGAAACGATTTGTACCGATCAATCTGGTTTGCGAGGCGGACCCAGCTTTGCGACAGAGACTTGAGGAGCCTTGCTTCAGTCTCGTCGCGCGCTGATTGCATCAAGTTGAGGCATTCAATGGACTGGGCTCGACAATGTTTCACCGTTTCCATGAATGCTACCCACCTCAATTGCCAAACCTGTCCACCAGCTTGACATACTTCGAAACGAAAATCTGTGGGCTAGCTCACATCTCTTTTGCGCCTGGTTTCGCCGGGACATGTCGCGGAGAAAATGAAAACGGGGCCCGTGAGGGCCCCGTCAAAGTCTTCAACGTCCCGCGATCTTACTTGATCTTGGCTTCGCGGAATTCGACGTGCTTGCGCGCGACCGGGTCGTACTTCTTCTTGACCAGCTTGTCGGTCATGGTGCGCGAGTTCTTCTTGGCGACGTAGTAGAAGCCGGTGTCGGCCGAGGACACGAGCTTGACCTTGATGGTGACCGCTTTGGCCATGTTCTGAACCTCAGAATATCGGGGAATCTGGAGCCGGCCAAACGGCCCGCGTTGGCCGGCAACCTAGCCAGAAACGATCCGATGTCAAGGTTTTAGGGCAGGAAAGCCACTCAAATCGGGCCTATCGGGCGTCAAAGCGCCGCCGCTTCATCGTCGCTCTTGTACGAATTTCTGTACGATATTATGTACGATTATCTGTACAATGCGTGGGGAGGAGACGAAAGCCATGGCATCTGTTTCTTACTCGGAGCTGCGGGGAAATCTTGCGGCTTACATGGACCAGGTCTGTGATGACCGAGCCCCCCTCTTGGTGACGCGCCAGAACGCCCGCAGCGTGGTGATGATCTCAGAGGAAGAATACGAGGGCCTTCTGGAGACGGTTCATCTTCTGAAGAGCCCGGCCAACGCCGCGCGCCTTCTGCGCGCCATCAAGGAAGCCGAGGAAGGCAAGCTCGTCGAGCATGAACTGATCGAGCCCAACTCGACGGGCTAGCGAGATGTTGATCGCCTGGACCGAGCTTGCCTGGCAAGACTACCTCCGATGGCAGCAAGAGGACCAAAAAATCCTCGCGGCCATCAACGATCTCATCAAGGACATCAAGAGAGATCCGTTCAGGGGGATCGGGAAACCGGAGCCCCTCAAACATGATCTGCGCGGCTGGTGGTCTCGCCGCATCACGGGCGAGCATCGGCTCGTGTACCGCATGCAGGGGAAGGATGACGCGCAGCAGCTTGTGATCGCGCAATGTCGATACCACTATTGAGAACTTTTCTCTGTCGGTGGTGCTGAAGACATCACCCCTCAAAGAACCGGTTTTTCGGCCGCGGCAGGCCCAGATTCTCCCTCAAGGTGGCCCCTTCATACTCTTTGCGGAAGATCCCGCGCTTCTGGAGCTCCGGGACGACCTTGTCGACGAAATCGTCGAGGCCGGCGGGCAGGAACGGGAACATGATGTTGAAGCCATCGGAGCCGCGCCCGACCAGCCACTCCTCCATCTGGTCGGCGATGGTCTTTGCGGTCCCGACGAAGGACAGGCCGCCATAGCCGCCGACGCGCTGGGCGAGCTGGCGCACGGTGAGCTTTTCGCGCGCGGCGAGATCGACCATGCGCTGACGGCCGCTCTTGCTGGCGTTGGTCTCGGGGATCTCCGGCAGCGGGCCGTCGGGATCGAAGCCGGAAGCATCGGTGCCGAGGATGACGGAGAGCGAGGCGATGGCGCTGTCGTAATGCACGCGGCTGTCGAGCAGCGCGCGCTTCTCCCTGGCCTCGTCGACGCTGTCACCGACCACGACGAAGGCGCCGGGCAGGATCTTGAGGTGCTCGGGATCGCGGCCGACCTTCTCCATGCGGCCCTTGATGTCGGCGTAGAGTTTCTGTCCGTCGGCGAGGCTGCCGCCGCCGGTGAACACGGCTTCCGCGGTCTCGGCCGCCAGCTGCCTGCCGTCTTCGGACGCGCCGGCCTGCACGATCACCGGCCAGCCCTGCACGGGCCGGGCGATGTTGAGGGGGCCGCGCACCTTCAGGTATTTGCCGTGGTGGTCGAGCGTGTGCATCTTCTGGGGATCGAAGAACAGCCCGCTCTCGACATCGCGCACGAAGGCATCGTCGGCGAAGGAATCCCACAGGCCGGTGACGACGTCGTAGAATTCGCGGGCGCGCTTGTAGCGCTCGGCGTGCTCCATGTGGTCGTCGAGGCCGAAGTTGAGTGCGGCGTCAGGATTCGAGGTGGTGACGATGTTCCAGCCGGCGCGGCCACCGCTGATGTGATCGAGCGAGGCGAAGCGGCGTGCGACGTGATAGGGCTCGTCGAACGTGGTCGAGCCCGTCGCGATCAGGCCGATGCGCTCGGTGACCGCCGAGAGCGCCGACAGCAGCGTGAATGGTTCGAACGAGGTCACGGTGTGGCTGCGCTTGAGCGCATTGATCGGCATGTTGAGGACGGCGAGGTGATCGGCCATGAAGAAGGCGTCGAACCTGCCGGCTTCGAGCTTCCGGATCAGCGTCTTGATGTGCGAAAAGTTGAAATTGGCGTCGGGCCAAGCCCCGGGATAGCGCCAGGCGGCGGTGTGGATGCTGATCGGGCGCATGAACGCGCCAAGCTTGAGTTGCCGTTGTGCCATCGCCGGGGGTCCGTTCTTGGTGACGCTCGGGAAGACATAGGGACGCGGCGGAGCTCCGCCATTGGCGGGCGGCGGGAAGATTATTTTGTTTTTTGCAGATCTCTCAGCACGTCATTCCGGGGCGCCGCGGAGCGGCGAGCCCGGAATCCATCGGACCGCAGAGACGGTGGATGAATGGATTCCGGGTTCGCGCGACGCGCGCCCCGGAATGACGAGAGGAGAGAGCTGTGTCCCGTAGTGACGAACGAGGGCTTGGCGCCGGACCTAGCTCAAAATATCCTTCTGCATCCTGCCGCCGTAGAAATGGAAGAACGGCACCGGCGCGTCGTGGCGGAGCGGGCCGGTGGCAAGGCGGGTGTCGAGCTCGTTGAGCACGTTACGCGTCATCGGATGGAGGTCGGCGAGCGGTTTCGAGCCGAGTTCGACCCAGACCAGCTCGACCAGCTCCGCATCGGCATGGATCACGCCCTCGACGCGGTGGGTGATCGCGGAGGCATCGGCGGTGAAGAAGCGCGTGTCGAACCGCTTGACGCGGCCGGGCGGGGTGATCGCGCGCGCGATCAGGAACAGGCCGGAGGGATCGGGCAGCAAGCCCGCATCCGCAAAGGGCCGCCAGGGACCGTCGAGCCTCGTCACCTTTCCCTCAGCCTTGCGGCCGAGGCACAGGCCGGTTTCCTCACAGGCCTCGCGGATCGCGGCAATGGCAAGCGATTTCGCGCGCGAGGCCGGCGTCTTCGGGCTGCCCTTGGCGAGATTGGCCTCCAGCTCCGCGGTGATCGGCGCAGCACATGGCACACGATAGTCGGCCTTGTCGACGCGGCCGCCCGGGAAGACGAATTTTCCGGGCATGAACACCACCTTGTCGTGGCGCTTGCCGACCAGCACTTTCGGAATGGCACCGCTGCGATCGACCAGGATCAGTGTCGCCGCATCCCGTGGGCGGAAATAGGGATGCTGGTCGGCTTCTTTCTCCTCATGGACCCTGGTCTTTTCCGCTGCCGGCGCAATATCCGTCATGTCCTCACCCAAACTGTTTCTTGCTTGTTGCTTACACAGGCGGAATACCATCCGGCGGGTTCTCGTCAAACCCGTGCATGCGCAGAGCCCATTGCAAGCCGACCACAGCTCCCTTCACCGGCTGCAGCAGCGCGAGCGAGGCGATGAAGGTGAAGGGCAGGTAGGCCGCAAAGCTGATCCAGACCGGCGTGGTGTAATTGGTCTCGATCCACAAAACGCCCGGCACCACGACGTGGCCGACGATGACGATGACGAGATAGGCGGGCAGATCGTCGGCGCGATGCGGCGTGAAATCGAGGCCGCATGTCGCGCAATTGTCCGCCGTCTTCAGGAAGGCGCGGAACAGCTTTCCCTCGCCGCAGCGCGGGCAGCGGCCGCGAAAGCCGCGCTTCATTGCCGTCCAGACGTCGCGCTTCTCGACGAGGCCGCTCTCGCGCGTCCAGATCTTCGGGGCCGTGCTCATCGTCACCATGCCTTGCCCTTCTGTCCCTTGCCTTTTCCCTTGTTCTTGCCTTTGCCCTTCTTCGGCTTGCCGGATTTCGGCTTCGCCGGCTTGCGTTTTCTGTCCGGGCTGCGTCCGGGCTGCGCCTTGAACGAGGGACGGCGTTGCGGACCGGGTGACCTGCGGTCGCGCGGCGCGGTCTCACCGGAGGACGACAGCAGCTCGAAGCGTAACGCGCCTGCGATGGGGGCAGCCTCTATCAGGCGGACATCAACCACATCGCCCAACTGGTACATGGTGCGGCTGCGGGCGCCGACCAGCGCGTGACGGCTCTCGTCATAGTTGAAATATTCCGTGCCGAGGGATCGGATCGGGATCAATCCGTCGGCGCCGGTCTCGCTCAGCTTGACGAACAAGCCGGCGCGCGTGACGCCGGAGACGCGGCCCTGGAAACTTGCGCCGATACGATCGGCGAGATGATGGGCGATCAGGCGGTCGACAGTCTCGCGCTCGGCCTTCATCGCGCGCCGTTCGGTCAGAGAGATGTGGGCGGCGACCTCGCTCAAGCTCTCGGGCGTCTCGCTGTCGGGCAGGGCGCCTTCACCGAGGCCGAGCGCACGGACCAGCGCGCGGTGCACGACGAGGTCGGCATAGCGGCGGATCGGTGAGGTGAAATGCGCGTAGCGGCGCAGGTTCAGGCCGAAATGGCCGTAATTCTCGGAGGAATATTCGGCTTGCGCCTGGGCGCGCAGCACGACCTCGCTCACCAGCGGATAGTAGTCATGGCCTTCGAGCTGGGCCAGCACGCGGTTGAACAGCGTCGGGCGCAGCGCGCCTGATTTCGTGAAGGGGACGTCGAGCGTCTCCAGAAATTCCGCGAGCGCGTGGACCTTCTCCAGCGTCGGCTCGTCATGCACGCGGTAGATCAGCGGCAGCGATTTCTTCTCCAGCATCTCGGCTGCCGCGACGTTGGCGAGGATCATGAACTCCTCGATCAGCTTGTGCGCGTCGAGCCGCTCGGGGACCACGACGCGATCGACCGTGCCGTCGCTCTTCAAGAGGATCTTGCGCTCGGGCAGATCGAGATTGAGCGGATCGCGCTCGTCGCGAGCGCGCTTGGCGCAGGCATAGGCGGCATAGAGCGGCTTCAGGATCGGATCGAGCAGGGGGCCGGTCGTGTCGTCCGGCCGCCCGTCGATCGCGGCCTGGGCCTGCGCATAGCTCAGCTTGGCCGCCGAGCGCATCAGGATGCGGTGGAAGCTGTGCGAGCGCTTGCGCCCATCGGGACCGAGCACCATGCGAACCGCGAGCGCGCCGCGCGGCTCGCCGGGCACCAGCGAACAGAGATTGTTGGAGATGCGCTCGGGCAGCATCGGTACGACGCGGTCGGGGAAATAGACCGAGTTGCCGCGGTCGAGCGCATCGCGGTCGAGCGCGGTGCCCGGCCGGACGTAGAAGCTCACATCGGCAATGGCGACGTTGACGATGAAGCCGCCCTTGTTGTTGGGATCGTCGTCGGGCTGCGCGTGGACCGCATCGTCGTGATCTTTGGCGTCCGGCGGGTCTATGGTGACCAGCGGGACGTCGCGCCAGTCCTCGCGGCCCCTGAGACTGGCGGGCTCGGCCGCCTCCGCCTCGCGCTCGGCGGCGGCGGAGAATTGCAGCGGGATATCATGGGCGTAGATCGCGATCAGGCTGATCGCCTTCTCCGACTTGACCGAGCCGAGCTTCTCCTTGACTCGGCCTGAGGCGAGGCCGAAGCCGCGCGAGCGCACGATGTCGACGCTGACGAGGTCGCCATCCTGCGCGCCACCTGTATCGGCCTTGGCGATGTTCAGCTCGCGGTCGGCGAATTTCTTGTCGACGGGAACGAGCCGTCCGCCGCCCTCGGGAAGCTCGCGGAACACGCCGAGGATGCGACTCTTGGCCTTGTCGATGACCTTGATGATGCGGCCGCGCCAGGCCGGGCCTTCGGTCTCCTCCGAGCGCTCGACGCGCAGCAGCGCACGGTCGCCGACACCGGCGGCGGTGCCGGGTTTTGGCCGGCGCGGCATCTCGATGAGGATCTTCGGCGGCTCGCCGCTCTCGACCTCGTCCCATTCGGCGGGGGAGGCGATCAATTCGCCGTCGGAGTCGCGGCCGGTGATGTCCGCGAGCAGCGTCGGCGGAAGCGTATCCGGCTCCGAGATCTTGTGGCGCTTTTTCTTGACGATGCCGTCGTCGGCGAGCTCGCGCAGCATGCGCCTGAGCTCGGCGCGATCGGCGTTCTTCAGGCCGAACTCGCGTGCAATTTCGCGGGTCCCGACATTTCCCTGATTTGCCTTGATGAAGGCGACGATGGCGTTCCTGTCGGGAAAGCCATGGTCATTCTTGCGTTTCACTTAGCCTCTAACTCTTGCCGGCACTCTTCTTGGCCGGAGTATTTGCAGGATTCTTGGTGGCAGCGGCCTTGGTCGGCGACGTCTTGGCGGTCGACGGCACGGCGGCGCGCGCCTTGCTGGTGGATTCGGATTTGGTTTTGGCCGCGGCTTTCTTCGCGGCCGGCTTCTTCGGTTTTGGCGCGGAATCTTCGCCGTCCGCCGTTTTCTCTGCAGTCTTCTTGGCCTTGGCCGGCTTGGCCGCTTTCTTCGCCGCCTTGGTGGTCTTCTTGCCGCCGCCCTTGGCCGCGCGCTCGTCGATCAGCGCGATCGCCTGTGGCAGGGTGATCGTATCCTTCTCGAACTCGGCCGGGATCGTCGCGTTGACGCCGCCGGCCGTGACATAGGCGCCGTAGCGCCCGCTCTTGACGGTGACGGTGCCGAGCGTCGGATGATCGCCGAGCGCTTTGCCGGGATCCGCGCCGAAGCGGCGGCTCGGGCCCTTGGCGACCTTTTCGGCGATCAACGTCACCGCGCGGTTGAGGCCGATGTCGAACACCTCGTCGCCGGCTTCCAGGCTGGCGTAAGTCTTGTCGTGCTTCACGAACGGTCCGAAGCGGCCGAGGCCGGCGGTGATCGGAAGACCGCTTTCCGGATGCTTGCCGATCTCACGCGGCAGCGACAGCAGTTTCAGCGCGAGCTCGAGGTCGACATCGCCGGGCGAGGTGCCCTTCGGAATGCCCGCGCGCTTGGGCTTCTCGCCTTCCGCATAGTCCTTCTGCTCGCCGAGCTGGATGTAGGGGCCGAAGCGGCCGGCCTTGACCCAGACATCGCGACCCGTATCAGGATCCTGACCGAGCGAACGGTCAGCAGTCGCCTCGCCGTCGGCGGCGAGCTGACGGGTGTAGCGGCATTCCGGATAGTTCGAGCAGCCGACGAAGGCGCCAAACTTGCCGGCCTTGAGGTTCAGCCGGCCGGTGCCGCAGTTCGGGCACTGCCTGATATCGCCACCGTCCGCCCGCGGCGGATAGATGTGCTGGCCCAGCATGTCGTCGAGCACGTCGAGCACCTGTGCGACGCGCAGCTCCTTGATGTCGTCGACGGCACCGATGAAGCCAGTCCAAAAGTCCTTCAGAACCTGCTGCCAGGAGATCTCGTTGTTGGAGATGCGGTCGAGCTGCTCTTCGAGGCTTGCCGTAAAGTCGTATTCGACATAGCGGGCAAAGAAGCTTTCGAGGAAGGCGACCACGACGCGGCCTTTGTCCTCGCCGTGCAGGCGCTTCTTCTCCAGCTTGACGTAGCCGCGGTCCTTCAGGACCTGGAGGATGGAGGCATAGGTCGAGGGCCGGCCGATGCCGAGCTCTTCCATGCGCTTGACCAGGGATGCTTCCGAGAAGCGCGGCGGCGGCTCGGTGAAGTGCTGGGTGACGGACAGGCTCTGCCGCTTCAGGGCGTCGTTCGGGCTCATCGCGGGCAGGCGGCGGGAATCCTCGTCTTCCTCGTCGTCGCGGCCTTCCTGGTACAGCGCCAGGAAGCCGTCGAACTTGACGACCTGGCCGGTGGCGCGCAGCTCCAGCGTGCGGGAGTCTGCCTTGGCCGTGATGTCCACGGTGGTGCGCTCGAGCTCTGCAGATTCCATCTGGCTCGCGATGGTACGCTTCCAGATCAGCTCATAAAGCTTCGCCTGATCGGCATCGAGCCTGCGGCTCATGCTGTCGGGGCGGCGGGAGAGGTCGGTCGGGCGGATCGCTTCGTGCGCTTCCTGGGCGTTCTTGGCCTTGGCCTGGTACTGGCGGGGGCTATCCGGCACATAGGCGTTGCCGTAATCCTCGCCGATCACCTTGCGCGCCTGGGTGATCGCGGACGGATCGATCTGCACGCCGTCGGTACGCATATAAGTAATGAGTCCGGTGGTCTCGCCGCCGATGTCGATGCCCTCATAGAGCCGCTGGGCGATGCGCATCGTGTGCGCCGGCGCAAAGCCGTATTTGCGGCTGGCTTCCTGCTGCAGCGTCGAGGTGGTGAAGGGCGCCTGCGGATTGCGCCGGGCCGGCTTGGCATCGACCGCGGTCACGGTGTAGCTGGCTGCCTCCAGCGCCTTCTTGAAGTCTTCGGCTTCGGCACCCGTGCCGATGTCGAGACGCTGGATCTTCTTGCCGTCGGCACCGACGAGGCGGGCCTCGAAGGCGTCGCCGCGGGGGGTGAGCAGGGTCGCGATCAGCGACCAATATTCGCGCGGCACGAACTTCTCGATCTCGAGCTCGCGGTCGCAGACGAGGCGCAGCGCCACCGATTGCACGCGGCCGGCCGAGCGCGCGCCCGGCAGCTTGCGCCACAGCACGGGGGAAAGGGTGAAGCCGACCAGGTAGTCGAGCGCGCGGCGTGCCATGTAGGCGTCGACCAGCGCGCCGTCGATCTGGCGCGGATGCTTCATCGCGTCGGAGACCGCCTGCTTGGTGATGGCGTTGAACACCACCCGCTCGATCTTCTGGTCCTTCAGTGCGCGCTTTTCCTTCAGCACCTCCAGCACGTGCCAGGAGATGGCCTCGCCCTCGCGATCAGGGTCGGTGGCGAGAATCAGGCGGTCGGCGCCCTTCAGGGACCGGGCGATCTCGTTGAGCCGGCCGGCCGCCTTGGGATCGACCTCCCAGATCATCTTGAAATTGGCATCGGGATCGACGGAGCCGTTCTTCGCGGGCAGGTCGCGGACATGGCCGAACGAGGCCAGAACCTCATAGGACGAGCCCAAATATTTGTTGATCGTCTTGGCTTTCGCCGGCGACTCCACGATGACGATATTCATGTAGTTCCAGTAACTTACGGGGAAATCTTGGGCCGAAAACGAAAGGACTCGGGTCGGCCGTTTCGACCCGAACATGGGTGGTGCGGCCTCCGCTGTCAAATCGAGGGGTGTTGAAAGCCGCCTCGATGGGAAAAGTTTCATATCGAGAAAGTTGCAGAATACCACCTTGGAGTTGCGGTCGATGTGGGCGTAATGTTGCTGCTGGGGCCATGGATTCGGGTGGGGTCTTGGTGACTAAGCCAAAGAAACGGAAGCGTGCCGCATCGGGCGCGCGGGGAGGCTCGCGTCCCGAGGAACCAGGGGAGGGCGGCGCGGACGAGGCGGTGGCCTTCATCGCCGAGCAGACCGGAGCATTGCGCAAGCTCGCCGAGCGCCACAAGCTCGCCGTGCTGCATTATCTCCTGGGCATGACCAAGCTGGAGGCCGACGAGCATCTGCGGCTGCGGACCAAGCGCAAGCTGTCGTGACGAGGCTGGATGGGTTTGGCGTGAACTATCGCGTTCTGGCGACGACAAAGCCAATGTGAAGAACGCGTCCAATCTCTCGAGCCTTGCGGACAAGCTCCGCAACGATGTTCGTAGCCTCGTGATCATGGTGGCATTGATCGGAGGCTTGATCCTTTGGTTTGCGACCGTGGGCTGGACCGATCGGGTGACCTATCGCGGCGTCGATCAAGCCTGGTTCGAGCCCGGTCGCGTCCATCTCAAGACGGAGCCTTTCGGTCATTACACGATCGAGCGGAATGCGGACTTTGCCGCCATGAAGGTCGGCTGCGTCTATGATCTGAACTACGAGGCCGAGTTCGGCCGGCGCCAACGCGCCGATCGCCTGAAAATGGTTCGCAGGGCTACCCTGGTCGGATGCTAGCCAGAGTTCGCGCGCATTGACGGTGTGGTGGCAGCTCGTCGCCGCAATCAGGCCGACCGCCGTCGCGCCGGCCGCGGCTTCAGCGTGGTGTCGGCGGGACTGAGCAGCCTGCCGTCCTCGGCGCGCATTTCCAGCTTCTTCACCGGGCGGCCTTTCGCACGATCGACCAGGATGGTCGCGATCTCCTCGGGGTGGTCGTCGAACGCCTCGCTCCATTGCCGCAGCGCGACCAGGATCGGGAAGGTGCCGCGGCCCTTCGGCGTCAGCAGATATTCCTGATAGGCGCTGCCGTCGGAGGCGGGGGCGGTCTCGAGAATGCCATGGTCGACCAGCGATCGCAGGCGGGCCGACAGGATGTTCTTGGCCATGCCGAGCCTGCTCTGGAATTCGCCGAAGCGGCGGACGCCCAACAGCGCCTCGCGGATGATCAGCAGCGACCACCAGTCGCCGAGCGCCTCCAGCGAGCGCGCGATGGGGCAGGCATCGCCTTCGAAGCTGGTTCGTTTCACCATCACCTTCGTCCTATCGCATTCGCACGGCGCCGGCGCCCATCACGCGCTTGTGTGGTTGCATCATAAAACCATATGCCCTAGATGGCAACCTAGTTTCATCATAAAACTAATGGAGGCGAGCGTGAGACTGAAAGACAAGACGGCATTGATTACGGGCGGCAACAGCGGCATCGGACTTGCAACGGCAAAGCTGTTCGTGGCCGAGGGCGCCAGGGTTGTGGTCACCGGGCGCAACAAGCAGACGCTGGAGGCTGCCGCGAAGGAACTGGGGCCGAACGCGCTCGCACTCGCCGCCGATGCCACCGACATCGCCGCGACCGAAGCCGCCATCAAGCAGGGCGCGGAGAAGTTCGGCAAGTTCGACATCGTGTTTGCCAATGCCGGCATCGCGGGCGGCACGCCGCTGGGCTCGGCGACGCCTGAGGTCTTCGAGAAGGTCATCAGCACCAATCTGACCGGCGTGTTCTTCACCGTGCAGGCGGCGCTGCCTCATCTCAACGACAACGCCTCGATCGTCCTCAACGGTTCGGTGATCTCAGTGCTCGGCATTCCCGGTTACTCCGCTTACGGTGCCGCGAAGGCCGGCGTGCGGGCGATGGCGCGGATCATGGCCTCGGAACTGTCACCGCGCGGAATCCGCGTCAATGTCGTGGCGCCCGGCGCGATCCGCACCCCGATCTGGGGGCCCGCGACCGCGACACCCGAAGCCGAGAAGGCGTTCGAGAAGCGGATCGCGCTAACGACGCCGCTCGGCCGCATCGGTGAAACGGATCACGTCGCGAAGACGGTGCTGTTCCTCGCCTCCGACGATTCCGCGCATGTGCAGGGCCAGGAAATCTTCGTCGATGGCGGCGCGGTCGCCTCCCCGAGCGGCGCGCCGATCTATCGCGGCTGATCAAGCCAGGCGCAATCGAACTGGCCGGCGCAGTCTATCGGTTGCGCCGACCGGTTCCGACGTCCTGCGGGATCATTGACTGAACCCAACCTTTGCGCGGGGTGTTGAACCTTCGCGCGAGCTGGAAAGACCCTCTTATGGGGCGGGGCAGACTCACTATTTATAAGGAGTCTAGCATGCCGAAAGCAGCCCGCTTTTTCTCGTCGCTTTCATCGCCGCGCATCTTCACCGAAAGATCCGCCGTTCCGGCCAAGCGCTCCGACACGTCCGAGTTCGTCGCCATCGCGTTGTTTTGCGGGATCGGCCTGTTCGTCTCGCTCGTTGCCGTGATCCTGGGCATTTAGGGCGTCTGGTTCCAGCTTTGCAGATCGTGCAGCCGTCAGCCGCCGCGCATTTCGGCGGCGGCCGATCTCGGCGCGGCGTCAGGCTGCCCGGAGGCTGGTGGCCGCTTGAAGCGCGCTCGCGAGCGCTTTCTCGCGGTGATCCGGTCCGACCTGGATGCCGTCGGCGATGATGAATTCAGCATTGTGGATGCCGATGAAGCCGAACACGCCGCGCAGATAGCTTTCGAGGTGCTCCAGCGCCGCGACGGGCGAGCCCGCGCCGTAATAGCCGCCGCGCGAGATCGCGACGATCACGCGCTTGCCCCCGGCAAGCCCCTCAGGCCCGGCCGCGCCATACTTAAAGGTCTTCCCCACCACCAGGATGCGATCGATCCAGGCCTTGAGCTGGCTCGGAATGGTGAAGTTGTACATGGGGGCACCAACGACGACGATTTCGGCGCCCAGGAACTCGTCCAGCACGGCCGCGCTTGCGGCGAGATCGGGCGCGAGTTCCACCGGCGCGGGGGCGCCCTGCGCGGCCGCGAGATGGGAGCCGGAGAGATGGGCAAGCGGGGTGTGGGTCAGGTCGCGATAGGTTACGTCGAGACCGGGCGTCGCCTGCCGGAGCCGGTCGACGATGGCGGCGGAGACCTGCCGGCTGACGGAGTGGGGGCCGAGGACGCTGGAGTCGATATGGAGCAGTTTCATTTGGGGTCACCCTGGTATAAGTTTGTAACCAGCGCTACATGAGTGACTGTCAAAATCCCCGCAAGAACGCACTTTTTTGAGCCATGGGCACATCATTGAAACCTGAGAACACCGATTTGCCTGCTCCGCCGAGGCCAAATCCAAGGCCGGACATGAGGCCTGATCCGTTGCCGGATCCCAACCATGCGGACTGCCGCGGGGTCGCCTCCATCCTGTCCCGCGTCGGCGACAAATGGAGCGTGTTCGTCATCATGATGCTCAGCGACGGGCCGAAGCGCTTCAACGAGCTGAAGCGAATGATCAACGGCATCTCGCAGCGGATGCTGACCTTGACGCTGCGCGGCCTCGAGCGCGACGGCCTCGTCACGCGCACGATCTTCCCGACCATTCCGCCGCGCGTCGATTACGAGCTCACCGATCTCGGCCGCGGTTTGCAGCAGCCGGTGAAGGCCCTCGGCGAGTGGGCGATCGAACATCAGGTGCAGATCGCGGCAGCACGCACGCGGTTCGATGCGCGCAACGAGGGTTAGCGTTGCGACTCGACAGCTCATGCCGTCATTCCGGGGCCCGCGCGAAGCGGGAGCCCGGAATCCATTTAGCCGCAGGCCAGGTGGACGCATGGATTCCGGGTTCGGCTCTCCGAGCCGCCCCGGAATGACGCCTTTCCAGTCAACGACGTCGAAGGCACACCACTAAAGCAGCGACACCAATCCGCCGCCGTGGCGTTCGAGCCGGCTTGCCAGTTCGAGCTCCAACAGCACGGTGCGCACGATCGCGGGCGAGGCGCCGGACATTCGCACGAGATCGTCGATCGAGATTGGCGCCGGACCGAGCAGGTTGGTGATCTGGTCGCGGTCATGGCCCTGCGGATCGCTCTCGAACGGCTCGCTGTCGGGCTCGCCTGCGGGATGCATCAGCGGCCGCTCCATGATCGGCTGAACCGCGTTGATGATGTCGGCGGCCTCGGTGACGAGCGTCGCGCCCTGCTTGATCAGATCGTTGGCGCCTGCCGCGCGCGGATCGAGCGGCGAGCCGGGCACCGCGAACACCTCGCGGCCCTGTTCGGCCGCCATGCGCGCGGTGATCAGCGAGCCCGAGCGGTGCGCCGCTTCCACCACGACGACGCCGAGCGAGGCGCCCGAGATCAGCCGGTTGCGGCGGGGAAAGTCGCGGGCGCGCGGCTCGTGGCCGAGCGGCATCTCGGAGATCGCCGCACCTGCGTGGTCGAGGATCGCGGCGAGCAGGTCGCCATGCTCGGGCGGATAGATGCAATCATGGCCGCCCGCGAGCACGGCGATCGTGCCGTTCTCAACGCTCGCGCGATGCGCGGCCTGATCGACGCCGCGGGCGAGGCCCGAGATGACGACGAAGCCGGCTTCGCCAAGTTCGCGCGCGAGCTGGCCGGCGAATTTCAGGCCCGCGCCGGAGGCGTTGCGCGAGCCGACGATGGCGATCATCGGCCGCATCAGGGTTTTCGTGTCGCCGCGTACGGCGAGCAGCGGCGGCGCATCGTCGATCATCGCCAGCCGCGCCGGATAGCCGTCCTCGCCGGGCGCCAGCCAGGCGATGCCGAACTTGCGGCTCACGGCAAGCTCGGCCTTCGCCTCATCGGCACTACAGATGCGACCCGTTCGCTGCGCACCGCCGCGGCGGGCGAGATCCGGCAGTCGCTCCAGCGCGGCGCGCGGGCTGCCGAAATGATCGACCAGCGAGCGGAAGGTGCGCGGCCCGACATTGTCGGAACGGATCAGCCGCAGGCGGTCGATCCGCTCCAGCTCGGTCAGCTCCACGCTCGGATTGATGGCGTCCACGGCGTCTCCTTGCAGGGGCAACATGGAACAACCTGAGGGCGTTGCGCAACAGGGACGTGCGCTTGCGCGGCCTTGCTGCGATGCTAAAAGCGATCCCAATAAGAAGGGTTTTGCCATGATTTCACTTGCCGACCTCCAGCGCCGCATCGAAGCGGGCGAGCTTTCGCCTGACGCCGCCATTGCGCAATCGCATGCGGCGATCGAGGCCAGGGAGAAGGACGTCCACGCCTTCGTCCGCCACGACAAGTCGGCGAAGGCGCAAGGCTCCGGGCCGCTGCGCGGCATCGCAGTCGGGATCAAGGACATCATCGACACCGCCAACATGCCGACCGAGATGGGCTCGGAGATCTATCGCGGCTGGCAGCCGCGCGCCGACGCGCCTGTGGTGATGATGCTGAAGCGGGCGGGGGCCACCATCATCGGCAAGACCACCACGACCGCGTTCGCCTCGCGCGATCCGACGCCGACGCTCAATCCGCACAATCCCGGCCATTCGCCGGGCGGCTCCTCCGCGGGCTCGGCGGCGGCGGTCGGCGCCGGCACGATCCCGCTGGCGCTGGGCACTCAGACCGGCGGCTCGGTGATCCGGCCCGCGGCCTATTGCGGGACTGCTGCGATCAAGCCGTCGTTCCGCATGCTGCCGACGGTCGGCGTGAAGTGCTATTCGTGGGCGCTCGACACGGTCGGCCTGTTCGGCGCCCGCGCGGAAGATCTCGCGCGCGGACTCCTGGCGATGACGGGCCGCACCGAGTTTTCCGGCATCGTCCCGGCGAAGGCGCCGCGGATCGGCGTGGTCAGGCAGGAGTTCGCAGGCAGCGTGGAGCCGGCGGCCGAAGAGGGCTTGCTGGCCGCGATCAAGGCCGCGGAGCGCGCCGGTGCCAGCGTGCAGGCCATGGATCTGCCCGAAGCTGTGCAGGAGGCCTGGCGTATCCACCCCATCGTCCAGGATTTCGAGGCGCATCGCGCGCTGGCCTGGGAGTTTTCCGAGCGTCACGACGAGATCGCGCCGATGCTGCGGGCAAGCCTCGACGCGACGGCCCATCTGACGCCGAAGGAATATGACGAGGCGCGCCGGATCAGCCGTCGCGGCCGCCGCGAGCTCGGCGAATTGTTCGAGGGCGTCGACGTGCTCTTGACCTATTCGGCGCCGGGCACCGCGCCGGCCAAGGAGCTCGCGACCACAGGCGATCCCCGCTACAACCGGCTCTGGACGCTGATGGGCAATCCCTGCGTCAACGTGCCGGTGCTGAAGGTCGGCGGCCTGCCGATCGGCGTGCAGGTGATCGCCCGCTTCGGGAACGATCCGCTCGCGCTTGCGGCGGCCTGGTTTCTGGAGGACGCGCTGGCGCGGGCGTGAGTGTGCGCCTCAATTTTATGTGAGCACTGCGGATGCAGCCGTGCCGCATCTGGGCCGACCAATTGAACGCATGATCCTGCCGAACCCACACTGCACAGCCGGCTCGCAGTTCTTCGCCGCCGGCGAAGACCTCGACGGCATCGTCGAGTCGTTTTGCGATGTCGATCTCGCCGACGCCGCGTTCGCGCGTGCGTGCACCATCAACGTGCTGCCGACGACGTCGCCAGTCGTCATCGTGCACTACCGCGCGCCGATGGCCTCGCAGCGCGGCACCTACAAGCGCACCATCAACGGCATGCACACCCGTGCCGTGACGCTGAAGCCGTGCGGCCCGGTCGGCGCCGTGCTGGTTCGGCTCAAGGCCGACGCGGCCGACCGCGTGCTCGGGGTGAGGCCTGCCGACTTGCTCGATGCCAGCATCGAGCTGTCGGACATTTTTGGCACCGGCGCCGCCGCGCGGCTCGAGGAGCAACTGGCCGAGGCCGGCAGCGCAGCTGCGCGCGTTGCCTGCATGCGGGATTTTCTCCGAACGAGGACAGGGCCGGGCCGCCTCGATCCGCTGGCAGCGCAGGCGATGCGCGCGATCCAGCGCAATCCGTCAATCTCCATGCGCAGGCTTGCCGGACTTCTCGACATCGGCGAGCGCAGCCTGCAACGGCGCTTCAAGGCGGAGACCGGCGCGAGCGCAAAGCAGTTTGCGCGGATCGAGCGGATGCAGCAGGCGGTCGCCGCACATCGCGCCGGTCTTGATTGGGCCGGAGTCGCGCATGCGAGCGGCTTCACCGACCAGGCGCACCTGATCCACGATTTCCGCGCGCTCGCAGGTGTGCCGCCGGAAGCATTCTGCCGGCGTGCCGCGGCCGAGCGCATGCAGGCCTGGAATACGGAACTCGCTGCGTCGGATTTTTACAATACGTTCATCGCCTAGGCCGCTACCAGCGCGTCTCCTGAACCTGCAAGGAGACATAACATGCTGACCGAGATCGCCCGCGGCATGCGGCTGCGCAATGCCTTCAACAAGGAGACGTTCGTCTTCTCCGGCCCGCTCGACAATCTCGACGTCGCGCGGTTCGGCGTGATTCTCGAAAAGGGCGGCTCGGGCGGCGGCAATGCGCTGGTGCATGTCCATCCCGGCGCGGACGAACATTTCGCGGTGAGGAGCGGTCGCGTCAAGATCGTCGTCGACGGACGTGAGCAAGTGGTGGAGGCGGGCGGCGGTGTGACCGTGCCCCGCGGCCGACCGCACTACTTCGCCAACGTCGGCGAGGGCAATGCCGAGCTCGAGGTCTCGTTCACGCCGGCGCAGCAGCATCTGCGCTTCTTCGCCAATTTCGTCACGCTCACGGCGAAGCAGCCCAAATGGTTCTCCAGCGCCGGCGATCCGAACTTCCTGCTGATCGCACTGGTGCTACACGCCTATCGCAATCACATGTATCTGGCCGGCGTGCCGATCTGGCTACAAAAACTGCTGTTCGCCGTGCTTGCGCCGATGGCGCGCCTTTCCGGCTATCGGTTGGCGATCGAGCCGTTGCGTGAGGCGCCGGCCAGGTCAGGCCCTGCAGCGTGAGGCGAGGGATCAGACCAGTGCCGGCTCGGCTGCCGCGGGCGCGGCTCCCTGCGTCGCCCCCGCATCTTGCCTGAGCCAGCGCGCGGCAGCCTCGCGACCGCTCCGGTGCAGCAGGCGAATGAAGCCGCGGCCGAGATCGGTCGATGAGCGCTGCGCCAGACCGTCAATGGAGTCTTCCGCCGCGATCCTGGTGAGGCGCAGCGAAGAGGCTTCGTGGGACTGCGCCCATGCGATCGCCGCGATCTCGGCATTGAGGGCGGCGTTGGCCACGATTTGGTCGAGCCTGCGGTCGATCGCGGCGAGCGTGATCGGCACATAGCTGTCACGCGTCGGGGTGACCTGGACGAGCAGCAGATCCGTCGCTGCGGTTTCCTGGACCAGCCGCAGCAGCGGCGGATTGCCGCCGAAGCCACCGTCCCAATAGGCCTCGCCGTCGATCTCGACGGCGCAGTGAACCAGCGGTGGACAGGTCGAGGCCAGCGCGACGTCCGCGGAGATGGCGTCGTTGGCGAAGATCTGCTGCTGCCCGTCGCGGATCCGCGTCGCCGCGATCAGCAGCTTCGGGCAGCGCGCGTCGTGCAAGATGGAAAAGTTGATGTCGCGCGCCAGCGCCTGCCGCAGCGGATCGAGATCGAACGGATCGAACTGCCCGGAGCGCAGAGTCGGGCCGAACGCGACCGAGCTTCCCGCCGGCGAAAAGCCGCCGACCAGCATCAGCGAGCGGAACGAGGCCTCGTGCATCAGCCGGACCCAGAACCGGTTCAGCCGGCTGCGGGCGCCTTCGCGGCCGCCTTCGGCAAGGCCGCAGGCGAGCAGCAGCGCATTGATGGCGCCGGCGCTGGCGCCGCTGACGGTGTCGATCGCGATGTCGGGCTCTTCCAGCAGCCGCTCTAGCACGCCCCAGGTGAAGGCGGCAAAGGTGCCGCCGCCCTGGAGCGCCAGCGACAGTTTTCGCGGCGGCCATTGGCCGGAACACGCTGGCGGGAGTGCGACCGGTGCAGCCCTGGGGACCACGACGTCGCGCGGAGCGTCGGCCTGCACGATGGGCTCAGGCCACGGCGCTTGCGGCGAATCGGGCGCGGGGGCGGGCGGCGGCGCATCGGACCAGATATTGGTCGCAGAGAGCAGCCGGCTTGCCGCGCTGCCGGAAGCGCTGAGCGAACCAACCCCGTCATGTGCGCCGACAATCATCTCGCTCATTCTGAGCAACCGCGTAACGCCGTTTCCTGTGTCAGGATGACAGGCATGGAACCCGTTCGCTACTGTCTGCAGCGAGCGGTGCCAAAGTTGCGAACAGGATTTGGCATATAATGCGGAGGGTGTGCGGCGATATCCGTACTTTTTCCGGCTTCAGATTCCTGTTTGACGCGTTCTCTTGACGCGAACCGGCATCCACTTCGCTCGAAAACGCTCTAAAGCGCGATGAGATTTGGATGAATCGTCATCGCGCTTCAGGTCGTTGTTTCCGCATGATCTTTCCGGAAAACCGCCTCGCACTTTTCCGGATCATGCTTCAGGCCTTTTCGCCGATCCGGCTTTCCTTGCCGGTTTGCAGGCGCCTGATGTTCTCGCGATGCGCGTAGAACAAGAGCAGCGTCAGCACCGCCGTCAGCGCCGACAATGCGAGGTGGCCGAACCACCACAGGAACATGGGCGTGATGAACGCCGCCACCAGCGCGGACAGCGAGGAATAGCGGGTGGTGAAGGCGGTCGCCAGCCACAGCACGCAGAACACGACGGCGCCCGGCCAGAACAGGCCAAGCAGGACGCCGATATAGACGGCGACGCCCTTGCCGCCCTTGAACTTGAGCCAGACCGGGAAGAGGTGGCCGAGGAAGGCGCCGAGCCCGGCCACCATGGCGGCATTGGGTCCTGCGATGTAGCCGGCGATCACCACGGCCACGGTGCCCTTGAGCGCATCGAACAGCAGGGTGCCCGCGGCGAGGCTCTTCCGTCCCGTGCGCAGCACATTGGTGGCGCCGATGCTGCCGGAGCCGATCGAGCGGATGTCCTGGGTGCCGGCGAGCCTGGTCAGGATCAGCCCGAACGGAATCGAGCCGAACAGGTAGCCGATGAGGAAGGCCACCGGCAGAAATGCTTCAAGCGCCATGGCGGCAGCTCCAAAGGCAGGAATTCCATGTCGAACGATCGGATACGTCAGACATGCTCATAGACCGTCCGGCCGCCGACAATGGTGCGCACCACGCGGCCTGTAAAGCGGGCCTCGTCGAACGGGGTGTTCTTGCAGGGTGATTTGAGGTCGGCGGGATCGACCACCCAGGGCGTGTCGGGATCGATCACCATGACGTCGGCGGGGCTGCCGGCGCGCAGGGTTCCGCCTGCTAGCCCGAGCAGCTCGGCCGGACGGGTCGACATCGCGCGGATCAGCGTCTTCAGTTCCAGTTCGCCGTTGTGAACCAGCCGCAGGCCGGCGGGCAGCATGGTCTCGAGCCCCACGGCTCCAGGTGCGGCTTCCGCGAACGGCAGGCGCTTGACCTCGACGTCCTGCGGATTGTGGTCGGACATGATGACGTCGAGGAGGCCGGAGGCGATTGCCGCCACCAGCGCGCGGC
This sequence comes from Bradyrhizobium sp. R2.2-H, assembly GCF_004346455.1. Lineage (NCBI taxonomy): Bacteria > Pseudomonadati > Pseudomonadota > Alphaproteobacteria > Hyphomicrobiales > Nitrobacteraceae > Bradyrhizobium > Bradyrhizobium sp. R2.2-H. Next base: position 377,196 of record NZ_SMBR01000002.1, read on the forward strand.
GGTCGTCCTCGGTCCGCAGCGGCGGCGACAGCTTCAGGAACGAACGGTAGGGGCCGATGTCGTTCTCGTTCAGCGCCAGATGGTTGATCGAGACCGAGGCGCTGACCGCGAGCCCGGCGTCGCGGGCGCGCTGGAGGATGTCGAGGGAGTCGATGCAGGTGAGCGAAGCCGCGTGGTAGCGGCCGCCGGTGAGTGCGACGAGGCGCAGGTCGCGCTCCAGCATCACGGCTTCGGCGGCATTGGGGATGCCCATCAAGCCGAGCCGGGTCGCGAACTCGCCCTCGTTCATCACGCCTTCGCCGACCAGATTGGGGTCCTCGGTGTGATGCACGATCAACGCGTCGAAGTCGCGGGCGTAGGTCAGCGCGCGGCGCATGACCTGGGCGTTGGTCACGCTCTTGTCGCCGTCGCTGAAGGCGACCGCGCCGGCGGCTTTCAGGAGGCCGAACTCGGTCATCTCCTCGCCGTGCATGCCCTTGGTCAGCGCCGCCATCGGCTGGATGTTGACGATCGCGGTGTCGCGGGCGCGGCGCATCACGAAGTCGACGGTTGCCGAGTTGTCGATGACGGGAGAGGTGGCCGGCTGGCAGATGATGGTGGTGATGCCGCCGGTCGCGGCGGCCTGGCTCGCGGAGGCAAAGGTCTCGCGATGGCTGAGGCCGGGCTCGCCGACGAAGGCGCGCATGTCGATCAGGCCCGGCGCCACGATCTTGCCGGAGCAGTTGACGATGTCGGTGCCCTCGGGGACGCCGGCCGCGCCGATGCCGCGGCGCGTCTCGCGGATGGTGCCGTCCGCAATGAGAACGTCGCCGACGCCGTCGAAATCCCTGGAGGGATCGACGACGCGGGCATTGGCGAGCAGGATGGGGCGGCGATCGGTCAGCATCGGCATCACGCGTTCGGCAGGTTGCGGGCGAGCGCTTCCAGTACGGCCATGCGCACGGCGACGCCCATTTCCACCTGTTCGCGGATCAGGGACTGGGCGCCGTCGGCCACGATCGAGTCGATCTCCACGCCGCGGTTCATGGGACCCGGATGCATCACGAGGGCATCCGGCTTGGCGTAGGCGAGCTTCTTCTGGTCGAGCCCGAAATAATGGAAATACTCCGATGACGAGGGCACGAAGGAGCCGTTCATGCGCTCGCGCTGCAGCCGCAGCATCATGACGATGTCGGCGCCCTCGAGGCCCTCGCGCATGTCGCGCGCGACCTCGACGCCCATCCGCTCGATCCCGGTCGGCAGCAGCGTGGAAGGCCCGACGACGCGGACGCGGGCGCCCATGGTGTTGAGCAGGATGATGTTGGAGCGGGCGACGCGCGAATGCAGCACGTCGCCGCAGATCGCGACCACGAGGCCCTCGATACGGCCCTTGTTGCGGCGGATGGTGAGCGCGTCGAGCAGCGCCTGCGTCGGATGCTCGTGTGCGCCGTCGCCGGCATTGATCACGGAACCGTCAACCTTCCGCGCCAGTAGTTCCACCGCGCCGGAGGCGTGATGGCGCACCACCAGGATGTCCGGGTGCATCGCATTCAGCGTCACGGCAGTGTCGATCAGGGTCTCGCCCTTGCGGATCGAGGACGAGGATACCGACATGTTCATGACGTCGGCGCCGAGCCGCTTGCCTGCGAGCTCGAACGAGGACTGGGTCCGGGTGGACGCCTCGAAGAAGAGGTTCACCTGCGTCCGTCCACGCAGGACGGTGCGCTTCTTGTCAACCTGGCGGTTGACCTCGACATATTCTTCGGACAGGTCGAGGAGGCCGCTGATGTCGGCCGCGGAAAGGCCCTCGATGCCCAGCAAATGCCGGTGGCCGAGGACGAAGGTCGATTTCGATGTCATTAAAAGCAGAGCTATAGGGGCGGATGGCGGGGGGAGCAAGGGGCAAAGGCGGGGATGGGAGTTATCCCCCGATCTGTCGATGGTGGCTCATCACCGTCATGCCCGGGCTTGTCCCGGGCATCCACGTTCTTGCACGCTCGCCGGAAAAAGGGGCGTGGATGGCCGGGACAAGCCCGGCCATGACGACGCGGAGGCATCTCGTGAAGTCAATTCCAATTGCGGCCATAGCCATGGCCATAACCATAATCTCACCGGCCCACGCCCAATCGCTCCCCGGCGGCTTCGTGTACCTGCGCGATATCGATCCCAGCATCATCCAGGACATCCGCTACGCCACGTCGAACAATTTCGTCGGCCGTCCGCTCGCCGGCTATGGCGCGGGCGAATGCGTGGTGAAGCGCGAGGTCGGGCTGCGGCTGAAGGCGGTCCAGCAGGAACTGGCCGCGCAGAACCTGTCGCTGAAAATGTTCGACTGCTACCGGCCTGCGCGGGCCTCGCTCGACATGGTCAAGTGGTCGCAGAACGGTCACGAGACGGCGGCCGAGCGGCGCTACAACCCGAACATTCCGAAGACCGAGCTGTTCCGCCTCGGCTATATTGCGAGCCGATCGCAGCATTCCACGGGCGCAGCGCTCGACCTCACGCTGGTCGATCTCAAGGCCGACAACTCCGCCAAATACGATCCATCGAAGACCTATGCCGACTGCACGGCGCCGGTCGCGATGCGCGCGCCGGAGGGCAGCGTCGACATGGGCACAGGCTACGACTGTACCGACGCGAAGGGGCATACCGCTGTAACGTCGATCAATCCGGAGCAACGCACCTGGCGCAAGCGGCTGGTCGCTGCGATGGCCAGGCAAGGCTTTGTGAACTATTCGAAGGAGTGGTGGCATTTTTCCCTGCCGGGGGCGGGCGGGGCGGCCTATGATTTCCCGATCCAGCCGCGGATAAGGTAGAGTTCGATTGGAACGGAAGCAGCCGCGAGCAGAGTTACCTCTCCCGAGGGGAGAGGTCGGCGCGAAGCGCCGGGTGAGGGGATCAGGTCCCTCGGTGGAGCGTAATCCCTCACCCGCGCCTCCGGCGCGACCTCTCCCGTTCGGGAGAGGTGGCACCGCCCGAGCCGAGATAAATTCGATGGAAGCGCCATGACCCAGCCGAGCTTTGCGACCCACGAGGTCTTCAACCAGTCGCCGCCGTTCGAGGACGTCGACCTGTTCGCCACGGACCGGCCGCTGGTGGAAGCGGTCAGGGCCAATGGCGGCGCGGCGGCGGAGTGCGAGCTGTCGGCGTTCGGCAAGCAATGGGGCTCGGCCGCGATGGCCGATCGCGGGCGCCTCGCGAACGAGAACACACCGAAGCTGCGCAGCTTCGATGCCAAAGGCAATCGCCGCGACCAGGTCGAGTTTCATCCCGCCTATCACGAGCTGATGGCGCACAGTGCGCATGCGGGCGTGCACAATTCGACCTGGACGGCGGACGGAAGGCCAGCGGGCGATGCCGCCGAGGTCATTCGTGCCGCGAAATTCTACATGGCCGCGCAGGTCGAGACCGGCCATCTCTGTCCGATCACGATGACGCGCGCCTCGGTCGGTGCGCTGGCGATGCAGCCTGACTTGCTCGCGCGCGTGATGCCGGTGCTGTCGACGAAGAGCTATGATCCCAGCTTTGCGCCGTGGTGGCAGAAGCGCGGCATGACGCTCGGCATGGGCATGACCGAGAAGCAGGGCGGCACCGACGTGCGTGCCAACATGACGCGGGCCGTGCGTGACGGGGACGGCTATCGCATCACCGGTCACAAATGGTTCATGTCGGCGCCGATGTGCGACGCGTTCCTGGTGCTGGCGCAGGCGGATGGCGGGCTGACCTGCTTCTTCATGCCGCGCTTTGCGCCGGACGGCTCGGTCAACGCCATCCAGTTCCAGCGGCTGAAGGACAAGCTCGGCAACCGCTCCAATGCCTCGTCCGAGGTCGAGTTCGTCGGCGCCTATGCCGAAAGGGTCGGCGAGGAGGGCAAGGGCATCCGCACCATCATCCAGATGGTGCAGCTGACGCGGCAGGATTGCGCGATTGCCTCCGTCGGCCTGATGCGCTCGGGGCTCGCACATGCGCTGCATCACGCGCGGCACCGCAGCGTGTTCCAGAAGCATCTTGCCGATCAGCCCCTGATGCAGGCCGTGCTGTCGGATATGGCGCTGCATGTCGAGGCGAGCACGGCGCTGGTGATGCGGCTCTGCCGCGCCTTCGACCGCACGCCGCATGATGCGGCGGAGGCGGCCTATATGCGGCTGCTGACGCCCGCGATCAAATACTGGACCTGCAAGAGCGCGCCGCCGTTTCTCTACGAGGCGATGGAGTGCCTGGGCGGCAATGGCTATGTCGAGGACGGCATCCTGGCCCGCCACTATCGGGAGTCGCCGGTCAACGCGATCTGGGAAGGTTCGGGCAACGTCATGTGCCTCGACGTGCTCCGCGCGCTCTCACGCGAGCCGGAGGCGGCGATGGCGGTGCTGCAAGCGCTTGCGGCGGAGACCAAGGGCCTGCCGGGGGCCGGTGAGGCGGCCACCTTCATCGGCCAGACCTTCCGTCGCGCCGACGGCGAGCGCGTCGCGCGCCTTGCCGTCGAGAAGCTGGCGCTGCTTGCCGCCGCCGCGGCCCTCAGTGGCGTGTCGCCGCACAATGCCGAATTGTTCGCGAGCACGCGTCTTGCCGCCAATCACGCCAGCATGTACGGCGCGGTGGAGCTGAAGAGCGGCGACGTGCGCGCGCTGCTGGAGCGGGCGCTGCCGTGATTGTTTATTCCGTCATTCCGGGACGGTCCGAAGGGCGACCTCGGAATCTCGAGATTCCGGGTTCGGTCCTTCGGACCGCCCCGGAATGACGGTGCTCTCCAACGAAAGCCTCCTGATGGACTCCCTCAATCCCGACCATCCGCCGATCACAGCGGCGCCTGCGGACCTCGCGCCACGTGTCTGGAAGTTCTGGGGAACCGCGCTGTGGGGCGTCTTCATCTTCGTCGCGATGTTCGTCGGGCAGATCGGCGCCGTCGTTCTGCTGGCGTTGCAGCGCGGTCTTCCGATGGACCTGTCTTCGCTCCAAATCATCGGCCGCGAGCCCCAGACACTCGCGCTCTCGGTCATCATGGGGCTGCCCGCGACGCTTCTTGCGGTCTGGCTCGCCATTCGCATCAAGAAGGCGTCCTTTGTCGACTATCTCGCGCTGCATTGGCCGTCCTGGAAGCAGCTGCTTTTCGGCGCCGTCGGCCTCATCCTGATCGTGCTGGTCTGGGAGACGATGTCGCGCGCGCTGGGCCGCGAGGCGACGCCAGGCTTCATGACCGATCTGTTGAAATCGGGACGCGACAAGGGCGCTGCCCTGTTGCTCCTGTTCGCCTTCAGCGTGGCCGCGCCGATGTCGGAAGAGATTCTGGCGCGAGGCTTCCTCTATCGCGGCTGGTCGGCGAGCTTCCTGCGCGTGCCCGGCGCGATCCTGCTGTCGTCGCTGATCTGGACGGTCGTGCATCTGCAATACGACCTGTACTTCCTCACCGAAGTCCTCGCCATCGGCCTGTGGTTCGGCTACATGCGCTATCGCTCCGGCTCGCTCTGGCTCACCATCGTGCTCCACGCGCTGAACAATCTGACCGCGGTGGTGCTGACGATGTGGCTGGGGAGCTAGGCCTCATACTCCGTCGTTGCGAGGGCAGCAAAGCAACCCAGAATCCTAGGCCAGCGCGATCGCGATCGGCATCGTGATTGCCGCCAGGATGGTCTGCAGCGTGATGATCTGCGCGAGCAGCGGCGCGTCGCCGCCCATCTGGCGGGCCAGCACATAGGCGCTGGGCGAGGTCGGCACGGCCGCGCAGATCGCGACGATTGCGAGGCTGTTGCCGGTAATGCCGAACCAGGCCGCGAGCCCCAGCGCGAGCGCGGGCATCAGCACCAGCTTCAGGCCGACGCCGATGGCTGCGCCCAGGCTGGGGCGCAACAGGCCCTTCAGATGCAGGCCCGCGCCGGTGACGAGCAGGCCGATGGCGAGCGAGGACCGGCTCAGCGCGTCCGCCACCTCGTGCCAGATTTTTGGCAGCGGCAGGTGCATCAGATTGACGGCAAGGCCGATCGCGCAGGCCCAGATCAGTGGATTGCGGATCACCGTCATGGCGATGGTGCGCGGGGATCGCTTCTCCTGTGCGGCGTAACGAGCGAGCACCGAGACGCTGAACACGTTGACGAGCGGGATGATCGCGACCATGGCCACGGAGGCGAGCGCCAGCCCGAGATCGCCGAACATGTTGGCGGCGATCGACAGCGCAACGAAGGTCTGCCAGCGCGTTGCGCCCTGGAAGATCGAGGTGAAGGCGGGGCCATCGATACCGAGCCGCGCCAGCGCCGGCCGCAGCGCGAGACAGAGCAGCGACATCGCGAGCGCCGACAGCAGCAGCGCGCCGCCGACGCCGGCGACCGGCACCCTGGAGAGGTCGGCCTTGACCAGGGTCTGGATCAGCAGCATCGGGAACAGCACGAAATAGGTCAGCTGCTCCAGCCCGTGCCATTGCGTGTCGAGACGCATCAGGCTGTGCTTCAGCACGACACCGAGCACGATGAGGATGAAGACCGGCAGCAGCGCCGCGATCACGACCGGCATGGATCAGTCCGTCCCCGGCGCCGAGCGCAGATTTGCCAGACGGTCGAGCGCGCCCTGCAGGATGAAGATCGCGGCATGCTCGTCGATCACCTCGGCGCGCTTGGCGCGGCTGACGTCCATGCCGATCAGCTCGCGCTCGACCGCCGCGGTCGAGAGGCGCTCGTCCCAGAGGCCGATGGGCAGCTGAGTCAGTCCGGCGAGATTGCGGGCGAAGGCGCGGGTGGATTGCGCGCGCGGGCCCTCGCTGCCGTCCATGTTGATGGGCAGGCCGAGCACGAAGCCGACCGCCTTGCGCTCGGTGGCGATGGCCAGCAGCCTGGCGGCATCCTGCTTGAACTGCTTGCGCTGGATCGTCTCGACGCCGGTCGCCAGCCGCCGGTCCGGATCGGACACGGCAACACCGATGGTCTTGGTGCCGAGATCGAGCCCGACCAGCGCGCCGCGCGCGGGCCAGTGGGTTGCAGCATCGACGAGGGACAGGATAAGAGCCGGCATGGCTTAGCGCATATCACGCGTCGCGCTGGGGGGTGAACTGGTAACCATGGATGCACTGACACTATTCGGCCTGTTTGCCGTGACGGCGATGCTGGTCTGCTATGCCCTGGAGGATCGCAGCCACTGGTTCGTGCTGCTGTTCGCGGCGTCCTGCGCACTGGGGTCGGCCTATGGCTTCCTGCAAGGCGCCTGGCCGTTCGGCCTCGTCGAGGCGATCTGGGCGGTGGTGGCATTGCGGCGGTGGCATTTGAAGCCGCGGTGACGGAGGGGTGGGCGAGGGGCCTGCCGCGCGGCAAGCGGCTCCTCGCCCGATCTCAACTCAGCGGATCGCAATCGGGTTGATCATCGCCTGCACGCCGCCGGTCCAGCGCGGCTGTCCCAGCACGAATAGGAACTCATAGCCCTTGTCGCGGGCCAGCGCGGCGGTATCCATGTTTTCGAGGATGTAGGTCCCGTTCATCGCGAGCAGGATCTGGTGCACCTCGAACACGTTCTTGGATTCGAACGGCAGCACCTCGAGTCCCCAGGTGTCGGCACCGACCGCGACGACACCCTTGCCAGTCAGATATTTTGCACCCTCGACGCCGAGCCCGGGCTCGCCGGCCGAGTAGCGCTTGTCGTCCTTGCCGATCAGGCTGAGCCAGCCGGTGTGGAAGATGACGACGTCGCCCTGGCGGATCTCGACATTCTGCTGCTTGGCGGCTTCCTCGATCTCCTTGACGTTGAAGGCGGTGCCTTCCTTGACCACGTCGGTCTTGAAATAGGCGGCCATGTCGAGCAGCACGCCGCGGGTGACCATCGGCGGCACCTTCTCGATGCCGAGCTTCCTCAGACCGTTGGGATCGGCGAAGTCGGCGAGCTTGTTGCCGTTGTAATAGACGTGTTCGATGCCGAGATGGCCGAGCCCGTCGAGCTGGCTGCCGATGCCGACCCAGCTGTCGAGGATGTCATCGTTGTAGGTGGCCTTGTTGGGACCGAGACCCGGGCTGCCGGCCTGTCCGGGCTGCACGATGGTGAGCTTGAATGCGCGCGGCGGATAGGCGGGCGTCTGCGGCGTGACGGGAATGCCGAGGGCGTAGGTCTTGCCGGTCTTCACCAGCGATGCCGCCTTCATCACGAGCTCGGGCGTCATGTAGTTGGCGGCGCCGACCTCGTCGTTCGGCCCCCATTTCGATTTGGTCCAGTCCTGTGCGCTTGCAGTTCCTGATATCGCCGACAACACAGCGACACAGCACAACACGAGCGTATTGCGCATCGATAGTCCTCCCGATGTTCTTGCCGATGTTTGGCTTCGTTATGGTTTTGCGCTGGCCAGTCAGTCATCCTAACGTAGAATGATCGCGGGCTTCAAAGCTTTTTGATGTGCTGCGTTGCCGCGTAGGGCAGCGTGGAAACGCGATGGATTTGTGACGAATTTCGTGCAGTGGAACGCTGCGTCGCGTCAGGCCGCGATGACGTCGTCGTCCTTCTTCAGGCAGTCGGCAAAGCCGCTCAGCGCGCTGGTTTGATGGCCCGCGCGGCGGTGGATGAAAAGTGTCTCGACGCGCGCGTGCGCCGGGCTCAGCGCGTGGATCGCGATGCTGCCGTTCATCGCGCTGCGCTCGACGACCGCGCGCGGCAGCAACGTTACGCCCATGTCGGCGGCGACGCAGCCGATCATGCCGTCGAGCGTGCCGAGCTCGAAGCGCGCGGCCGATGGCCAGCCGTACTCGACGAATACCTGTTCGAGCCGCTGGCGGTAGGTGCAGCCGGTGCGGAAAACCAGCGCGGTCGGCCCGGACTCCGGCGTTCCCGCGCGCAGCTCGGTCATCGAGGCCCAGCGCCGTGCGCTGACCAGCACCAGCTCCTCGCGGAAGGCGCTCGTCGCGATGAGATCGGCATGCGTGATGGGACCCGCGACGAAGGCGCCGTCGAGCGAGCCTTCAAGCACGCCGGTGACGAGGTCGGCCGTCGGCGCGGTACGCAAGGAAAGGCGCACGGCGGGGAAGCGGCGGTGGAAGTCGGCGAGCAGCGGCGGCAGACGCACGGCCGCCGTCGTCTCCATCGATCCGATCGCGAGCGGTCCTTTCGGCGCGCCATCGTCGCGAGCGGCGAGCAAGGCCTCGCGCGAGAGCGCTGCCATCTTTTGCGCGTAGGGGAGAAAGCGCTTGCCGGCGCCGGTCAGCGTCATGCCGCGGCTGTGGCGCTCGAACAGCGCCGTGCCGATCTCCGCCTCCAGCGCCTTCACGCGCTGGGTGACGTTCGACTGCACCGTGTTGAGCTCTTCGGCGGCGCGGGTGATGCCGCCCGTGCGGGCGACGGCGGCGAAGGTCTTGATATCGCTGAGTTCCATGGCGCCGTTCCGCTTTCGAGATGGCAGCGTTCGCAACAATTCATTTCTGGAGAATGCTAGTCGCGCCTAGTCTCGCTGTCCAGAGATCGGGGAGAAGCCATGCCGATGACGACGTCGCTAACCACGCTGCTGGAGATCGCGCATCCGATCTTGCTGGCGCCGATGGATGTCGTCGCCGGCAGTCGCCTGGTCGCGGCTGTGAGCCGCGCCGGCGGGTTCGGCATTCTCGGCGGTGGCTATGGCGAGCGAGCGTGGCTGGAGCAGGAGACTGCGAAGCTCGCCGAACTGCGGGCGCCGTTCGGGATCGGCTTCATCACCTGGAGCCTCGCCAAGCGGCCCGAGCTTCTCGATGTCGCGCTCGCTGCAAAACCAGATGCGATCATGTTGTCGTTCGGCGATCCCGCGCCGTTCGCAGCGAAGATCAAGTCCGCCGGTGCACGCCTGATCTGCCAGGTCCAGGACGAGGCGATGGCGCGACAGGCGCTCGATGCCGGCGCCGATGTCCTGATCGCGCAGGGAACGGAGGCGGGCGGGCATGGTTCCTCGCGCACCACCGTCGATCTCGTGCCGGCGATCGTCGATCTTGCCGCCGGCCGCGTGCCGGTGGTCGCGGCCGGCGGCATCGCCGACGGGCGCGGGCTCGCCGCCATGATGATGCTGGGCGCGAGCGGCGTGCTGCTCGGCACGCGCTTCTATGCGAGCCGGGAGGCCGACGGCGCTGAGGAGGCGAAGCGGCGCATCTGTGCGGCGAACAGCGGCTCCACGGTGCGCGGCATCATCTTCGATCTCTCGCGCAACAATGTCTGGCCGGCGCCCTTCACCGGGCGGTGCCTGATCAATGATCACGCCCGGCGCTGGATCGGCCGCGAGGTCGAGCTGATGCAGAATGTCGCCGCAGTTGCGGTGGACTATGCCGCGGCAAAAGCCGCCGGCGACTTCGACACCGCGGCCGTGATCGCGGGCGAGGCCGTGGGGCTGATTCATGATATCCCACCGGCGGCCGAGATCGTCGAGCGGATTGTCGTGGAGACCGAGCAGTTGCTAGAGGGAAAACGCAATTCGGTGACAGCGGCCCGGAATTCCTCACCCTCCACTGGAGGGGGAGGGTCGCTGCGCATGTAGCGAAGCGAAATGCGGAGCGGGGTGGGGTGATCTCTCCACACGGGCAGCTTCTCCGTGGAGGGACTGTCACCCCACCCCGCTCGCGCTTTGCGCGATCGACCCTCCCCCTCCAGGGTCCCTCCAGGGGAGGGTAAGAAAGAACGCGGGAGAACAAACCATGTGGCCTGACCGTCGACTGATCGATCTGTTCAAGACCGAATTCCCGATCGTGCTGGCGCCGATGGCCGGCGCCATGGATGCGGAGCTGGTGATTGCGGCCGCGCAAGGCGGCGCGCTGGGCTCGCTGCCATGCGCGATGCTGTCGGCCGAGAAGGCGCGCGAGCAGGTCGGTCTCATCCGCCAGCGCGTGAAGGCGCCGGTCAACATGAACTTCTTCTGCCACACGCCGGTCGAGCTGACAGCCGAGGCCGAAGCGCGCTGGAAGCAGCGGCTCGCGAGCTATTACACCGAGCATGGTCTCGATCCCGCAGCACCGATCGCCGCGGCCAACCGCGCGCCATTCGACGCGGCGTTCTGCGAGGTTGTCGAGGAGCTGAAGCCGGAGGTCGTCAGCTTCCATTTCGGCCTGCCGGAGCAGGCGCTGCTCAAGCGCGTCAAGGCGGCCGGCTGCCGCGTCATCTCCTCCGCCACGACGGTGAAGGAAGCGGTCTGGCTGGAGGAGCGCGGCGTCGACGCCGTGATCGCGCAAGGCGCCGAGGCGGGCGGTCATCGTGGCATGTTCCTCACCGACAGGATCGCAGAACAGCCCGGCACGTTCGCGCTGGTGCCGCAGGTTGCCGATGCCGTGAAGGTGCCGGTGATCGCGGCGGGCGGCATCGCCGATGGACGCGGCATCGCCGCGGCCTTCGCACTCGGCGCATCCGGCGTGCAGATCGGCAGCGCTTATCTGCGCTGTCCGGAATCCAGGGTCAGCGCGGGCGGCCGCAAGGCGCTCGCGGAGGCGCGGGACGATTCCACCGTCATCACCAATGTCATGACCGGCCGGCCGGCGCGCGGCGTCCAGAACCGCCTGATGCGCGAGGCCGGCCCGGTCTCGCCGGATGCGCCGCCGTTTCCCCATGCCGCGACCGCGCTTGGGCCGCTGAAGGCGGCTGCCGAAAAGCAGGGCAGGGTGGATTTTACCAATCTCTGGGCGGGGCAGGCCATCGCGCTCGGCCGCGAGGTCCCCGCCGCCGAGTTGACCCGGGATCTCGCCAAATCGGCCTTGGCTCGCCTGAAAGCGCTGGCCGGCTGAAGCGGGCGTGAAATCAGGCGAGCCGGCTGGACCGTGGTTCACCTCTCCCCAACGGGGAGAGGTCGGATTGCGCAGCAATCCGGGTGAGGGGCCGCGGCGCTCAGTGAGACCTAAGCCCCTCACCCGGCTCGCATCTTCGATGCGATCCGACCTCTCCCTACGGGAGAGGTGAGTCGGGTTCTGGGCGCGCACCGATTCAACCAATGCCCATCCCGGCCTTCGCCGGTTGCGGCGCAAAACCGGCCTCTGCTATACGGCACTCAGGTTTTACCGTGCTGGGTTTTGCCGTGAGAGGCCTTATATAATGTCCGTCGACGCCGCTACCGTCCGCCGCATCGCGCATCTGGCGCGCATTGCGGTTTCCGAGGACGAGGTTCCGCATCTGCAGGGCGAACTCAACGCCATGCTCGCTTTCGTCGAGCAGCTCTCGGAGGTCAATGTCGAGGGCGTGGAGCCGATGACCTCGGTCACCCCGATGCAGATGAAGAAGCGGCAGGACGTGGTCGATGACGGCGAGATCGCCGACGATATCGTTGCCAACGCGCCCGCGACCGAGGGGCACTTCTTCCTGGTGCCGAAGGTTGTCGAGTAACTTTTAGGACCTTGTCCGATGTGCCTGCTATGCGACGATGAGAAGGCCTATCAGGCCTACATGAATTATCTCGACAAGATGGAGCGGCAGGGCAAGGCCGCCGACCCCAATGTCGCCGTCAATGCCGTGCTCGACGAGATCGAGGCCGCTGCGAAAGCCGCCGCCAAGAAAGACGACCCGGCCAACGACAAGACCCTGTCTCCGTTCTTCTGCAGCCCGATCAATAAATGACCGATTTGACATCGCTGACGCTCGCCGAGGCCCGCAAGGGTCTCGCCGACAAGACTTTCACGTCGCTCGAGCTGACCGACGCGCATCTTTCCGCGATCGAAGCCGCGCGCGTGCTCAACGCCTTCGTGATGGAGACGCCGGATCGCGCGCGCGACATGGCGAAGGCCGTGGACGAGAAGATCGCCAAGGGGGAGGGCGGCCCGCTCGCGGGCATCCCGCTCGGCATCAAGGACCTGTTCGCGACCAAGGGCGTGCGCACCACGGCGTGCTCGAAGATCCTCGGCAATTTCGTGCCGACTTATGAGTCCACCGTCACCTCGCAGCTCTGGCGCGACGGCGCGGTGATGCTCGGCAAGCTCAACAATGACGAGTTCGCGATGGGCTCGTCGAACGAGACCTCCTGCTTCGGCCCCGTCGGCAATCCCTGGCGGCGCGACGGCAGCAACACCACGCTGGTGCCGGGCGGCTCGTCCGGCGGCTCGGCCTCGGCCGTGGCGGCGCTGCTGTGCATGGGCGCGACCGCGACCGACACCGGCGGCTCGATCCGCCAGCCGGCGGCGTTCACCGCGACCGTCGGCATCAAGCCGACCTATGGCCGCTGCTCGCGTTGGGGCATCGTCGCCTTCGCGTCGTCGCTCGACCAGGCCGGTCCGATCGCGCGCAGCGTGCGCGATGCCGCGATGCTGCTGCGCTCGATGGCCGGCCATGACCCCATGGATACGACGTCAGTCGACATTCCCGTGCCGGATTACGAGGCCGCGATCGGCAAGTCCGTGAAGGGCATGAAGATCGGCATCCCCCGGGAGTATCGTCTCGACGGCATGCCGGCCGAGATCGAGAAACTCTGGAGCGAGGGCGCGGCCTGGCTGAAGGCGGCCGGCGCCGAGCTGGTCGAAGTTTCGCTGCCGCACACCAAATATGCGCTGCCGGCCTATTACATCGTGGCGCCGGCGGAGGCCTCCTCCAACCTCGCGCGCTATGACGGCGTCCGCTACGGCCTGCGCGAGCCGGCCAAGAACATCATCGAACTCTACGAGAATACCCGCGCGTCGGGCTTTGGCGCCGAGGTGAAGCGCCGGGTCATGATCGGCACCTATGTGCTCTCGGCCGGCTATTACGACGCCTATTATCTGCGCGCGCAAAAAGTGCGGACGCTGATCAAGAAGGATTTCGAGGACTGCTTCGCGAGGGGCGTCGACGCGATCCTCACCCCCGCAACGCCGTCGGCAGCCTTCGGCGTCGGCGAGAAGGGCGGCGCCGATCCGGTCGAGATGTACCTCAACGACATCTTCACGGTGACCGTGAACATGGCGGGCCTTCCGGGCATCGCCGTGCCCGCCGGCAAGGACGCGCAGGGCCTGCCGCTCGGCCTCCAATTGATCGGCCGTCCGTTCGACGAGGAGACGCTGTTCTCGCTCGGCGAGGTGATCGAGCAGGCCGCCGGCCGCTTCACGCCCGCGAGGTGGTGGTGAATGTCGCTGATTTCATCGCGAGCCTCGGCGGCGCGGCGCCCGCGCCGGATCTGAACGCGCCGCTCGCCGGCCTCTGGTGGGCTGCGAAGGGGGACTGGGACCGCGCGCACAAGATCGTTCAGGACGATAATGGCCGTGACGCCGCCTGGGTGCACGCTTACTTGCACCGCGTCGAAGGCGACCTCGGCAATGCCGGCTACTGGTACCGCCAGGCTGGCCAGCCCACGGCAAAGGATTCATTGGAGGCAGAGTGGGAGCGGATCGCTGCCACGCTGCTCGGGAGCAGGACATGAGCACGGCCACGCACAAGCTTCTCAAGGGCGCCACGGGTGACTGGGAGATGGTCATCGGCATGGAGATCCACGCCCAGGTGACCTCGAACGCGAAGCTGTTCTCCGGCGCCTCCACGGAATTCGGCGGCGAGCCGAACACGCACGTGTCGCTGGTCGATGCCGCGATGCCGGGGATGCTGCCCGTCATCAACGAGGAATGCGTCAGGCAGGCTGTCCGGACCGGGCTCGGTCTCAACGCGAAGATCAATCTGCGTTCGGTGTTCGACCGGAAGAACTATTTCTATCCGGACTCGCCGCAGGGCTACCAGATCAGCCAGTACAAGTCGCCGGTCGTGGGCGAGGGAGAGGTGCTGGTCGAGCTCGACGGCGGCCGCAGCGTCAGCATCGGCATCGAGCGGCTGCATCTGGAGCAGGACGCCGGCAAGCTGCTGCACGACCGGTCGCCGACCATGTCCAATGTCGATCTCAACCGCTGCGGCGTGGCGCTGATGGAGATCGTGTCAAAGCCGGACATCCGCGACGCCGAGCAGGCCAAGGCCTATGTCACCAAGCTGCGCTCGATCCTGCGCTATCTCGGCACCTGTGATGGCGACATGGAGAAGGGCTCCTTGCGTGCCGACGTCAACGTCTCGGTGCGCAAGCCGGGTGGGCCGCTCGGCACCCGGTGCGAGATCAAGAACATGAACTCGATCACCTTCATCGGCCAGGCGATCGATTACGAAGCGCGGCGCCAGATCGAAATCCTCGAGGACGGCGGCCGGATCGACCAGGAAACGCGGCTCTATGATCCCAACAAGGGCGAGACGCGCTCGATGCGGTCGAAGGAAGAGGCGCATGACTACCGCTACTTCCCCGATCCCGACCTGCTGCCGCTGGAGTTCAGCCAGGAATTCGTCGACGCGTTGAAGGCGAAGTTGCCGGAGCTGCCGGACCAGAAGAAGACGCGCTTCGTCGCCGATTTCGGCCTGTCGGCTTACGACGCGAGCGTGCTGGTCGCAGAGCGCGAGAGTGCGGTGTTCTACGAGACGGTGCTCGACAAGCTCGCCAATCGCGCCCGCGACGGCAAGCTGGCGGCGAACTGGGTGATCAACGAGCTGTTCGGCCGTCTCAACAAGGAAGGACGGGACATTACGGGCTCTCCGGTCAATGCGGAGCAGCTGGCAGCGATCATCGACCTGATCGGCGAGGGAACGATCTCCGGCAAGATCGCCAAGGATCTGTTCGAGATCGTCTGGCAGGAAGGCGGCGATCCCCGCGCGCTGGTGGAAAGCCGCGGCATGAAGCAGGTGACGGATCTTTCCGCGATCGAAAAGGTTGTCGACGACATCATCGCGGCCAATCCGGACAAGGCGGCGCAGGTCAAGGACAAGCCGCAGTCGCTCGGCTGGTTCGTCGGCCAGGTGATGAAGGCGTCCGGCGGCAAGGCCAACCCGCAGAGCGTCAACGACCTGCTCAAGTCCAAGCTCGGCCTCTAGCCTCACGCGTTCTAACGAGGTGGCGGACATGCTTCGCCGCCTCGCTTTCTGCTCTCGGTGCGACGCTCGCGCGCATCCTCGGCGGCAAACTTCATCCCGATCGACAGTGCCGCAGCCACCGAATCGCCGTCACGCGATTCGCGCAAAACGGCGGCTTGCACTCGCTCAGACGAGCGTTTGCGCCGTTAAGGATGAAAATATTTTCGTTGCCAAAATTCGCGACTCAGAGTCCGCGAAGTGCCTCTGCGAGACAGTGGGGGGAATGGCGATGCACATCATCGCGTCGATCGCGTGCGATGCGCGCGTGCAGAAAAATACTTGCTGCATAGTGTTTTTCTGCAATCGCATCAGTCGCGAAGGTCGGCGCTACGCGTGTTCTCCTCGATCGCAGGTACACCTCGTGCGGTGCGTTTGCGTCGCGCTCGCCAAGCGCACGCGCGTTGCGCCGTCAACACTTCTTTAAGCGAGACGCTGTTTTTTTCTTCGTGTTGGTGTATTCGGGATGAAGTGCATTCGATCCCCGAGTGCACGCAGCGATTAAAGCCATCTCACACATCGGAGGGCAACATGGCCAAGAAAGCGAAGAAGGCGAAGGCGAAGAAGGCGAAGAGCGCAGTGAAGAAGACTGCGAAGAAGACCCGCAAGGTCGCGAAGAAGAAGAAGTAACTTCGCTTCTGAAGTTGCCGGCTCCAGATAGCCGGCACGTCATCAGCGCCTCCTAGAGGGTTCTGGTCGACGATAGAGGGTGTCGGCGAGACATCAGGTCAACGGTCGGACCGTTCTCTTTCGCGGTCCGGCAGAAGAAACGAGTTTTCTTCGTTCGGTGCGGTTCTCCGGCAAGGAGCTCCGCAATTTCACGAGAGGCCTTCGGGCCGAAGTGGAATCTGGTCCTGACGTGTTCGCCGACGCCCTCGTTCTCATGAGGCCGGGGTATTGCCGGCATTCCTTTCCCCCCGACATTGCTGATCTGACCGCGACGTGGCCGCGCCGCCTTGGTGCAGGCGAGGGCCGTGCATGATTGCACGCCGTCTGCGTGCCGCTTCTCCAGGCGCGGTGTCATCGCCCGGCTCCGACCGGGCGATTTAATACGCCGAGACGGTCGTGGTTGAAACGATGGGCCGCAGCGTATCGGATTCCCCGCCTGCGCGAGGAATGACAGGTGGGTGCGGCCACGACGGCGCGCCGCTCCATGAATTGGAGCCGTAGCACGCGCCACCGCGCGCGATGGTTATCGATCTGCCAAAATCCCAGGGTAAACCGAATCTGACGAATTGCAGAAGTGCCTGCAAATCAGCGACTTTTTGAATTTCCCGTACGCGCCTCGCGCGCTCGCGTTTACGCCTGCTTCATCGCGATACTTAAACTGCCATTCAAATTTGCCCGCCATCATCACCTCCAACAAGCCGGCAAACGGCATGGGCAAGAAGACTCGGGGAAGAGTTGAGCAGTATTTCGGACGGGAGCCGCGCTCGGGGGACGAGGCGGCATAAGAACAAAGGGGATGCGTGATGTTTCAGGGTACTTTCGATCTCGAGACGGCGACGCCGATCGACGCGAGCGCGCTGTCGGACGTGCTGTTCGAGCGCGGGATCTATTGGGCGAGCGGTCGCTCCGGGATCGTCGATCTCGTCGCCGCGCACAAATGGTTCAACCTCGCAGCGTTGAAGGGCCGCAAGGACGCGGTGGCGCTGCGCCAGGAGGTCGCCGGACAGATGTCGGATGCCGAGATCTCCATCGCCCAGCGCGAGGCGAGGGCCTGGGTCTCCGCGCACTGAGATGAGAACCGCCTCCGACCCGTGTTTGCACGGGTGGGCCCGGTTGCGCTGAATCAATTGTGCTTGTCGTGCCGCCGCATAAGACCCGACGGCATGGGCGACCAAGACACGAATGGACGATGGCTTCCGATCCAGATCGCTCCCGACGAGTGCGATCTGGAACTAGGGCGTCTGCACAAGACGGGAATTGTGTCCTGGTCCTTCCCGTGCCGGCGCAAGGGCGGCGTCTGGTTCAACGTCTGGGCCGGCGAGGCTGTGCTGATATCGCCCTCGCATTGGCGGGTATGGCGATCCGGCATCTAGGTGCGCGCACACATATATTAAGGAGCACGCGAATCGAGCTGAACTCCCGATGCTCGTCCGTGGGCCGGGCTCTCGCCGGCGTGCTGTTCGCCACCGTATATCCAGTCCGGGTTGAATATCACAGGATATCCGGCAGCGATCCAATCCCGCAACGCAGAGCAGTGCGCCGGACTAAACCCTAAAAATCCACCACCACCGACGGCGCACTGCGCTTCGCCTCGCCGTGGAAAACGGCCTCGATGTTGTTACCATCAGGGTCGAGCACGAAAGCCGCATAATATCCGGGATGATAGGCTCTCTCGCCGGGCGCACCGTTGTCGCGCCCGCCATGGGTCAGCGCCGCGTTGTGGAAGGCATCCACTGTCGCGCGGTCCCTCGCCTGGAAGGCAAGGTGGTGTCGTCCTGTCAGAACACCCAGCGCCGCCGGGCTTTCTGCCGAAGACACGACGAGTTCGTCAGCCCAGAAATATCCATCGGCGGTGTCGATAACTGGAATCTCCAGCACAGCCAGAATGGCAGTGTAGAAATCCCGGCTGGCCTTGAGATCCTGCACCACGAGCTGGATGTGGTCGATAAGCCGACCTCGATGCAATTGGCGAATTTCGATGATCTCTCTCCTTGTCAAAGCTGGCTGATAAAATTCATTGCTGAGCATCAGTCCGGCCGATGACGGTCAGGTCATTCCTCAGCCTCTGACAAGGACGCCTTCTACACTGCTCGCCAGTCCACATGGTTTCATGCGGCAATATCGCGCTGTAGAGGGGAATCGGCGGGGTGGCGGAGAGGGAGGGATTCGAACCCTCGATACAGCTTGAGACCGTATGACGCTTTAGCAAAGCGTTGCCTTCAGCCACTCGGCCACCTCTCCGGTGCGAGCCTTATGCCTCTAATTACTTGGGCCGGTCAATTTAGAAGCGTGTGATTTCGCTCGAATATTCCCAGTGATCTTCGCCGCAAGGCGGCTGTCGTCGCGGCGAGAGTGTGGCGCTGCGAGAGCGGACGCGAGGCTTGAACCTCGGGCACATTGCAAGGGTGTTCCCCGCATGGAAACGTCCTTGCTCACGTCGGAAGCCGATTTGCTTGCAAATTCAATGGCTCGCGAGAAGGAGCTATAGAGACTTGGCAGCCCGCATCTTGGCTCGCCCAGCTGTCGGCCCGATTCCCAATAATCCCGCCCCTACAGAGAGTGTCTGCCGGCCGTCTCAGGCGTAGCAGGTGCCCCAACTTGCATCCGACTGGCCGCCGCGGGGCGGTCGATACCCTCTCATTGAGTCTCGTTTCTGATTCCACGATTCGAGGTCGTCAAAGCCCCTCCAGGCCGACGTCTCGGCTGGGCGCCTCATGTGGGGAACTTTGATGGCAGATGGAACCGTCGAAAAAATGCTAATGTAAACAATAGGTTGCGAGGGCGCTTTGATCACATCTGCGTGTTATTTGTGCAACACCCGTTGGAAAACACGCTTCATCGGCCCGTTTCGGAGCGTTCTCTTGTTGTGTGTGCAAGGGCGTTCGGTAATTGTGGCTGAGCGACGGAGGGGGGCATCCCGAGGTCGTCCCGTTTAGGTCTTTCGCTTAAGTCCCTCGCGTTCATGCGGGTGTGTCCGAAGGCGCGAAGGGATCTGAAAGCGGTGATTTAGAGGGGGTTTGGGAATTGGCCGTCCGGTCAGTGACCTTCCCTGAAGAGCAACTTGGAGGTTTAACATGAAGTTGGTTAAGAGCCTTTTGCTCGGCTCAGCGGCGGGTCTGATCGCCGTGGGCGGAGCGCAGGCAGCCGATCTCCCCGTGAAGGCCAAGGCGGTCGAATACGTGAAGATCTGCTCCCTGTACGGAGCCGGATTCTACTACATCCCGGGCACCGACACCTGCATCAAGCTGGGTGGTTATCTGCGTGCTGAAGTCGCGCTGAACACCAACAGCGTCTACAACGGCCAGTTCAATAGCGTCGGTGGGGCGCACAACCGCCTCAGCAACTACTACACGATGCGCGCTCGTGAAGATCTCAACATCGACACGCGCACCGCGACCGAATACGGCGTCGTCCGCACCTTCTTCGATGCGACGTTCTCCTGGACGACGGGCGGCTACGCCGGCACCGGCTCCGGCACGGGCAGCACGGTCTACTCCGGCGCGGGCCAAGCCGGTGGCGTCGGTGGCGTCGGCAATCCGTCTGACGGCGGCGTCGCTGGCGGTTCGCTCGGCGTGTACTACGCCTTCATCCAGTTCGCCGGCTTCACCATGGGTAAGGCCGTGTCGCAGTTCGACGCGCCCTGGACCAACTATCCCGGCAACAACTTCGACGGTCTCGTCGGTGGCAGCGGCACGGTCACTGGTGTCAACCAGTTCACCTACACCGCTGACTTCGGTCAGGGCATCACGGCGTCGTTCTCGGCGGAAGATGCGACGGCCTACTATCAGGCCGGCAATCTGAACATGAGCGGCATTACCGCTGCTGGTCTGGTTGGTGGAGGCTACGGCTCCAACGCCATCGGCGGCTCGCGTTCGCCGAACCTCGTCGGTATGGTCCGTGTCGACCAGGCTTGGGGTCTGTTCCAGGCGTCGGTTGCTGCGCATGACAACCATGTCGCCTATTACGGCCCGACCGAGGTCACTGGCCACCCCGACGACAAGTGGGGTTGGGCGGTTCAGCTCGCTCTGTCGATCAAGAACATCCCGACCGGCGCGGGTGACACGATCAACATTTCGGGCGTCTACACCGACGGTGCGACCCGCTACAACTTCCAGAGCCTGGCGGCAACGAACTACGCCATGTACGGCAACTCGGGCTTCGGCTATCAGAGCCTTGGCATCGCCAATGCTCCTGATACGGTGTTCGTGACCGGCGGTTCGCAGGAAAGCGTCAAGACCTGGGGCTTCCGCGGTGCTTACACCCACAACTGGAATCCCTACTGGAACACCGCGATCTACGGTGCGTACGCGGCTGTCAACTACGGCACACTGGGCAAGGCAACCATCTGCGCTGGCATGGTGGGATTGGTCGGGCTGACTGGCAATTGCGACCCGAACTTCAACATTGGCCAAGTGGGCTTGATCACCCGCTGGACCCCGGTGAAGAACCTGACCTTCTCGGGCGACTTCAACTGGACCCGTCTGGACCAGAAGTACTCGGGCCTGATTGCGTCCCCGGGCACCGCATCTGTCGCCAAGCCGGCTGCAGTGTATGAGATGAAGGACCAGGACTCGTTCACCCTGCTCCTCCGCGCTCAGCGCAACTGGTAAGTTCGGTCTAACGACCTGACAGAGAACCCCGGCGGGCAACCGCCGGGGTTTTTCTTTTGGCTGTCGTGCCGGTTCTCTCCGCGTATTGGGCTGAGCTGGTGCGCCGCTCTCCGTTGATTTCGTCGTTCTTTATTGCGACCTGATGGAAGCCACTGTGCAGGGGAGGGCGCTGCAAGCCGTCTCCGACAGAAGCGTGCAGTGAAGGCCTGCCGGTGCCCGGCCCAGCCGTACAAGCGCCCCGTCGCTCTGGCTCATGAAGCAGGAGCCAGAGCGCCTTCATCTGCCAGCCGCGGCACCGGCGAGCGTGCCGACCAGGACGCAACCGTCGTAGCGCTCACGGTGCGCGTCGGAAGGGCTCGCTGAGGATCGTGCTCGGTCGCCGGCTATGCCTCGGCGACTCAGGTCCTGACGAGGGCGGCGCTCGCCCCCATGCTCGGCCGCGAGTCGGAAAGGGGAGGCGTCATTCCACGCTTCCGACGCCCCGCCGCAGGTCGGCCTCGATCTGCAACCGCGTGCCGCCCCCGAAACGGGCGCGGTAGACCTGAAGGTTCTCCATGATCCGCTGCACGTAGTTGCGCGTCTCGGAGAACGGAATCAGCTCGACCCAGTCGACCGCGTCGACCTTCGGGTCGCGCGGATCGCCGTAACGCGCGACCCACTTCCTCACGCTGCCGCGGCCCGCATTGTAGGCGGCGAAAGTCATGATGTAGGAGCCGCGATAATCCTCGAGCAATCCGCCGAGCTCGGCCGAGCCGAGCGTGGCGTTGTAGACCGAATCGTTCTTCAGCCGCCCCAGGTCGTAGGTCGCGCCGTGGCGTTTGCAGACGTAGCGGGCGGCGTCCGGCGTCACCTGCATCAGTCCATAGGCCTGCGCCGGCGAAACCACGCGCGGATTGAACGCGCTCTCCTGTCGCGCGATCGCATAGATGATGCTGCGCTCGACGTCGGGGCCGATCGGCGTGAACTGCGGAATGCCGTTGACGGGATAGGCGTAGAAGTCGAACGGCAGGCCGCGGTTGAGCGCACCCTTGCCGACCAGCAGCATGCCGCGCGCGTCGCTATAGCGCTGGGCGAGCTCGCCGAGGCCCGCAACCGCTTCGGGATCGCCGTTCTCGCCCATGTCGGCGAGCATGGGCACCGCGAGCTCGCGCTCGTCGAGCTCGTAGAGCAGATGCGCAGCGCGCACGATCTCAAGCCGCTCGGCGCCGCGCCCGCGCGGCTGGCTGTTGAGCTCGATCTGCGGCAGGCCGAGTTTGGCCCGGGCGAGCTGGCCGTAATAGCTGGTCGACTGTTCGGCGGCGCGTGCATAGGCGTTGCGCGCCTCCTGCTGACGCCCCATCGCTTCGGCCGCGCGGCCCTGCCAATAGCCGGCGCGCGCCAGCGCGGTCGGATTGACGCTGCCGACGCCGATGCGGGCAAAATGCTGGGTGGCGGTGGCGGGGTCGTTGAGGAATCGCAGCGCGATCCACCCGGCGGTGAACTCCTGCTCGGTCTTGTAGATGTCGCGCGAGGGCAGGGCGGCATCGCGCGCGATCAGATAGGCCGTGCGGAATTCCTCGGTGTCGATCATCTTGCGCGCCAGGAGGCGCCGCTCGATCCACCATTCGTCGAGATTGTGAAGGCGCCCCGGATCCTTGGGCGCCGACAGCATCAGCTGGGCGGCTTCAGCGAACTTCTCCTCGCGGCGCAGGAGCTGGATCTTGCTGAAGGTGTAGCCGGGGTCATTGTGCAGCTCGCGCGGCACGGCGTCGAGCAGCGCCCGCGCGTTCGGCGCTTTCTTGACGGCGGCGATGCGGGCCTTGGCGAGCGCGACATAGCCGGCGCCGAGGCGCCTTGCGGCGCGGAGCGCCGCCTCGGTCTCGCTGCCGTAGAGCAGGGTGTCCATCCGCGCCTTCTGGTCGCCCGGCGTCAGCAGGGCACCGAACTGGTCGAGCGCGTTGTTCTCGGTGTCCTCCGACATCGGATCGCTGCGCCAGGCCTCGCGCACCAGCCGCTCGGCATTGGCGCGGTCACCGCGCGCCAACATCGCCTTGGCGAGCGTGAAGCGGCCTTTGGCGGAGATCGGAGACTCGTTCTCGAACCACGACCACGCGACCGAATCG
Source organism: Bradyrhizobium sp. R2.2-H (assembly GCF_004346455.1). Lineage (NCBI taxonomy): Bacteria > Pseudomonadati > Pseudomonadota > Alphaproteobacteria > Hyphomicrobiales > Nitrobacteraceae > Bradyrhizobium > Bradyrhizobium sp. R2.2-H. The sequence goes on from NZ_SMBR01000002.1 coordinate 400,339, forward strand.
TCGCGCCTGTCGTCCCACATCGCGGCCTCGAGGCGCCGGCGCAGGAAGGTCTGCGACGGCCAGGTCGGATTGGCGGAGATGAAGGCGCGATAGCGTTCCACGGTCGCGCCGTTGTCCTCGCTGCGCAGGATGATCCATTCGGCGAGCTTTCGCGCAACCGGATCCGAGATGCGGGCGGCGGCATCGGTGGCGTCGCCGGCCTTGCGTTTGCGTACGAGCTCGATGACGCTCTCGAGCGTGTCCTTGTCGGCTTGCGACGTCGACGATGTCGCCGCGATCGCGGCCGGGATGACCGGCTTGCGTGGCGCCGCATGCTGGCGGGTCGCGGGGGCCAGGACGGGAGCTGCGAGCGGTCTGGCGGCGGCCAGAGCGGTGGGCCTGTCGGTGGCCGTCACGGGTGTGGACTTTGCGGGCTTTGCGGATTTTGGCGGCGATCCGTTGCTCGCCGGGTGTGATTTCGGCGAGGAGACCGCTGTCGCGGGTTTCGGCTTGTCCTTCGCCGGTTCCTTGGCGGCAGCATCCTTGGCGGCAGCATCCTTGGCAGGCGTCTTCGCGCCTTCCTTGGCCGGGGTGCCACCCTTGCTCGCGCCCTTCGCTGCGTCCTTGCCGGCTCCCTGGACCGTGCCCTTGGTTGTTTCCTTCGTTGTTTCCTTCGTTGTTTCCTTCGCCGCGCCCTTGTTCGAGCCCTTGCTCAAGTCCTTGGCCGGTCCCTTCGCGGCGTCCTTGGCGGCTGGCTTCGCGGTCTCCTTGCTGCCGGTCTCCGCGGTCGTCTCATTGGACTTGGCGAGGGCGGCGCAACCCAGCGACAGCCCTGCCGTCAGGCACACGACCAGACCGGTGGATCGCCATGCGGCACGTGCAAAGGAGGTCACGGCGTTTCGTCGCCCCGAATCAGTGAAGTGGCTCAAGACCTAGCTAAGTTTGATTGAATATGCGGACAAAATACCAACAGCCGCTTACCTCGGGCCAATTTGCACCATCACCGCGGCAAAATCGCGGCCTAAACGTTGCCCTCGGCCGGAAGCGGGCCTTTTACCGGCAGTATAGACCCGATATGAATGGGGCTTGCTCAAGAGATAGCCGCGTACGGAGGAAGTCCATGGCAGCCAAGACGAAGTTCCGGGGGTCGTTCACCGCCTTGGTCACACCGTTCAAAAACGGCTCGCTGGACGAGGCGGCGTTCCGCTCCCTGGTCAATTGGCAGATTTCGGAGGGGACCAACGGCCTGGTCCCGGTCGGCACCACCGGCGAGAGCCCGACGCTGAGCCATGACGAGCACAAGAAGGTCGTCGAATGGTGCATCGCTGAAGCCAAGGGCCGCGTGCCGGTCATCGCGGGCGCCGGCTCCAACTCGACCAAGGAAGCGATCGAGCTCTCCCAGCACGCCGAAAAGGCGGGTGCGGACGCCGTGCTGATCGTCACGCCCTACTATAACAAGCCGACCCAGGAAGGGATGTACCAGCACTTCAAGGCGATCAACGACGCGATCGGCATTCCGATCATCATCTACAACATCCCGCCGCGCTCGGTGATCGACATGTCGGTCGACACCATGAAGCGGCTGTGGGAGCTGAAGAACATCGCCGGCGTCAAGGATGCCACCGCCAGCATGGTTCGCGTGTCGCAGCAGCGCGCTGCGATGGGCGAGGACTTCAATCAGCTCTCGGGCGAGGACGCCACCATCATCGGCTACATGGCCCATGGTGGCCATGGCTGCATCTCGGTGACCTCGAACGTCGCGCCGCGCCTGTGCTCGGAGTTCCACGCCGCCTGGCAGAAGGGCGACACCAAGGCGGCGCTCGCGATCCACGACAAGCTGATGCCGCTGCACAACAACCTCTTCATCGAGAGCAATCCGGCGCCGATCAAGTACGCGATGTCGCTGCTCGGCAAGCTGGACGAGACGCTGCGGCTGCCGATGGTGCCGGTCTCCGAGCCGACCCGCGTTGCCGTGCGCAGCGCGATGGTGCACGCGGGTCTGATCAACTGAGGCGCTAGCTTGTCCGGGGAGCGTTCATGAGCGCGGTCGAGGAAAGGGGCAGGCGGATGCTCAAGGAGTTCCGCGAGTTCGCCATGAAAGGCAACGTCGTTGACCTCGCGGTCGGCGTCATCATCGGTGCGGCCTTCGGCGCCATCGTCAACTCGCTGGTCGGCGACGTGATCATGCCGATCATCGGTGCCGTCACCGGCGGCCTCGACTTCTCGAACTACTTTACCCCCTTGTCGGCGAAGGTCACAGCCACCAACTTAGCTGACGCGAAAAAGCAAGGCGCCGTGCTGGCTTGGGGCAGCTTTCTCACGCTGACGATCAACTTCATGATCATCGCCTTCGTGCTGTTCCTGGTGATCCGCGCCATCAACACGCTGAAGCGCAAGGAAGAAGCGGCGCCGGCCGCTCCCCCGAAGCCGTCGGCCGAGGTCGAGCTGCTGACCGAGATCCGCGATCTCCTCAAGAAGTGACGCGCGCGCTTCATCCGAACTGTTAGATTCCGCGCGCATCTCAATCAGGTTTTATCCGTCATGGCCGACAAGAACGAACGTCCGATCAAGGTCATGGCGGAAAATCGCAAGGCCCGCTTCAACTACGCCATCGAGGACACGATCGAGGCGGGCATTGCGCTGACGGGGACCGAGGTCAAGTCGATCCGCAACGGCAAGAGCACGATCGCGGAATCCTATGCCGATTCCAAGAACGGCGAGATCTGGCTGATCAACGCCACCATTCCCGAATATCTGCAAGGAAACCGGTTCAATCACGAGCCCAAGCGGCCGCGGAAGCTGCTACTGCACCGCCGTCAGATCAACAAGCTGATGGGCGCGGTCGACCGCGAGGGCATGACGCTGATCCCGCTCAAGCTCTATTTCAACGAGCGTGGTCGCGCCAAATTGCAGCTGGCGGTTGCAAAGGGAAAGAAGCTGCACGACAAGCGCGAGTCCGAGAAGAAGCGCGACTGGAGCCGGGAGAAGGGCCGGCTGATGCGGGCGAGGGGATGAGGAGATGAACCAACGGAACCTGCTCGAGGTCGACTGGAGCCAGATTCCCGCGCCTGCCGACGACGGCGGCGCCGCGCATCTCGAGGGCATGACGTTGCCGGCGATCGGCCTGCTCGCGACCGACGACACGTCGGTCACGCTGTCGGCGTTGCGCGGCCGCACCGTGGTGTTCGCCTATCCCCGCACCGGCGAGCCCGGCAAAATCGCGCTGGTCGACGATTGGGACATGATCCCCGGCGCGCGCGGTTGTACGCCGCAGACTTGCGCATTTCGCGATCTGTTCGCCGAGCTCAAGGCCGCCGGCGCCGCGCACGTGTTCGGCCTCTCGACCCAGAGCAACGCCTACCAGACCGAGATGGCTTCGCGGCTGCATCTGCCGTTCCCGGTGCTCTCGGACGAGAAGCTGGCGCTGACGCGCGCCTTGAACCTGCCGACCATGGAGGTCGCGGGCCTGACGCTGATCAAGCGTCTCGCGCTTGTCATCGACGACGCCAGGATCACGCATGTGTTCTACCCGGTGTTCCCGCCCGACCGGAACGCCGGCGACGTGCTCGGCTGGCTGAAGGCCAATCCCACCAAGTCCCAGATCGCCCGCCCAGGGTGAAATGATTTCGGTCGAATCGATGCGAGCCAGCTGCGGGGATCGCAACCGCCTGACTCCATCCGGCCCTAATCGAGACCGGCCTTCACCTTCGCGAACACGCTTCGAAACATGTCCGGCGTCAGCACGCCGGTGTTCGTGTTGTAGCGCGAGCAATGATAGCTGTCGTAGAGCTTGAACCGGCCTGCCTGATGCACTGCGCCGTGGCCGAAGGGGGCTTGCGAGCCCTTCAGATTCAGCGGCTTGAGCACGCTGTCGTGCGCAATCCGCCCGAGCGCGACGATCGCGCGCAGGTTCGGCATCGACGCCAGATTCGCCACGAGAAACTGGCGGCAGGTGTTGATCTCGACCGGCAGCGGCTTGTTCTGCGGCGGCACGCAATGCACCGCATTGGCGATCCGGCAGTCGACCAGTTTCAGGCCGTCGTCGGGACGCGCCTGATAGGTCCCCCTGGCAAAGCCGTATTCGATCAGCGTGCTGTAGAGCAGGTCGCCGGCATAATCGCCGGTGAAGGGCCGTCCCGTGCGGTTGGCGCCCTGCATTCCAGGCGCGAGGCCCACGATCAGGAGGCGTGCTTCGAGGTCGCCGAAGGGCGCAACCGGCGCATTGTGCCACGACGGCTCGCGTGTGCGGTTCGCCTCGCGAAAGGCGACCAGGCGCGGACAGAGCGGACAGTCACGGTCGGGAACGACGGCGAGAGGCTGGCGGCTTGACCGGGCCGCCTCACTCCTCGAAGTCTTCATCGCCGCCCCTCGGCGAAATCGTGGTTGCGCGCTGGAGGAATTGCGGGGCGTGGTGGCGTTCGCCGCGCTCGCCGCGCTCGCCGCGGTCACGCGGGGCGGGGCGCTCGGACGGATCGCGGCCGAGCTTGGATTGCAGCTCGACGAGGTCGGTAAAGACGTCGGCCTGGCGGCGCAGCTCGTCGGCGATCATCGGCGGCTGGCTGGCGATGGTGGAGATCACCGTGACCCGCACGCCGCGGCGCTGCACGGCCTCGACCAGGGAGCGAAAGTCGCCGTCACCCGAGAACAGCACCATCTGGTCGATATGCTCGGCGAGCTCCATGGCGTCCACGGCAAGCTCGATGTCCATGTTGCCCTTGACCTTGCGGCGGCCGGAGGCGTCGATGAATTCCTTGGTCGCCTTGGTGACGACGGTGTAGCCGTTGTAATCCAGCCAGTCGATCAACGGGCGGATCGAGGAGTATTCCTGGTCTTCGATGATGGCGGTGTAATAGAACGCCCGCAACAACGTGCCGCGGCCCTGAAACTCCTTCAGTAGACGCTTGTAATCGATGTCGAAGCCCAGCGTTTTCGCGGTCGCGTAGAGATTGGCCCCATCGATGAAGAGCGCGATCTTGTTGGTAGGAGAAGGTGACATTCAGTTTGCTCGCGTAGTGTTCGTGATTGATCGTTTTTTTGTTGGCGCGGCGACAGCAAGCCGCGCAGTTCTAAAGTGCCGCTGAGACCCGTCGAAACCGCAAGTCCGGAGAAGTCGGGGCAATCAAGGTATAGTTATGGCGGACTTGCATACACCCGGGGCTGCCCTCGATGGCAGCCCAGAAAACCCCGTCCCAGCCCCAATGTGGCGTTAGCAGAGCCGTTTGGCGAGACCAAATCACAAATTAGCCTTGCGAAATCGTCCCGGCCCCTATAACTAGCCCCAATCATCCACATATTTCGTCCCACCCACAACGGAGCGACAGTCCATGGCTCGCGTCACCGTAGAAGATTGTATCGACAAGGTCGACAACCGGTTTGACTTGGTCCTGCTGGCCGCCCACCGAGCCCGCATGATTTCGTCCGGTTCACAACTAACGGTTGACCGCGATAACGACAAGAACCCAGTTGTGTCTTTGCGTGAAATTGCCGAGACGACGATCTCGCCGGAGGATCTCCGCGAGGAGCTGGTGCACTCGCTCCAGAAGTTCGTCGAGGTGGACGAGCCCGAGCCGGATACGGTGCCGCTGATCGGTTCCGCAGGCGCGAGCGTCGATGCGGACGATACCGAGGTCGCCGTGGAGCGCATGACCGAAGAAGAGCTGCTGAAGGGCCTGGAAGGCCTCGCGCCTCCCGAGGAGCAGCCCGAGGAAGACGAGTAATTCCTCCATCGTGATCATCGACTGCTTGTGATCTTATCAAAGGCCCGAACCCTTGTTCGGGCCTTTGCTTTTGTTGACGTTTTCGTGGTTACCATAGCGTTGCCGGTTGGCGCTGCGCCTGTCACTGAATTGATCGGACACACGCGCGATCGGAGCTAGGATGTATACAACGGACCGCCTCGGGCCCGTTTGAAAGCAGGACGGAATGGTATATCGGCGCCGCAGATCCACGCAGATGCAGGCCGCAACCGAATCGGTTGCCGTGGCCCCGACTGCGCCGGTCGCGCGCCCCGCCAGGCCCCGCGCGCGCATGATGCGTCAATATGACCTCGTCGAGCGCGTCAGATCCTACAATCCCAACACCAACGAAGACCTGCTGAACCGCGCCTATGTCTACGCCATGAAGGCGCATGGTTCGCAGACCCGCGCCTCGGGCGATCCGTATTTCTCGCACCCGCTCGAAGTGGCGGCCATTCTCACCGACCTGAAGCTCGACGACGCCACCATCGTGGCAGCACTGCTGCACGATACGATCGAGGACACCGAGGCGACGCGGGCCGAGATCGACCAGATCTTCGGGCCGGAGATCGGTGCGCTGGTCGAGGGCCTGACCAAGCTGAAGCGGCTCGAGCTGGTGTCACGCGAGGCCAAGCAGGCCGAGAACCTGCGCAAATTGTTGCTGGCCATTGCTGATGATGTCCGTGTGCTTCTGGTCAAGCTCGCCGACCGCCTGCACAACATGCGCACGCTGGAATTCGTGCCGACGGAATCGCGCCGGCGCATCGCCGAGGAGACGCTCGACATCTACGCGCCGCTGGCGGGACGCATGGGCATGCAGGAAATGCGCGAGGAGCTGGAGGATCTGTCCTTCCGCACCCTCGATCCCGAAGCCTATTTGGTGGTGATGCAGCGGCTCGACGCGCTTGCCGAGCGCAACCGCAATTTGATCGGCGAGATCGAGGACCAGCTCTCCAACAATCTGCGGCACCGGGGCCTCGGCGCGAGGGTCTATGGCCGCCGCAAGAAGCCGTTCTCGATCTGGACCAAGATGGAGCGCAAGTCGGTCGGCTTCGAGCAATTGTCCGACATCTTCGGCTTCCGCCTCGTCGTCAACGACATCGAGGCCTGCTATCGCGCGCTCGGGATCGTCCACACCACCTGGCCGGTCGTGCCGGGGCGCTTCAAGGACTACATCTCGACGCCGAAGCAGAACGACTACCGCTCGATCCACACCACCGTGATCGGCCCCGGCAACCAGCGCGTCGAGCTCCAGATCCGCACCGAGGCGATGGACCAGATCGCCGAGCGCGGCATCGCCGCGCATGTCTTCTACAAGGAAGGCGTGGGCTCGCCGACCGAATACCTCAAGCGCGAGTCCAACGCGTTCGCCTGGCTGCGCCACACCATCGGAATCCTCTCCGAGAGCGCCAATCCCGAGGAATTCCTCGAGCACACCAAGCTCGAGCTGTTCCACGACCAGGTGTTCTGCTTCACCCCGAAGGGCAAGCTGATCGCGCTGCCGCGACACGCCAACGTGATCGACTTCGCCTATGCGGTGCACACCGACGTCGGCAACAGCGCGGTGGGCTGCAAGATCAACGGCAAGTTCGCGCCGCTGTCCTCGGAACTCCAGAACGGTGACGAGGTCGAGGTGCTGACCTCGGAAGCGCAATCCGCGCCGCCGTCGGCCTGGGAGACGCTCGCAGTCACCGGCAAGGCGCGCGCCGCGATCCGCCGCGCCACGCGCACCGCCGTGCGCGACCAGTATGTCGGCCTCGGCCGGCGCATCGTCGAGCGCCTGTTCGAGCGCGCCAAGATCGAATATGCCGACGACAAGCTCAAGGGCGCGCTGCCGCGGCTCGCGCGCACCTCGATCGAGGACGTCATGGCGGCGGTCGGTCGCGGCGAGATCAAGGCCTCCCACGTCGCGCGCGCGATGTATCCGGACTACAAGGAGGAGCGCATCGCACGCTACGGCGTCAAGAAGGGCCTCGCCGCCAAGCTCAAGGAAAAGGGCGCCTCGGAGCCGCCGCGCAGCCCGGTCGCGATCCCGATCCGCGGCATCAACTCCGACTTGCCGATCAAGTTTGCTCCCAATGGCGGCGCCGTGCCCGGCGACCGCATCGTCGGCATCGTCACGCCGGGCGAGGGCATCACGATCTATCCGATCCAGGCGCCGGCGCTGAAGGATTTCGAGGAGGAGCCGGAGCGCTGGCTCGACGTCCGCTGGGACATCGAGGACTCCGCGCCGCAGCGCTTCCCGGCCCGCATCAGGGTCGAGAACGTCAACGAGCCCGGCGCGCTGGCGCAGATCGCAACCGTGATCGCCGAGCACGACGGCAACATCGACAACATCAGCATGCAGCGCCGCTCGCCGGACTTCACGGAGACGACGATCGATCTCGAAGTCTACGATCTGAAGCACCTGAGCGCGATCCTGGCTCAGTTGCGCGCGAAGGCGGTCGTCGCCAAAGTCGAACGTGTTAATGGATAGGCGCCTTGCATATGCGCCTGTCGCCCTGATTTCGTGAGTCCTGAAATGCCCGCAACTCCGCTCCGCCTCGGCGTCAATGTCGACCATGTCGCGACTCTGCGTAACGCGCGCGGTGGCCGCAATCCGGATCCGGTGCGCGCGGCGCTGCTCGCGATCGAGGCCGGCGCCGACGGCATCACCGCGCATCTGCGCGAGGATCGCCGGCACATCCGCGACGAGGACATGGCGCGGCTGAAGGCGGAGATCTCCAAGCCGCTCAATTTCGAGATGGCGGCAACCGACGACATGTTGCGCATCTCGCTCGCCACCAAGCCGCATGCGGTCTGCCTGGTTCCGGAGCGGCGCCAGGAGGTGACGACGGAAGGCGGGCTGGATGTGGTCGGCCAGCACAACGCGCTCGCGCCCTATATCGCGCGGCTGAACGATGCCGGCATCCGGGTCTCGCTGTTCATCGCCGCCGACCCCGCCCAGATCGAAACGGCGGCACGGCTGCGCGCGCCCGTGATCGAGATCCACACTGGCGCATGGTGCGACGCCGTCGTCGACGGCCACGCCGACAAGGCCGAGGCCGAATGGCGGCGGATCGTGGCGGGGGTGAAACTGGCCAAGGCCGCCGGTCTGGAGGTCCATGCCGGTCACGGGCTCGACTATGCCACGGCGGAGACGATCGCGGCCCTGCCTGAGATCATGGAGCTCAATATCGGCTACTACATGATCGGCGAGGCGCTGTTCGTGGGTCTGGCCGAAACCGTGCGCAACATGCGCGCGGCGATGGACCGTGGCCGGAGCCGGGCATGATCATCGGCATCGGGTCCGACCTGATCGACATCACCCGCGTGGCCAAGGTGATCGAACGTCATGGCGAGCGCTTCCTCGACCGCATCTTCACCGCGGCCGAGCGGGCCAAGGCGGAGCGGCGCGCCAAGAACGAGAAGATGGTGGTGGCGACCTACGCCAAGCGCTTCGCCGCCAAGGAGGCCTGCTCCAAGGCGCTCGGCACCGGCATCAGGCGCGGCGTCTGGTGGCGCGACATGGGGGTGGTCAACCTGCCGGGGGGGCGGCCGACCATGCAGCTGACCGGCGGCGCGCTGGCCCGGCTTCAGGCCCTGACGCCGGACGGATTCGAGGCGCGGATCGACGTTTCGATCACCGACGACTGGCCGCTGGCGCAGGCCTTTGTCATCATTTCCGCCGTGCCGCCTGCGAAGCCGTGAGGATATCCGCTTCATTTTATAATTCATACGTGAAATCAATATCTTACTCAGTTTTGATGCGATCCTTGATTGCGTGGCCTCCGACAACCGTCTAAAAGTCCGCCGTCGCAAATCAGCTTGGGCGAATTCGGCTTTACGCCGGAATTGGCCCTCACTATCAGAATCAGGACAATCTCCATGGGCCGCGAAGCAAAGGGCTGTTCGCGCCAGGAGGGCGCTCTGTGACCGCCGGCCGGAATTGAGAGAGCAATGAGCGTGACTTCAGGAACGAAAACTGAGAGCGGCGTCGGTGAAACGATCCGGGTCGTCATTCATGCTCTCCTGATCGCGCTGGTGATCCGCACCTTCCTGTTTCAGCCTTTCAACATCCCGTCGGGCTCGATGAAGGCGACGCTGCTGGTCGGCGACTATCTGTTCGTCTCGAAATATTCCTACGGCTATAGTCACTATTCGATTCCGTTCTCGCCGCCGCTGTTCTCGGGGAGAATCTGGGGCTCGGATCCGAATCGCGGCGACATCGTCGTGTTCCGCCTGCCGAAGGACGATTCCACGGACTACATCAAGCGCGTGATCGGCCTTCCCGGTGACCGCGTCCAGATGCGCGACGGGCTGCTCTACATCAACGACACGCCGGTCGAGCGGCAGCGCATGAGCGAATATGTCGGCGAAGACCCCTGCGGCTCGGAAGGCGGCGGCATCTCCCGGGTGAAGCGCTGGAAGGAGACGCTGCCGAACGGCGTGTCCTATGAGACGCTGGACTGCGCCGACAACGGCTACATGGACAACACCAACGTCTACACGGTGCCGCCCGGCCACTTCTTCATGATGGGCGACAATCGCGACAACTCCACCGACAGCCGCTTCCTCGGCCAGGTCGGCTACGTGCCGCAGGAAAATCTGATCGGCCGCGCCCAGATGATCTTCTTCTCCATCGCCGAAGGCGAGCATGCCTGGATGTTCTGGCGCTGGCCGTGGGCGGTACGCTGGAATCGTTTCTTCAAAATCGTCCGATGAAAGACGAAGCCAAGGACATCGCGACCCAACCGACCGAGGCGCAAGCGGGCCCCGAAGGGGAAGCTGCGACCAAGACGGCTGCAGACAAGGCGCCTGCGAAGAAGAAGCGGGCGCGGAGCAGCAAGGCCAAGGCCACGGATGCGAACGCGGCGCTCGAGGCGCGCATCGGCCACAGCTTCGCTGACCCGAACCTCCTGATGCAGGCGATCACGCATGTCTCGGCGCTGAAGTCCGGACGCAAGCGCGGCGACAGCTATCAGCGGCTGGAATTCCTTGGCGACCACGTGCTCGGGCTCGTCGTCTCCGACATGCTCTATCACGCCTTCCCGAACGCCGACGAAGGCGAGCTGTCCAAGCGTCTGGCCGAGCTCGTGCGCAAGGAAAGCTGCGCCGACGTCGCCAAGTCGCTCGGTCTGGTCGACGACATCAAGCTGGGATCGGTCGGATCCAGCGCCGATGCGCGCCTGCGCAAGAGCGTGCTGGGGGACATCTGCGAGGCCGTGATCGGCGCCATCTTCCTCGACGGCGGCCATGTGGCGGCAGCCGAATTCGTCAAGCGCAACTGGACCGAGCGCATGCACAAGCCGCGCCGTCCCTTGCGCGACCCCAAGACCGTGCTGCAGGAATGGGCGCAAGGGAAGGGGCTGCCGACGCCTGTTTACCGCGAGGTCGAGCGCACCGGCCCGCATCACGACCCGCAGTTCCGCGTGGCAGTCGATCTGCCGGGGCTGGCGCCGGCGGAAGGCATCGGCGGCAGCAAACGCGCGGCAGAGAAGGTGGCAGCTTCAGTGATGATCGAACGCGAAGGCGTTGGCGGCGGCAATGACGGCTGAAGCAAGCGGCGAGGCGCCCACTGGTACGCGCTGCGGCTTCGTTGCGCTGATCGGCGCGCCGAATGTCGGCAAGTCCACGCTGGTCAACGCGCTGGTCGGGGCCAAGGTCACGATCGTCTCGCGCAAGGTGCAGACCACGCGCGCGCTGATCCGCGGCATCGTCATCGAGAACAATGCGCAAGTGATCCTGGTCGACACGCCCGGCATCTTCTCGCCCAAGCGCCGGCTCGACCGCGCCATGGTCTCGACCGCCTGGAGCGGGGCGCATGATGCCGACCTCGTCTGCGTGCTGCTGGATGCCAAGACCGGGATCGACGAGGAAGCGGAGGCGATCCTCGCCAAGGCCGCCGGCGTCAATCACGAGAAGATCCTGGTGATCAACAAGGTCGATCTGGTCCAGCGCGAGAAGCTGCTGGCGCTGGCGCAAGCCGCCAACGAGCGCATGAAGTTCGCGCGGACCTTCATGATCTCGGCGATCTCGGGCGACGGCGTCGACGACATCCGCAAGACGCTCGCGGAAATGGTGCCGCCGGGCCCGTTCCTCTATCCCGAGGACCAGATGTCGGACGCGCCGATGCGGCAACTCGCGGCCGAGATCACGCGCGAAAAGATCTATCAGAAGCTGCACCAGGAATTGCCCTACCAGTCCACGGTCGAGACCGACAAGTGGGAGGAGCGCAAGGATCATTCGGTGCGGATCGAGCAGACGATCTTCGTCGAGCGCGAAAGCCAGCGCAAGATCGTGCTCGGCAAGGGCGGCGCAACCATCAAGTCGATCGGCGCGGATTCGCGGAAGGAACTGATGCAGATCCTCGACGTGCCGGTGCATCTGTTCCTGTTCGTCAAGGTACGCGAGAACTGGGGTGACGACCCCGATCGCTACCGCGAGATGGGCCTGGACTTCCCCAGGGAATAACCAAGAAAAGATCGGTATCCGATGAGCGTGCCCAGCAACGTCCGGCGCTTCGAAGCGCTGCTCTATGCATCGTTGATGCTGGATGCCCTCTCGGTCGCGGCGCAGGACCGCACGCCCAACACCGAGATGACCGAGCAGATGATCATGACGGCGACCTTGCTCGCCGGCGGCATGATCCTGCTGCTGGTCTATTTCGTCTGGCTGGCCGCGCATCGGCGCAAGAACTGGCCGCGCTGGGTGCTGGCGGCGGCCCTGGTGTTGTCGGTGATCTCGCTCGGCCAGATCATCGGGGAGAGGGGCCTGGAACTCGACAGCGCCATCGAGATCGTCTCCTGCGCGCTGACCGCGATCGGCCTTTATTTCTCCTTCACCGGCGATGCGCAGGGCTGGTTCAACGCGTGAATCGCCGTGTCCCGGACAAGGTACGGCGCGCAAGCGCTGTGCCGCAGAGCCGGGACCCAGGAATGTGCGGAGAAATGGACCTCGGCTCGGCAACGCGTCGATTGCGCGCCGCGTTGCGTCCGGGGCACGAGTGCGTGCGAGTGGCTCTGGAATCCTGTAGGCTTCTCCCATGGAATGGACCGACGAGGGCATCGTGCTGGGGGTGCGGCGGCATGGCGAGAGCAGCGCCATCGTCGAGCTCTTGACGCGCGCCCATGGCCGGCATCTCGGCCTCGTCCGCGGCGGCGCCGGCTCGCGGATGCGACCCCTCTTGCAGCCCGGCAACAGCGTCAGCGCGGTGTGGCGGGCGCGGCTCGACGAGCATCTCGGGACCTATGCCGTCGAGGGATTGAAGCTGCGTGCGGCGACGTTGCTGGCATCGTCCCATGGGGTCTATGGCGTCACCCATCTCGCCTCGGTTGCGCGGCTCTTGCCGGAGCGCGATCCGCACGAAGAGATCTTTGCGTTGCTCGAACATTCGCTCGACGATTTCGACGACATCGGCAGCGCCGCCGTGCATCTGATCCATTTCGAGCTGGCGATGCTCGCCGAGCTGGGTTTCGGCCTGGCGCTGGACAATTGCGCGGTGACCGGCGAGACCGCGGACCTGATCTACGTCTCGCCGAAATCCGGCGGCGCGGTGTCGCGCGGCGCGGGCGAGCCGTGGCGCGACCGGCTGTTGCGGCTGCCGGCCTTTCTGCGCCATGGCGAGACCGCGAGCGATCTCACCGATCAGGATCTCCAGGACGGCTTCCGGCTCACCGGCCTGTTCCTGCTGCGTCACGTGCTGGAGCCGCGCGGGCAGGGCCATTCCGATGCGCGGGCCGGCTTCATCAACGCCCTGATACGGCAGCAGGCGAGGGCGGCGATTCCCGCGCCATGAGCTCATCGGGACTCTGCATTGCCAGATGGCATGAAGTTCCCAGGAACCAAATCGGGCCGGTCGAGTTCGCCTTCAGGTTCCATAACGGGGACAGCCTAAATGTTGATCAGGGGATTCGCCTTCTCCGCGGCGCTGTTTGCGTTTGCGCCCGATGCAATGGCCGGCGAGCCGCAACCCGGCTTGTTTCGCCGGGCTTCCTGCACGGTCGTCCGGTATTATGTGGCAAAATATTCTGCTGCCGCCGCAGAGACATGGGCGCGGGCCCATGGCGCGACCGAGGCTGAGATCGAGGCCGCCCGCCGCTGCGTGAGCAATGCGCCGGCACCCGCCCAAACGCCTGGTCAAGCCAAAACCCAGACATTCACGGCCGGCTGGGCAGGCCACTAGGCCGCCCACAGGGAACCATTCGATCCTTGCCCGATTCGCTTCCACGGTTTAACCGGGCGGCATGGGAAAACGAATCGTTCCGCCGGAAGAACCGGCCGAGATCCATGAGGTGCCGCTGCGCGAGGCGCTGGAAGAGCGTTATCTCGCCTACGCGCTCTCCACCATCATGCACCGCGCGCTCCCGGACGCACGCGACGGCCTGAAGCCGGTGCACCGGCGCATCCTCTACGGCATGCGACTGCTCAGGCTCGACCCCGGCACAGCCTTCAAGAAATCCGCCAAGATCGTCGGCGACGTGATGGGCTCGTTCCATCCGCACGGCGACCAGGCGATCTACGACGCCATGGTGCGCCTCGCGCAGGATTTCTCCTCGCGCTATCCGCTGGTCGACGGCCAGGGCAATTTCGGCAATATCGACGGCGATAACCCCGCCGCCTACCGCTACACCGAAGCGCGCATGACCGACGTCGCGCGGCTTCTGCTCGACGGCATCGACGAGGACGGTGTCGAATTCCGCGCCAATTATGACGGCCAGTCGAAAGAGCCCGTCGTGCTGCCCGGCGGCTTCCCGAACCTGCTCGCCAACGGCGCGCAGGGCATCGCGGTCGGCATGGCGACCTCGATCCCGCCGCACAACGCCGCCGAGCTTTGCGACGCCGCGCTGCATCTGATCGAGAAGCCCGACGCGAAATCCAAGGCGCTGATGAAGTGGGTGAAGGGCCCGGACTTCCCGACCGGTGGCATCTGCGTCGATTCCAAGCAGGCCATTGCCGAAGCCTACTCCACCGGCCGCGGCTCGTTCCGTGTCCGTGCGCGGTGGACGCAGGAGGAGGGCGCGCGCGGCACCTGGGTCGTCGTCGTCACCGAGATCCCGTTCCTGGTGCAGAAGTCGCGCCTGATTGAGAAAGTCGCCGAGCTGCTCGACCAGAAGAAGCTGCCGCTGGTCGGCGACATCAGGGACGAGTCGGCCGAAGACGTCCGCATCGTGATCGAGCCGAAGTCGAAGAACGTCGATCCCGCGCTGATGATGGAATCGCTGTTCCGGCTGACCGAGCTCGAAAACAAGATTCCGCTGAACCTCAACGTGCTGATCAAGGGCAAGGTGCCCAAGGTGGTCGGCCTGGCCGAGTGCTTGCGCGAATGGCTCGACCATCTGCGCGACGTGCTGATCCGGCGCAGCAATTATCGCAAGGCGCAGATCGAGCACCGGCTGGAGGTCCTGGGCGGGTTCCTGATCGCCTATCTGAACATCGACAAGGTGATCAAGATCATCCGCACCGAGGATGAGCCCAAGCCCGAGCTGATGAAGGCGTTCAAGCTCACCGAGGTGCAGGCCGAAGCCATCCTCAACATGCGCCTGCGCTCCTTGCGCAAGCTCGAGGAGATGGAGATCCGCACCGAGGACAAGAACCTCCGCGGCGAGCTCAAGGGCATCAATGCGGTGCTGGCCTCCGAGCCTGAGCAGTGGAAGAAGGTCAGCGAGCAGGTCGGCAAGGTCCGCGACATGTTCGGGCCGAAGACGCCGCTCGGCAAGCGCCGCACCACCTTTGCCGACGCGCCCGAGCACGATCTCGCCGCGATCGAGGAGGCCTTCGTCGAGCGCGAGCCGGTGACGGTCGTCGTCTCCGACAAGGGCTGGATCCGCACCATGAAGGGCCATGTCGAGGATCTCTCGGGCCTTGCCTTCAAGCAGGACGACAAGCTCGGCTTTGCGTTCTTCGCCGAGACGACCTCGAAGCTGCTGCTGTTCGCGACCAACGGCAAGTTCTACTCGCTCGACGTCGCGAAGCTGCCGGGCGGCCGCGGACACGGCGAGCCGATCCGCCTGTTCATCGACCTCGAGCAGGAGGCGGCGCCCGTCGCGCTGTTCGTCAACAAGGGCGGTCGCAAATTCCTGGTCGCGAGCCACGAGGGCCAGGGTTTCGTCGTCAACGAGGACGATTGCGTCGGCACCACCAAGAAGGGCAAGCAGGTCCTCAACGTCGACATGCCGAACGAGGCGCGCGCGATCACCGAAGTGCTCGGCGACACCGTCGCGGTCATCGGCGACAACCGCAAGATGCTGGTTTTCCCGCTCGACCAGGTGCCGGAAATGGCGCGCGGCCGCGGCGTTCGCCTGCAGAAGTACAAGGATGGCGGCCTCTCGGATATTGCCGTGTTCGACGCCAAGGCCGGCCTGACCTGGAAGGACTCCGCCGGTCGCGAATTCTCCGCGACCATGAAGGAGCTCGCCGAGTGGCAAGGCACCCGCGCTGACGCCGGCCGCCTGCCTCCGAAGGGTTTTCCGAAGTCGAACAAGTTCGGCCGGGGCATCGGGTAGGGACGGTCCCGTGTCCCGGACGCGCTGCAACGCGCTTGCATTGCCGCGCAGAGCCGGGACCCATGTTGCGCGGACGATGTTCGGCGGCATGGGCCCCGGCTCAGCAACGCACCGCTGAAGAAGCGCTGCGCTGCGTCCGGGGCACGAGATTGGTGCGCAACTGCATCCACATCATCATTGCGAGCGCAGCGACGCAATCCAGAGTCTTGCCGTGGCGGCAGTCTGGATTGCGTCGCTGCGCTCGCAATGACGGGATGCGATGGAGTCGCGCTCCAACCCAGAAGTGCGCATCCCGCAAACGCGCGGCTGATAGCCGTGTGCGCATACGTGCTTCTGCCGTGTGGGCACGAACATTGCTTTTTGCTGGCGACCGTAACCGTTTCGCCAAGGCAAGAAGAAACCAATGTTCAAACTCAAGTCTATGATTCCCGCGCTGTTCGGCCTCGCGCTGGCCGCGGCGCCGGCGCATGCGGCGGGGAATCTCGTCGCGGTGCTCGAGGCGGAAATCGTCACCCTCGATCCGCATTTCTCCACGGCCTATATTACGCGCACGTTTGGCTACATGGTGTTCGATACGCTGTTTGCGAAGGATTCCAAGGGCGACATCAAACCGCAGATGGTGCAGGACTGGAAGGTCTCGCCCGACAACTTGACCTACACATTCACGCTGCGCGACGGCCTGAAGTGGCACGACGGCCAGCCGGTTACGGCCGCCGATTGCGTGGCCTCGCTGCGCCGCTGGGGCACCCGCAGCGCGCTCGGCCGCCGCATCTTCGCGATCACCGCGTCGCTCGAGCCCACCGACGCCAAGACTTTCGTGCTGACGTTGAAGGAGCCGTCGGGTCTCGTCATCGACGCGCTCGGCAATCCCGTCAGCCCCGTCGCCTTCATGATGCCCGAGCGCATCGCCAAGACGCCCGGCGACCAGCGCATCACCGAGATCGTCGGCTCGGGTCCCTTCGTCTACAGCAAGGCCGATCACCGCACCGGCGATCGCATGATCCTGAAGAAGTTCGCCGATTATGTGCCGCGCCCCGAGCCCGCTGACTTCCTCGCCGGCGGCAAGCGAGTCAATGTCGACACGCTGGAGGTCCGCGTCATTCCTGACGGTGCGACCGCAGCCTCCGCGCTGCAGGCCGGCGAAGTCGACTTCATGCAATACGCCCCGTTCGATCTGTTGCCGCAGCTGGAGAAGAACTCCCGCGTCAAGCTCGTCAACTTCACCGGCGGCAACATGTTCGCAGGCGCCTACCGCCTCAACGCCGCGTCCAAACCGTTCGACGATCCCGCGATCCGGCGCGTGCTGTGGAAGCTGGTCGACCAGCGCGAGGTGCTGGATGCGCTCGGGCTCGATGCCAAATACGCCACGCCTTGCGCGACGTTCTTCACGTGCGGCACCACCTATGAAAGCAAGGCCGGCACCGAGGCCGCGGCGAAGCCCTCGATCGAAGCGGCGAAAGCCGCGCTGAAGGCGACCAAATATGCCGGCGAGCCCGTCGTCGTCATGGAGGCCAACGATCTCGAAGCCCCGCGCGTCTCGGCGCAGGTGCTTGCGGAACGGCTCAAGGCAGCCGGCTTCAACGTCGATCTGCAGGTGATGGACTGGGCGAGCGTGCTGGCGCGCCGCGCCAAGAAGGAGGGCTGGAGCGTCTACGGCGTTCACGCCGGCGGTTTCGATCTGGGTTCGCCGCTGACCAACGTCATGGTTGCCTTCAACTGCGCCGACTTCACCGGCTGGCAATGCGATGCGCGCATCACGCCGTTGCTGGAAGCCTTCGCCAAGGCGCCGGCCGAGGAGGACCGCAAGAAGATCGCGGGCGAGATCCAGGCCGTCATGTACGATCAGGCACCCGCGATTCCCTGGGGCCAGTTCGCGCAGCCGGCTGCCTATCGCGCGACGTTGCGCGGTCTGATACCGTCCGCCATCCCGGTGTTCTGGAACGTTGAGAAGTAACGCGATGTACGATGTCATTGTTGTCGGCGGCGGCTCCGCCGGCGCCGCCGTTGCGGCACGGCTGTCCGAGGATCCCGCCCGGCGCGTCCTGCTGCTCGAAGCGGGGCGCGACTGGCGCGCCGATGAGGCGCCATGGGAGGTGCGGACGCCCAATCCCATCCCGATCATCCACAAGCGCGAATACCAGGAGAAATGGCAATGGCCTGACCTTCTGACGCGCCGGGTGGCGGGGCAGGAGCCTCGCTTCTACTGGCGCGGCAAGGGGCTCGGCGGCTCATCGATGATGAACGGCCAGATCGCCATCCGCGGCGTTGCCGATGCCTTCGACGAATGGGCGGCCAATGGCTGCATCGGCTGGTCGGCGAAGGAGGTGATGCCGCTGTTCTCCGTGATCGAGGATGATCTGGAATTCGGCGATGCCGACGGCCACGGACGCGGCGGGCCGTTGCCGGTCTATCGCGCGCCGCCGGAGACATGGGGCCCGATCGATCGCGGCCTGCGCGACGCGGCGCTCGCGGCCGGGTATCCCTGGTGTGCCGATGTCAACGGCCCGGGCGGCGAGGGCGTCGCCTGCTATCCCATCAACAGCCGCGACAGCCGCCGCATCACCACCAATGAGGGCTATCTCGAGCCCGCGCGCGGTCGCGCCAATCTGGAGATCCGCGGCCATGCGCTGGTCGATCGCGTGCTGATCAGCGACGGCCGCGCGACCGGTGTTCGCGTTCATATCGAGGGGCAGGGCACAAGCGAGATCAGCGCGCGGCAGATCGTGCTGTGTGCCGGCGCCATTCACAGTCCGGCGATCCTGCTGCGCTCGGGCATTGGCCCCGCCGAGGAGTTGCGGGCGATGGGGATCGCGGTCGCGCGCGATCTGCCGGTCGGCCGCCATTTCTTCGACCACCCGCTGTTTCGTGCCACCATCCAGCTCCGGGAGGAGCTTCGTCCCACCGATCCCGATACGCGCCACACCAATTGCTGCGTGACCTACTCGTCGGGCCTCGCCAACGGCGGCAAGCGCGACATGATCCTGATCGCGTTCAATCACCGCGGCATCGGGGTAGCAGGGGCGATCGGCGCCGGGCTGTTCAACGCGTATTCTCGCGGAACGCTTAAGCTCGCCTCGACCGATCCCACAATCGATCCCGTCGTCGAGGAGAACATGCTGGCCGATCCCCGTGACATGCTGCGGATGATGGATGCGGTGAGGCGCCTCGCCGTGATCACCACCCAGCCGGCGCTGTCAGGCATCGCCGACTGGATCCGGCTGACCGACACCGACCTGACGCTGCCGCAGGCAGCTAGCCTGCCGGATCACGAACTCGACGCGGTGCTGCGTCGTGAGACCGGCGACATCCAGCACGCCGCCGGCAGCTGCCGGATGAGCGGCGTTGGCAACCCCGACGGCGTGGTCAACCCCGATGGCACGGTGAAGGGCATCACGGGCCTGCGCGTCGCCGACGCCTCGATCATGCCGTCCGACTGCCGCGCCAATACGCATTTCACCACTGTGGTGATCGGCGAAGCGGTCGCGCGGATGATGATGCGGTAGTGCGACAACAACGGTGTCATGCCCCGGCTCGACCGGGGCATCCAGTGCGCCGCGGCCTTTCTTCTCGATCACGCCCGTCTCGGAGTACTGGATCACCCGGTCAAGCCGGGCGATGACACCGAGTGTGGGGCGAGCGGCTCCCACGTCATTGCGAGCCAACGGGTCCGCCCGTTGGCTCGCAGCGACGGCGCAAACGGGGAGGCCATCGCTCTCCAGTTCACACTTCAAACAGCGACCCTTGCATGTCGCAAAGGCAATGTTCGGCGTTCAGATCGTCTGGCCGCCTGATACTTCGATCCGTTGCCCCGTAACCCAGCGATTGTCCTCACTCAGCAAGCTCGCGACCATCGGACCGATATCATCCGGGACGCCAACGCGGCCCAGCGCAGTCATGGCGGCGAATTGCTTGTTCACGTCGGGATTGTCACGTACCAGGCCACCACCGAAGTCGGTTTCGATCGCGCCGGGCGCAACGCTGTTGACGCGGATGCCACGCGGCCCAAGTTCCCTGGCCATGCAGACCGCCATCATGTCGGCGGCGGCTTTCGCCATGGTGTAGACGGCGAAGCCCGGATAGGTGACACGCGTCAAGCCGCTGCCGATGGTGACGATCGAGCCACCGTCTGCCATCAGCGGCAACAAGGCCTGGGTGAGGAAGAATACGCCTTTGACGTGCAGGTTCATCTGCTGATCGAACTGAGCCTCGGTGGTCTCGCCGAGCGGAGCGAAGAGGCCGTCGCCGGCATTGTGCACGAGGTGGTCGAAGCTCTCGCGACCAAATGTCTCCTTCAGCGTCTGGCCCAGTCTTCGCGCGAAGGAGGGAAATTTGGCGACGTCGGCGCTGTCCAATTGAAAGGCCACGGCCCGGCGTCCCAGCGCCTCGATCTCGGAAACGGCACTCTCCGCGAGGTCCGCACGGCTCCGGTATGTGATGATGACATCGCTGCCCTTGCGCGCGATGTTGACGGCCATGTTGCGGCCAAGGCCGCGGCTCGCACCGGTGACGATTGCAATTTTTGCCATGTGATGTCTCCTTCGTTTGACACGGCGAAGGTGGCAGACACCGCAGCATTCGAGTTGCCGGATCCTTGAGCCTTCTTGCCTATTCCTCCAAATGGCCGCGAGCGTCGCTCAGGCGGGGCCGACGCTGCGTTGAACGATCAATTCACATGCCCAAAGTTGAAGCAGTCCGGCCATGTCCGGTTGCCGTGGCCCGCGGCTGGTATAAATTCGCGGAAATGACGACGACTTTGCTCGAAACTGTTCGCCGCTATGCGGACTTGCATTCCGACCAGAACGGCACGGCCAGGACGCCGATTCCGGGCCTTACGGCCATACGGGCAGCGACGCGGGGCCAGCTCCAATACGCAATCAATCGGCCGCTCGTTGCGCTTGTCCTGCAGGGCCGAAAACGCGTGACGATGGGAGCGCATACCTTCGATTTCGGCGCGGGAGAGTCGCTCCTGATCTCGGCGGATGTGCCGACGGTGAGCCAGATTACCCGCGCCAGTGCGCAGCTCCCATATTATTCCCTGGTCGTTGAGCTCGACCCGGCGGTGATCGCGAGCCTGATCGTGGAGATGAACCTTGCTCCCGAGCAGCAAGGCATTCCCGTCCGCGTCGATCCGACCGAATCCGAGGTTGCCGATGCCGCGCTTCGCTTGATGCGGCTGCTCGAACGTCCGTCATCCTTGCCGGTTCTGCAGTCTCAGTTCGTTCGCGAAATCCACTATTGGCTGCTGGCTGGGCGACACGGCGCGGCGATAAGGGCCCTCGGGGTCGCCGACAGCCACGCGCAACGCATCGCGCGCGCCGTGGCGATCATTCGTTCTGACTATGCAAAGCCGCTGCGGATCGAGCGCCTGGCGGAAGCGGCTGCCATGAGTCCTTCCTCGTTTCACCAGCACTTCCGCACGATTACATCACTCAGTCCCCTGCAATTTCAGAAGCAGTTGCGGCTCATCGAGGCGCGTCGGATGATGTTGTCGGAGGGCTCTGACGTGAGCAGCGCGGCCTTCGGGGTAGGTTACGAAAGCGTCTCGCAATTCACGAGGGAATATGGGCGCTTGTTCGGGCTGTCGCCTGCCAAGGATGTCAAGGCCGCGCTCGGTCAACTGGACACCGCAGCCTGACGCTAAGCCGGATCATCGACCACCCGGAACATGCAAGGTAACGGCGCTCTCCTCTCACTAGATCATTCCCGCCAGCCGCAGCGCCACCCCCGCCGCGCAGCTTCCCGCCAGCACCGTCAGCATGCCCAGCTTGAACCGGAAGATCGCCGTCGCCGCCGCGATCGCCAGCACTAGCGCGGGAATGTCCACGCTCGTCAGCACCGGCATGTCGAAGTTCAGCGGAAACGCATGCACCGGCACGGTCTCGCGGAACAGGATGTGCAGCGCGAACCAGATCGAGAGGTTGAGGATCACGCCGACCACGGCGGCGGTGATCGCACTGAGCGCGCCGGCGAGGCCCGTGTTGCCGCGCAGGCGCTCGATATAGGGCGCGCCGACGAAGATCCAGAGGAAGCAGGGCGTGAAGGTGACCCAGGTCGCGAGCAGGCCGCCGAGCGTGGCCGCGAGCATCGGCGACAGGCCGCTCGGGTCGCGATAGGCCGCCATGAAGCCCACGAATTGCAGCACCATGATCAGCGGGCCCGGCGTGGTCTCGGCCATGCCGAGGCCGTCCAGCATCTCGTGCGGCTTCAGCCAGTGATAGTGCTCGACCGCCTGCTGGGCCACGTAGGCCAGAACGGCGTAGGCGCCGCCGAAGGTGACCAGCGCCATCTTCGAGAAGAACAAGGCGATCTGGCTAAATACGTTGGCCTGGCCGAAGGCCAGCAGCAGCGCGATCACCGGGACAAGCCAGAGCGCAAGCCACAGTGCACCGACGCGGATCGCGCGCGCCGTGTTGGGGCGGACGTGATCGGGCACGGCCTCGCCGAGCATGCTGTCGATCGCAGCGGTGCTGCCGCCAGGGCCGTGACCGGCCGGCGCGAATTCCGGACGGCCAGCTCGCGCGCCGGCATAGCCGATGAGGCCGGCGGCAAAGATGATGATGGGGAAGGCGACCGCGAAGAAGAAGATCGCGACAAAGGCCGCGGCCGCGAGCGCGATCATGACGCGATTCTTCAGCGCGCGCTTGCCGACGCGCACCACGGCCTCGACGACGATGGCGAGCACGGCCGCCTTGAGGCCGAAGAACAGTGCCTCGACGAAGCTGACATTGCCGAACGCGGCATAGATGTAGCTGAGGCCCATGATGGCGATGATGCCGGGCAGGATGAACAGCCCGCCCGCCATCAGGCCGCCGGCGGTGCGATGCATCAGCCAGCCGACATAGGTCGCGAGCTGCTGCGCCTCAGGTCCCGGCAGCAACATGCAGTAATTCAGCGCATGCAGGAACCGGCCCTCGGAGATCCACTTCTTCTCCTCGACCAGGATGCGGTGCATCACCGCGATCTGGCCCGCAGGCCCGCCAAAGCTCAGACAGGCGACGCGCAGCCAGACGCGAAAGGCCTCGTTGAAGCTGACGCCGTGACCGGCGTCAGCTCCTGCTTGAACGTTACGGATGTCCATTTACGCCTTCACCTTGTTGGTCGGCCAGTTGTGCGTCTCGGTGGTGGCGTCGCGGCACCAGCGGTAGAAGGCGTCGTAGAGCAGCATGCCGGCTTCGAGCTGTTCGATGTCGTCGTCGTACATCCGGGACAACCCGAGCGAGGCCGCGAGCAGGCCCGGTGCCTCCGGCGCCAGATCCGGCCGCGCGGTGTCGGCGCCGCGCACCAGCGTCGCGAGGCGAAGCAGGGCCGGCGTTGCGATCCCGAATTCCTCGATCATCACGTCGAAGGTGCAGAGCTCGCCACGGTGGCTCCAGAACACGTTCTCGATGTCGAAGGGGGCGGCACCAAAGCGCTCGCCCACCCCCACCACTTCCGACGGCGCTACGTACAGGAACACGGCGCTGGGATCGACGAAGCGGCGGATCAGCCATGGGCAGGCGATGCGATCGACCTTCGGACGCGCCCGCGTGACCCAGACGGTGCGGCCCTCGGCATCGCGTGGCGGCAGCTTGCGGGCATCGACCAGCGGCAGCCCGGCCGCCTTCCAGCCCTCGAAGCCGCCCTCCAGCGTCTCGGCCTCGACGCCGAGTTGGCGCAGCCAGGCCGCAGTGCCTTGCGCGAGCTTCTCGCCGCGGAAGCAGGAAACGACGGCGCGGCGGCCCGCGAAGGCGCGGCCCCAGTCCGTCACATCGTCGTGGCTGAGCTTGATGGAGCCGGGGATCAGCCGCCGGTCGGCGGCAAAATCCTCCTCGGTGCGCACATCGATCAGTGCAGGCGCGTTCGCCGTGCCGATCAGCCGTGCCAGTTTGTCAGATGAGATGGTCGTGAATGTTGACATGATGCGTCCTCGCAAGAAACGAACGGGACGCGATGCTTGGGCCTGTCGCCTCGTGGGGAGATCGCTCAAATCCCCATGGCACAGATTACAGCGAAACTAAATTGCACTGTCAATCCGCGGGACGATTGGACCTTAGAAAATTGGTGCCCGCCGTCTATATTGCGCCCCGACTGAGCTGAATCTTCGGGAGAATTCGATGCATTCCCATTCCATCGAACAATGGACCCATGACCATGCGTTCCTGGGCGAGAAGCATGACGAGAACGAACGCCGCACCTGGTTCGTGGTCGTGCTGACGCTGGTCATGATGGTCGGCGAGATCGTGGCAGGCTCGCTGTTCGGCTCGATGGCGCTGCTGGCCGACGGCTGGCACATGGGCACACATGCGGCGGCGCTCGGCATTGCCGCCTTCGCCTATCGTTTCGCGCGCCGCCACCTGGGGAATGCGCATTTCGCCTTCGGCACCGGGAAGTTCGGGGATCTTGCCGCCTTCGCCAGCGCGATCATCCTGGGTCTGATCGCAGTCGAGATCGCCTATGAGAGCGTGCTGCGGCTGTTCACGCCGGTGCCGATCGTCTATGGCGAAGCCATGGCCGTGGCTGCCCTCGGCCTGTGCGTCAATCTCGCAAGCGTGTGGTTGCTGCGCGATAGCCACGATCATCACCATCACGGTCACGACCATAGCCATGCACATGATGACCACGACGATCATGGCCACGACCACGATCATCACGGCCATCATCATCACCACGACAACAACCTTCGCGCAGCCTATGTCCATGTCATGACCGATGCGGCGACCTCCGTGCTGGCGATCGCAGCGCTCGCCGTCGCCATGTATTCGGGCTGGGTCTGGGCCGATCCGGCGGTGGGCCTGATCGGCAGCGTCGTGATCGCGAGCTGGGCGTTCGGCCTGATCAAGTCATCGGGGGCGGTGCTCCTCGACGTGCGCGCCGACGAGAAGCTGGAGCGGGTGATCCGGGCCCGCATGGAGGTCGGCGACGACCGCGTGACCGACCTCCATCTCTGGCAGGTCGGCCCCGGCCATTGTGCCGTGCTGCTCTCGGTGGTGTCGGACAAGCCGAAGCAGCCGGCCGTCTACAAGCGGCGGCTCGCGGGGCTGAAGGGCCTCAGCCACGTCACGGTCGAGGTCGAGACCTGCCCGCATTGACGGGCCGCGCGAACGGACCCGCCGCGTTGTGCTGCTGCCACCAGGCTGGCAGCAGCGACGTGCTAACGCTCCGGAGGAACTCCGTGACGGGAGATGGCGGTGGGCGAGTGGGCCGGAGTTGCGATCGCGCTGGCGTCGAGCAGCTTCGGCGGGAGCGCTGCGGCCATTACGCGCTATCTCGTCGACAGCGCCGATCCAATCCTGCTCGCGATCCTGCGCTGGGGGATCGGCTTCCTCTGCTTGTTGCCTTGCGCGCTTCTGCTCGGCGTGCGGTGGCCGCAACGGCCCGACTGGCCGGTGGTGATGCTGCTTGGCTTCTGCTTCTTCGGCCTGTTCTTCATCCTCTATAACATCGCGGTCTCCTACACGACCGCCGCGCGCGCCAGTCTCGCGCTGGCGACGTTGCCGCTCCACACCATGATGGTCGGCGCGCTGCTCGGCGTGGAGCGCCTGTCCGCGCGCAAGATCACGGGCGTCGGCATCGCCGTGCTCGGTGTGGCGGCGGCCCTTGCCGCGGGCCTCGCGCAGAGCCCGCCCGGCGCCTGGCGCGGCGAGTTGATCATGACCGGCGCCGTGTTCTGCATGGCGTTCTACAACGTGTTGTCGCGTCCGCTGATGCAGCGCTCCAGCACGCTCGGCTTTCTCACCGTCGGTATGGGCGCGGGCGCCGGGATGCTGGTGCTTGTTGGCCTGGTGAACGGCAGCTTTGCGGCGCTCTCGCACTTCACGGCGGCGCAGTGGATTGCCGGCGTCTATCTGGGCATTGGCGGCGGCGCTCTCGCCTTCATCCTCTGGGTCATGGCGCTGGCGCGGGCGACGCCGGCCCGGGTCGCCAATACGATGACGGTCAATCCGATCGCCGCGGCTCTGCTGGCAACGCTGCTGATCGGCGAGCCGATCACGGGAAATCTTCTGGTCGGGCTGGTCGCGGTGTTCGCCGGTATCTGGATTGCGACCAGCGAGGCAAAAGCGGCCTAGCTCCACGGCGCGGTCGCCGTCGGCGGGCTCGCCTCCGGCGTCTTCTTCGGTTTCAGCGTGCCGGCATAGAACGACAGCAGCCAGACCAGTAGGAGGGCGAGGAGATAGACGCCCCAGGCCTGTGGCGGCGTGGTCGCCCAGCGCAGAAGGCCTTTGAATGTGCGGGGCGGGCCGGCATCGTCGCTCATGGCTCGCTTCTGCGCGAAAGCGGCTGCGCCGTCAATCCGGTGGCCGCTCGGGGCGGATCAGAAACAGCGCCACGAGCGCCGAGAGGCTGAGCGCAGACGAGACGATCAGCACCTTGGCGCCCATGAGGTCGATCAGCAGGCCGAAGGCGAGCGGCGCCACGGCCTGCGCCATCCGTGCCGGGGCGCCGATGATGCCGAGACGATAGCCGAAATCCTTCGGGCCGAAGATCGACAGCGGCAACGTGCCGCGCGCGATCGTCAGGATGCCGTTGCCGGAGCCGTGAAACAGCGCGAACGCGCTTGCCGCAGCGCCGCCGAAGATCGCAACGATCACGGCCCCGAGCGGGTGGGTGACGCAGGCGAGGCGCGTCGACCACAGCGGATGGAAGCGGCTGAGGAAGCCGGCCTCGAGCATGCGCGCCCCGACTTGCGCCGGGCCGATCAGTGCGCCGGCCGCGATGGCTTCGGCCGGCGTCGCCCCCGTCGCCTCCAGGATGCGCGGGAAATGCGCGGCCATCGCACCGGTGACGGTCCAGACCGCCGCGAAGATGAAGCCCAGCAGGATCATGGTGCGGTCGAGCGGCAAATGCGGCTTCGCGGCCGTGGCCGCGGCCTGCTTCGCGCCCTTGATCGCCGGCAGCATGAAGAAATTGAGCGGCAGGCCGATCAGGACGTTGGCGGCGGCCCATGCAAAACAGGTGTCGCGCCAGCCGATATGGGCGATGCCCCAGGCGGTGAGCGGCCAGCCGACGGTGGAAGCGAAGCCCGCCATCAGCGTGATGCCGGTGATGGGCCGGCGAGCCTCGGTGCCGTAGATGCGCCCCAAAGCTGCGAAGGCGGCGTCATAGAGCCCCATCGCCATGCCGATGCCGAGCACGAGCCAGGCGATCGCCATCACCGCGATCGATTGCGAGAACCCAAGGAGCACGAGGCCGGCAGCGATGATCAGGTTCGAGGCCGACAGCACCTGACGGCCGCCGACGAGATCGATCTGCCGCCCGATGCGCGGGCCGAGCATGGCCGAGATCACCAGCGCGGCCGAAAACGCGCCGAAGATCCAGTTGGAGGAGACGCCGAGGTCGTGTGCCATGGGATCGGCGAGCAGCGCCGGCACATAATAGCTCGAGGCCCAAGCCAGCGTCTGCGTGGTGCCGAGCGCCAGGATGACCGGAAGCTGGCGCCGGGTCATCCGCGCGGGCTTCCGATTTCGGCCGACGAAGTCATCATCGCCGACATTTGCCGTTCGCGCGGCGAGGGCGTCAACCGGCGCTGCGACATATTCGACCTGCGGGGGACGGGAGCCTGGTGCACATGCGGGCCTGCGCCTTTCGCTCGTCACGAATGCACGCCATAATGGCGTATGCAATTGACCTCCCGCCTTGGGCTGATGAACTGGCTGACCGGCCAGGGGCTGACTGGCCTGCCCGAAAACGAGCTGCTCCGCGGCTTCTGCGAGCGCTGCTGCGCCGAGGGGCTGGAACTGTCGCGTGGCCTCGTCGTCATCGACACGCTGCATCCGATCTATGAGGGCCGCGGCTTTCGCTGGAGCGACCGGCCCAGCAACGAGAGCGATGCCTTCGAATACGGCTCGACCGCAGACGGCGACGCCGCCAGGAGCTGGCGCCGCTCGGTGTTCTTCCACATGCTCGAGAATGGCCACGACGAGATGGTGATCGATCTCGCCGATGCGCCGTCGATGGATTTTTCGCAGATCAGCGAACTCGCCGAGAAGGGCCACAAGCACTATCTCGCCTTCGTGCATCGGTTCGGCGAGAATGGCGCGCTCGGCCTGATGGACTGCCTCTACTCCTGCTGGACCACCCGCCGCGAGAGCGGGTTCTCCGGACTGGAGCTTGAGGCTCTGCGCGATCTCGTGCCGGTGTTGGGTCTCGCGATCAAGTCGGCCCAGCAGGTCGACATCGTGCGCACGCTCGGCCGGGTCTATCTCGGCCGCGATGCCTCCGAGCAGGTGCTGCGCGGGCGCATCTCCCGCGGCGTCACCGAGCGCATCAATGCCGTGCTGTGGTATTCGGACCTGCGCGGCTCGACCGGGATCAGCGAGAGCATCGGCCCCGATGAGATCATTCCGTTCCTGAACGACTATGCGCAGACCGTGATCGACGCGATCCACCACGCCGGCGGCGACGTGCTGAAACTGATCGGCGATGGCGTGCTGGCGATGTTCTGGGGCGAGGATATGGCGGATGCGCGGCGGGCCGCGCTGCGGGCCGAGCACCTGTTCCGCAAGAATGTCGCTGCGCTGAACAAGCGGCGGGCGGCGGAGGGCCGTCCGACCACGTCGGCCTATGTCGGCCTGCACGTCGGCGAGGTCTTCTACGGCAATATCGGCAGCGAGGACCGGCTCGATTTCACCGTGGTCGGCCCGACCGTCAACGAGGTCAGCCGCATCGCCTCGATGAGCCGCTCGGTCGACCGCGAGCTGCTGGCCTCATCCGAGTTCTATGGTGGCCTCGATGCCGCCGGCCGCCGCTATCTCGTCTCCACCGGCCGCTACGCCCTGCGCGGCATCGGACGCGCGCAGGATCTCTATACGCTCGATCCGGAGGTCGACGCGAACGAGCCGGTGACGGGGAGCTACGAGCGCTACCTGGCGAATTGAGCTCGCGGCGACGATCTAGCTAGCACCGCGCCGCTACTTCGTCCCCCACCATGTCCGGCTGCCGGTCCAGCGCGACCGCCGGTGACAGCAGGATCACGAGCGCCTGCAGGCCGAAGACGGCGGCGGCGAGATAGAGGCACGCTTCCGCGCTCCAGAGGCCGCCGACGATAGCGCCCAGCGCCGAGCCGAGCGGACGGGCGCCATAGCTCATGATGTTGATGGCGGAGACGCGTCCCAGGAGGCGCGGCGGCGTCACCGACTGGCGCAGCGTCGTGGTCGAGATCACCCACAGGATCGGACCGACGCCGAGCAGGAAGAAGCTCAAGGCCGCGAGCCACGGCGAGGGAAGCAACACCGTCAGCGCCATCACCAATGCGGCGACGAAGCCGGTGACGGGGCCGAGTCCGACCACGGTGCCGAAGGCAATGCGCTGCATCACGCGGGTGGCGAGGAGCGCGCCGATCACCATGCCGACACCGTACATCGTCAGCACCGCGCCCACACCGGCCGCCGTCAATCCGAGATGGCGCACGGCATAGGGCACGAACACGGCGATCTGCAGGAACCAGCCGGTGTTGAAGATGAACTGGGTGATGAACACCGGCCGCAGCAGCGGATGGTGGAACACGAAGGCCGCGCCTTCGCGGATCTCCTGGAGCGGATGGCGTCGCGGCGCCGGCCCGCGCGCGGGCTCGTAGATGCCGGAGAGCAGCACGACCGCGATCGCCGAGAGTGCCGCAGCAAAGCCGAAGGCCGGGCTGGCGCCCCACCATCCCACCAGCGCGCCGCCGAGCGCAGGGCCGCTGGCGAAGGCGATGGTGCGCGCGAGCTCGATCCGCGCATTCGCCGCGGGCAACAGCTCCGAGCTCACCAGCGAGGGCACCAGCGCCGGAGCGGCGACGCTGTAGACGACGGTGCCGCACACGGCAGCGAAGCCGAGCAGGGCCAGCAGCGGCAGGTCGAGGGCCCCCAGCGCCAGCAGGAGCACGATGGCGGCGAGCGCTGCGGCCCGCAACGCCTCGGCACTCGCCATCAGCCTGCGGCGGGACATGCGGTCGGCGAGCACGCCGGCAGGGATGGCGAACAGGACGAAGGGCAGGGTGAGCGCGGTCTGCAGCAGGCCGGTCTGGCCTTCGGCCACCCCGAGCGTCAGCACGGCGACGATGGGCGCCGCGGCGAGCGCGATCTGCTCGGCCGATTGCGCCGCGAGATTCGACCAGGCGAGGCGACTGAAGGTGTCAGGGAGGCGAGGGGGCGTTGACATGGCTCATATCCTGCAAAGGCGAATTGGCGCCAATGTTCACCCTGACGACCACTGGGCCCACCCGCTTCCCGACAACAGGCGCGACCGGCAACAGGCCTGGGCGTGAACGGTGCGGCTAGATGCAGTTGCAAATGAGTTGCAATAAGAAAGAACTTGAGTATTGTGCCGGCATGGATGCCCTATCGCCCCACCTGAACCCCGAATCCGCCGGTTGGCGTGCCGACGCGCCCACCACCAAGAGCCTCGCCGAGGTCAATGCCACGGTCGCGGTTCCGCGAGCCGGCCACTGGTCGCGGCGGCTGCTCGCCTTTGTCGGTCCGGGCTATCTCGTCTCGGTCGGCTACATGGACCCCGGCAATTGGGCGACCGACCTCGCCGGCGGGTCGAAGTTCGGCTACACGCTGCTCTCGGTCATCCTGCTCTCGAACCTGATGGCGATCCTGCTGCAGTCGCTGGCCGCGCGGCTCGGCATCGTCACCGACCGCGACCTCGCGCAGGCCTGCCGCGCCACCTATTCACCGGCGGTGAACTTCCTGCTCTGGATCGCCTGCGAGGCGGCGATCATCGCCTGCGATCTCGCCGAGGTGATCGGCACCGC
Organism: Bradyrhizobium sp. R2.2-H; assembly: GCF_004346455.1. Lineage (NCBI taxonomy): Bacteria > Pseudomonadati > Pseudomonadota > Alphaproteobacteria > Hyphomicrobiales > Nitrobacteraceae > Bradyrhizobium > Bradyrhizobium sp. R2.2-H. Next base: position 431,253 of record NZ_SMBR01000002.1, read on the forward strand.
GATCGCGCTGAAACTGCTGTTCGGCATTCCCCTGATCGGCGGCGCCTTGCTCGCCGCGCTCGATGCCTTCCTGCTGCTGCTCCTGATGAACCGCGGCTTCCGTTTCCTGGAAGCCTTCGTCATCGCGCTGCTGGCGGTGATCGCGGTCTGCTTCGCGATCCAGATCGTGGCTGCGGCCCCGCCGGTGGCGGAGGTTCTGCGCGGCTTCGTGCCGAAGACCGAGATCTTCACCAATTCCGACATGCTCTACATCGCGATCGGCATCATCGGCGCGACCGTGATGCCGCATAATCTCTACCTGCACTCCTCGATCGTGCAGACGCGTGCCTACGAGCGCAACGACACCGGCCGGCGCGAGGCGATCAAATGGGCGACGACGGACTCCACCATCGCCCTGATGCTTGCGCTGTTCATCAACGCCGCGATCCTCGTCGTCGCTGCCGCGACCTTCCACAAGAGCGGTCATTCCGATGTCGCCGAGATCGGACAGGCCTTCGAGCTCTTGTCGCCGCTGCTCGGCCTCGGCATCGCCTCGACGCTGTTCGCGGTGGCGCTGCTTGCCTCCGGCCTGAACTCGACGGTGACCGCGACCCTCGCCGGCCAGATCGTGATGGAAGGTTTCCTCGACCTGCGCCTGCCGAGCTGGGCGCGCCGCCTGCTGACGCGCGGCATCGCCATCATTCCCGTGATCATCGTCACGGCCATCTATGGCGAGCGCGGCACGGCAGACCTGCTGGTGTTCAGCCAGGTCGTGCTGTCGATGCAGCTGCCCTTCGCGGTGATCCCGCTGGTTCGCTTCGTCTCCGACCGCCGCAAGATGGGTCAGTTCGCGATACCCAAATCCGTCGCCGCGATCGCCTGGATCGTGGCGGGCGTCATTGTGGTTTTGAATATGAAGCTGCTCGCCGATACGCTGTTCGGGTGAGACGGTCGCTTTGCGGGCGGTTTGGCCTGGGAGAGTGTCTCACACGAACGGATTGGTGATGCGAAGGCCTTCCTTCAGGACCATTCCATGCTGGAAGTCTTCGGATAGCAATGTCTGGCATCCCGCGTGGAGCGCAGAGGCAGCGATCATCGCGTCGTAGGTCTGCATTCCATAGCGTTCGGCGAGCCCCAGGCCGGTATCGTGGATATCCAGCGTGACAGGATAAACTGTAAGCAGACCGCGCAATGAGTCCAGGAGGGTGTGGGTCTCCTGCCATGACAATCGCATTTTGCGGCGGGCTACGTTGGCAAGTTCGTTGAGCACCTGAACGCTGATCACGCCTCCGCCCAAAAGTGCTTGCTCGGTTCGATCAGCCTTCGCCGCGTCGCCTGACAGGAGATAGATGAGGACGTTCGTGTCGAAGAAGCTAACGGGCATTCGCTTCATCTCTGTCGAACTTGAAGTCGACAGGAAGGCTGCCGCGAAGGGCACGAATACGCTTTAGCAACTCGGCACGGTCCGGCTTGCGCGCCACGCCGAACTCCCGCTCCCCCGCAACGTGAATCTCGATCTCGTCGCCTTCCTTCAGCTGAAGCGCCTCGACGACGGTGGCGGGAAGGCGGACCGCAAGGCTATTTCCCCACTTGGCGACCTGCATGTGACCTCCGTTAGATATACGCAAACGAATATGTATATCTAGCGCGCAGGATGTCAAGATTGATGCCGGCAACCGTGCGGAGCTTGCGGGGCGTGGCCGCTAGCTAGCAGAGCCCGCTCATGTGCTTGAACTTCCAGAGGGACGGCAGGTCCTGGGGGCTGGTTTTTGGCACGTAGCCCCGCAACGTCGTCTTCGGTCCCTTCTGCTTGAACTCCTCGATCCCGCATGATGTCGGGCCCTCGTACACACTCACGGTCACGAGATAAAAATCGGGAAGAACGCCGTCTATCCGGGCTTCGGATTCGACGTCGGCGTTCGGGTGCCGCCATGTGTGAATGATCTTGCCGCCAGGCTCGGGCTTGTCGAACAGGGGAACGTCCGCTGCGAAGAGATCGGCGATCTCGCCGATCTTGCTGATTGGCTGGCCGTAGTCGTTGAGGAACGTTCGAAGCTTCGGGGGCGGAGGTGTCACCGCAATGCAGCGGCCAAAATACTCTTTGCGGCCGGCTTCACAGGCGTGAGCGTCGATGCTCGACGGGACGATCAACGACAGTGCGAAGATGGCAGGAAGTGCAGATGGGAAACGCATGCCTGTGCTTGCCGGCACCCCGACGACCACCGCTTCTTAATCCTGCGGCTCGGACGCCGCATCCCCCTGCGCGTCGATGCGCAGCCAGCCTGAGGGGGCGAGGCGCTGCTGCGGCAGGAAGCGGGCCTTGTAGTCCATCTTCTTGGAGCCTTCGATCCAGTAGCCGAGATAGACGTAAGGCAGGCCTTGCCGGCGGGCGCGCGCGATGTGGTCGAGGATCATGAAGGTGCCCATCGAGCGGCCCACCTGGCCCGGCTCGAAGAACGAATAGACCATCGACAAACCATCGCTGAGCACGTCGGTCAGGGCGACCGCGATCAGTTCCTCGCCGCGGCCGGTGATGCCGCTGTCGGGGCCGCGCTTGCGGTACTCAATGATGCGGGTCTCGACGTGGCTGTCCTCGACCATCATGGCGTAGTCGAGCACGGTCATGTCGGCCATGCCGCCGTGGCGGTGGCGGGCGTCGAGATAGGCGCGGAACACCGAATATTGCTCGGAGGTCGGCACTGCGCTGCGCTGCTCGCCGATGATGTCGGCGTTGCGCGCCATCACCTTCCGGAAGCTGCGGGAGGGCCGGAACTCGTTGGCGATCACCCGGACCGAGACGCAGGCGCGGCACTGGTCGCAGGCCGGCCGGTAGGCGATCGACTGGCTGCGGCGGAAGCCGCCGTGGGTCAGGAGGTCGTTGAGGTCGCCAGCGCGGTCGCCGACGAGGTGCGTGAACACCTTGCGCTCATGCCGGCCGGGCAAATAGGGGCACGGCGAGGGCGCCGTGAGGTAAAATTGGGGGGTGTCGCGCGAGTGCTGGGTCAAGGGACGTCGTGGGCCTCCGAACTGAGCATCAGCATCGCGCTACGAAAGCCCCTGGTCAATCGGTCTGCTCGGCAGGTCAGATCACTCAGCTTAGTCGGTCCTGGTTGATAGGTTCTTGATCAGTACGGTCTTGCCGCTTGAGGCACGGGAGCACGGACGGAATTGTTGATCACGACCGTGCCCAGCACGAAATCGTGCAGCAGGCGACGGCGGCCGTTGAAGAGGCCAACCAGCACCACCAAGGGCGACAGGAACGAGACCGTAATCCAGAACAGCACGGCATGGGTGGCACCGAGCACGAAGTAGCCGGGCGCGCCGTACCAGGTGCGCAATTCCAGGTCCATGACCCGCATGCCGATCGTCGCCGACGACGGACCGCCGATGCAGGCGCCGTAATAGACGATGGCCCAGATGACGGAGGCGGGCCAGGCGATCCAGAACAGGGCCCAGCCGATGCCCAGGGTGACCACGCCGAACAATGCGATGAAGACGTAGCCGAGGATCACGGGAACGGAGATCACGACCATGTCGATCAGGAACGCAAAAACGCGCCGCGTCGCCACGCCGCGGAACAGTTCCGGATGCAGGTAGGGGTCGTAGGCGTGCGGCTGCACCCCGCCGTCATTGCGCCAGACGCCTGAATCACTCGAGTCATACGACATCGTCCGTCCTCCCGGGAGGAAAACCCCTCGTGTCACGACATGGGAGCAGACCATGCCCGTGCCAAGGGCGCGCGAGCGTCAGCAAACCGAAATATTCCGGCGATTCGGGGGCGGGGAAGGCCTGATGGTCGGAGGCTGACATCGGCGCCACATCCTCGGTCTAGTCCCCGCGAAACGCGGGGATCCATAACCACAGGGAGGAGTTTGGCGAAGACTCGCAGTTCATCCTTCGTCTGTACGACCAGTGTGTACCATAGATGGATCACGCGGTATGGATCCCTGCGTTCGCAGGGACGACACCGAAGATGGAGCTTGAGCTTACCCCTGCGTCCGCAGCTTCTCCGCTGCCTTCGGCGCGAAATAGCTCAGCACGCCGTCCGCGCCGGCGCGCTTGAAGGCGAGCAGGCTCTCCATCATGGCACGTTCGCCGTCGAGCCAGCCGTTGTTCGCGGCGGCCACGATCATCGCGTATTCGCCGGAGACCTGGTAGGCGAAGGTCGGCATCGCAAACGTATCCTTCACGCGGCGGACCACGTCGAGATAGGGCATGCCGGGCTTCACCATCACCATGTCGGCGCCTTCGGCGATATCGAGCTCGACCTCGCGCAGCGCCTCGTCGGTGTTGGCGCTGTCCATCTGGTAGGTGCGCTTGTCGCCGGTCAGCGCCTTGGCCGAGCCGATGGCGTCGCGGAACGGGCCGTAGAAGGCGGAGGCATATTTGGCTGCATAGGCCATGATCTGCACGTCGAGCAGACCTGAGCGATCCAGCCCCTCGCGGATCGCGGCGACACGGCCGTCCATCATGTCGGAGGGGGCGATGATGTCGCAGCCCGCCTCGGCCTGCACCAGCGCCTGGCGCACCAGCACCGCCACCGTCTCGTCGTTCAGGATCTTGCCGTCGGAAATCAGGCCGTCATGGCCGTGGCTGGTGAAGGGATCGAGCGCGACGTCGCAGAGAATGCCGATCTCCGGAAACTCCTTCTTGATCGCACGCACCGCCTGGCAGACCAGGTTGTCCGGGTTGGTGGCTTCCGAGCCTTCTTCGTCGCGCAAGGAGGGGTCGGTGTAGGGAAACAGCGCGACGCAGGGGATGGTCAACTTCATCGCGCGCTCGGCCTCCCGCACGGCCTGGTCGACGCTGAGGCGGTCGACGCCCGGCATCGAGGCGATCTGTTCGCGCTTGTTGTGGCCGTCGATCAGGAACAGCGGCCAGATCAGGTCGTCGGTGGTGAGGACGTTCTCGCGCACCATGCGCCGGGCCCACTCGGCCTTGCGGTTACGGCGCGGACGGACGGTCAGATCGAGGGCATGGGGCACTGCGGTGCTATCCCGGCGCGAAACCTCGCGCAATTCGATCGGACGTCCGTATTTGATCGCCATCACTCTTCCTCCGGCTGGAATTATTCTTATACCAGCTCGCACGGTTCCCGTCACCGCGGCTTGACCTGCCGCAAGGCAGAATTGAACTGACTTGGCAGCCGATTGATTTTGCGGGGCGAAGCAGCCAGAAGGGGCCATGTCCGAGATCTCCACCCGCGATGCGGCCCGCGACGGCGCCCAGGCCAGGGACGCCGCCCGAGACAATGCCAGAGAGAACGCGTTGTCGGTGGCGGCGATCTCCTCGGAGCGCACCCAGTCCGATGACAATGTCTGGACGCGCCGGCTGGTGCTGTTCCTGCGGGTGATGGCGCTGCTCTCGATCCTGAAGGGTCTCTATCACTGGGCCCAGGTGACGGGGTTCGTCGGCGGCGAGGACGAGGCGTTCGAGAACCAGTCGATGGCCTGGCAGGCCGCGACCGTCTACTTCGCCGTGATCGAGCTCGTGGCCGCGGTCGGCCTCTGGCTCGCCACGCCCTGGGGCGCGGTGGTGTGGCTCACGACCGTGGTGTCGATGGCCGTGATCGAGCTGATGTTCCCCGGTATCTACGGCGGCAGCCTCGTCGTGGTCGGCGTCGAGGTCTTCATGCTCGCCGCCTATCTCGCGCTCGCCTGGATGGCCGCGCGCGAACGGCCGCCGTAGGCGTCGCGTCGCGCGCAAATTCTCGTGCGCCGGACGCAATGCAGCGCGGCGCACTTGCGGCGCTCTGCGTTGCAGAGCCGGGGCCCATCTCTCCGACATCTCGCTTGCAGCTCTGGGTCCGGATCTTCGCTTCGCTTGTCCGGGACACGGGAGTGGCGCTTGCGGAGTTGTGCGCGTTTGGTTGACCGTTGGTTGCGTAAAATTCGACGTAAGTTTTCGCTAACCAGCCGCTTTCGCCACAGCCGTTACGCGCGCGTTTCGAAACGGGGCGGGGCTGTTCTGGAATGCGACAACAGGGGCGGACGGAGGGTGAACAGGACCTTGCGAGGGTCAACAGACGGTTGCGAAAAGCCCTTGTGGCACAGGCTTAATCCGCAATTCACTGTCTTAAATTCATGATCTCTTTATTCTCTTATTTAAGCCGATCTTCAAACGGCCCCCTTAAGTTGCACCTATCAGGCGGGACACAAGTTTCGTCGAATAAGTGTCGATAAAAACGACAACAGGGGAAGTGTCATGATGAAAGCCGTCGCAACTGCGGCAGATACCGCAGAGCGCGTCTCCGGCCAGCAGGGTTCGGTGCAGTCGCTCTATCTGGAAGCTTTGACTCTGGTGGAGCGGCTGCATCGCCGGCTCCTCGACGTGATCAAGGATGAATTCGATCGCCGCGGCCGTGCGGACATCAACTCGGTCCAGGCGCTCTTGCTCTACAACATCGGCGACAAGGAGCTGACCGCGGGCGAGCTGCGCACGCGCGGTTACTATCTCGGCTCCAACGTCTCCTACAATCTGAAGAAGCTCGTCGAGCTCGGCTTCCTCGATCATCAGCGCTCGCGCGTTGATCGCCGCTCGGTGCGCATCCGCCTGACGCCGCAGGGCCAGGAAGTCCGCCGCATCGTCGATGCGCTCTACCAGAAGCACGTCAAGACGGTGGAGCAGGTCGGCGGCATCTCCGGCGACGAGTTTGCGACCCTGAACAAGTCGCTGCACCGCCTCGAGCGGTTCTGGACCGACCAGATCCTCTATCGCCTCTGAGTTTTCCGAAGGGATCAAGGTCAAGCCGGCCCGCAACAAGACCGGCAGCCTTCCCGAACGTGCCTGACCTCCCCAAGCGCGCCGGCCCGGATTCTCCGGACCGGTGCGTTTTGTGTTCTCGCACCTGCGAAAAAATGTGCCGGCCGTGGGGAACCAGTTCCGGGCTGGGCGCTTATCTCCTTCGGATCGGAGAGATGTCGATGCTGGTCGAGCGCGGGCTTCGGGCGATGAACGTGGAACTCGTCAGCGAGGCCTATGGCATCGCCGCGAATTACCTTCGCCGTTCCGGCGCGATCCCCGACACGCTCGTCACTGACGAACGCCTGCTCGGCGTCATCGTCAAGCTGCTCCAGCAAGGCGAATTCAACAAGATCAGGCTGGCCAACAAGGCGATTGCCCGGTTCCAGGCGCAGATCGAGGCCAAGGCGGTTGCCTGATCGAAACTCCCAAAATCGCGACCAACCAGAGGATGCCATGGAAGCTGCCATCGACCGCATCATGCACACCTATGACCTGCTCGCCAACCGCACCGCCGCGGCCAGCGAGGAGGCGCGTGTCAAGGTCACGAACTACCTCAACATCCTGATGGAAGCCGGCGAGAAGGACCCCCACAGGTTGACGGTGTGCGGCCTGACCTACCTGCGCCAGCTCGACGGCAGCGTGGACCCGGTGAAGGCGGGCTATACGGGGCTGTGAGACGGCACTGGGCCGGGCCGGTGGCTCTTGGCGTGAGATGAGGCCCCATCGGCCCTGTCGAGATATTGCAGAGGAATGGTTCCATAGAACCGCTCCCGCGCCGAAAACCTCCGATCCCCCACCACATCTTGCATAAATATCAGGCTCGACCCGCAACTACTTGGCCTGTTGCGGGCGATGTGGTAGATCGCGCTCGCCGCTTCCGATCGCCACACCAGACCCGTCCGTAGCCCGCCAAAAGGCTGCGGGGGTGGAGATATTCGCAAGATGACCGCACCCAAAACCGCCTCCGCGCCCGATTCGTTTTTCACCGCCTCGCTCGAGCAGGCCGATCCGGAAATCGCCGCCGCCATCAAGGGCGAGCTCGGCCGGCAGCGCCACGAGGTCGAGCTGATCGCCTCCGAGAACATCGTCAGCCGGGCCGTGCTGGAAGCGCAGGGCTCGGTGATGACCAACAAGTATGCGGAAGGCTATCCGGGCGCGCGCTACTACGGCGGTTGTGAGTGGGTCGACGTCGCCGAGAACCTTGCGATCGATCGCGCCAAGAAGCTGTTCGGCGCTGGCTTTGCCAATGTGCAGCCGAACTCCGGCAGCCAGATGAACCAGGCGGTGTTCCTGGCGCTGCTGCAGCCCGGCGACACCTTCATGGGGCTGGATCTCGCCGCCGGCGGCCATCTCACCCATGGCTCGCCCGTCAACATGAGCGGCAAGTGGTTCAAGGCCGCGCACTACACCGTGCGCCGCGAGGACCAGATCATCGACATGGATGCGGTCGCCAGGCAGGCCGAGCAGGTCAAGCCGAAGCTGATCGTCGCCGGCGGCTCGGCCTATTCGCGCGCCTGGGACTTCAAGCGCTTCCGCGAGATTGCGGACAGCGTCGGGGCGTACCTCCTGGTCGACATGGCCCACTTCGCCGGCCTCGTCGCCGGCGGCGTGCATGCTTCGCCGGTGCCGTATGCGCACGTCACCACGACGACGACACACAAGTCGCTGCGCGGTCCGCGCGGCGGCCTCATGCTGTGGAATGATGAGACGCTGACCAAGAAGTTCAACTCGGCGATCTTCCCGGGCTTGCAGGGCGGTCCGCTGATGCATGTGATCGCGGCGAAGGCGGTCGCTCTCGGCGAGGCGCTGCGGCCGGACTTCAAGGTCTACGCCAAGAATGTCGTCGAGAACGCCAAGGCGCTGGCGGAAGCGATGAAGAGCCACGGCTTCGACATCGTCTCGGGCGGCACCGACAATCATCTGATGCTGGTCGATCTCCGGCCGAAGGGTCTGAAGGGCAACGTGTCGGAGAAGGCACTGGTCCGCGCGGCCATCACCTGCAACAAGAACGGCATTCCGTTCGACCCGGAATCGCCCTTCGTCACGTCAGGGATTAGGCTCGGCACGCCGGCCGCGACCAGCCGCGGGTTCGGGGTGGCCGAATTCCAGCAGGTCGGCGGCATGATCGCCGAGGTCCTCAACGCGATCGCGCAATCCTCCGACGGCAAGGCGCCGCTGGTGGAAGCTGCGATCAAGGAACGGGTCAAGGCGCTCACCGACCGGTTCCCGATCTACCAGTAAGGCGCCGCATGATCCGGAAAAGTATGTTCCGGTTTTCCGAAAAGATCATGCGAAAATAGAGGTCTCGTTGGATGCGCTGCCCGAACTGCAACAGTCTGGATACGCAGGTAAAGGACTCGCGTCCGACCGAGGACTCGTCCGTGATCCGCAGGCGGCGCGTGTGCGTCGCCTGCAATTTCCGCTTCACCACCTTCGAGCGCGTGCAGCTGCGCGAGCTCACGGTGATCAAGCGCAACGGCCGCCGCGTGCCGTTCGACCGCGACAAGCTGATGCGCTCGGTGCAGATTTCGTTGCGCAAGCGGCAGGTCGAGCCGGAGCGGGTCGAGAAGATGGTCTCCACCATCGTGCGCGAGCTCGAGACCGGGGGCGAGGCCGAGATCTCCTCGGAGGTGATCGGCGAGACCGTGATGGAGCATCTGCGCACGCTGGACGACGTCGCCTATGTGCGCTTTGCTTCAGTCTACCGCAACTTCCGCGAAGCCAAGGATTTCGCCAACGTGCTCGGCGAGCTCTCCGGTGAGGAGGAAGCGCGGCTCGCCGCGATCCGCAAATGATCTTCCGCATCCTGGAAGACCAGTTCGCGCAGAAGGCCCGCGAGGCCAAGGACGCCGATCGCCGTTTCATGGAGCTGGCGCTCGCGCTGGGCAGGCGCGGGCAGGGGCGGACCTGGCCCAATCCGGCCGTGGGTGCCGTCATCGTCAAGGACGGCGTCATCGTCGGCCGCGGCTGGACGCAGCCGGGAGGACGGCCGCATGGCGAGCCTGAAGCGTTGCGGCGCGCAGGCGAGGCGGCGCCCGGCGCCACGCTCTATGTCACGCTGGAGCCATGCTCGCATTTCGGCAAGTCGCCGCCTTGCGCCGATGCGGTGATCGCTGCCGGCATCAAGCGGGTGGTGGCGGCGATCGAGGATCCCAATCCTGAGGTCGCAGGCCAGGGGCATGCGCGTCTGCGTGCCGCCGGCATCGATGTGGATGTGGGTCTTTGCGCGGCGGAGGCTGCCTTCGACCATGCCGGCCATTTCCGCCGTATCAGGGATCACCGCCCTCATGTGATCCTCAAGCTCGCGGTTTCGCCCGACGGCAAGATCGGCGCGGCCGGCGGCAAGCCGCTCGCGATCACGGGGGAAGCCGCGCGCGACCGCGTACATCTCCTCCGCGCGCGCAGTGACGCGATCCTTGTCGGCATCGGAACGGTGCTGGCGGACGATCCGCTCCTCACCTGCCGCCTGCCGGGCATGGCGGCGCGCTCGCCGGTGCGCGTGGTGCTCGACCAGAGCCTGCGCATTCCCGCATCGAGCCAGCTCGTGCGATCCGCGCGCGAGACGCCGCTCTGGGTGGTGGGGTCCGAGCTCGCCGAGGCTGCCGCCGCCATGCGGCTCGGCGCGGCCGGTGCGCAGCTCATTCGCGTGTCGCCGAAGGGCACGTCCGGGCTCGATCTTGCGGCCGTGCTGCACGCACTGGCCGAGAAAGGGATCACGCGGCTGATGGTCGAGGGCGGCAGCCGTGTCGCCGCGTCCTTCGTTGCGGCCGATTTCGTCGACGAGATCTGGCTGTTCCGCGGGGCGGAAACGGTGGGCCCCGGCGGTGTCGATGCGCTCGATGCATTGCCCCTGTCGAAAATCACGCATTCGCCGGCCTACAAGGTTCATGCTAGCGAGACCTTCGGTAAGGATACTCTCACCATCTACGAGCGCGCCTAATGTTCACCGGCATTGTCACCGATATCGGCGAGATCGTCAGCTTCACGCCTACGGCGCAGGGGCAGCTGCATCGCCTGCGCATCGCCTGCCGCTACGATCAGGGCACGATTGCCGACGGCGCCTCGATCGCCTGCAACGGCGTCTGCCTGACTGTGGTTGCCTCGGGCGTGGAAGGCGGCAAGGGCTCTGCTCAAAGGACCTGGTTCGACGTCGATGCGGCCGCCGAGACACTGGCGCTGACGACGGCAAAGCACTGGAAGCTGGGCACGAGGCTCAATCTCGAGCGCGCGCTCAAGATCGGTGACGAGCTTGGCGGCCATATCGTCGCCGGCCATGCCGACGGCATCGCGACGCTTCTCAGCCGCGAGGATCTGCCCGACATGGCGCGGTTCGAGCTCTCCACCACGCGGGAGCTGGCGCGGTTCATCGCCACCAAGGGCTCGATCACGCTCGACGGCGTGTCGCTCACGGTCAATACGGTCAAGGACGTGAGCTTTTCGGTGCTGATCATCCCGCACACGCTGACGGTCACGACGATCGGCGACTGGAAGGCGGGGGACGAGGTCAACATCGAGGTCGACCTGATGGCTCGCTACGCGGCCCGGCTGACGGAGATGAAGTGACCGGCAAAGCCGGTCATTCCGGGGCGCGAAGCGAACTCTGGTGCGCAATTGCGCACCAGAGAATCTCGAGATTCCGGGTTCGGCTCTTCGAGCCGCCCCGGAATGACGGTTTCTAACTTGGCTTACATGCTTCCGGCGACTACATAGCGCCGACCCCTTTCGAAACGGATTGAACGATGGCAGACGCGCGGCGCGCACCCCTGAAGGACCAGACCGACATTTCCGGCGCGCGCGCGCTTGTAGTCGAGGCGCGGTTCTATGACGATCTCCAGGACGCGCTTCTGGATGGCGCGGTGACTGAACTGAAGGCGGCCGGCCTGACCCATGACGTGATCACGGTTCCCGGTGCGCTGGAAATCCCGGCGGCTGTCGCCATCGCGGTCGATGCCGCGGCGGCGAACGGCAAGCCCTATGATGCGGTGATCGCGCTCGGCTGCGTGATCCGCGGCGACACCATTCATTTCGAGATCGTGTCGCAGGAATCCTCGCGCGCGCTGATGGACCTCGCAGTGGCGCGAAAACTGCCGCTCGGCAACGGCATCCTCACCGTCAACACCGAGGCGCAGGCCTGGGCGCGGGCGCGCGCCAGCGAACTCGACAAGGGCGGCGACGCCGCGCGCGCCGCGCTGGCGATGCTGCGCATCAAGCGCCGCCTGGCGCAGGCCTGAAGCCATGGCCGATAACACAAAAAAGCCGGCAGGAGCTGTCGAGAAGAAGGCCAACCGGCGCGGTGCGGCGCGGCTCGCAGCCGTGCAGGCGCTGTACCAGATGGATATCGCAGGTGCCGGCATCAACGACATTTTCGCCGAGTTCGAGAGCCATTGGCTCGGCAACGAGGTCGAGGGCGATACTTACCTGCCGGCCGAAGCCGCCTTCTTCCGCGACGTGGTCTCGGGCGTCGTGCGCGACCAGAAGAAGCTCGATCCGCTGATCGACGAGGCGCTGTCGAAAGGCTGGCCCCTGAAGCGGATCGAGGCGATCCTGCGGGCGGTGCTGCGGGCCGGAGCCTATGAGCTCCAGCACCGCAAGGACGTGCCGGGCCGGGTGGTGGTCTCCGAATATGTCGACGTCGCAAATGCCTTCGTCGACCGCGAGGAGACCGGCATGGTGAACGCCGTGCTCGACCAGATCGGCCGGCAGTTTCGCGGCGACGAGTTCGGGCGGGGGTAGTTTCCCGCGAGGGCGGTGAAGTGATGCGAGACGACTGCTCCATACTCCGCTGTCATCACCCGCGAAGGCGGGTGATCCAGTACGCTGCGGCCTATCGGGCTGACACGACAGTCTCTGGAATAATGGATCGCGCGGTCCTAGTGCGCAATTGCGCACTGGCCGGGCGATGACAGCGGTGGACGTGGCTGGCGCTGATGGCAAACAATCCCTCCGCCGAAGACTCCCTCATCGCGCGCTACTTCAAGCCGCTCGCGACCGATCCCGGCGCATTCGGGCTCGTCGATGACGCCGCAGTCCTGTCGTCAGCCGGCGAGGACATCGTCGTCACCACTGACGCCGTCGTCGAGGGCGTGCATTATCTTGCCGACGATCCGCCCGACACCATCGCGCGCAAGGCGCTGCGGGTGAACCTGTCCGATCTCGCCGCCAAGGGCGCGGTGCCGGCCGGCTTCGTGCTGACGCTGGCGCTGCGCAGCCATGAGGATGCCTGGCTCCGTCCGTTTGCGGACGCGCTGGGCGAGGACGCCAGGACATTCGCATGCCCGCTGCTCGGCGGCGATACGGTGTCGACGCCGGGCCCGCAGATGATTTCGATCACTGCCTTCGGCCGCGTGCCGCAGGGGCGGATGGTCGGGCGCACCGGTGCAAAGCCAGGGGATTGCATCCTCGTGACGGGAACGATCGGCGATGCCGCGCTCGGCCTCGACGTGCTCAAAGGCGGTGCCGCTGCCGCAGCGGTCGCGTCCGATCCTGCCGCGAGGGAAGCCCTGGTCTCACGCTATCGGGTGCCACAGCCGCGCAACGTGCTGGCGCAGGCGGTGCGCGATCATGCGACCGCAGCAATGGACGTCTCCGACGGTCTCGCTGGCGATCTGGCCAAACTCTGTGCAGCGTCCGGGGTCTCGGCTTCGGTCGACGTGACAAGCGTGCCGCTCTCGGCCGTGGCGGCCGGCCTGCTCGCAAGCAACGTCGTTTGCGTCGAGACGCTGCTTGCGGGGGGCGATGACTACGAGGTGCTGTGCACCGTTCCGCCGGCGCAAAGCGAGGCGCTGATGGCCGCTGGGCGGGCCGAGGGCGTTGCGGTGACCATGATCGGCATGATCGTGGAGGGGCAGGAGCGGCCGCGCTTCCTGGACGGGAAGGGCCAGGACCTGCTCTTGACGCGGCTGTCCTACAGCCACTTCTAGGAATTGCTCCAAGCCGGCATCTTGGTTCTCAGCACTCGGTCCTAAATACCTGCCGAGATCGACGGTTTCGGCCTTATCCGGCGTTGCACCCTCTATTTGATTTTGGCAAGCTCGCGACCGACTAAGGCCGCCCCTTTTGGGCAAGGGGCGGCCTTGTTCGAAATCAAGGCGCCGCACCGCACGACGGACAATAAAAGGCGCCGGGGGTACATCAAGGATCTGAGGCAAAAATCACATGACAGCATTATGGTTGATAGTGCTCTGCGGAGTGCTTTCCGTCGTCTACGCGATTTGGGCGACGTCTTCGGTGTTGAGCGCGGATGCGGGGTCGCCGCGCATGCAGGAGATCGCAGGAGCCGTGCGCGAAGGCGCACAGGCCTATCTGCGGCGCCAGTACACCACGATCGGTCTCGTCGGCATCGTCATCTTCGTGCTGCTTGCCTATTTCCTCGGGCTCTATGTCGCGATCGGTTTTGCGATCGGCGCGATCCTGTCCGGCGCTGCCGGCTTCATCGGCATGAACGTCTCGGTCCGCGCCAATGTGCGTACCGCCCAGGCCGCGACGAAGTCGCTCGCCGGCGGGCTCGAGCTCGCCTTCAAGGCCGGAGCGATCACCGGTATGCTGGTGGCGGGTCTCGCGCTGCTGGGTGTGACCCTCTATTTCGGCTTTTTGGTCCACTCGCTGAAGCTCGCGCCCGATAGCCGCGTCGTGGTCGATGCCCTGGTGGCGCTCGGCTTCGGCGCCTCCCTGATCTCGATCTTCGCCCGTCTCGGCGGCGGCATCTTCACCAAGGGTGCGGATGTCGGCGGCGACCTCGTCGGCAAGGTCGAGGCCGGCATTCCCGAGGACGATCCGCGCAACCCCGCGACCATCGCCGACAATGTCGGTGACAATGTCGGCGACTGCGCCGGCATGGCTGCCGACCTGTTCGAGACCTATGCGGTGACCGCGGTCGCCACCATGGTCCTTGCGGCCATCTTCTTCGCCAAGACGGCGATCCTCTCCAACATGATGACGCTGCCGCTCGCGATCGGCGGCATCTGCATCATCACCTCGATCATCGGCACCTTCTTCGTCAAGCTCGGGCCGAGCCAGTCGATCATGGGCGCGCTCTACAAGGGCCTGATCGCGACCGGCATCCTGTCCCTGATCGGCATCGCGCTGGTGATCTACTACCTGATCGGCTTCGGCAAGCTCGAGGGCGTCGACTACACCGGCATGGCGCTGTTCGAATGCGGCGTGGTCGGCCTCGTCGTCACCGCGCTGATCATCTGGATCACCGAATACTACACGGGCACCGACTACCGTCCGGTGAAGTCGATCGCCCAGGCCTCGGTGACCGGTCACGGCACCAACGTGATCCAGGGCCTTGCCGTCTCGATGGAAGCGACCGCGCTGCCCGCGATCGTGATCATCGCCGGCATCCTGGTCACCTACAGCCTCGCCGGCCTGTTCGGCATCGCGATCGCGACCGCCACCATGCTGGCGCTGGCCGGCATGATCGTCGCGCTCGACGCCTTCGGTCCCGTCACCGACAACGCCGGCGGCATCGCCGAGATGGCGGGCCTGCCGAAGGAGGTGCGCAAATCCACCGATGCGCTCGACGCGGTCGGCAACACCACCAAGGCGGTGACCAAGGGCTACGCGATCGGCTCCGCCGGTCTCGGCGCCCTGGTGCTGTTCGCGGCCTACAACCAGGACCTCAAGTTCTTCGTTGCCGGCTCCGCGCAGCATCCCTACTTCGCCGGCGTCAATCCGGACTTCTCGCTCAACAACCCCTACGTGGTGGTGGGCCTCTTGTTCGGCGGCCTCTTGCCGTATCTGTTCGGCGCGATGGGCATGACGGCCGTGGGCCGTGCGGCGAGCGCGATCGTCGAGGAGGTGCGACGCCAGTTCCGAGAGAAGCCGGGCATCATGCAGGGCACCGACAAGCCTGACTACGGCAAGGCGGTCGACCTGCTGACCAAGGCGGCGATCAAGGAGATGATCATCCCCTCGCTGTTGCCCGTGCTGTCACCGATCTTCGTCTACTTCGTGATCTACGCGATCGCGGGCGGCGGCGCGGCCGGCAAGTCGGCGGCGTTCTCGGCCGTGGGCGCAATGCTGCTCGGCGTGATCGTGACGGGCCTGTTCGTCGCGATCTCGATGACCTCGGGCGGCGGCGCCTGGGACAATGCCAAGAAGTACATCGAGGACGGTCATTTCGGCGGCAAGGGCTCTGACGCCCACAAGTCGGCCGTCACCGGCGACACCGTCGGCGATCCCTACAAGGACACGGCGGGCCCTGCGGTGAACCCGATGATCAAGATCACCAACATCGTGGCCCTGCTGCTGCTGGCGATCCTGGCGCACTGAGCGGCGCCAACTCTGCAAAACAGAACCCCGCGGTGCGAGCCGCGGGGTTTTGTTTTGGTGGCCGGACCCTCTCACCACGTCATTGCGAAGAGTTCTTGCGACGAAGCGATCCAGGGTCTTTCCACGGAGAGAGACTGGATTGCTTCGCTACGCTGGCAATGACGGAAGAGAGACCTACTGCACGTCCATCTGCAGCCCTTCCTTCTGGATGATGCCGGCGAACTTCTTCGTCTCGGCGTCCAGGAAGGCGGCGAACTGCTCCGGCGTACCGTAGTCGGCGCGGGCGCCCATTGCTGCGATCTGCTTCTTGACGTCGTCGCGCTCCAGCATCGCCTTGACCTGGAGATTGAGCGCGTTGAGCACCTCGGGTGAGACGCCCTTCGGCAGGAACACCGAGAACCAGGACGAGATGTCGAAACTCGCCAGCTCCGGCGCGCTTTCCCGCATCGTCGGCAGGTTCGGCGCGAGGTCGCTGCGCTCGGTCGTGGTGACGCAGAGACCGTTGAGCGTGCCGTTCTGCACCTGAGGCAGGCTCGGATAGAGGTTGTCGAACAGGATCTGGATGTCGCCGGCGAGGGCCGCTTGCAGCGCGGGTCCGGCGCCGCGGAACGGGATGTGCGTCATCTTCAGGCCGGTGAGCTGGAGGAACCAGGCGCCGGTGAGGTGAGGGCTCTGGCCGACGCCCGAAGAGGCGTAGCTGAGCTTGTCCGGATTGGCCTTGAGATAGGCGATGAGCTCGGGGATCGACTTGATGCCGGTCTTCGGATGCGCCGAGACGATGTTCGGGATCCGGATCATGTTCGAGACCGGCTGGAGCTGGTCGGGCTTGTAGGTGAGGTTCTTGAAGATGCTGTAGGCGATCGCGTTCGGACCGGGATTGCCGATCAGGATGGTGTGTCCGTCCGGCTTGGCGCGGACCACCTCGGCGGTCCCGATGGTGCCGCCGCCGCCCGAGCGGTTTTCCACGACCGCCGACTGGCCCCAGGCGGTTTGCAGATGCGCGGCCAGGAGCCGGCCCATCACGTCGGTCGAGCCGCCGGCCGCAGCCGGCACGACGAGGCGAACGTTTTCGGTGGGCTTCCAGTCGGCGAGGCTCGATCGCGGAAGTATGGCTGCGGCTGAAAGGCCGGCAGCGCCGGTGAGCACGCGACGGCGGGACAACAAAGGCTTAGGCACGAATCCACTCCCTGCTTCTTGCTTTGCAGGGACCGTAGGGAACAGCTCGTGTGACCGCAAGTCGCGTGCGACGGCAAGTGGCGCGCGCAGAGCGGCACGACGACGCAGCTCGGAGCGATTTACCTTCCCACGGAATTGGAAGGGCTCCGGCTGCGTGTTGGACGCATTTTTTCCGCGCGAGCCGTTATCGACTCCGCGCCAAAGCGCTGTGGAGTCTCAATTGAAGCTGAGCAGCTTGAACAGCGGCGCGAGGTAGCTCATCTCCTGGCCCGACGTCGGCGTCGTACGGCTGATGAAGTCGAAGATCTTGCCGTCCTGGAGGCCGTAATTCGCAAGCCGGCGCACGCGCCGGTTCTTGTCGAAATAGATCGCGATGACGCGCTGGTCGACCACCTTCTGGTTCATGAAGGCGACCGGGCGCTCCGAGCGTTGCGAGATGTAGTAAAACACCTCACCGTCGAGGGTCGCGACCGTGGAGGGCGTGCCCATCACGATCAGCACCTGGTCCTGGCTTGCGCCGATCGGGATCTGCTCGAGCGCGCCGGGCGGCAGGATGTAACCCTTCTGGAACTGCTCGCCCGTACAGCCCGCAAGTGCCGCGCCGACCACGGTCGCGGCAGCGAGCATGCGCAAGCCGCGCCAGCATGCATGGAGGCCTCGCCGCGGGTTCGCGCGCAGGCTGGTCTTGTTCGTTGTCGTCATAGCGGAACTGATTCCGTCCCCTTGCGTCGCGCGAGGCGCTGAAGTACCGGGCTGGGCGTCTTAATGCAACACGCGCGCGCCCGCTTGCGGAAACCACAATGCTTTGGCCGTTCAATCACTTCAGGAAACCCCGACTGACCCCGCCGGGCACCATTGAAGCCATCTATGGCATGATCGTGACGCAGGCGCGAGAACCCATATTTTACCGTGACTTGGGCGTGCCCGATACGGTTAACGGACGTTTCGATCTGTTGCTGTTGCATCTCTGGCTGCTGCTGCGCCGCCTGCGCGCGGTCCAAGGCGGCACTGGCGGCGCCACGGAGCTGTCCCAGGCGCTGTTCGACCGCTTCTGCGAGGACATGGACGACAATCTGCGCGAGATGGGTGTGGGCGACCAGACCGTGCCGAAGCGGATGCGGGCCTTCGGCGAGGCGTTCTACGGCCGCGTCCAGGCCTATGATCAGGCCATGGAAGGCGGCGGCGAGGCGCTGGCATCGGCGATCTGCAAGAATATCTTGAACGGGACCGGCTTCGGCCAGGCGCAGCAGCTCGCGGCCTATGCCCGGGCCAGTGAGGCCGAACTTAGCCGGACCGACGATGCCGCGCTGCTGCGCGCCTCCTTCAAGTTTCCTCCAGCGCTCCCTGAGGATGTCACGCCATGAGTCGACCGAATGCCGGATCCGAGCCCGATCCCTGGCGGGCGCCCGTCATCGTTGCGCAGATCCCTGAAGCAGGCCTGCATCGCGAGCTTGAGGCCTCAGCGGCCGAGCGGCAGGCCATGGCAGCGCTCGCGGGCGTGCGGGAGATCCTGTCCGCGCATGCCAGCTTCGATGTCGTGCCGAAAAGCGGTGGGCGGGTCCAGGTCACGGGACTTGTTCGCGGCCGGATCGGCCAGACCTGCGTCGTCACGCTGGATCCGATCGAGAGCGAGATCGAGGAGGAGGTCGACCTGATGTTCGCCCCGGAGGCAGAGGCACGGCGCCTGGCCGATCTGATCGAGGAGGGGCAGGACGATGAGGGGCCGCCGACGGTCGCCGATCCTCCCGAGCCGATCGCTGGTGGCATCATCGACCTCGGCCGGCTCGCCACCGACGCCCTGTTCCTGGCGATCGATCCCTATCCGCGCAAGGAGGGGGCCGTGTTCGAGGCGGAGGTCGCCGCCCCCGATCCCGAGGACCATCCCTTCGCGGCACTGAAGGCGCTTCACGACAAGAAGAAGGGGCCATAGGGCATTTCCGCTTGTGCCCGCCTTGCGAGGGGACGCGAGGCATTTCCCTTGATGGTTTGAAAGAAGCATTTATCCTTCTGATTTCAATGTCTTTCCTGCTCAATCCGGGGGCCGTGGCCGTATCGCCCCAAATGCAAAAGGCTGGGGGCAAGAGGTTGTTTCGGGGTAACAAAACGCTATTGTCGCGCCCCGGTCCGGGTGCGGCGAGGCGCCTGACCGATCGCCATGTCCGTGGCGAACCCATTTCGCGGCCCCGCTAGCTCAAGACCGCACCAGACCAGGTTTCCAGGACTTTCATGCCAAGCAAGGTTCGCATCGCGCTGGACGCCATGGGGGGCGACGTCGGCCCCGCCGTGGTCATTCCGGGCGCCGCCATCTCGCTGGGCAGGCATCGCGATACCGAGTTCCTGCTGGTCGGCAACCGCGCCAGGATCGAGCCCGAGCTCGACAAGCACCCGAAGCTGAAAGCCGCCTCCAGGATCGTCCATACCGACGTCGCCGTCAGCATGGAGGACAAGCCGAGCCAGGCGCTGCGGCGCGGCCGCAAGTCCTCCTCGATGTGGCTCGCGATCGATGCAGTCAAGAAGGGCGAGGCGGATGTCGCGATCTCCGCCGGCAATACCGGCGCACTGATGGCGATGGCGCGCTTCCACCTGCGGACGCTGCCGGGCATCGACCGCCCGGCCATCTCCGCGATATGGCCGACCATGCGCGGCGAATCCGTCGTGCTCGACCTCGGCGCCACCCTCGGCGGCGATGCGCACCATCTGGTGTCGATGGCGGTCATGGGCGCAGCCAAGGCGAGCGTGCTGTTCAACAAGAAGCGGCCGACGGTCGGGCTGCTCAACATCGGCGCCGAAGAGATCAAGGGCCACGAGGAGATCCGCGAGGCCAGCGAGATCCTGCGGGCGAGAAACCTGCCGGAGCTCGACTATATCGGCTTCGTCGAGGGCGACGGCATCGGCAAGGGGCTGGCCGACGTCATCGTGACCGAGGGCTTCAGCGGCAACATCGCGCTCAAGGCCGCCGAGGGAACCGCCCGGCAGATGGCGGAATTGCTCCGTAACGAGATGCAGCGGAGCTGGCTCTCCAAGCTCGGCTATGTCTTCGCCCGCAGCGCCTTCCAGGCCCTGCGCGACAAGATGGACCCCAACAAGTCCAATGGCGGCGTGCTGCTGGGACTGAGGGGGGTGGTGGTCAAGAGCCACGGCGGAACCAACGCCGAAGGCTTTGCCTATGCGATCGATGTTGGCTATGAGATGGCTCACTACGATCTCCTGAACAAGATCAATCAGATGCTCAACCGCGAGGGTGGTGCACTCAGTTTCGTGCAGCCCGCGCCGGAGGATGTTTCGTGACTCAAATTCGTTCGGTCGTGCTCGGCTGCGGCTCATATCTGCCGGAGCAGGTGGTGACCAACGCCCAATTGGCGGCCCGCATCGACACCTCCGACGAGTGGATCGTTCAGCGCACGGGCATTCGCGAGCGGCACATCGCGGCCGAGGGCGAGTTCACCTCGCACCTGGCGATCAAGGCGGCGCAGGCCGCACTCAGCGATGCCGGCATGGACGCGCAGTCGATCGACCTCATCGTGCTGGCGACCTCGACCCCGGACAACACCTTCCCCGCGACGGCTGTCGCCGTGCAGCACGGGCTCGGCATCAACCATGGCGCTGCCTTCGACCTCCAGGCGGTGTGCTCGGGCTTCGTGTTCGCGCTGGCCACTGCCGACAATTTCCTGCGCACCGGCGCCTTCAAGCGCGCGCTGGTGATCGGCGCCGAGACCTTCTCGCGCATCCTCGACTGGAACGACCGCGGCACCTGCGTGCTGTTCGGCGACGGCGCCGGGGCGGTGGTGCTGGAGGCGCAGGAGCAGCCCGGCAATGCCGCGACCGATCGCGGCGTCGTGACCACGCATCTGCGCTCCGACGGCCGCCACAAGGCAAAGCTGTTCGTCGACGGCGGCCCGTCCTCGACCCAGACCGTCGGCCATCTGCGCATGGAGGGCCGCGAGGTCTTCAAGCATGCGGTCGGCATGATCACCGACGTCATCGTCGATGCCTTCCAGGCGACCGGGCTCGATGCCGACAGCATCGACTGGTTCGTGCCGCACCAGGCCAACAAGCGAATCATCGACGCCTCCGCCCACAAGCTTCACATCGCGCCGGAAAAGGTGGTGCTGACGGTGGACCGCCACGGCAACACCTCCGCGGCCTCGATCCCGCTGGCGCTGTCGGAGGCGCGCAAGGACGGCCGCATCAAGAAGGGTGACCTTGTTCTCCTGGAGGCGATGGGCGGCGGCTTCACCTGGGGCTCGGCGCTGCTGCGCTGGTAAGCCGCAGTCGATAAAATTTTGCCGGAATCAGTGCCGATTATCGATGCGTCTGCATTGATGAGCGCTGTTGACCGCCGTGTCGTAACCTCATAATTTCAGACAACAATTGTTCGCCGTGATGTGGGGCAGGGCGATGACCGATCAAAGTAAAACCGTAACGCGTGTCGATCTCTGCGAAGCCGTCTACCAGAAGGTAGGGCTATCGCGCACGGAATCGTCCGCTTTCGTGGAACTCGTGCTGAAGGAGATCACCGATTGCCTCGAAAAGGGCGAGACGGTGAAATTGTCCTCGTTCGGGTCCTTCATGGTGCGCAAGAAGGGGCAGCGCATCGGCCGTAATCCGAAGACCGGTACCGAGGTGCCGATCTCGCCGCGCCGCGTCATGGTGTTCAAGCCGTCGGCGATCCTGAAGCAGCGGATCAACGGCCAGCACCGCGCCAATGGCGACGCCACCAGCAAGGCTCAACAAGAGGCGTAACCCTTTCGCAAAGGATTTGGCATTTGGACAAGGCGCCGGATGCGTTCCGAACCATCAGCGAAGTAGCGCAGGAACTCGACATTCCGCAGCACGTGCTGCGGTTCTGGGAGACCCGGTTCTCCCAGATCAAGCCGATGAAGCGCAGCGGCGGCCGCCGCTATTACCGCCCCGACGACGTCGACCTGCTCAAGGGCATCCGCCGGCTGCTCTACGGCGAGGGCTACACCATCCGCGGGGTGCAGCGGATCCTGAAGGAGCACGGCGTCAAATCGGTGCAGGGCCTCGCCGACAGCGCGGCCGCGGTCTCGTTCGGCGCCATCGAGGACGCCATCGGCGCCAGCCTGATGGAGCCCGAGGACGAGGCGCCCATCAAGGGCATCACCGACACCGACGATGACGACTACCAGGGCGACGAAGAGGAAGGCATCGACTTCCGCTTCACGGAGGTCGACGACGAGGAGATCCTCACCACCTTCCGCAAGGGCGGCGCCGCTGCTGCGCCCGCCGGCCCCAGCGCGCTGGACCGGGAGCGCCTGGGCCGGGCGCTCGCCGACCTCGTCGCCTGCCGCGAGATGCTGGATCAGGCGCTGAAGGACGGGTAGGGGCGGTGGTCCCACCGGCTTGCCGGCAGTTCCGCGTGCTTTGGGCGAGGCACCAAAATGCTGTGACCTCGCCTTGCGCATCGCGCCGATCCTAGCTAATGGAACGACGTTCGGAGCGTGGCGCAGCCCGGTTAGCGCACTAGTCTGGGAGACTAGGGGTCGGAGGTTCAAATCCTCTCGCTCCGACCATTTTTTCAAAGCATCTGTTGGATGGATGATCGTCGGCGCGGAGCCTGCTCCGGGCCGCGACGGGATGCCTGTGACCAGAAGCGGGGCCTGCGGCGGGCGGTACATCGAAACGCCGGAAAACAACCCCATGCACAGTAGCGATGTCATTGAGTCATATGGTTTTTCCGAATCGACGCGTCGGACAGGGGAAGGAGCGGATCGTCCGGGGGACAATGACGATCGAGCTGCAGCCTAGAGGCTCAACTCTTCACCATCCTCCTCGCAACTCCGAAACCGTTCGGGTCCGATAAGAGTTTGGATACCCGGCATCAGATGTTTCCATTTAGGTACGAGGGCAACATGTTTCAGTTATCGTGGAGCGAGATCTTCGTCCCGACGCATTCCGTCGTGGAAATGATCGTGCGCGGCACCATCATGTACCTTGGCATCTTCACCCTGATGCGGTTCATCTTGAAGCGACAGACCGGCGGGCTCAGCATCCCCGATCTGCTTCTCGTCGTCCTGCTGGCGGACGCGGCGCAGAATGGCATGGCGGGTGAATACCATTCGATCACGGAAGGTATCGTGCTCGTTGCCACCATCATTTTCTGGAATCTTGCCATCGACTGGGTGGGGTATCACGTGCCTTTCGTGGAGCGGCTTGCTCGGCCGGCGCCGCTCCTGCTCATCAAAAACGGACAGGTCCTTCGCCGCCACATGCGGCAGGAACTGGTGACGATGGATGAGCTGATGAGCAAACTTCGCGAGGAGGGCATAGCGAGCCCCTCGGACGTCGTAGAGGCATATATCGAGGGCGACGGGAATATCAGCGTGAAAAAGAAGGAAGCCTGACGGCCTTCGTCTGCCCGCCGAAATGATCGGCGTTGCGGAGCATCATAAGCGCCCTGGCTTGACGTCCACCTACCTCAAATACCCCACCACCATCCTTGTCGTCTCGTCCACCAGTACCTTCACCGTCTTCTCCGACAGCATCTCGGCGCCGTTCAGCACCGTGTTGTGCGCGATGGCTTCGATCGTGCTCACGCACATGAACGCTGCGAGCGTAGGGTCGATCCTGCGCATCTCCTTGCGGTGGCGTTCGAGATAGGTGCGCACGAGGGCGTGGATTTCCTGGCTGTAGGCCTCGACCTCCGCAAGGTGGCCGGAGCGCGGAATCTGCTCGGCGAGGACGCGGTGCAGGTCCGGGTCGACGAGATGGGCTTCGATCGCCACCGTGACGAGGCGGCGCACGGCTTTCTCGATCGGCAGGTCGTCGACTTCCGCGAAGACGGTGCGGACGAGCCTCATGATCTCCTCGTTGTGACGATCGATCACGGCGGCGACGAGCGCCTCCTTGCTGGGGAAATATTGATAGAGCGAGCCGACGCTGACGCCGGCGATCTCGGCGATGCGGTTGGTGCTCGCCTTCTCGAAGCCTTGCTTGACCAGAACGCGAGCAGTTGCCTCGACCAGCGCATCCACCGTGGCGCGGGATCGCTGCTGCGAGGCTTTTTTCCGGGGTCTTGTGGGCGGTTTGCGGGCCACGGCCTTGTGATCTGAATGCGAGTAGGAAAAGCGAGTGAATGCTCGCATTATAGCGGAACATATTGGCGGGTCGGCAAGCCTCCTTGTCGCCGTCGCGAACGCGCCAGATGGGGATGTGGCCATGAGCGTTGCCAGGATCGTGTCGGCCTTGCAGTTCTGTCCTGGTGGCTGCGTGTCCGGCCCGCCGGCCCGGCGCGATCCCGCACCGAGCCTGCAAAGCCGCGCCTTCAACCTCTTGCTGCGACAGCTCCCGTACAAGCAGCAGCTCGCATCAGCAGAAGTCGTGCAGGCGCATGTGCAGCAGCTCGCATTGGAGCCGGCCTCGTTCGAGCCGACGGGACTCGGCCGCGGCGTCGAGGTGACGCTGACCAAGATGGGCGGATGGCCGGTGTACTACACCGCGCCGGCGTCAGGCCACGAGGGCTGCAACTACGTCATGTTCCTGCATGGCGGCGGCTACATCAACGAAATCGTATCGGCGCATTGGCGCTTCGTCGGCGAGATGACGCGCAAGGCGCGCGTGTGTTGCGTCGTGCCGATCTATCCGCTGGCGCCGCGCGCGACCGCGAAGGACGTCGTGCCGGCGACGGCCGAACTGCTCAGGATGCTGCTGGAGGACGCCGGCACCGCAAAGGTCACGGTAGCAGGCAATTCCGCCGGCGCAGGTCTCGCGCTCGCCGCCTGCCAATGGCTGCGCGATCACGGTCACCGGCAGCCGAGCCGGATGGTGCTGATCTCGCCAGCCGCCGATGCCTCGATCAGCCGTCCCGAGCAAATCGAGATCGCAAAGCGCGATCCGATCCAGGACATTCCGGGGATCGTGGAAGCGGGGCGGCTCTACGCCGGCGAGCTCGATATCGGCCATCCCTTCGTCAGCCCGCTCAACGGCACCTTCCGTTTCCTCGCGCCGATGACGATCTTCGCAGGGACGCGCGATCTGCTCTACCCCGACAGCGTCGATCTGGCGGAGCGGGCGAGGGCGGTGGGCGTGCCGGTGGAGTTGCATCTGCTGCGCGACCAGCCTCACAATTATGCGCTGATGCCGACGCCGGAGGGACGGCGCGCGCGGGCGATGATTTTGCGCGCGGTGACTTAGCGGGCGGTGACTTAGCGGATGTGACCGTTGTCACAGTACGCGCCGTCGCATCGGACTGGCGCTTGCAGGGCCTGTCGGAGGCGGCCTCCGGGGCGTTTCCTCGATCCGTCGTATCCGGATCAGTAGTTTTGCGGGGCCGTCAGGCGTGGCCCTTGATCTCGTAGTGACCCGGCACGCATTTGTAGCGCTCGAGGCGCCAATTGGCGTGATAGATCGGATGCTCGCCCATCCATTTCGCGAGCGGTGCCTGTGCGCCGACCGCGCACTGCATCATCGAAATCTCGGGCGTCATGTTGCTGTCGGTCACGATTTCCTCGACGCAACTGCCTGAACTGGCTGCGCCAAGCCGGCAGAGCACGGCAACGACGGTCACGAACATTCCTGTCACCTCATCGGTTGTTTCTGACCACGAGGAGGATGCAAGCGGAGTGCCAGAGCCTGTTGCACGCAAACGACACGCTGGCATGGCCGACTCGAGCCAGCGTCCGTTGTCCATTTGACGATTCGGATTGTAAAAAGATTGCCCCTAAACCGAAGCCGGACAAATACGGGATCGGGAATTACAGCTCCACGCTACCTGCTTCGGGGGACGACGGAGCAAGCGCCTCGCCCTTCGAGACGACCGCTTGCAGCGGTCCCTCAGGGTGAGGCTAAGGGGCAGTGGTGTTCGTTGAAATTGCGGCCCCATACTCCGCCCTCATCCTGAGGGCCCGCCCTCAGGCGGGCGTCTCGAAGGATGCGCCGCAAGCGACTCTGTCACAAAGCTAAAACCGCGTGCTGACCGCGCCGGAACAGCGATAATCCGCGCGCCGAAATAACGCCGAAGATTGCATCGCCGATCCGCTTTCATTTGCGGATGCGGCGCTGCTACAGTTTTGCGCGCGGCCCGCTGAGCGGCGCGCCGTGACGAAGAAACATACCGACAAGGGGAGGGACCGAAGTCCCATGAAGGATTTTGCTGGAAAGATCGCGGTCATCACCGGCGGCGGCACGGGAATGGGGCGCGAGCTCGCGCGCCAGCTCGTCGCCGAAGGCTGCAATGTCGCGATGTGCGACGTCTCGGAGGCCGCGATGGCCGAGACCAAGCGGCTCTGCGAGACCGAGAAGCTGCCGCAGGGCCTGCGCGTCACGACGCATGTCGCCGACGTCGCGATCGAGGATCACCTGAAGCGTTTTCGCGACGAGCTCGCCGAGCAGCAGAAGACGGACAGGATCCATCTGCTGTTCAACAATGCCGGCATCGGCGGCGGCGGCAGCCTGTTCACCAACACGCGCGAGCAGTGGGAGCGCACCTTCAACATCTGCTGGGGCGGGGTCTATCTCGGCGTGCGCACCTTCCTGCCGATGCTGGTTGCCGCGGACGAGGCCCACATCGTCAACACCGCGAGCGTCAATGGCTTCTGGGCCTCGATCGGCATGAACCAGGCGCACACCGCCTACAGCTCGGCCAAGTTCGCGGTGAAGGGATTCACCGAAGCGCTGATCAACGACCTCCGCCTGCACGCGCCGCACGTCAAATGCTCGGTGGTGATGCCCGGTCACATCGGCACCTCGATCGTCTCCAATTCGCGCAAGGTGCAGAGCGCGGACGGCTCGGAACGGCTTAGCGACGACGAGGTGGCGCTGACCCGCAAGCGCATGGTGGCGGCCGGCGTGCCGGATGCGGACAAGATGTCGGACGAGGACATCCAGGCGGTGTTCGCCGAGCGCGCCCGCAGCTTTCTGGAGGATGCGCCGACGACGGCCGCGCAGGCGGCGAAGATCATTCTCGACGGCGTCAAGGCGGAGCGCTGGCGCATCCTCGTCGGCGAGGATGCAAAACGTCTCGACGAGCGCGTGCGCGCCACGCCGGGGCAGGCTTACGACCGCGCCTTCTACGAAAGTCTCGTGCAGGAGGTGGGCTGGCGGCTTGGTTGAGACGGTCTCCGAGCGGGTACGAATGTAAGCATGATGATCATCATGGCAAGAGATGCGCAGGCAAACTTGCGTGCCACCTCTTGCCAATGTTCACCCGCTCCATGACCTGTCGGTATGTCACGCATGCGACATGACGATGTTCAAGCGATGGTGATCTGAAACGCCTCTCGTCGGGCGCACGGCCGCTTGGTTGGCGGACTGAAATCGTTTAATTGATGAGGGTAACGCGACGATCGAGCGTAGCTCCAGATGATACCAGCATGCCTCTCCGACGACTGGACCCTTTGCCCGGAACGAGAGGACATTTCCGCTGAGTTCACGCGGCTGCTGACTGCGGCCCAGGAGGGCGGCGCCACGATCGCGGAATGCCTCATGATCGCGCGACAGCTGAAGCGGGGCGACGATCGGTCCTGGCATCGCGAGTGGAAGAAGCTGGCGCAAACCAATCGGCAACGCGCCGAGGCCGCGTTCGCGGAGGGCCACAGGGCGAGCGCGCAGCGCAATTGGCTGCGCGCGATGAACTACTATGGTGCCGCGGCGATGCCGCTCGATCTGGCGGATGAGCGCCGCTGGGTCGCGGTGCTGGCGATGCAGGATTGCGCCCGGCGCTACCTCGCCGCGCGCAGCCCTGCCGGCGAAGTCGTGACGATACCCTGGCTCGACGGGCATTCGCTGCAGGGCTACTTCCTTCCTTCGCCGTCAGCCGGCGGGCGGGCTCCGACGGTGATCTGCATCGGCGAGCCCGGTCACCGCAAGGAAGAGTTCCTGATCAAGCTCGTGCCGCATGCGCGCGAGCGCGGTTTCTCGATGCTGGCGATCGACCTCTTCGGCGACCAGCGCGACGATTTTCTCGACGCGCTGTTGCGGCGCCGGGATCTCGAAAGCGCGATCCCTGGCGTCATGGACTATCTGGAGACGCGCGGTGACGTCGACTTCGCGCGCGTCGGCATCATCGCCGATGGCTGGGGCTCGTCCTTCGTCTCGCGCGCGGTGTTGCAGGAGCCGCGGCTTGCCGCCGCCGTCTGCGACGGCGGCCTGTGGGACCTGCACGAGCGGGCCTTCTTCGCCAGCCGATTCGCGATGAGCGACGTCAGCATCGTCCCGGTCCCGCATGCGCCGCTGATGGCCTCCAGCGCCGAGTGCCCGGTGCTGATCACGCTCGGCGAGGACGGTTGGCTCAAGGCCGATCGGGCGCGCCAGATCGTCCGGAACTCCAGGCTCGGCGGTTCGGACGTCATGCTGAAGGTGTTCACTGCGGCCGAGACCGGCGCGGCACAGGGCCATGCGGACAATCCCAGCCTTGCCAACGAATACATCTTCGACTGGCTCGAATCGCGGCTCGGTGCCGCCGCGCGCATCTAGCGGCGGTGGCCCGGATCGGGCCGGGCGTCAGAAGTCCAGGCTCAGGCGGACACAGGCCTTTTCGAGACGGCTCTTCAGCGTCGCGAGCTTGGTGGTGAATTCGGTGAGCTCGGCCTCGTCGAATTCCTGGAAGACGAATTCCCTGATGGTCTTGTACTGCTCGTTGAGGCTCGCCAGGTGCTTCTGCGTCTTGTCGGTCAGGGACAGCCGGACCACCCTGGCGTCGGTCGGCGAGGGGCGGCGGCGCAACAGGCCCTTCTTTTCGAGCAGCTTGGACTGGGTTGTGACGAAGGACGGATCGACGTGGAGGAGCTTGGACACGACGTTGACCGGGATGCCGTCGTCCTTGTCGAGGTCGGAGATGGCCATCAGGATGAGCCATTGCGGCCCGCTGATGCCGAGCGTCCTCGCCCAGAACTGACGCAGCTCCTCGAGATACAGGTTGATCGACGATATCTCCCAGGTGAATCGCCTGATG
This sequence comes from Bradyrhizobium sp. R2.2-H, assembly GCF_004346455.1. NCBI lineage: Bacteria > Pseudomonadati > Pseudomonadota > Alphaproteobacteria > Hyphomicrobiales > Nitrobacteraceae > Bradyrhizobium > Bradyrhizobium sp. R2.2-H. The sequence goes on from NZ_SMBR01000002.1 coordinate 460,339, forward strand.
ATATCCAGGTTGCCGATGGTGCGCAGGCGCGCTCCCTCTTTCCTCGTCGCGGACACAGCGTCACTCCGTGAACCGGTTGTTCAGGTCGGTGTTCGTGGAATGTCATAGTCCACGCAAGCCTGCTCTGACGCAAGTGCAGAGCAGGGTAATTTTGTCACCAAAACCACAAAGATGACCGGCTCAGCAGATTTGCCCGCCCCGGGTGTTGCGGCCGGGGCACAGGTTTGGCGAAACCAGTAACCTGAGCTAATAAACTATTTTGATTAGCGGAACAGCGCAGGCATATTGGCCGCGACGGTGGGGGGTACTCGATCGTCCCGTTACAGGTGGTTCGCTCACGTCCCTCGCCTCGAAAAGCGGGTGTGTCCGAAAGCGCAAAGCGGCCGAGCGGATTTGAGAGAGACGGGGATCTGGGGGGCCTCACGGTCCGGTCTCCGCAAAATGAGCAACTTGGAGGTTTTAAATGAAAGTGGTGAAGAGCCTTTTGCTCGGCACTGCGGCGGGTCTGATCGCCGTCGGTGGAGTCCAGGCGGCCGATCTTCCGGTCAAGGCCAAGGCGGTCGAGTACGTCAAGATCTGTTCGCTCTATGGTGCGGGCTTCTACTACATCCCGGGCAGCGACACCTGCATCAAGCTGGGCGGCTACCTGCGCGCCGAAGTGGCGCTCAACGCCGGCGGCAACTACAGCGCCCAGTACAACGGCGTGTTCGCGGCCGACAACCGCCTGACCAACTACTACTCGATGCGCGCTCGTGAGGATCTCAACATCGACACGCGCACCGCGACCGAGTACGGCGTCGTCCGCACCTATTTCGACGCGGTCTTCACCTGGACCACCGGCAGCTATGCCGGCGCCGGTTCTGCCACGGGCGCGACCACCTACTCCGGGGCAGCCCCTGTCGCCAATGGATCCGACGGCGGCATCTCGGGCGGCGCGCTCGGCGTCTACTACGCCTTCATCCAGTTCGCCGGCTTCACCCTGGGCAAGTCGGTGTCGCAGTTCGACGCCCCCTGGATCAACTATCCCGGCAACAACTTCGACCAGCTCGTCGGCGGCAGCGGCACCACCAACGGCGTCCCGCAGATCACCTACACGGCCGATTTCGGCCAGGGCGTGACGGCGACGTTCTCGGTGCAGGATCAGACGCAGATCTTCCAGACCAACATCTGGAATACCGCGGGCATGACGACCTCGGGCGTTCTCGGCGGCGCCTACGGCTCGAGCGATTTCGGCGGCACCCGTTCCCCCGACATCGTCGGCGCGGTCCGCGTCGACCAGGCCTGGGGCCTGTTCCAGGCGTCAGTCGCCGCGCACGACAACCATACCGGCTATTACGGTGCGACCGAAGTCACCGGTCATCCCGAAGACAAGTGGGGCTGGGCGGTTCAGCTCGCTCTCTCGATCAAGAACATTCCGACCGGCGCCGGCGACGTGATCAACGTCTCGGGCGTCTACACCGAAGGCGCGAGCCGCTACAACTTCCAGGAGCTGGCCGCGACCAGCTACTCGATGTTCGGCAGCTCGAACGCCGCCTACCAGAGCATCGGCTTCGCCGGCGTCTCTGACGCGGTGTTCGGCCCGGGCGGCCAGCTCGAGCTGACCAAGACCTACGGCTTCCGTGGTGCCTACACCCACAACTGGAGCCCGTACTGGAATACGGCGCTCTACGGCGCGTGGGCTGCGGTCAACTACAACAGCACGGCGAAGGGCCTGATCTGCGGCAGCGCCGCGTTCGCGACCCTGACCGGCACCTGCAATCCGGACTTCAACATCGGTCAGGTGGGCGTCATCACCCGCTGGACGCCGGTGAAGAACCTGACCTTCTCGGCCGACTTCGTCTACAGCCATCTCGACCAGAAGTATTCGGGCGTGATCACGACCCCAGCGCTGACGAACGTCGCCAAGCCGGCTGCGGCCTACGAGCTGAAGGACCAGGACACCTACAGCCTCCTGCTGCGCGCCCAGCGCAACTGGTAAGCTCGAAGGTTTCGACCTTGATGAAGCCCCGGCGGGAAAACCGCCGGGGCTTTTTTCCGCAAGGAGGGACGTTCGGAAAATCCGGCGGCCTTTGCAGGAGACGAAGACGAGCCATGCGATTCGATCGCTCTCAGATTTATTTACTTACCTGAGTTACTAAGCTATATGGCTTTCAGCCAAATACGAAAGTTGCGGCTCTTAGCTTCACGCTAAGCCTCCAGAAACCTCCGGTGATGCCCCGCCGGAGGTTTTTTGTTGTCTGAAGCACGGCGCGGCATCAGCCGCGCATCACGCGAGCGCGCGTGTTCGGCCGGTAGGCGAGGCGGCTGTGACCGGCGCAATAGGGCTGGCCGTCGGGAGCCGTGTTGCCGCAGAAGCAGAAATCGTCTTCGCCCGGCGTCGAGATCGGCCATCGGCAGCGATTCTCGGACAATTCCAGCAGCGAGCAGCGATTGGCCTCGTCGATGGGGCACGCGGCCGCGGGGCCATCGCTCTCGCCATAGATCGTAGCGAGCATCTCATATTGCAGCCGCGGCACGGCCCTCCGCGTGCGCGCCGGCGCAAAGCCCCTGTCCTGATCCTTGCGGTCGTCGACCGCCCGGCCGCGCGTCAGATTCAGCCGGGACAGCTTGCCGATCACGGCATTGCGGCTGACGCCGATGTCGGCGGCGATCTCGCGGCAGGAAAGGCCGGCCTCGAAGTGTCGCTTCAGCAGTTCAATGCGTTCGTCGGTCCAGGTTGGTGAGAGAACAGGCATGTGTAACGATCCCAGGTTGCAGATGTCGGCCATCCGCCAGCTCGAGATCCGTCCGCCTCACGTCGGGCGCGCACTCACGTCCTGCCATTGTCGCGGATCGACAAAAGCCCGTCCTTGATGGCGAGACGGATGCCTTCCTCGATCAATGTCCGTGCGACGCCGGGAACGCTGGTGCCGTGGGTGCCCTGTCTCACCAGCTTCTCCAGATAGGCGATGGTCGAGAGCGCCAAGGTCACGGGAATGCGGTCAGTCTCGGCTTTTTCGGTGGCCATGGCCGAACGCTAGCCTCTTACTCGGGTACATAAAAGTAACGATTAAGACTCTATTTAGGTTCGGGGGTGGAAGTCAAATCAGCGCCGAGGCAGCCGCTCACCTTGTTGGAATCACTTGGGAATCGAACACGGCGCGGCGCGCCGCGGGGAAGACCGGGCGGCGGCTTGATGTCGGCAGGTCGGGGAAGGGCCCGGCGGGCTCAGCCGTGCACGATCGCCTTTTCGATCATGCAATGGATGCCCTTGGCGCCGTTGACGGTCTGGGTCACCCTGAGATCGGCGGCCAGGCTGCACAGCGTGTAGGCGTCCTCGCGCGACAGATTTCGCGTCTCGCCGATCAGCGCGATCATGTCGCGCAGCGCGCGCACCACGCACTGGTCGAGGTCGGGGTCCATGGCCATGGTCATGTAGTGCGTCGCCGTCTCGGCGCGGGGGTAGTCGAGCCTGAGGTCCTTGCGCAGCGTCAGGCGGAAGCGGCCCTGGAGCGCGGTCTCGATCGCAGTGACGCAGACCTCGCCGTCGCCCTGCACGCCATGGCCATCACCGCAGGAGAACATCGCGCCCGGAACGAACACCGGCAGATACAGCGTCGCGCCGGCGCCGAGCTCCTTGTTGTCGAGATTGCCGCCCATCGCGCGCGGGATCAGCGAGGAGATGCGGCCCCAGGCCGGAGGCGGCGAAACGCCCATCACGCCGAAGAACGGCTTGAGAGGCAGGTCGAGGCCCCACGGCATGCGGCCGGTCATCCGCGACCGGTCGAGCGGGATGTTGAGGATGCGCGTCTCGTGGAAATCGTCGGGCAGGGTCCCGGACAGCGGCTTGATCATGTTCCAGCCCCAATCCTGCCGGAGCTGGACGTCGAGAATCTCGACCGCGAGCACGTCGCCGGGCTCGGCCCCCTCGACCGCGATCGGACCGGTGAGGATGTGGCCGGGCAGCATGCGCTCGTTCTTCGCATGAACCTCGTGCATCTCGGGCGGAATGTGAAACTTGTCTCGGTCGGGCAGCATGTCGGGTCCGCCGCTGATGGTGTCGACCGTCACCTCGTCGCCGCTGGCGATGGTGAGGACGGGCTGAAGCGCGGCTTCGAAGAAGCCCCAATGGCAGGTTTCGGGGCTGGAATGCAGGTGATGATGGGTCATTTGCCGCGTCCGCTTGGTTTCATCGGCCGCGGGCTTGACCCGACGATCGATCCTCTTTCAAGAAGATTTCTGAAGATGGCATGGCCGGTCAAGCCCTGCACAGACAGGCACGATGATTTCAGCGAGGCTCCCCTGTTCTTTGTTCTTTCCAAGACCCTCGGCGTCGCGCTGCTCCCGATCAATCTCCTGGTCGAGCTCGGGATACTGTCCGTCGTGCTGATGGCGACGCGCTTTGCCGCGCTCGGCCGCAGGCTTGCGGTGATCACGCTGGTGGTGCTGGGGCTCGCCGCGTTCTCGCCGCTCGGCAATCTCCTGATCTATCCGCTGGAGTCGCGCTTTCCGGCGTGGGATCCGTCGCGCGGCGCGCCGGACGGCATCATCGTGCTCGGCGGCTCCGTCGACACCGATCTGTCGGCAGCGCACCGCACGCCCGTCGTCGCGCACGCGGCCGATCGTCTGTTCGCGCCGGCCGAGCTCGCGCGGCGCTATCCGAACGCGCGTATCGTCTTCACCGGAGGCTCAGCGAACCTGGTTTCGACCGACGCGAAGGAGGCCGACTACTCTGCGCCGATCCTGGAGAATCTCGGCATACCGAAGCAGCGCCTGATCCTCGAACGCGACTCCCGCAACACCTGGGAGAACGCGATCTTCACAAAGCAACTGGTGGCTCCAAGGCCGGGTGAGCGCTGGCTCCTGGTCACGTCGGCCTTCCACATGCCGCGCTCGATGGGGATCTTCCGCAAGGCCGGATTTGACGTCGAGGCCTATCCCGTGGACTGGCGGATGGGGGGACGAGACGATCTGTTTTCCTTCACCAATGTCGGAGCGGACGGGCTGGGCCGAACCGAAGTCGCCGTCCGCGAGTGGATCGGCCTCGTGGTCTACCGTCTGATGGGCCGGACCGGCGAGTTGCTTCCGGGACCGGGCAAGGACTAGAACGAGGACCGCAAAACAACAACACACGGCGGGCGATCGCCGGCCGGGAGGGACCGCCATGCAGGAGCAGAGCGCAGAGAGGATCGATCTTGCCGGCCTCGTCGCCGATCTCAACAGCCTGCTGCGGCTGAAGACGAATGTGATCGGCATGAAGTTGTTCGCGAGCGTCGCGGAGATGGAGGCGATCCCGAAGATCCGGCGTCCGAACGCAATTCACACCACCGATCAGATCGTCAGCATGGCCGCGCGCCTCGGCTGGACCGTCGGCATCACCGCCGACGACCTCGTAGGTAGCCAATGCCGTGCGGTGATCGGCCTTGCGCCGCAGGACGAGAAGTGGCTCGCCGGCGAAAACTATGTCGGGGTCTGGCATGGTACGGCGGAAGACGCGCGCAAGCGCCAGGAGGCGCTGGATGTGGTTCCGTTCGGGCAATATCAGGCGCTCGCCGTCAGTCCGCTGGCGAGCGGCCGGCTCGATCCGCCCGACATCTGCCTGGTCTATGCGACGCCGGGGCAGATGATCATCCTGATCAACGGGCTGCAATATACCGGCTACAAGAAGTTCGAATGGGGCGTGGTCGGCGAGACCGCATGCGCGGATTCCTGGGGGCGGGCGCTCAAGACCGGGGAGCCCAGCCTGTCCTTGCCATGCTATGCCGAACGGCGCTATGGCGGCGTGCCGGACGAGGAGATGCTGATGGCCTTGAAGCCGTCGCATCTCGCCAAGGCAGTCGAAGGCATGAAGGCGCTGGCCAGGAACGGCCTGCGCTATCCGATCCCGCCCTATGGCATTCAAAGCGACGTCCGTGCCGGCATGGGCGTGAGCTACGCGAAGAAGTAAAGGCCGACCATGAGTTCTGCGAAATTCGACATCGTCGTCTACGGCGCGACCGGCTTCACCGGCCAGCTCGTCGCCGAATATCTGACGGCGCACTACAAGGACGACAAGTCCCTGAAATGGGCGATGGCGGGCCGCAGCCTCGACAAGCTGAAATCGGTGCGCGACGCGATCGGTGCGCCCGCGGATACGCCGCTGATCGCGGCGGATGCGTCGGATGCGGCGTCGCTGAAGGCGATGGCGGAGCGGACGATGTCGGTGATCACGACGGTCGGTCCGTATCAGCTCTATGGCGAGGAATTGCTCGCGGCCTGCGTCGCCACCGGCACGGATTATCTCGATCTCTGCGGCGAGCCGGTCTGGATGCGGCAGATGATCGACAAGTACGAGGCGGCGGCCAAGGCCAGCGGCGCGCGCATCGTGTTCTCCTGCGGTTACGACTCCGTGCCGTTCGAGCTCGGCACGTTCTTCGTGCAGGAGGAAGCAAGGCGCGTGTTCGGCGCGCCGGCCGCGCGCGTGAAGGGCCGCGTGCGCGACATGCGCGGCACGCTGTCAGGCGGCACAGCGGCCAGTGCGAAGGCGACCTTCGATGCGGTCGCCAAGGACCTCAGCCTCGTCGCCATTCTCAACGACCATTTTGCGCTGACGCCTGATTTCACCGGCCCGAAGCAGCCGAAGGGCAACAGGGCGGCTTACGAGGAGGATCTGCAATCCTGGGCCGCCCCGTTCATGATGGCGCTGATCAACACCCGCAACGTCCATCGTTCCAACATGCTGATGGGCTTTCCCTACGGCAAGGACTTCGTCTACGACGAGATGGTCCTGACTGGTCCCGGAGAGAAGGGCGAAGCCAACGCCAAGCGCGTGATGGCGGTCAACGCCGAGAAGACCGGCCCGAACGCGCCGAAGCCGGGCGAGGGCCCGTCGAAGGAAGAGCGCGAGAACGGCTTGTTCGATCTGCTCTACGTCGCGATCGCACCGGACGGACGCCAGGTTCGCGCCGGCGTCACCGGCGACCGCGATCCCGGCTACGGCTCGACCTCCAAGATGATCTCCGAATGTGCGATCTGCTTGTTGCGTGATGCGACGGATGTTCCGGGCGGCTTCTGGACGCCGGGCGCGGCGATGCAGCACAAGCTGATCAAGCGGCTGGTCGATCACGCCGGGTTGACGTTCAGGGTGGAGAAGTGAGCCTTCGCCTTTCTCACCTGTTGCAGGACCGGGCTTTCATTCTCAAGCCGTCTCGCGCGTTGAGCAGGAGCAGGGTGATGTTCGCAGCTCCGGCGACAAGCTCAAGAGCCTGGACCGCATAGAAGACTGCATCGAGCTCGGCGGCCTTGGCCTTGTGCGCGAGAAAGAAAGCGGCGGGGACAAGCACGAGAAGGCCGTTGGCCGCGATCAGCGGCATTCGCTTGATCTTCGCGCCGATCAGGCCGGCTCGCCGCCCCTGTGACAGCGCAAGGCCTGATCCGGCCGTCGCCGCAAGCGCAGGGATCAGCACGAGAAAGCCCCATGGTATGGCAGTCTTGACGGCAGTGATGGCGGATTGGGACGCGAAGAGCTCGCTGAACGCAGTAGAGAGCCAGAAAGTCGAGATCGTGAGAAGCGCGGTCCCGCCTGCAATGGGATGAATCATCTTGATCACGGCCTGTTTCCCTTCTCCGGATGATGGTTATCGTTCGAGCCCCGAGGCGACACTGGTGGGCGCGATGCGACCGCTGCGAACGTGACCCGGCCCTCTGCGGGGCGCGTTTCATGACGTAAGATTTCCGCTGCTACCGCTTCGTGCGACGCAGAAATCGGGCCCGCCCCTCGGAGAAGCGGCGGCCTCAGAACGGCATTCGGTGGGGGAGGCTGGATCGCGTGGCGCATCACGGGCATGACAAACTCTCGCGTTTGGTCCAATATGACATCATGGTGTCGAAAGTCGGCGCCAGCGATAGCCTAATTGACATTATAATGTCAATCAGGATTTATGGAGTCATTATGCGCGCTATCAAGCGATCTCCGGCGGGTGACGCCATGACCGATCTCGTTCTCGACCTATTCAGGGTCAATAACCTGACCTTGACGTGGGGCGATCGCTTGGTCGCCCCACTCGGACTGACCAGCGCCCGCTGGCAGATTCTGGGGGCGATCGTTGGCGCGGACCGTGCGCAGCCGGTCGCCTGGCTCGCCCGCGACCTCGGCGCTAACCGCCAGAACGTTCAGCGTATCGTCAATGACCTGGCCCATGAAGGGCTCGTCACCTTTGAACCCAATCCACATCATCGCCGCGCCCATCTCGTGGTCATGACTGACAAGGGACTGAAGACCTACGACGCTGCCATCCGCCTGTATGACCCCAAGATCAACTCGCTGGTACAAGGTCTCCCGATTGAAGAGATCAAGACCGCCGGCCGCCTCATCAAGGCGCTGCGCAAGAAGCTCGAACAGGAAGTGAGCATTGCAGATGCCTGACCAGACCTTTGCGCAACGTCCATTTGAATATCCTGGGCGATGATGCGGCGCCGAACCGCGACGCTCCAGAAGCTGTCAGCCTCGAGAGAGCGTCCCTATCTCAAGCTGAAGGCGCTTCGCCGTCGGCCTTGATCTTGTAGGCCTGCGCCGCTGCGATCATGCCCCACATCGCGCCCAGCATCATCCAGAAGTGCCGCCAGTGGTCGGTGTCGATCACGAAGCTTTCGCCGACGGTGCCGAGGAAGGCGGAGAAGACCGCGAGATAGGCAGGCTGCCAGGGTACACGTACGAAGATGTGCCTGAAGCCCATGATGACGGTGGTGAAGACCAGCGCGGGATAGCACACGCCGGAAAGCCAGCCGCCGGACATGAAGGCGTTCAGGTAGGAGTTGTGGGTGTCCTCGGGGAAGTAGCGGTGGAATTGCAAGGGGCCGATGCCGAACGGCAGGTCAAGCGCCATCTCCGCGCCGAGGATGTGCCGGCCGAACCGGCCGAAGCGGCCTTCGTCATAGCTCTGATCGAAGCTCGCGCGCTGCTTGAACATCTCGGCGGTGGAATCGAACGACAGCAGCACCGCGATCAGCGCGAGGCCAAGCACCGCGGCGACGATCGCCATGACGATGATGCGCGAGCGTTGCGCATTGGTGCGGCTGGTCAGCACCATCAGCGCCAGCATGAAGGCGGAGGTCAGCACCAATCCGCCCCAGGCGGCGCGGGAGAAGGCGAGCAGGATCGCCAGCGACATGATACCGAAAGCGATGACGTTGCGGGACGCCTTGCCGAACTTGTCCGAGACCACGCTCTGAAGCGCGAACAGCGCCGGCAGGATCAGGAAGGCGCCGAGCACGTTGGGGTCCTTGAACGTGCCGCGCGCGCGTCCGTAGAGCGTCAGGAGGTCGTTGCCGCCGGGAACCAGGTGGAAGTAGCCGGCGACCGCCAACAGGGAGGCGACCATCGCGCCCGCCACGAGACCCCGGCGCAGCATGTCGAGCCGCGCCGCAGTGTCCTCCGAAATGACCATCGCGAAGAACACCACGGTCACAGCCATGTACCAGGAGGTCGCGATCCAGGTCACCACCGCGGACTGCTCGAACAGCGGGATCGCGCTGATGGTGTAGCCGACATTGAGCAGGACCAGCATCAGCACGAGCGGCATCAGCACGAGCTTCAGGCGCAGGCCGGTGGCGAAGAAGACGATCGTCGCGAGCAGCGTCGCGATCTCGTAGGGGCTGGGCTCGATGAAGACGATCGCGCCGGAGGCGCCGACCAGCCACACCAGCGCGCGCTGCAGCGCCAGCACGCCGGGGGCAGCCGGTGCGGCAACGTTCACTTCACCGGCTGTCGCCGCATACGCCATCACACGCTCACGCTACTCGTACGCTACTCATACCGCTGTCATCGCCCGGCTTGACCGGGCGATCCAGTATTCCGCGGCGCCCATTGGAGAGAACAGCTGGCGCCGCGGCGTACTGGATGCCCCGCCCCAGTGTGCAATTGCGCACAAGGCGGGGCATGACGGAAACTCAATACGCGTTCTCGTTCTTGGTCAGCAGCGAGATCGGCGTCTTCAGGAGGATGTAGAGGTCGAACAGCACCGACCAGTTCTCGATGTAGTACAGGTCGAACTCGACGCGCTTCTGGATCTTCTCTTCGTTGTCGATCTCGCCGCGCCAGCCGTTGATCTGGGCCCAGCCGGTGATGCCCGGCTTGACGCGGTGACGGGCGAAATAGCCGTCGACGGCTTCGTCGAACAGGCGGCTCTGGAGCTTGCCCTGCACCGCATGCGGCCGCGGGCCGACCAGCGAGAGATTGCCTGAAAACACCACGTTGAAGAGCTGCGGCAGCTCGTCGAGGCTGGTCTTGCGGATGAAGCGGCCGACGCGGGTGACGCGCGGATCGTTCTTGGTCACGACCTTCGAAGCGGTCGGATCGGCCTGATGGTGGTACATCGAGCGGAATTTGTAGACGTCGATGCGCTCGTTGTTGAAGCCGAAACGCTTCTGGCGGAAAAGCACCGGGCCGGGGCTGTCGAGCTTCACCGCCAGCGCCACCAGTCCCATCACCGGCAGCGCTGCGAGCAGCGCGAGGCTGCCGACGAGACGGTCGAACAGCCACTTCATCACCAGATCCCAGTCGGTGATCGGCGCCTCGAACACGTCCAGCGTCGGCACCTCGCCGAGATAGGAATAGGAGCGGGGACGGAAGCGCAGCTTGTTGGTGTGCGCGGACAGGCGAATGTCGACCGGCAGCACCCAGAGCTTCTTCAGCATCTCCAGGATGCGCGTTTCCGCCGAGATCGGCAGCGCGAACAGAACGAGGTCGACGCGGGTGCGGCGGGCGAACTCGACGATGTCGTCGACCTTGCCGAGCTTGCGCGCACCGGCGCAGGTGTCGAGCGCGCGGCTGTCGTTGCGGTCGTCGAACACGCCGAGCACGTGGATGTCGGAGTCTTCCTGCGCCTTCAGCGCCTCGACCAGCTGCTCGCCGTTGCTGTCGGAGCCGACGATGATGGTCCGGCGGTCGAGCCGGCCCTGGCGCGCCCAGCCACGCACCAGCGCGCGCAGCACCAGACGCTCGGCAATCAGCGCGGCGAGTCCGAGGAAGTAGAAGGCGGCAAGCCAGAGCCGCGAGATTTCGCTGCCGTACTTGGCGAAGAAGGAGATGCCGATGAACAGCAGGAAGACGAAGGACCAGGACGAGATCATCCGGGTCATCTGCCGGAGCTGACCACGGAACAGCTGCACCTGGTAGATGTCGGCGGCCTGGAAGCAGACCACGGCGGCGACCGCGACGGCGACGACCTCGGCGGGATAGATCCAGCTGAAGGCGCCGGAGAGCGGCATGACATAGCCGACATAGAGCGCAATGCCGACGAGGCTCAGCAGCACGAAATCGGCCAGACGGACGAAACCGGTGATCACGACCGGCGAATAGGCGCGGGAGACCTTCTGGTTGACGACTTCGAGCGCTGCCGGCGAGAGCCGGCGACGGCGCTCGACGAAAGATTGGTCAGCGGGCTTCGCCGCAGCGCTGGTCGCGGCGTCGAGCATCGAGCGTGCGTTGAGCGGTTCCACGGGCGTCCACGTCCATTCCAAAGCCCGCGGCACGGCGTTGAGCGCCCGGGCGAGCGTCCCCTGGACCTTGGACTATCGAACAAATCGGAAGATTCTCTAAAGCGGGACTTAAGAATGGTTAGTGTTCGGTAAATGCGTCGCGATAGCCGGCGAGCACGCCCTCGACCATCGCGGCTTGCGAGAAATGTGCCGAGATGCGCTCGCGCAAGGACGCCGCGCGCTGCGCGGTCGTTTGCGGATCGTCCAGCGCTGCGGCGATCGCCTCCGCCATGGCCTCGGGATTGCTCGGTGCAAACAAAGCGGGGCTGTCGGCGCCGAAGATCTCGGGAATGCCGCCGATGCGGGATGCGATCATCGGAATACCGGCGGCACCCGCCTCGATCACGACGTAAGGCATGGAATCGCCGCGCGAGGGGACGACCAGCAGCCGCCCCTTGGAGAAGCCGTAGCGCGGCTTGACGTGGCCGATGAAGCGGATGGCGTTGGAGAGGCCGAGCCTCTCGACCTGCGCTTTCAGCGTCGCCGTTTCCTCGCCGTCGCCGCCGAGCGTCAGCGTGACCTTCCTGCCGCCCGCATGCAGCTGCGCTACGGCATCGACCAGCAGATCCGCGCCCTTGATGTGCCTGAACTCGCCGACATAAGCGAGGTCGGTGGCATCGTCGGCCGTTACGACAGGCTCGAACTCCTCGGGGGTGACGCCATTGAAGACGCAACGCACCACGCCCTTGGGCGTGCCGACGATGCGTTGATAGGTGTCGCGGGCAAATGCGCTCTCGAACAGGAACAGGTCGGTCGAATCCATCAGCGCGCGCTCGAGCCGTGCGTAGAACTCGCCCTTGAAGGTGTTGAGGGGATAGTGCAGCGAACCGCCATGCGGGGTGTAGATGCGGATGGTGTCGTCGGAGCGCCGCCGCATGCGGATGAAGGCGCCGGCCTTGGCGCCGTGGCCGTGCATCACATCGGGCTTGAGCGTGGCGATCAGGCGCCGCATGCGAAGCCATACCAGGACATCGTCGGGCGACGGCTCGCGGCGGATCGCGAGCCGGTGCACGCCGAGCTTCAGCCGAGGCGCGAGCTCGGCAAGCGCCTTGTCCGCTCGCTCCCCGCCGGTGAGGCTGTCGGCGAGAATGCCGACATGATGGCCGCGGTCGACCTGGCCGTTGGCGACGTCGAGGATGTGGCGGAAGATACCCCCGACCGGAGCACGCACGGCGTGCAGGATGCGAAGTGGCCGGTCGGGAGAAGGGGACATGTTAGAAACCAGCTCGCCGGCGACTGCCGAACAATTCTCACGAAATAATCGTGAGGGATTAAGGGTCCTCGTGGTTAACAAACGGTGACGAGCGCGCGTGGCCGGCCGCCGTCCGTCGCGATTAACCCAGCGGCAACCTTAATGGAGTGTAATCGCCTCGGTTGAGGTAGAGTCGCAGCGTTGCCCTGCGGGAGTGTTCGATGCGTTTAGCGTTCTGGCGTGACAGCAAGGCCAAGGCGGTGATCGAGCGGGCAGTCTCGAAGTCCAGACCCAAGCCTGCGCCCAAGGTCGAGGCCAAGATCGAGCCCAAGATCGAGCCCAAGATCGAAGCCGAGGTTGAAGCGGGCCCTGCGCCCGTCGTCACGAAGCCGGCACAAGTCGAATCCGGCGACATCGACCTGCGCGCGCTTGGAGCGGCATTGGCGCGCAAGCGCAGCTGGATCATCGTGCCGACGGTGCTGGCGCTCGTTGCGTCCCTTGCTGTCGTCAATCTCGTCACGCCGCGCTACAAGTCTGAAGCCCGCATCCTGATCGACGGCCGCGAGAACGTGTTCCTGCGCCCGAACAGCGACCGCACCGAGGAGCGACAGGCGCTCGACGCCGAGGCGGTCACCAGCCAGGTGCAGCTGGTGTTGTCGCGCGATCTCGCGCGCGAGATCATCAAGAAGAACAAGCTTGCGGAACGCCCCGAATTCGACCCGGTGCTGCAAGGCGTCTCGCCTCTGAAGTCGCTTGCCGCGCTCATCGGTATCGCCCGCGATCCGTTCTCGATGACGCCGGAAGAGCGCGTGCTCGATGCTTACTACGAACGCCTCCAGGCCTACGCGGTCGACAAGTCGCGCGTGATCGTGATCGAATTCCAGTCCGCCGATTCCGAGCTTGCCGCCCGCGTCGCCAATTCGATCGCCGACGGCTATCTCGTGCTCCAGCAGAGCGTGCGCCAGGAGCAGGCCAAGAACGCCAGCCAGTGGCTGGCCGGCGAGATCGAGAGCCTGCGCAAGAAGGTCTCGGAGGCCGAGGCCAGGGTCGAGGACTTCCGCTCCAAGTCGAGCCTGTTCGTCGGGACCAACAACACCACGCTGTCCAACCAGCAGATGGGCGAGGTGAACACCCAGCTCAACAATGCGCGCTCGATGAAGGCGGATGCGGAATCCAAGGCGCGGCTGATCAAGGAGATGCTCCAGAGCGGCAAGCCGATCGAGGCGTCCGAGGTCGTGAACTCCGAATTGATGCGCCGGCTGTCGGAGCAGAGGGTGACGCTGCGCGCGCAGCTCGCCGAACAGTCGTCCACGCTGCTCGGCAATCACCCACGGATCAAGGAGCTGAAGGCGCAGCTTGGCGACCTAGACAATCAAATCCGCGACGAAGCGGCCAAGATCTCGCGCTCGCTCGAAAACGACGCCCGGATCGCCAGCGGCCGGGTCGATGGCCTGACCGTGAGCCTCGAGCAGCTCAAGAAGCAGGCGGCCTCGACCAACGGCCAGGACGTCCAGCTCCGCGCCCTGGAGCGCGAAGCCAAGGCGCAGCGCGACCTGCTCGAGACCTATCTGGCCAAGTACCGCGAAGCCAATACCCGCGAGACCATCGATACCGCGCCGACGGACGGCCGCATCATCTCGCGCGCCATCGTCTCGAACACGCCGGCCTATCCCAAGAAGCTGCCGATCGTGCTGATCGCGACCATCGCGACGCTGCTGCTTTCGTCCGGTGTCGTCGTCACCGGTGAGCTGTTGCGCCAGACCGCGCCGCGCGCGGCAGCCGTGTTCGCGCCGGCAGCGGTTCGGCGGGAGCCGGCGGTGGCTCGGCAAGAAGTGGTGATGGAGCCGGTCGTCGAACCCGTCACGGAAGAGCCGGCGCCGCTTCAGCCGGAGATCCCGGCCGATGCCGCTGTGACCGAGTTCGCCGAGATCGAGCAGCTCGCCGACCGCCTGCGTGCCGCGGGCGCGGCGGCGAAGAAGGTCACGGTGCTCGGCACTGCGCCCGGCGAAGCCATCACGCTGTCGACGTTGACGCTCGCCCGGCACCTGGCGCGCGATGCCCGCGTCGTCGTCGTCGATCTCGCCGCGTCCTCGCCGACGATCGCCGCGGTGTCCGTCGATGCTTCGGCGCCGGGCCTGGCCGAACTGATGCAGGGTGAGGCCTCGTTCGCGCAAGTCATCACCCGCGACAAGCTCTCGCGGCTGCATCTGGTCATGGCCGGCCGTCCCGGCTTCGACCGCAGCCTGCTGCAATCGCCGCGCGTGGCGCTCGCGATCGACGCGCTGCTGCGCGCCTACGACCACGTGCTCATCGATGCCGGCAGCGCCTCCGATCTTCCGGCCGAACTGCTGACGGCGCATGCCCGCGCCGTCGTGGTGCCCGATGCGTCGATGGCACCTGATGCCCGCACGCTGATGTGCGAGCAGCTGAGGGAGGTCGGCTTCAGCGAGGTGACGATGCTGAGCAAGCCGGTGCAGCCGTCGGATGCGATGGAAGCGCCGCGCGTGGTGGCTGCGTAGGCTTTTCGCTCTCTCTCTCCGCGCACTCGGAATCTACGATATCGACGTTCGCGGAGAGGGCTTACCCGAACGCCTGCCGCAGCCGCCGGGCCATGTCGAACAGCATCTGATTCTGCTTCACCAGCCGCTTGCCGTGGCTGAGTGAGGACATCGCCATCGCCGCGAGCTTGCCGCGGGAGGTCAGGGGCACGAAGCTGTCGAAGATCTCCTCGTCGTCCTTGCAGAACATTCGCTTGTACTCGTCCGAGCCGATGCCGAGGTCGAGCGAGCGGTAGCCGTGTTCGGCACAGCGATCGATGATGTAGCGCATCAGGATCAGGCCCGGGCTGTAGCGGGCGTGCTCGGACATCGTGTAGGTGTTGAACATCATCGAGAAGCGCTCGCCGTCGGCGACGCCGGCGAAGATCGCGATCACCTCCTCGTCGCATTCCAGCGCATGGATGTCGATGACACGGCCTTCGCTGCGCGGCGCAAGGCAGGCGCTGCGGACGAACTGTTCGACGCCGGGCTCTGCGAAGACGTTCGGGAGCTTCTGTTCCGCCATCCGCACCGGCTTGACGCGGAAGAACCAGTCGAGCAGCCGGCTGATGTCCGCGTCCGACGTTGCCAGGTGATAGCGATAGCCGGCGAGCGACTGAAGCTTCTTTTCCTTGCTCTTGAGGCGGCGGCGGAGCGAGTTGCTGATCCGCGATGCCGGCGGGCCGCCAGGCTCCATCACCAGCCGCGGACAGCCGTTGATCGCGCTCTGTCGCGGCAGTAGCGCAAACGGGTTCTGCTGGTCGTGCCAGCGCTGCGGCTGCTGCGTCAGCACGAGCACGTCGAGATGCTCTCGCAGCGGCGCAAGCAGTGCGTCGAGATCGGCGATGGCGGCCTGTGCCGCGAACTCGGCGTTCCACAGGCCCATGTTGAAGGTCGTGTGCTTGCCGCCCATGAAGCAGGCCGTGCGCACGCCGTGGCTTTGGCGGTGCGAGAGCGGCAGTAGCAGCAGCGGGCGGCGCTCGGCGTCGCGGGCGATCACGATGAACGGCCGCGCGCCTTCATGGGCGCCCACCAGGCGTTGCCACGGGCTGAGCAGGTCGAAGCGTTGGTAGGGCGTGAAGAGATGGCCGTTCGCCTCGAAGGCACGCCAGCTCGCCCCGGCCTCGGCGAGATCGGTGACGATATCGACCTGCGCGATACGGCTCGCTCTCGACCGCGCTGGCGCTTCTGCCGTCCGGCTTTGCATCGCCGCAGCCATGGTCATTCGCGAAACCTGTCGAGAAATCTAAAATACGTATTTCGGCCTGTGGCCGACCTTTGCAAACAAAGGTCAACAAAGGGTAATGACGATGGGAGAGGGGAACGGGCGCCGGCGAGCGCGAAGGGCGGGAATTTGGCATCCGACGACAGTTGGCTGGAACGGCTGCGCCTTGAATTGGCCTGGTTCACTGGCCGGGCCATGCTGCACAGTCGCGGTGCCGGCGTCATCCTGCGCTTTGCGCATGTGCGGCCGCGGCGGCGCGGATTTCAGCCGCTGCGCGCGAACGAGATCACGCCGCAATTTCTCGACCGCGCGATTCGTGCGCTGAAGCGGTGGAGGTACGATTTCCTCGGCATGGACGAGGTCTGCCGGCGCGCCGTGACGCTGCCGGAGAAGCGTCGTTTCGTGGCGCTGACCTTCGATGGTGCGCCCAGGGACTTCATCAACTTCGCCTATCCGGTGCTGACGCGCCATGCCGTACCCTTCACGATCTACGTGCCCACCGCCTTTCCCGACGGCGTCGGCGAAGCCTGGTGGCTCGGTCTCGAACAGGTGATCGCGCGCGAGAGCCGGATCAGCCTGATGATGGGCGACCGGGAGCAGCGTTTCACCGTCGCCGACAATGCCGAGAAGCGGGCGCTGTTTTCGTATCTGGAGAGCTGGCTGCGCTCGTTGCCGCCAGCGGAACTGTCGGCCGCGATTGCCGATCTCTGCACGCGCTACAGGGTCGACCTCGCCACGCTCTCGCGCGAGGCGTCGATGGGTTGGGAGGACCTGGCGAAGCTGGCTGCCGATCCGCTCGTGACGATCGGCAGCGCGACCGTCGACTATCCCGTTCTCGCCAACATGAAGGATGCCGCCGCGCTGCGCGAGATGACGATGGGCAAGGCCGTCGCGGAAGCGGCTTTTGGGCGCGAAATCAGGCATTTCGCTTTCCCGTTCGGCGATCGCTCTTCGTTTCGGCGCAGCCACGTCGTGATGGCGGAGGAGGCCGGATTTGCCAGCGCTGTGTCGACGATCCCGGGCATCGTGGACGCGGAGGGGCGCACCAATCTGCGCGCGCTGCCGCGGATTTCCTGGGACGGACGAGTGCGTTCGCTGCGGATGATGCGCGTGCTGGCGTCGGGTGTCGCCTTTGCGCCGGTGAAACCGACTGGCAGCGTGATGGGCCGGACTTAACGCGTGGACTTGACGCGGTCGGGCCGCTGCATCCAGCTGACGATCGGCATCGCGGGCAGCACCCAGCCCATGCCGACCACGACATAGTAGATCGCCTGCCGCCAGCCGGACTCGGCGATCCACGGCATCTGCGCGGCCGCCATGCCGAGCAGGGACCAGACGGTGGCCAGCACCAGGAGCAGGATGGCGCCGAGGAACTTGCGGGTGCGGATCGTCATGGCGGGAGCTTGCTGCTTTCGCGTAACTTGCACTGAGAGAGCGGGGGACTATAAGGGGCACGCAGTCCGGTTCAAGCCTGGTTTTTGCTCCGAATGACGACGATTTCCACCCCGTCCGAACCGCATCGCGCCGTGCGCTGGTGGCTGATCGCAGTGGCCGCGCTGATCGCACTGATGGTGCTGGTCGGTGGCGCGACGCGGCTGACGGAATCCGGGCTCTCGATCGTCGAATGGAAACCGGTCACGGGCAGTGTTCCGCCGCTGTCGGAAGCGGCGTGGGCCGAGGCGTTCGAGGCCTACAAGAAGATCCCGCAATATCGCGAGCTCAACGCCGGGATGAGCCTGTCCGAGTTCAAGGAGATCTTCTGGTGGGAGTGGAGCCACCGGCTGCTCGGGCGTTTCATCGGTATCGCTTATCTCTTGCCGTTCCTGTTTTTCCTTTGGCGCGGCGGCCTGTCGGGCGAGTTGAAGCGGCGGCTGTGGCTGCTGTTCGCGCTCGGCGGTCTGCAGGGTGCGGTCGGCTGGTGGATGGTCGCCTCGGGCCTGACCGGGCGGGTCGAGGTCTCGCAATATCGGCTGGCGACACATCTGGTGCTCGCGCTTCTGATCTTCGCCGGGATCGTCTGGACGGTGCGGCGGCTCAAGGAGCGGCCCCAGATCTCGGCGCCGGCACGGCTGCGGCTCACGAGCGCGCTGCTTCTCGTCGTGACCTTCGTGCAGATCTATTTCGGCGCGCTGGTCGCCGGCCTGCGCGCCGGGCGCGTCTACAACACCTGGCCGCAGATCGACGGCGCGTTCATCCCGTCGGCGGAGCGGTTGTGGTTCGAGACGCCGTGGTGGCGCAACATGTTCGACAACGTGCTGACCGTGCAGTTCGAGCACCGCATGACCGCCTATCTGGTGGTCGCGCTGGCGGCGCTGCACGCAATCGACGCGGTGCGCTCGCGCGCAGGGTCGGCGGCGAGCGGTGCGCTGTGGCTGTTTGCGGCCGTGAGCCTGCAGGCTGTGCTCGGCATCCTCACGCTGCTCAACCAGGTGCCGATCGATCTCGCGCTCGCCCACCAGGCGGTTGCGATCGTGGTGTTGACGCTTGCGGTGATGCAGGTCGAACGGCTGGCGCCGCGGCAATCAGCGCAGGCCCAGCCGCGCGCGGTTCCGGTCGGTCAGCCCGGCTGATCGGAGATCAGCAATAGCCGTAAACGCCGCACGCGTAGGGCAGGCGCCAGAAATAATCGACCTGCTTCCCGCCGTAATACGCGCCCTGATAATCGTAGCTCCATGGGCGGCCGTAATAGCCCGGCAGCGCGTGGGAGCCCGGCAGCAGCGGCGTACCCGGCAGGTTGCGGATGTAGCTGCCGATGCCATAGGCCGGCGAGATCAGCGCATCCGGATCGGTTTCGACATAGACCTGCGCCGGATCCTGCGGCGGCACGGCGGCGCGCCGCTTCGGCGCCGCCGGCAGATCAGCGGCGAGCGTGCTGGAAACCGTCAGCATCGCCGCCAGGGCAGGTACCATCCAGCGCAGCATCGTCGGCTCCGAATCAAAAGGGGCGATCCAAAGACGATGTATGGGGCAGATGTGGTTAATGACTGTTAACTGACGGCAGCCAAGACGGCCGCCGTCATTCCGGGGCGGTGCGAAGCACCGAACTATGGTGCGCAATTGCGCACCTGAGAATCTCGAGGTTCCGGGTTCGGTGCTTTGCACCGCCCCGGAACGACCCCAAGTTCAAGCCCCCAGCGCCTGTTCCAGATCCGCGATCAGGTCTTCCTTGTCTTCGATGCCGACCGAGAGCCGCACCACGTCGGGGCCGGCGCCGGACTTCACTTTGGCGGCGTCGTCGAGCTGGCTGTGCGTGGTCGAGGCCGGATGGATCACCAGCGAGCGGGTGTCGCCGACATTGGCCAGGTGCGAGAACAGCTGCAGCTTCGACACCAGGCTGACACCGGCGTCATAGCCGCCCTTCAAGCTGAAGGTGAACACCGCGCCGGCGCCCTTCGGCGCATATTTGCGGGCGAGCTGGTTGTACTTGTCGCTCGGAAGGCCGGCATAGCTGACCGAGGCCACCGCGGGGTGGCCGGCAAGAAATTCGGCAACCGCCTTGGCGTTGTCGCAGTGCCTCTGCATGCGCAGCGGCAGCGTCTCGATTCCCGTGAGGATCATGAATGCGTTGAAGGGCGACAGTGCCGGTCCGAGGTCGCGCAGGCCGAGCACGCGGCAGGCGATCGCGAAGGCGAAATTGCCGAAGGTCTCCTGCAGGCGGATACCGTGATATTCCGGCCGCGGCTCCGACAGCATGGGGTATTTGCCGCCCGTGGACCAGTCGAAGGTGCCGGCATCGACGATGATCCCGCCGAGCGAATTGCCGTGGCCGCCCAGGAATTTCGTCAGCGAGTGCACGACGATGTCGGCGCCATGGTCGATCGGGCGGATCAAATAGGGCGAGGCCAGCGTGTTGTCGACGATCAGCGGTACGCCCGCCTTGCGTGCGACCGTCGAGATCGCCTCGATGTCGGTGATGCTGCCGGCGGGGTTGGCGATGGACTCGATGAAGATGGCTTTCGTGCGCGGCGTCACCGCGCGCTCGAAGCTCGCGATGTCGTCGGGATCGGCCCATACCACATTCCAGCCGAAACTCTTGAAGGCGTGCGTGAACTGGTTGATCGAGCCGCCATAGAGCTTTCGCGCGGCGATGAACTCGTCGCCGGGCTGCAGCAATTGCTGCAACACCACGACCTGCGCTGCATGGCCCGAGGCCACTGCAAGCGCGGCCGTGCCGCCTTCAAGCGCGGCGACGCGCTCTTCGAGCACGGCATTGGTCGGATTGCCGATGCGGGTATAGATGTTGCCGAACGCCTGCAGCCCGAACAGCGAGGCGGCATGGTCGGCGTCGTTGAAGACGAAGGACGTCGTCTGATAGATCGGCGTTGCGCGCGCACCGGTGGTGGGGTCGGGCTGCGCACCGGCATGCACGGCAAGAGTCGAAAATCCCGGAAGGCGATCGCTCATTTGGGCGTCCTGTTTCTCGTGGTCTGAAATCGCGCGGCATGCTGATCGGCGCCGCGCCTGCCGTCAAGGCGCGGCTTCACATCGGAATGATCGTGCTGCGCATTGTCGCGTTCGCGAAAGAAATCCTTCGCAAGTGCGTCAGCTCTGTTCGCTCTTGTTTTTCGCGGCGCGGTCCGATGCTGCGGTATCGCCGCCGCCGACACTCGTCCGATTGAGGGATAGCCGCATGCCCTGCGTCGGTGCCGGCGCCCGCTTCGAGCTGAGCGTGCGCGAATTCACGCCCATCCAGGAGATTTCGGACGACAGCCGGCCATACTCGATCTTCGGGCAGCGGTTCATGACCACCTTGATGCCGACCGACTCCGCCTTTGCCGCCGCGGCATCGTCGCGCGCGCCGAGTTGCATCCAGATCACTTTCGGCAGCGGATCGAGCGTGAGCGCCTCTTCGATGACAGGCATGATGTGTCTGGAATTGCGAAAGATGTCGATCATGTCGACGGGACGGCCGAGGTCGGAGAGCGAGGCGACGAACGGCTTTCCGAGCAGCTCCTTGCCGACATGGCCGGGGTTGATCGGGATCATGTCGTAGCCGCGCTGCGCCAGATATTTGAACGCGAAATAGCTAGGCCGCACGTTGACCGGCGAGGCGCCGACCATCGCGATCGATTTCACGCTGTTGAGGATGCCGCGGATGTAATTGTCGGGATAGGCGTCGTGGTTCATCGCTCGTCTTTTCTCGTTGTCATTGCGAGCGCAGCGAAGCAATCCAGACTGTCACCGCGGAGAGGTTCTGGATTGCTTCCGCTGCGCTCGCAATGACGGGGTCACTCATCCCGCCATGTCGGCGTGCGCTTCTCGATGAACGCGCCGATGCCTTCCTCGGCGTCGCGCGCCATCATGTTCTCGGTCATCACCTCTGCCGCATAGCGATAGGCGTCCGCAAGGCTCATCTCGGCCTGGCGGTAGAACGCCTCCTTGCCGAGCTTGATCGTGTAGGCGGATTTCAACGCAACCTTCTGCGCCAGCGCAATCGCGGCCTCGCGCTCGGTGCCGGCGGGAACGACGCGATTGACGAGCCCGATCTCGCGGGCACGCACGGCGGGAATCGGCTCGCCCGTCAGCAGCATCTCCATCGCCTGCTTGCGCGGCACGTTGCGTGACAGCGCCACCATCGGCGTCGAGCAGAACAGGCCGATGTCGACGCCGGGCGTCGCAAAGCTCGCCACCTCGGAGGCGATCGCGAGATCGCAGCTCGCGACGAGCTGGCAGCCGGCCGCGGTCGCGATGCCCTGGACGGCGGCGACCACCGGCTTCGGCAGGTGCACGATCGCCTGCATCATCGCACTACAGGCGTTCATCATCTCGGCGAAGAAGGCGCGGCCGCGATCCGGATCGGTGCGGCGTGCGGTGAGCTCCTTCATGTCGTGGCCAGCGGAGAACGCGGGACCATTGGCCGCGATCACTACGCCGCGGACGGCCTTGTCGTCGCGGATCTCGTCGAGCTCGGCATGCAGGGTGGCGATCATCGCGGCCGACAGGCTGTTGCGCGCGACTGGCCGGTTCAATGTGAGGACGGCGATGGGGCCCGCGGTCTCGCGCAGCAGGATCGGCGGTTGCGGGGAGGGAGCGCGGGCTGCCTGGCCGGACATCGAAGCGTTTCCGTTAGATTATTGCATTTGGATGACGCAGATAACTTAATGTAACAGGGGACATGAAGCGAGGGTGGGAAACAGCATGGCGTTAGCGAAAATGAGCGTGGCGGACGTGGAGCAGTTCCTTCGCGTCGAATTTCCCCAGGCGTTCAGCGGCGACGACATCACCATTGAAAGCGCGGATGGTCAGACCTGCCTGTTGCGGCAGCGTTTCAGCGAGAAGATGCTTCGGCCGGGCGGAACCGTATCCGGCCCGACGCTGATGGCGCTTGCCGATTTCGCCATGTACGTGGTGCTGCTGTCCGCCATCGGCCCGGTCGGGCTCGCGGTCACCACCAATCTCAACATCAACTTCCTGCGCAAGGGCCAGCCTGGGCAGGACGTGCTGGCCGAGGCGCGGCTGCTCAAGCTCGGCAAGCGGTTGGCAGTCGGAGAAGTGAAGCTGCTGTCCGGCACCTCCCCCGATCCGATTGCCCATGTCACCTCGACCTATTCCATTCCAAATGTTTGAACTTTTTGCGGGTATTATAACACCGTAATTTTAAGTAATTGATTTTACGAAAGTAATTTCCGCCATTGGGCATTGACCGTTGCGCGTCTCTTCTCTAGAAAACCGCGCAGTCCGGTGCGGTGTTCGCGCCGATGTCTCCCTCACGGAAATTCTGACATGAAAACCTTTTCGGCAAAGCCGGCCGAGGTGACGAAGAAGTGGGTGCTGATCGACGCCAAGGGTCTGGTCGTCGGCCGTCTCGCCACCATTGTCGCCATGCGGCTCCGCGGCAAGCACCTCCCGACCTACACCCCGCACGTCGATTGCGGCGACAACGTCATCATCATCAACGCGCAGCATGCGGTCCTCACCGGTCGCAAGCGCGAGCAGAAGACCTACTACAAGCACACCGGCTATGTCGGCCACGTCAAGGAGCGCACCGCGCGCCAGATCCTCGAGGGCCGTCATCCCGAGCGCGTGCTCGAGAAGGCCGTCGAGCGCATGATCCCGCGTGGCCCGCTCGGCCGCGTGCAGATGGGCAACCTCCGCGTCTACGGCGGGGCCGATCATCCGCACGAGGCGCAGCAGCCCGAGAAGATCGATATCGCCAAGTTGAACCGCAAGAACACGAGGGCCGCATAACATGGCCGAATCCATCCAGTCGCTCGACCAGCTCTCGCAGCTCAAGACGGCGGCAGCGCCCGAGGCGCCCAAGCACGAGAAGAAGGTCGACAAGTTCAACCGCGCCTATGCCACCGGCAAGCGCAAGGACGCGGTCGCCCGCGTCTGGATCAAGCCGGGCGCCGGCAAGGTCACCGTCAACTCGCGCGAGGTCGAGGTCTATTTCGCCCGTCCCGTGCTGCGCATGATGATCGAGCAGCCGTTCTCGGTGGCCCAGCGTTCGGGCCAGTATGACGTGATCTGCACCGTCGCCGGCGGCGGCCTGTCCGGCCAGGCCGGCGCGGTCCGTCACGGCATCTCCAAGGCGCTCACCTATTTCGAGCCGGAGCTGCGCGGCGTGCTCAAGAAGGGCGGCTTCCTCACGCGCGACTCGCGCGTGGTCGAGCGCAAGAAGTACGGCAAGGCCAAGGCCCGCCGCTCCTTCCAGTTCTCGAAGCGTTAATCGCTTTTGTCGCATTCGCCGCGAAAGCGGCTTCAATGAGATGCAAAAGGGCGCTGATTTCAGCGCCCTTTTTGCTGTTCGTTTGTATGCAAATTGATGGCTTGTTTCCCGAAAACTTAGGGATCCGCGAAAACCTGAATGGAACTCGCCGGACCTAGCGTCGCCTTTCGGAAGGGCGCGCAAATCGGATGTTCCGATCGCGTAACTGCTATGTTCTAGAGGGGGCCGACATGATGTCGCTCGATAGCATCACGCTCTATTTGGTCGCCACCATGGTTGCCGCACTGCTCGGCGCCATGATGGTGTTTTTCGGCAAGCAGGAGAACAGCCCCGCGCTGAAATGGTGGGGCACCGCCTATCTGCTCGGTGCCGCCTCGGTCGCGCTGTGGACCGCGGCGGGCGACAGGCTGGGTCCCCATATTTATCTTGCGCTGAACGCCGTCGGTTTCGTCGCCTGCGGCATGGTGTGGAATGCGGCGCGCGTCTTCCACGGCCGCAAGCCGAACTGGCCCGGTCTCGTGCTCGGTGCGCTCGCCTGGGTCACTGCTGCGACGCTGCTCGATCCCGCCGCGTCCATGCTGCGCATGCTCCTCGGTGCCGGCATCGTCTCGGTGTACGCGGCGCTGACTGCGAGCGAGCTCTGGACCGAACGGCGCAAGAGCCTGCAACGGCGCTGGCCCGCCTTCGTGATTCCGGTGATGCACGGCTGCGTGTTGATGCTGCCGATCCTGATCGGCAGCTTCTTGCGCCCGCATGATGCCGGCTTTTCATCGAGCATCTGGGTGACTGTGTTCGCGGTCGAACTCGTGCTCTACGCCGTCGGCACCGTATTCGTCATCTTCATGCTGGTGTCGGAGCGCACCGTCACCGCGCATCGGACCGCAGCGTCCACCGATCCTTTGACCGGCATGCTCAACCGCCGCGGCTTCTCGGAAGCCTGCGCGCGCGTGATCGAGCGCGAGGCCAAGGCCGGGCGGCCCGTGACCGTGATGATCTTCGACATCGACCACTTCAAGTCGATCAACGACCGCTTCGGCCATCCCGCCGGCGACGAGATGCTGAAGCTGTTCTCCACCGTCGTCGTCAGCAATTTGCGCATCTCCGACCTCTCGGGCCGCATCGGCGGCGAGGAGTTCGCCGCGCTCCTGCCGTGTTCGCTGGAGGAGGGCGTGCTGGTCGCCGAGCGCGTGCGCGAAGCGTTCGAGACCTCCGGCGTCGTGGTCGACGAGGGCCCGGTCGACACCACGGTCAGCATCGGCGTCGCCGGCGGTCCGGCCGGCACCGAGCTCGAAGTGCTGCTGGCCTCGGCCGACACCGCGCTCTACCAGGCCAAGCGCGGCGGCCGTAACCGCGTCGAGGCGGCCGAGGAGCTGCCACTGTCGCTGGAGAACTGGCGCCGCCAGAGCGCGGCACGGATCGGCGCGCCGCAGGCGCGTCCGGCCACCGCCTGATCGCAGGGCCTTGCGGTAATCCTCTGTTTACCGTTCGATTCCATACCATTGCGGCCATGGAATCGATCCGTCGACAGAATCCGCAAATCACCCTGATGTCGCTCGAAGCCGCCGCGGCCTCCGCACGCGGAGGCTTCGCCTGTCTCTTCTCGACCGCCGATGAATACGAGACGGCGCTGATCGCCGAGCGTCGCGCGCAGGGGCGCTATGGCCAGCACCGCAGCTATTGGCCGTTCGCAATGTTCGTCGGTTGCGTGTTCATCGTTGCGGGCACCGTGTTGCTGCTCGCCTGACAGGCCTGCATTCAAGAGACCTGCATATTCCAGGGAGCTAGGCGCCGTCGCGGCGCCTTTTTCTTTGTCGCCGTCTGCGGTAGACACGCCGATCGAATGAAAAGGTGGAAACCGATGATCACCGAGATCGCGCAAATCGACGTCAAGCCGGGCAGCGAGAAGGATTTCGAGGCGGCCGTCGCCAAGGCCAAGGCCGCCTTCGGCGGTTCCAAGGGGTTTCACGGCTTCGAATTGCACAAATCCATCGAGAAGCCGCAGCGCTACCGGCTGATGGTGAAGTGGGCGACGTTGGAGAACCACACCGTCGACTTCCGCGGCTCGGAGAGTTTCACCGAATGGCGCGGCCTCGTCGGCCAGTATTTTGCCTCGCCCCCCGAGGTCGAGCACACCGAGACCGTGCTGACGACCTGAGCGGCTCTATTTCTGGAGCATGATCTCCGCGCAAACGCGTTTCGCGTTTGTCGCGAAGGAAAACCGCTGCGCGCTTGTCCGGATCATGCTCTACGCCGCCTCGGCGAGCGGCGGCGCCTCATAGGTCTTGAAGTGGTCGATCATGACCTTGGCGATGGCGACCAGCGGCAGCGCCAGCGCGAGGCCCCAGATGCCGAACACGACGCCGAGCAAGATCTGGAACGCGAACAGCGTGGCCGGCGGGATGTCGAGCGCCTGCCGCTGCAGGATCGGCGTCAGCACGTAGCTCTCCATGGCGTGAACGCCCATGAAGAGGAGAAAGGCCGACAAGGCCGGGATCCAGCCCGAGGCGAGGCTTGCCAGCACCACGATGACGCCGGCGATGATGGCTCCGACGGTGGGGATGAAGGCGAGCAGGCCCGCCTGGATCCCTAAGATGAACGCGCCGGGGATGCCGATGATCGCAAGCCCGATCCAGGTCACGACGCCGACCGCGATCATGACGACGATCTGGGCGATCAGCCAGCGCTCCAGCGTTTCGCTGATACGGTCGATGACGAGGGCGACACGCGTGCGGTGCCTCGCCGGTGCCAGGAACAGCAGGCCGTCGTGATAGACGCCGGGCTGGGCGGCGAAGGCGAGGCCCAGGAACAGCACGATGAAGATGTTGCCGACGCCGTGAATGGTGCCGAGCAGCAGCTTGAAGGTCTGGCTGACGATCGCCCCGCCGCTGGAGGCGAGCGCGCCGGCGCTGGGCAAGGGGCCGCGCGAGGGCGCCGCTGGCGGGGATGTCGCCTCCGACGAAGTATTGGCGGAGGAGTCCGACGCAGCATTGCCGAGATCGAAGTAGCTGGTGTCGATGCCGTGGTTCTCGAGGAAGGACCTGACATTGACGATCTGCGACTTGATGGTCTTGCTCAGCAGCGAGGCCTGCTCGGCAATGGTGGCGCCGCCCAAATAGGCGATGCCTGCGAGAAGCAGGGCAAGCGCGACGCAGACGATCGCAAGTCGGACCGAGTGGGGCAGGTGAACCCGGCGGCCGAGCGCATGGACCAGCGCGTTGAGGCCGAGGCCTAGCAGCATGCCGGTGAAGATCAATAGCAGCGTCGCCGCAAAATACCAGGTGAAGGCGAGCAGTGCGGTGAACAGCACGACGCCGATGCCTCCGACCGAAATCGCCCAGGCCTGATCCCCAGCCAGGTTGGTGCGGGTCCGGGACCGTTCATCTCTGGGAATCGTCACATTGGGTCCTTTTCGAGGGAGGCGGCGCCAGCTCACTCTTTCGCGAAATCCTGGCGCGGATCAAGCGCGACACGCGCCGGATCGGCGCGCTGGCCGCCAACGCCGGGCTGTAAGTCCCCTCCGAGCGATCGGACTCGCCGCCGCCCGGCCTGCCACGGCGCTCCAGTCCGGGTATTTGCGCGAAAATAGCATTGCCGTCCCGCGATCCCTTCTGTTGAATTTGTTCCATCGGAGGGGCATGTTGGCGGAATCTTCTTACCTGGAGGCGCGGAACGACAGATGAGAAAGCCGGTCGTCGGCGTGATCGGGAATTCCCATCGCGTCGAAAATCGATTTCAGGTCCAGATGGTCGGCGAGCGAAACCTGCGCGCCGTGGCTGAGGTCTCCGGCGGCTTGCCGGTGATGTTCGCGGGCTCGCCCGACATCACGGATATCGCGGCGCTGCTCGATACCGTGGACGGCATCATTCTCACCGGCGCCCGCGCGAACGTGCATCCGACCCGTTTCAACGTCGATCCTTGCGAGAAGCACGAGCCCTACGACATCCACCGCGACGAGGTGGCACTGGCGCTCTCCGTCGCCTGCGTCTCCCGCGGCATCCCCCTGTTCGGCATCTGCCGCGGTCTCCAGGAGATGAACGTCGCCTTCGGCGGCTCGCTGCATCCCGAGATCCGCGAGATCCCGGGCCGCATGAACCATCGCATGCCCCGGCTCGAGAACGGCGAGATTCACCCCGATCCGACCGTGGTGTTCGCCGACCGCCATGACGTCGAGCTGACGCCGGGCGGGGCGTTCGCAAGGATTCTCGGCTGCGAGAAGATCCGGGTCAATTCGCTGCACGGCCAGGGCATCCTCGATCCCGGCAAGCGCGTTCTGATCGAGGGCGTCGCCGAGGACGGCACCATCGAAGCGATCCGGATCGCTGAAGCCCCGGCCTTTGCGCTCGGTGTGCAATGGCATGCAGAGTATGACCCGCAGCACAACCCGATCAACCGCAAGCTGTTCGAGGCCTTTGGCGAGGCGCTGGCCGCGCGGCAAAAGGCGGCGGCGTAGGCGGCCGGTACGGTGCGGAGGGGCGGGCACGCTGTCGCCCTGCCGTCATTGCGACCCGATGACAGGCTCCGGGAACTGCATCGGACTCTCACTTGGTTTTCAATCAGCAGGCACACCTTCACAGTCTCGGCCCGCATCTCGTGACGATCGCGAAGCGCCCCTTTGGCAAGGGCCGGGATGACGGATGTATGCCACAAATCCGAAATTCGGAAAATTAACATATTTCTGCAGGGCGGGCTTGACGGGGTGTCTTGCCCGACGCCCCGAGACGCGGCGCGGGGGCGTCCTGCACGGCCATTTGCATTGCGTTGCACAATCGCGACGTTGGCTTCCACGCGCAACATTGAGGTTCACGAGGGGACCACCATATGCTCTGCAAGGGAGCCCGTGCCGTGCAGACCATGAAGGCGGCCCTCGTTGCGGCGATCACCGTCGTGGCTTTGATCTGCTGCCTCCTTCCCAGCTCAGCGGAGGAGAGCGAGCGCGTAGCCCTTGTTGTTTCGATCGACGGGGCGATTGGTCCGGCGTCAGCCAGCTACGTGCGGGAGGCTTTGGCCACGGCGAGCGCACGGCGCGCCGAGGTCGTGCTTCTGAGGATGAACACGCCCGGCGGGCTCAATTCCAGCATGCGCGAGATCATCGCCGATGTGCTCGCCTCGCCGGTCCCTGTCATTGGCTACGTCGCTCCCTCCGGCGCCCATGCGGCGAGTGCGGGGACCTATATCCTTTATGCGACCCACATCGCGGCGATGGCACCAGGTACCAATATCGGTGCGGCGACGCCGGTCCAGATTGGCGGGCCGCTGCCGGGCCTGCCGAGCGGCACCCCCGACAAGGATGGCAAAGACAAGAAGGATGAGCCGAAGGACGCGATGACGGCGAAGGCCACGAACGATGCCGTCGCCTTCATCCGCAGCCTCGCCGAGCTGCGCAACCGCAACGTGGACTGGGCAGAGAAGGCGGTCCGCGAGGCCGCAACACTCTCTGCCAACGGCGCGCTGGAGGCACATGCCATCGATCTCGTCGCGCGCGATCAGGCTGAATTGCTGCGACAGGTTGATGGCCGCGTGGTGGAGCTCGCAGGCGGCAGGACGCAACGCCTCGCAACGAAGGATGCTGTCGTCGAAGCCATCGACCCCGGACCGATATCCCGCTTCCTGGCAGTCATCACCAATCCGAACGTGGCATTCATTCTCCTGATGGTCGGCATCTACGGCCTGATCTTCGAGTTCGTATCTCCCGGTGCGGCCGCGCCGGGAGTCGTCGGCACGATCTGCCTGCTGACCGGCCTCTACGCACTCAATTTGCTGCCGATCAATTATGCCGGTCTCGCCCTGATGCTGGTGGGACTCGTGCTTCTCACCGTCGAAGCCTTCAACCCGACCGTGGTGGTCGGCTTCGGCGGGATCATCGCTTTCGTGCTGGGAGCAATGATGCTCTTCAGGAGCGAGGCGCCTGGATACCAACTGTCCTGGTGGGTGATCGGCACTACTGCGGTCGTGTTCAGCGGCTTTGCGCTGATCGTGCTTGGTTCGCTACGGCGCGTCCGCAAAGCTCCTGCGCTGGTCGGCGCACAGGCCATGCGCGGCTTGCCCGCCGAGGTTCTCGACTGGAACGGGAACGAAGGTCATGTCTTCGCCCATGGTGAGCGCTGGCAGGCCCGCGGCGCCGAAACCTTCAAGCCCGGAGAGACGGTGGAGGTCGCCAATGTCGTCGATCTGACGCTGCTGATACGCCGCACACCCGCCCGGACAGGCGAGGGAGGTACATCATGATGCTGGAATATCTGACGTATGCGGCGCTTGCGCTGCTTGTTATCGTGCTTCTGTCCCAGGCCATTCGAATCCTGCGCGAATACGAGCGTGGCGTGATCTTTACGCTCGGCCGCTTTACCGGTGTGAAGGGCCCGGGTCTCATTCTCCTCGTGCCGATCGTGCAGCAGCTCGTCAAGGTCGATCTGCGGGTGATGGTGCAGGTGGTGCCGCCGCAGGACGTAATTTCGCGGGACAACGTCTCCGTCAAGGTCAACGCCGTCCTGTACTTCCGCATCGTCGACCCCGAGCGCGCCATCATCAAGGTCGGTGACTACATGGCGGCGACAAGCCAGCTCGCCCAGACCACGTTGCGTTCGGTGCTCGGCAAGCATGAGCTCGACGAGATGCTTGCCGAGCGCGACAGGCTGAACGCCGACATCCAGGAGATCCTCGACAAGCAGACCGACGTCTGGGGCATCAAGGTCACCGGCATCGAGATCAAGGACGTCGATATCAACGAAACCATGGTTCGCGCGATTGCCAAACAGGCCGAGGCGGAACGCCTGCGGCGGGCCAAGGTGATCAACGCGATGGGCGAGCAGCAGGCGGCCGAAAAGCTGGTCGAAGCCGGCCGGATCCTCGCGCAGGAGCCCCAGGCGATGCAGCTGCGTTACTTCGCGGCCCTGCACGACATCGCCGGCGAGCGGTCGTCGACGGTCGTGTTTCCGCTGCCGACGGGCCTGCTCGACCACTTCATGCCGCGGCCAAATAACCCGTAGCGATAGGCTTGCCGCAACGTCCAAAACGAAAAGGCGCCCCTTTCGGAGCGCCTCTTGCCTGTCGGAAAGCGTTCGAGCCGATCAGCCCGAATAGTACATGTCGAACTCGATCGGGTGAGGGGTCATCTCGAAGCGCTCGACCTCGGTCATCTTCAGCTCGATATAGGCGTCGATGAAGTCGTCGTCGAACACGCCACCGGCCTTGAGGAAGGCGCGGTCCTTGTCGAGGTTTTCGAGCGCCTCGCGCAAGCTGCCGCATACCGTCGGGATCTGCTTCAGCTCTTCCTTCGGCAGGTCGTAGAGATCCTTGTCCATCGCCGGACCCGGATCGATCTTGTTCTTGATGCCGTCGAGGCCGGCCATCAGCATCGCGGCGAAGCCGAGATAGGGGTTGGCGAGCGGATCGGGGAAGCGCACCTCGACGCGCTTGGCCTTCGGCGAAGCGGTGTAGGGGATGCGGCAGGACGCCGAGCGGTTGCGCGCGGAATAGGCGAGCAGCACGGGGGCCTCATAGCCCGGGACCAGACGCTTGTAGGAGTTGGTCGAGGGGTTGGTGAAGGCGTTGATCGCCTTGGCGTGCTTGATGATGC
Source organism: Bradyrhizobium sp. R2.2-H (assembly GCF_004346455.1). Taxonomy (NCBI): domain Bacteria; kingdom Pseudomonadati; phylum Pseudomonadota; class Alphaproteobacteria; order Hyphomicrobiales; family Nitrobacteraceae; genus Bradyrhizobium; species Bradyrhizobium sp. R2.2-H. The sequence continues at coordinate 492,031 of NZ_SMBR01000002.1, forward strand.
CGCCGATGTAGTGGAGGCAGGTCTCCGACAGGTCGGCATATTTGTTGCCGGCGAACACCGGCTTGCCGTCCTTCCAGATCGACTGGTGCACATGCATGCCCGAGCCGTTGTCGCCATAGACCGGCTTCGGCATGAAGGTGGCGGTCTTTCCGTAGATGTGCGCGACCTGGTGGATGCAGTACTTGTAGATCTGGAGGTGGTCAGCCATCAGCGTCAGCGTGTCGAACTTCATGCCGAGCTCGTGCTGGGCGGAAGCGACCTCGTGGTGATGCTTCTCGACCTTGACGCCCATCTTGGCCATGGCCCCGAGCATCTCCGAGCGCATGTCCTGCACGGAGTCCTGCGGCGGCACCGGGAAATAGCCGCCCTTGGTGCGGACGCGGTGGCCGAGATTGCCGCCCTCATATTCGGTGTCGGAATTGGTCGGCAGCTCCGAGGAGTCGAGGCGGAAGCCGGTGTTGTAGGGGCTGGACGAGAAGCGCACGTCATCGAACACGAAGAACTCGGCCTCGGGGCCGACGAACACGGCGTCGCCCACGCCCATCGACTTCACCATCGCCTCGGCCTTCTTGGCGATGCCGCGGGGGTCGCGGTTGTAGGGCTCGCCGGTGGTCGGCTCGAGCACGTCGCAGGTGATGACCATGGTGGTCTCGGCGAAGAACGGATCGATCGTCGCGGTCACCGGATCGGGCATCAGGCACATATCGGACTCGTTGATCGCCTTCCAGCCGGCGATCGAGGACCCGTCGAACATCGTCCCTTCGGCGAAGATGTCTTCATCGATCATGCTGACGTCGAACGTGACGTGCTGCCACTTGCCGCGCGGATCGGTGAAGCGCAGGTCGACGTACTTGACGTCGTTGTCCTTGATCGATTTCAGGACGTCTTTGGCGGTCTTCATGCATACCCCTTTTGGCTCTGCGGATCGGTTTCCAGATGAGCAAACTCGTTCTCGCTTTGGGCGAGTTTTGCGCGACCGCACAAACGAAATCAGGCCGCCGAAGCAGCCTTATTTCTTGTCGGAGTGTCGCAAAACGCGGGATAGCACCCGGCTCAGATAGCGTCCAGCCCGGATTCGCCGGTCCTGATGCGGATCGCCTCTTCGATGTTGGAGACGAAGATCTTGCCGTCGCCGATGCGGCCGGTCTGCGCGGCGCGGCGGATCGCGTCGATGGCGCGCTCGACCAGATCGTCGCCGATCACGATCTCGATTTTTACCTTCGGCAGGAAGTCGACGATGTATTCTGCGCCGCGGTAAAGTTCGGCGTGACCCTTCTGCCGGCCGAAGCCCTTGGCTTCAGTGACGGTGATGCCCTGAAGACCGACTTCCTGAAGCGCTTCCTTCACCTCGTCTAGCTTGAATGGCTTGATGATGGCTTCGATTTTCTTCACTGCGCGACTCCCGGCCTCTCGATCAAATAGCAACGTCTTCGTCAGGATGCGCATTTCTCAACGCACGATCTTGTCCTCTCTATGCCGGGATCCCTGACCAGTCCGGCAACAACGGTCGGCCACACTCTGTAAGATGCCAGTGAGCACGACGAACCGAAGCGGCTTCCTCGAAAGCAGGGTCTATGCCAAGTTGCAAATGCCCTGGTTATTGGAGCGTTATCAGCCTTTTAACGAGCATCCTGGGTGGTGGCGCCGATCTGCACAAAATACCGAAGACTACGAAATAGGCAAACGGTTCAATATATGTGCAGATTAATGTTTTTGCCGTCGGAGCGGCGCGGAAGGTGCCTGTTGAACAGGCGATTGTACTAGGAAGTGGCATGGAAGTTCTGACCAACGCCGAAATGCAGCGCGCCGACCAGCTCGCCATTGCGGCCGGTACGCCCGGCTTCGAGCTGATGCTGAGCGCAGGCCAGGCGGTCGCCAAGGCCGCCCATGCGCTGGTGGAGGAGGGGCCGATCCTGATCGTGGCCGGCCCGGGCAACAATGGCGGCGACGGCTTTGTCGCCGCCGCCGAGCTCGCCGCCCAGGGGCGGGAGGTCTCGGTGATCCCGATGTGCGAGCGCGATCAGCTCCAGGGCGATGCGGCCTCCGCGGCGCGCGGCTGGAAGCATCCGGTGCTTCCGTTCAACCCCCAGGCAATCGGAAAGCCTGCGCTGATCGTCGATGCGCTGTTCGGTGCCGGTCTCAGCCGTCCCGTCGACGGCGAGGTGCGCGAAATGATCGAGGCGATCAACGCCAACGGTGCTCCGGTGCTCGCGGTCGACCTGCCGAGCGGCATCAACGGCACCAGCGCGGCCGTGATGGGGGCGGCGGTGAACGCCACCGAGACCGTCACCTTCTTCCGCAAGAAACCGGCGCATCTGCTTCTGCCCGGGCGGATGCATTGCGGCCGCGTGCGCGTCGCCGACATCGGCATCGATGCGCAGGTGCTGGACGAGATCGCGCCGCAGACCTTCGAGAACGATCCGGACCTCTGGGGCGCCGCCTTTCCGGTGCCGCGCATCGATGGCCACAAATATGCGCGGGGTCACGTGCTGGCGGTGTCCGGCGATGCGGCAGCGACAGGCGCCGCGCGGCTCGCCGCGCGCGGAGCGCTGCGGGCCGGCGCGGGCCTCGTGACGCTGGCGAGCCCGCGCGATGCGCTCGCGATCAATGCGGGCGCGCTGACTGCGGTGATGGTTCGCCCCGTCGACACCGCCATCGAGTTCGGCGAGCTGCTCGGCGACAAGCGCTACAATACCTGCATCATCGGTCCCGGCGCGGGCATCGGTGAGCGCACCTGCGACCTCGTTCACACCGCTCTCAACGCGCAGCGGCATCTGGTGCTCGATGCGGATGCGCTGACGAGCTTTGCCGCGACCCCCGAGCGCCTGTTCGAATCGATCAAGTCCTCGCAGGACAGTGTGGTGGTGCTGACCCCGCACGAGGGAGAGTTTCCGCGCCTGTTCTCCGATCTCAGCAACAAGCATCCCGGCCGCTCCAAGCTCGAGCGCGTCCGCGCTGCTGCCGAACGCTCCGGCGCCGTCGTGCTCCTGAAAGGCCCGGACACCACCATCGCCGCCCCTGACGGCCGCGCCACCATCGCCGCCAACGCGCCGCCCTGGCTGGCCACGGCCGGTGCCGGCGACGTGCTCTCCGGCATCATCGCGGGGCTGCTGGCGCAAGGCGTGCCGGCTTTCGAGGCCGCCAGCATCGGCGTGTGGATGCACGGCGAGGCGGCAAGCGAGGCGGGGCCGGGCCTGATCGCCGAGGACCTCACCGAGACCCTGCCGGCCGTGCACCGGCGCATCTATGATGCGCTGGGGGTGGAGTACTGAGCGGTTCGCTACGGGCGGTAGGATGGGTAGAGCGCAGCGAAACCCATCATCTCAAGTCTGAGCGCGATGGCGATGGGTTTCGCTGCGCTCTACCCATCCTACAAAATCTCACTCCACCCCATACCAGCGCACCAGACGTGGTGCGGCCCAATCGGTCACCACGGATTCGATCAGCCATCGCCCGGGCGCGGTCGCCGCAAACGCGATGCGCTGGGTCTGTCCGGGCTCGATCGCGAGCGTGTCGAGCCAATAGGGCTTCCAGCCATCGTCGAGCGTGTCGAGCAGGCGGAAGGGGTGGCCGTGCAGATTGAAGATGGTGGCGATCGGGCCGGAGTTCTTCAGCGTCAGCACGACGGTGCGGCCGGTCTTGGCGCGGAAGATGGGGGCGGAGGCCGTGGAAAAGTTCGCGGGCCGCGTCCAGGCTGCGTCGGCTGCGCCAAGCGCGACATCGAACCGCAGGGCGCCTCTCAGATCGAGCTTCTCGGGAAGGTCGTTCGAAGGGAGCGGCTGCGGCGGCAACAGCGGCGCGCGCTCCAGCTTCCCGGAGATGACGAGGCTTCCGACCTGGCGCGCCTCCTTGCCGTCATGGAGCAGGAATGGGGCCGATGTCGCCGCATCCACGAATGCGTCGGCTCGCGCCCCCGGGGCCAGCACCAGGGCGCCATTTCGGGCGGGGAACGGCTCGGCCGGCTGGCCGTCCAGGGCCATCACGCGGACCTCGTGACTTCCCAATTTGATCGCGAGAACAGTACGTTGGGAGCCGTTGATGAAGCGTAGTCGCAGCCGCTCATTGGCCGCGGCTGAGAGTTCGAATGAAGTTCTGCCATTGACCGTGTAGAGCGGTGTCGCGTCCTTCGGGTCCTGGCCCGGCGGGACCGCGGTGCCATCCGGCCGCAGACGCCATTCCTCGATCAACAGGATCTCGTCACGGTCGGCGGCAACCCGGCCGGTCTCGGCCACGATGATCGGGAGCGGGCGCGCGGGCTGCTTCAGGCTGCCCTCGAAGAGACGGAAGTCCGCCAGCAGGGTTCCCGCGTTTGGTGTTGAAATGATTGATGTTTCGGTCGTATCCGGTGCGGCGGGCGCGCGCCCTCGCAGCGGGTCTGCGGCAGTCGCGCCATTGAGGCCGTACCAGACCGGCGCAAGTGGCACAGGCAGGTCGTTGCGAAACACCACTTCGCATCGGTCGCCGCGCTTGAGACGGACGGTCCCGAGATGGCTTACGGCGGCCAGCTCCCAGATTGCTGTGGCTGGTTGTCCCGCCTTCGAAGCCAGGGTTGCCGGCCTTGCCAGAAGCGCGAGTTGGGCGGTCACGAGCGGCCCTGCGCCGCCGGTCATCAACCCGGCCGCCGAGGCCCCTAGACCGGTCAAAACCTCACGTCGGGTCGGGTAGAGAATCCGCGGTTTCATGGGGCGATCCGGATCATGACGCGCTGGATAAGTCCAGCCATCGTGCCTACTTGAAGCATGCCTCCAACCGGCCATTTTTTTGCTGCGAACAGTCAGGCACATGCTATAAGCCCGGCCGCCCGCGGCATCGCGGCCGGTCTTGATGCAAATTCACGCGGGCGTGGCGGAACTGGTAGACGCGCTGGATTTAGGTTCCAGTGACGAAAGTTGTGGGGGTTCGAGTCCCTCCGCCCGCACCAAGCGCTTATCGCGTTTGCACGGATTACGAGACCTGCTTCTGCGGACGATCGTCCGTCTGGAGCCGGTCCGATGAACACCGGTGGTGAGGCGTTTGCCTCGCGCCGGATCGATTAATGACAGCGTCCCGACGCGCGACGTGCCGGGACCGAACGAGAAGAAGATTGGACGCCATGCAGGTCACAGAAACCCTCTCGGAAGGCTTGAAGCACGAGTTCAGGATCAGCGTTCCCGCGTCTGATCTCGATGCCAAGGCCGGCGCCAAGCTCGTCGACCTCAAGGACAAGGTCCGCATCAACGGCTTCCGCCCGGGCAAGGTCCCGGTCTCGCATCTGAAGAAGGTCTATGGCCGCTCCGTGATGGCCGAGACCATCGACCAGACCATCCGCGACACCAACACGCAGCTGTTCTCCGAGCGCGGCTTCCGTCTCGCCACCGAACCGAAGATCACCATGCCGAGCGAGCAGGCCGAGGTCGAGGAGCTGCTGAGCGGCAAGACCGATCTGACCTACACGGTCGCGATCGAAGTCGTGCCGGCGATTGCGCTCGCCGACTTCAAGACCTTTGAGGTCGAGAAGCCCGTGGCCGACGTCACCGACACCGACGTCGACGAAGCGATCAAGCGCATCGCCGATACCAACCGCACCTTTGCCGACAAGGGCGAGGGCGCCAAGGCAGCCTCCGGCGACCGCGTCACCATCAACTTCAAGGGCAGCATCAACGGCGAAGTCTTCGAGGGCGGCACCGGCGAAGGCATCCAGGTCCTGATCGGTTCCAACACCTTCATCCCGGGCTTCGAGGAGCAGCTGATCGGCATCGGCGCGAACGAGACCCGCACGCTGAAGGTGTCGTTCCCCAAGAACTACATGAACGACAAGCTCGCCGGCCAGCCGGCCGAGTTCGAGACCACCGCGACGCTGATCGAGGCGCCGCAGGACCTTGCGATCGACGACGAATTCGCCAAGTCGCTAGGCCTGGAATCGCTGGACAAGCTCAAGGAAGCCGCGCGCGAGCGCCTTTCTGCCGAGTTCGCGACCGCGACGCGCCAGCGCGTCAAGCGCGCGCTGCTTGACCGCCTCGACGAGGCGCATCGCTTCGAGGCGCCGCCCTCGCTGATCGACGAGGAGTTCAATCTGATGTGGAACTCGGTCAAGGCCGAGATGGATTCCGCCGGCAAGACCTTCGCCGACGAGGACACCACGGAGGACGCCGCCAAGGAAGAGTACCGCAAGATCGCCGATCGCCGCGTGCGGCTTGGCCTCGTGCTCTCCGAGATCGGCGAGAAAAACAAGATCACCGTGACCGACGACGAGGTCGGCCGCGCCGTGATCGAGCGCGCGCGCTCGATGCCCGGCCGCGAGAAGGAGGTCTGGGACTATTATCGCAACAACGCCCAGGCGTTGGCCCAGCTTCGTGCCCCGATCTACGAGGACAAGGTCGTCGACTTCATCCTCGAACTCGCCAACGTGACCGAGAAGAAGGTCTCGCGCGAGGACCTCTACAAGGACGACGACGCGGAAAAGACCGCAGCCTGAAGGCTTTCGGGCGAAGTGGATACCGGTTCGCGTCAAGAAAACGCGTCAGAACTGAATCCAGAGCCCGTTCCGATTGCATCGGAGTGGGCGCAGGGACAGTCTTCCATTAAGGATGATCAGCGAAGGGGCCCAGCTAGCCAGATGGCCGGCTGGGCCTCTTTGTACGAATCAGCTTCAACTGCCTCGAGGATTAAGCCTTAATACGCTCCGCACTTGTCAGGAGCGAATTGGGCTATATCTGTCGCTACGCCTTCTACCTCTACCAAGTTCCTGCATCACGGGACGTCCATCGGCCTTCCGGCATATCCAGTGCGACTGGCAGCCAAGATCGGCGATGTCCGCCTCTTAGAAACACTAGGTGACTCATGCGCGATCCGGTTGAAACCTACATGAACCTCGTGCCCATGGTGGTCGAGCAGACCAACCGTGGCGAGCGCGCCTATGACATTTTCTCGCGCCTCCTGAAGGAGCGCATCATCTTCGTGACCGGCCCGGTCGAGGACGGGATGTCGACGCTGATCGTCGCGCAGCTCCTGTTCCTTGAGGCGGAAAATCCGAAGAAGGAAATCTCGATGTACATCAATTCGCCGGGCGGCGTGGTGACGTCGGGCCTTGCGATCTACGACACCATGCAGTTCATCCGCCCGCCGGTCTCGACGCTGTGCACCGGGCAGGCGGCTTCGATGGGCTCGCTGCTGCTCTGCGCCGGCGAGAAGGACATGCGCTTCTCGCTGCCGAATGCGCGCATCATGGTCCACCAGCCCTCCGGCGGCTTCCAGGGCCAGGCCACCGACATCATGCTGCACGCCCAGGAAATCCTGAACCTGAAGAAGCGGCTCAACGAGATCTACGTGAAGCACACCGGCCAGACCTACAAGTCGATCGAGGATGCGCTGGAACGCGACAAGTTCCTGACCGCGAACGACGCCAAGGAGTTCGGCCTGGTCGACAAGGTCATCGACAAGCGTGCCGAGGAGCCGGCGCAGGCGAAGGCTCCGTAGCACTACGGGCTCGTCACGGCGGTCCCTCAGATCGCCGTGGACCCGTCGGGGTGCGTCCGCGTTAGGCGCGGGTGACGCGTCGCAAAGCGCGGTTTTGCGCTCTGCGACACGCAGAAGGTTCCGCTTTCGTGCTCTTTTCGTGGCAATCCAGCAACGCCGGGGTGATTTCGATCACTTCGTCCGTGCCAAGACCGGAAATCACGGTATTGTCACGGGTAGCCGGCGACGTCCGATTAGCGAATTCTTGATAGTCGGGTGACAGCATGGTTGGCTACGACTGATCGGCTATGATCGCGGGAGAATCGAGTGACCGTGATTCGCACGGGATGTGATGCGTAAGGTCTTTTTTGGTACGGAATTTGCTCTACTTAAGCTTCATGCCGGCCTTCGTGTCGGAATGGAGCGATCGAGCGGAACGGGATCGAACCGCGGACGGAGACAGGAATGAGTAAGGTCGGCACGAGCGACTCCAAGAACACGCTGTATTGCTCGTTCTGCGGCAAGAGCCAGCACGAAGTCCGCAAACTGATCGCGGGTCCCACGGTCTTCATCTGCGACGAGTGCGTCGAGCTCTGCATGGACATCATCCGCGAGGAGAACAAGTCCTCGCTGGTCAAGTCGCGCGACGGGATTCCGACGCCGAAGGAAATCTGCAAGGTGCTGGACGATTACGTGATCGGCCAAAGCCATGCGAAGAAGGTCCTGTCGGTCGCGGTGCACAATCACTACAAGCGCCTCAACCATCAGACCAAGCACAACGACGTCGAGCTCGCGAAGTCGAACATCCTGCTGATCGGTCCGACCGGCTCGGGCAAGACGCTGCTCGCGCAGACGCTCGCCCGCATCCTGGACGTGCCGTTCACGATGGCGGATGCGACGACATTGACCGAAGCCGGCTATGTCGGCGAGGACGTCGAGAATATCATCCTGAAGCTGCTCCAGGCCGCCGACTACAATGTCGAGCGCGCCCAGCGCGGCATCGTCTATATCGACGAAATCGACAAGATCAGCCGCAAGTCCGACAATCCCTCGATCACGCGCGATGTGTCGGGTGAGGGCGTGCAGCAGGCGCTGCTCAAGATCATGGAAGGCACGGTGGCTTCGGTCCCGCCGCAGGGCGGCCGCAAGCATCCGCAGCAGGAGTTCCTGCAAGTGGATACCACCAACATCCTCTTCATCTGCGGCGGCGCTTTCGCCGGCCTCGAGAAGATCATCTCGGCGCGCGGGCGGTCGACCTCGATCGGCTTCGGGGCCCAGGTGCTCGCCCCGGAGGACCGCCGTACCGGCGAGATCTTCCGTCACGTCGAGCCGGAGGACCTCCTGAAGTACGGCCTCATCCCCGAGTTCGTCGGCCGTCTGCCGGTCGTGGCGACGCTCGAGGACCTCGACGAGACCTCGCTGAAGAAGATCCTGACCGAGCCGAAGAACGCGCTGGTGAAACAATACCAGCGGCTGTTCGAGATGGAGAACATCGAGCTGACCTTCGCCGACGAGGCGCTTGGTGCGGTCGCCCGCAAGGCGATCGAGCGCAAGACCGGCGCGCGTGGGTTGCGCTCGATCCTCGAGGCGATCCTGCTCGAGACCATGTTCGACCTGCCGGGCCTGGAAGGTGTGGAAGAAGTCGTGATTTCCCGCGAAGTGGTGGAAGGAACGGCGCGTCCGCTCTACATCTATGCCGATCGATCCGATCGCGCCGTCGAGAACGCCAGCGCCTGATCCGGCGGCGCTGGAGCGCTCCAATCCTCTCTTCAAGATGGGGCTGCGGAACTGTATCTCCGCAGCCGGTGTTGCGTCGCTTGTTTGCGTGCGTAAGCGCCTGATGGCGCGCGTTTTTCAATGACTTGACACCCCCCGGGTCGATAGCCACCTAATGTCGGCGGCGAGCGAAAATTCTCTTCAAGATTCGCCTCAGTCCATCCGGCGAGCCGGTCCAACTCGTAGAGGACCGATCGGTTCTGCGGATCACCTCGGCACCTTGTGGCGGTTGCGCATGATCAGCGGGCTGCGTGCAAGGGGGCAAAGCAAAAGGAAAAGGCCATGACCAATCCCAAACCCCGGCCAACCATCGTCCATGGCGAAACGCACGCTTATCCCGTGCTGCCCCTGCGCGACATCGTCGTCTTCCCGCACATGATCGTGCCGCTCTTCGTCGGCCGCGAGAAGTCGATCCGCGCGCTCGAAGAGGTGATGAAGAACGATGCGCTGATCATGCTCGCGACGCAGAAGAACGCGTCCGATGATGATCCGGCGCCCGATGCCATCTACGAGACCGGGACGCTTGCCAGCGTGCTCCAGCTCTTGAAGCTTCCGGACGGCACCGTGAAGGTGCTGGTCGAAGGGCTCGAGCGTGCGCGCGTGGCGAAGTACACCGATCGCGCCGACTATTACGAGGCGACCGCGGTCGCGCTCGCCGACACCGACGCGAAGTCGGTCGAGGCGGAAGCGCTGGCGCGCTCGGTCGTGTCCGACTTCGAGAGCTATGTGAAGCTCAACAAGAAGATCTCGGCCGAGGTCGTCGGCGTCGTGCAGGCGATCACCGATTTCGCTAAGCTCGCCGACACCGTTGCCTCGCATCTCGCAGTCAAGATCGCCGACCGCCAGGGCATCCTGGAGACGCTGTCCGTCACTACGCGCCTGGAGAAGGTGCTGGGCCTGATGGAGAGCGAGATCTCGGTGCTGCAGGTCGAGAAGCGGATTCGTTCTCGTGTCAAACGACAAATGGAGAAGACCCAGCGCGAGTATTATCTCAACGAGCAGATGAAGGCGATCCAGAAGGAACTCGGCGACGACGATGGTCGCGACGAGCTCGCCGATCTCGAAGAGAAGATCTCCAAGACCAAGCTCTCCAAGGAAGCGCGCGAGCGGGCGCAGCATGAATTGAAGAAGCTGCGCCAGATGTCGCCGATGTCCGCGGAAGCGACCGTCGTGCGCAACTATCTGGATTGGCTGCTGTCGATTCCGTGGAACAAGAAGTCCAAGGTGAAGAAGGACCTGGAGGCTGCACAGGCCATCCTGGATTCGGATCACTATGGGCTCGAGAAGGTCAAGGAACGCATCGTCGAGTATCTCGCGGTGCAGTCGCGCGCCAACAAGCTGACGGGCCCGATCCTGTGCCTCGTCGGACCTCCCGGCGTCGGCAAGACCTCGCTCGGCAAGTCGATCGCGAAGGCGACGGGGCGCGAATTCGTGCGCGTCTCGCTCGGCGGCGTGCGCGACGAGGCCGAGATCCGCGGTCACCGCCGCACCTATATCGGCTCGATGCCCGGCAAGATCATCCAGTCGATGCGCAAGGCGAAGTCGTCCAATCCGCTGTTCCTGCTGGACGAGATCGACAAGATGGGCGCCGATTTCCGCGGCGATCCGTCCTCGGCCTTGCTCGAGGTGCTCGACCCCGAGCAGAACGCGACGTTCAACGACCACTATCTCGAGGTCGATTACGATCTATCCAACGTGATGTTCATCACGACCGCGAATACGCTGAATATTCCCGGCCCGCTGATGGACCGCATGGAGATCATCCGGATCGCGGGCTACACCGAGAACGAGAAGGTCGAGATCGCGCGCAAGCACCTGATCCCGAACGCGGTGTCCAAGCACGGCCTGGACTCCAAGGAGTTCTCGATCGACGACGACGCGCTGCTGCTTCTGATCCGCCGCTACACCCGCGAAGCGGGCGTGCGTAATCTGGAGCGTGAGCTCTCCACACTCGCCCGCAAGGCGGTGAAGGAGCTGATGATCTCCAAGAAGAAGTCGGTCAAGGTCACCGAGAAGACTCTGGAAGAGCTGCTCGGCGTGCCGAAGTACCGCTTCGGTGAGATCGAGAGCGAGCCGCAGGTCGGCATCGTCACCGGCCTTGCCTGGACCGATGTCGGCGGCGAGCTGCTGACGATCGAAGGCGTCATGATGCCCGGCAAGGGCAAGATGACGGTCACCGGCAATCTGCGTGACGTGATGAAGGAGTCGATTTCGGCGGCGGCGTCCTACGTCCGCTCGCGCGCGATCAACTACGGCGTCGAGCCGCCGCTGTTCGACCGGCGCGACATCCACGTGCACGTGCCGGAGGGCGCGACGCCGAAGGACGGTCCGTCCGCCGGTGTCGCCATGGCCACCGCGATCATCTCGGTCATGACCGGCATCCCGGTCCGCCACGATGTTGCGATGACCGGCGAGATCACGCTGCGCGGTCGCGTGCTGCCGATCGGCGGCCTGAAGGAGAAGCTGCTGGCTGCGGCCCGCGGCGGCATCAAGACGGTGCTGATCCCCGAGGACAACGCCAAGGATCTCACGGAGATTTCCGATGCGATCAAGGGCGGCATGGAGATCATCCCGGTCTCGCGTCTCGACGACGTCATCGCCAAGGCGCTGGTGAGGAAGCCGGTGCCGATCGTTTGGGAAGAGGACACCAAGGTGACGGTGAAGCCTGATGGCGACGAGGCCGCCGGCGGCCTGACCGCGCACTGAGGTTCAGTGAAAGATGATAAAACGGCGCCTTCGGGCGCCGTTTTTGTTTTGGGGGAAGGGGAGGAGGCAATGCACGTCGACGGGCAATGCCATTGCGGGCAGATCACCTTTGAAGCCGAGATCGACCCCGAGGCCGTCTCGGTCTGCCATTGCCGGGACTGTCAGACGCTGACGGGCTCGCCGTTCCGGGTTACCGTGATCTGTTCCGCGGCCGATGTCCGCCTGACCGCCGGCACGCCAAAGATCTACGGCAAGCGCGGCGACAACGGCCGGATGCGCTTCCAGCATTTCTGCGCCGATTGCGGTTCCCCGCTGTTCACCAGCGGCGAGGGCGACCAGGCCGACGATTGGGGCGTCCGCTGGGGCAGCATCCGCCAGCGCGACAAATTGCGCCCCGTCAGGCAGATCTGGTGCCAATCGGCGGCGGTGTGGATCGACGCCGTGCCGCTGCTGCCGGGAAGGCCGGGGGATTGAGGTCGGGCTTTCTGAGCCGTAGCGGACGAAGAGGGAAGCTTGGTGGGCGGTCACGGATTCGAACCGCGGACCCTCTCGGTGTAAACGAGATGCTCTAACCAGCTGAGCTAACCGCCCCACGGCGCCTCTTTAGCCTTGCCACGGGTGTTGGAGCAAGGGGGCGGTGACATTGCGCCCCGACCTCAGTTGACCGCCTGACCTGTTTCCGGCGTGGTATGACCTCGCAGCGCAGCGATGGAGGCCCCAATGGAACAGCCAAGCGGACACGAGCAAAACGCCGACCAGATCGCCTATTGGAACGGGCCGAGCGGGCAGCGCTGGGCCGACCGCCATGCGGCGCAGGAGAACCTGCTCGGCCCCATTGCCGACGTGCTGATCGACCGCGCCAGGCCGAGGCCCGGCGAGCGCGTTCTCGACGTCGGCTGCGGATCCGGTGCGACGACGGTGGCGTTCGCGAAGGCCGTGGCGCCGGATGGCTTTGCGCTCGGCCTCGACGTGTCGGAGCCGATGCTGTCGCAGGCGCGCGCGTTTGCGCCGAAGGGCCTGCCGCTCGATTTCGTGCTGGCGGATGCGACCGTCTATCCGTTCGAGCCGGCGAGCTTCGATCTGCTGGCCTCGCGCTTCGGCGTGATGTTCTTCGCCGATCCAATCGCATCCTTCACCAATCTGCGCCGTGCGCTGAAGCCATCCGGGCGGCTCGCCTTCGCCTGCTGGCGCGAGCCGAAGGAAAATCCCTGGATGATGGCGCCGCTGATGGCGGTCTACAAGCACGTGCCGAAAATGCCTCCGGTCGGGCCGGAGGAGCCGGGCCCGTTCGCCTTCGCTTCGGAGGAGCGCGTGATGCGCATCCTCAAGGGCGCGGGCTTCGTCGATGTGGCGATGGAGCCGCACAATCTCGCCATGGACATCGCGATCGGCGGCGGCCTCGATGCGGCCGTCGACGGCTCGCTGCAGATCGGTCCGGCCAGCCGCGCGCTCCAGGGCCATCCGCCGGAGACGCATGAGGCCGCAAAAGCCTCGATCCGCGAGACGCTCGCGCCGTTCCTGAACGGGCAGAGCGTCGAGTTGCAAGGTGCGATCTGGATCGTGACGGCGAAGGCGAGGTAGGGCTCGGCGCTCTCTCCACGCCCGTCATTGCGAGGAGCGAAGCGACGAAGACGACGTGGATGGATTTGCGATCCTACACCACGTCATCCGGCGCCAGCGCGCAGCCGTTGTCGGGATGCGTCTCGACCTGAAGCGTGGTGTGGCCGATGCGGAAGGATGTCTTGAGCAATTGCGCCGTCTGCATCAGGAATGCGTCGTCCGCGCCTGTTGGCATGACGAGGTGGCAGGTCAGCGCGGTCTCGGTGGTGGAGATCGGCCAGACGTGGAGGTCGTGGATCCCTGACACGCCGGGCCGCGCCAGCAGGAAGGCCCTGATCGCGGCGAGGTCGGTGCCTTTGGGCGCGGCCGCCATCGACATGTCGATCGAGCCGCGCAAGAGGCTCGTCGTGCTCCAGAGGATTACCGCGCAGATGACGAGGCTGGTGACGGGATCGAGCCAGAGCCAGCCCGTCCAGATGATCAGCGCCGCCGAGACAACGACGCCGAGCGACACCGCGGCGTCGGCCGCCATGTGCAGGTACGCGCCTTCGATGTTGATGTCTTCCTTGCGGCCGCTCGCGAACAGCATGGCGGTAAACGCGTTGATGAGGATGCCGATGCCGGCGACCACCATCACCGTAACGCCTGCGACGGGCTCCGGCTGCTGCAGGCGCAGGATGGCCTCCCAGCCGATCGCGCCGGTCGCGACCAGCAGGAACACCGCGTTCGCAAGTGCCGCTAGAATCGTGGAGGCGCGCAGGCCGTAGGTGAAGCGGCCGCTCGGGGCGCGGCGCGCTGCGATCGAGGCGCCCCAGGCCACCACCAGGCCGAGCACGTCGGAAAGATTGTGACCGGCGTCCGCGAGCAGGGCGGTGGAGTTGCCGATATAGCCGTAGATTGCCTCGGCCACGACCAGCGCGGTGTTGAGCGAGATGCCGATCGCGAACGCCTTGCCGAAACTGGCGGGCGCATGGACATGGGCGTGGCCATACTCATGAGCATGGCCGCCGTGATCGTGGTGGTGATGACCGTGATCGTGACTGCCCAAGCCTAGCGCTCCCCGGAACCCGCCAAATCAGCCGCCATTTTAGACGCTTCGGCGACTGCGTCACGGCGGAACAGCACGTAGAGCGCCGGCAGCACCAGGAGCGTCAGCATGGTCGAGGAGATGATGCCGCCGATCACCACGGTCGCGAGCGGCCGCTGCACCTCGGCGCCGGCGCCGGTGGCCAGCGCCATCGGCACGAAGCCGAGGGAGGCGACGAGCGCCGTCATCAGCACGGGCCGCAGCCGCGTCAGTGCGCCTTCGCGGACCGCGTCCACGACGGAGTGCCCTTCGCTGCGCAGACGCTCGATGAAGGCGATGATCACGAGCCCGTTGAGCACGGCGACGCCCGACAGCGCGATGAAGCCGACGCCGGCGCTGATGGACAAGGGAATGTCGCGCAGCAGCAGCGCCGCGACGCCGCCGGTCAGCGCCAGCGGCACCCCTGAAAACACCAGCGCCGCATCCGCCGCCGATCCCATGCCCATGAACAGCAGCAGAAACACCAGTAGCAACGCCACCGGCACGACGATGGTGAGCCGCTTGGTCGCGGAGACCAACTGCTCGAACTGTCCGCCCCAGCCGATGAAGTAGCCCGGCGGCAGCTTGACCTTCTCGGCCACAGCCGCCTCGGCCTCGGCCACGAAGGAGCCGAGGTCGCGGGCGCGGACATTGGCGGTGACGACGATGCGCCGTTTGCCGTTTTCGCGGCTGATCTGGTTGGGCCCGGGCGTCGCATCGACGGTTGCGACCGACGACAGCGGCACATAGCGCATCGGGGTGACGGAAGAGGCGGATAATGCCGTTCGGAGCGGCGTGTTGGCCGCGGCCTCCTCTCCGGGCGGCAGCGGGATCGGGATCGCCCGGATCGCCTCGAGATTGCCGCGCAGATGCTCGGGCAGGCGCACGACGATGTCGAAGCGGCGGTCGCCCTCGAACAGCTTTCCGGCAGACTTCCCGCCGACCGCGATCTCGACGATGCCCTGCACCTCGGCGACGCTGAGGCCGTAGCGGGCGAGCGCCCGGCGGTCGAGCCGCACGGTGAGGATCGGCAGGCCCGCGACCTGCTCGATCTTGACGTCGCTGGCGCCGCGGATGCCCCGGATCGCGGCCTCCACCTGTTTTGCGGCGCCCTGGAGGATGTCGAGGTCATCACCGAAGACCTTGATGCCGACATCGCTGCGCACGCCGGAAATCAGCTCGTTGACACGGAATTGGATCGGCTGGGAGATCTCATAGGCGCTACCCGGAATCTCGTCAGCAGCATGATCGATCGCCTCGATCACTTCGGCTTTCGGCTTGTCCGGGTCGGGCCATTCGGCGCGCGGCTTGAGCATGATGTAGCCGTCGGTTTGCGCCGGCGACATCGGGTCGGTCGCGATCTCCGCGGTGCCGATGCGGGTGAAGAACTCCTTCACCTCCGGGATCTGCTTGATGCGCTTCTCCAAGGCCTTCTGCAGGTCCAGCGACTGGGTGAGGCTGGTGCCGGGAATCCGGATCGACGCCAGCGCGACGTCGCCTTCGTCGAGGCTTGGGATGAACTCGCCGCCCATGCGCGAAGCGGCGATGCCGCTCGCAACCACGATGACCACGGCCATGACGGCGACCGCGGCCCGGTTGTCGATGGCAAAGCGGAGCAGGGGGAGATAAGCGCGCTTGGCGACCCGCATGAACAGGTTTTCGTGTTCGGACACCTTGCCGGTGACGAAGATGGCAACGGCTGCCGGCACGAAGGTGATGGAGAACAGCACGGCGGCACCGAGCGCCATCAGCACGGTCAGCGCCATCGGCGTGAACATCTTGCCTTCGACGCCGGTCAGCGTCAGCACGGGCAGGTAGACCACGGCGATGATCAGTGTTCCGAACAGGCTCGGCTTGATGACCTCGCTCGACCCGCGCTGGATCGCCCGCAGCCGCTCCGGGAGCGTGAGCAGGCGGCCTTTCTCGCGCTGGGCCTCGGCCAGCATGCGCAGGCAATTCTCGACGATGATGACGGCGCCGTCGACGATGATGCCGAAGTCGATCGCACCCAGGCTCATCAGGTTCGCGCTGACCTTGGTCTCGACCATGCCGGTGATCGTCATCGCCATCGAGAGCGGAATGACACAGGCGGTGACCAGTGCGGCGCGGATGTTTCCGAGGATCAGGAACAGCACGGCCACCACCAGCGCCGCGCCTTCGAGCAGATTGTTCCTGACCGTCCGGATGGTGGCCTCGACCAGATCGGTGCGATCGTAGACAGTCCGCGTCACGACCCCTTCGGGCAGCGATTTGGCGATGTCCTCGATGCGGGCTGCGACCCGGCGCGCGACGCTTCGGCTGTTCTCGCCGATCAGCAGCATGGCGGTGCCGAGCACGGTTTCCTCGCCGTCTCGCGTCGCCGCGCCCGTGCGCAGATCGCGGCCTTCGATCACGGTCGCGACGTCCCTGATCCTGACGGGATTGCCGCCGCGCGAGCCGATCACGATGTCCTGGATTTCGGCGATGTTGCCGACCTGCCCCGGCGAGCGCACCAGATATTGCTCGCCATTGCGCTCGATATAGCCGGCACCGACATTGGCGTTATTGGCGGCCAGCGCCGTCATGACGTCGCGAAAGCCGAGCCGGTAGGCCATCAGCTTGCCGGGGTCCGGCAGCACGTGGAATTGCCGCTCGAAGCCGCCGATGGTGTTCACCTCGACCACGCCCGGCACGTTGCGGAGCTGCGGCCGGATGATCCAGTCCTGCACGGTGCGCAGATCGGTCAGCGAATAGTCGTGGCCGCCTTGCGTCCTGGCGCCCGCTTTGGCCTCGACGGTATACATGAAGATTTCGCCGAGGCCGGTCGAGACCGGTCCCATCGCGACCTCGACGCCCGCCGGGAGTTGGTCCTTCACCTGCTGGATGCGTTCGCCCACGAGCTGGCGGGCGAAATAGATGTCGGTGCCGTCCTTGAAGACGATCGTCACCTGGCTGAGGCCGTAGCGCGACAGCGAGCGGGTATAGTCGAGCTTCGGCAGCCCGCTCATGGCGGTCTCGACCGGGAAGGTGATGCGCTGCTCGGTCTCGAGCGGTGAATAGCCGGGCGCGCGGGTGTTGATCTGGACCTGGACGTTGGTGATGTCGGGCACGGCGTCGATCGGCAGGCGCTGGAAATTCCAGGCCCCGAAGGCGACGGCGCCGAGCGCGAGCAGGAGGACCAGCCAGCGCTGATGCAGCGAGGCGGCGATGAGGCGCTCAATCATGTTCGGCCTCGCCCTTGCCCATCTCCGCCTTCACGACGAAGCTGTTCTCCGCGACATAGTGCTCGCCGGCCGCGAGCCCGGCCTTGATCTCGACGAACCTCGGATCGGAATCCCCTGTTTCGACCGGGCGCGCCTCGATCTTGTCGCCGTCCTCGCGCACGAACACGATGGTCCTGTTCTCCAGCGTCTGGATCGCGCTGCGGCGCACGGCAACGGCGACGTTGCGGGCCGCGAGGATCAGCCGCGCCGTGACGAACAGGCCGGGACGCAGACGCCCGTCCGGATTTTGCAGCACCACGCGCGCCAGCGCGGTCTGGGTCTCGCTGCTGCCGATCGGCGCCATGTAGGAGATCGTGCCCTTGATCTCGCCGCGGCCGTCGTCGGGATCGATCAGCACCTCGTCGTTGATGCGGACGCGCCTCAAGTCCTGCCGGTAGATCGACAGATCGACCCAGATGGTGGAGAGGTCGGCGACGACGAAGGCCGGCTTCTGCTCGGAGGCGTATTCGCCGAGCGAGATCTGCCGCTCGATGATGGTGCCGGCGAACGGCGCCTTGAGCTCATAGACGGTGAGGCTCTGGTTGCTCTCGATCGCTGCGAGCAGATCGTCCTTGGCGACCTTGTCGCCGATGCGCTTCAGGATGGATTTGACGACGCCCGGAAAGCGCGGCGTCACCTGCACCACCGCTTCCTGGTTGGCGCGCAGGATGCCGTTGAAGGCGAGGGTGTCGGTCAGCGTGGCGCCCGCGGCTTCGGCCAGCGTGACGCCCGCGGCCGCGAGCTTGACGTCGGAGATCCGGATGCGGTCGGCGCCGTGCTCGTCCTGCTCGACATGGTCGTTCGGCTTCTTTTCGGAATGCTCGGCATGCTCGGAGTGTGCGAGCTTGGCCGGGGCGAGCAGGGAATAGCCGTAAGCGCCGAGCGCGGCGGCAACGATGGCGACGAGAAGGGTGGAGAAGGTCCTCATCGTGCGCTCTCCCGCGCCAGCGTGAAGGGATTGCCGACGAGGCCTTCGATGATCGCAACGCCGGCATGGAAATTCTGCAACGCCTCCTGCTCGCGCAGCCGCGCCTGGGTGACGCTGGCCTGGGCGTCGAGCACTTCGAGCAGGGTGAAGCGGCCCTGGCCGTAACCTTGCGAGATCGCCTCGGACGCCTCGACGGCCTTGGGGATCGCGGTCTCACGCAGCACGGCGAGCTCGCGCAGCGAGCCCTGGAGCGAGTCATAGGCGCGGCCGGCAATCACGATCAGCGTGTTGCGGTTGGCCTCGCGCTCGGCCCTGGTCTTGGCAAGGCTTTCCTGCGCCGAGAGGATGTTGCCCTGGTTCTGGTCGAACACGGGGATCGGCACGGAGACGGTCAGGCGCGCCGCATCGTCGCCCGTTTCGTTGAAGTGGCGCCAGCCGGCGGCGATCCGCACGTCGGGATAGGGTTTGAGCCGCGCCAGCAGCAGCTCGGCATTGCGCTGCGCGTAAACGGCGGTCCAGCGCACCAGTTGCGGATTGGCATCGATGGCGGCAACCACCGCTCGAAACGAAGGCGGGCGTCCCGTGGTGTCAAGCCGACCGGACACTTCGCCGAATTTCGCGGCTGGATCGCCCATCAGCACCGCAAGCTCGCGCCGGGCGCTGGCCAGCGTCGCCTTGAGGCGCTCGCGGTCGGCTTTCACCAGAGCGGAGGCGACCTCGGCACGGCCGGTCTCGGCGGGCGAGGAGGCGCCGGCCTCGACGCGGCGGCGCAACAGCGGCGTCAGGCGGTCGATGGCGGCAATCTGCTCGTCGAGGATCTGAATACGCCGCTGCGCGCCGAGCACGCTGAGGAAGGCGATCGCGGTCTCCGACAGCACCTCCAGCCTGACGGCCTTGCGCTGGATCGCGGCCACTTCGACGCCGGCGACGCCTGCGGCAATCCGCGCATCGCGCTTGCCGAACAGCTCGAAGGCCTGGCTGATCTGCAGCGTGGTCTCGGCCGATCGCGTCCCGCGATATTTGCCGGAGCCGAAGGAATCGTCCTGTTCGTAGGACAGTTCCGGGTTGAAGAGGGCACCCGCCTGGATGCGCTGTCCCGTGGCGATGCCGACGTCGCGCTCGGCCGCCGTCAGGCGCGGGCTTGCGGCCAGCGCGCGCGACAACGCGCTCCGCATCGTCAAAGTCTGGGCGTGAGACGGCGCAATCGCGAGTCCGGCAATCAGACACGCCGCCGCGCACGCCAGGCGCGCGGCCATTCCTCTGAACAACATCAAGCCGACCTGCAAAGGATGAACCCAATGGGCGCGGGACGCCCGACCAATCCGTTCAGGCCATATGTTTGGGAGGCGGCGAGTCGGTGTCGAGGACAATTCCGGCGAGCCGGGGCGCACGTTGCGGGCTCGGTGCGGAAACAAGCGCGACCGATGCGGTCGACGGTGCCGGCTGTGTCACCGTGAGCGAGAAGCAGCCATGACAATGATGGCTGCCGATGACCTTGTGGTCGCTGTGGCCAGCGGGGCCATCCAGGGCCGCCACGATCTCCGATCCGCCGCCGGGCGTGGTGACGTCGATGTCATGCGAGCCGTGCAGCGCGCTCGCGAACAGATAGACGGCCGCGATCAGCACGGACAGCAGCCCGCGCCAGTTGCGCGGGCGGCGGGATCCTGAGGGCTGGCGGTTTGCGAGCACGACGTCTCTCTGGTTGCGGTCTGTGCCCGGCCTAGCATAAGCGCGGGAACAGTGTCGACCCGCAACATTGTTACGTCACTGGAACAATTGCCGCAGCGCGCTTACGTCGCCGGCACATCTATTGGCGCGTCACGACGCGCGGATGCGGGGACATGGCTTCGGTGGCCGCCTCCGGAACGTCGTCCGCCGTCACGGTAATCACGGCGTGACAACTCGCTTCCATCGCCCGTTCCAGCCATTTGATGGCTTCGTCGATCCATTGGTCGTGGTGCTCGGGATCGGCGAGGGCCTTCTCCCGGAATGCATTCGCCTGATGCAGGCACGCGGTTCTGCGATCCACGCGGTGCTCCTGATCTGGAGGGTCCGCCCCGATCGCATCTTTGATGATCCCGGCCCCTTCGTCGTTAACATAGGACAGGCATGAGCAAGCTGGTTGCAACGCGAAAAGGCCCCAGCCCGAACGAACGGGCTGAGGCCTTGTGTGCTCACAATCTCTATCCTTGGGACTTGAGCCGATAACCATCCATTCCGCAGTTCGTTCCCGCCGCTCTGTCCAATTAGGAACGTTCCTCGCACCTCGCGATTAGCGACCGGAAGAAACGAGGAGGACCAACAATGGACGGACTGATTTACTTGATCGGCTTGATCGTGGTCATCATGGCGATCCTGTCGTTCTTCGGCCTGCGCTGAGAGCGCCGCGATGACGGTCGAAACTCTTGTGCGCGAAGAGATCATGGAAGGCGGGCTGGAGGACGAGGCTCCCCGAACCGTCCAGTGGAGTTCGGTGTTCGCAGGTGCGCTTGCGGCGGGCGCAATGTCGTTCATCCTGCTGAGCTTTGGTGTTGCGATCGGCCTTGGTGTCAGTTCGGCCTCGCCGACCTGGCGCGATGCCTCCGCTGCGCTGGCGCTGCTCTCCGGACTGTATCTGATCATCCAGACGGTCATCAGCTTCGGCTTCGGCGGCTACATCGCCGGACGAACAACGCGGCCGGCACCCGCGCTGGCGACCATCGACGACGACGGCGAGCGGCGGGACGGGCTGCATGGGCTGACGTCCTGGGCGCTTGCGGTACTGCTCGGAGCGGCTCTGCTCGCGCTGCTTGGCGCATCGGTGGTTGACCGTTCGCCGTTGCGCAGCTCGGCCGGCAACACGTCCGCGGCCGAGCCCCTGTTGAGCTATGAGCTCGACAAGCTGTTCCGCGCCCCGCGTCGCCCGCCCAACACCGACCTTCATGAACCGCGCGCCGAAGCGGGACGCATCCTGATGACGTCGTCCAGCCACAGCGGCGTCACCAGCGACGACAGGGCCTATCTCGTGCAGCAGGTGGCCGCGCTCACGGGTCTTGCGGCGCCCGATTCCGAAAAACGGGTCGATGCGCTGATCGCGGAGTCCAGGACGGCCATCAACCGGGCGCGGCGCAACTCGATCATCGTCGCGTTCTCGGTCGCAGCCGCGACCCTGATCGGAGCGGTGGTGGCGTGGGCGGCGGCCGCCGCCGGTGGGCGGCACCGCGACGGCGCACCGTTGCCGAACTGGATGGCGAGTTCAAATCGCTTCCACCGCACTCCGCGCGCGATGCCGGTGCCGTAGTCTCAATGCAAATGGCCGGGCATAGCCCGGCCATTTCAATATTTACGACGGTGAGGGGCGCTAGGCCCGTTCCTCCCAGATCATGGCGAGGTGGACGATGGTCTGCACCGCCTTTTCCATGTCCTGCCGGCTGACCCATTCGAGCCGCGAGTGAAACGCGTGCTCGCCGGCGAAGATGTTGGGGCAGGGCAGGCCCATGAAGGACAGGCGGGAGCCGTCGGTGCCGCCGCGGATGGCGGTGCGCATCGGACGCAGGCCGGCGCGGCGGATGGCCTCGACGGCGTATTCGACAACGTGCGGGTGACGATCGATCACCTGCTTCATGTTGCGGTACTGCTCCTTGACCTCGAACTTGTAGGCCGAGCGCGGATAGTCCTTCATCACGTCCCTGACGATGCCCTCGAGCAGGGCCTCCTTCTCCTTCAGTCCTTCCTCGGTGAAGTCGCGAACGATGAAGGAGAGCGTCGCCTGTTCCAGCGCGCCCTCGATGCCGATCGGATGCAGGAAGCCCTGCTTGCCCGAGGTCGTCTCCGGTGAGCATCCTTCCTTCGGCAGCCGCTCGACGATGGCGGCGGCGATCTTGATCGCGTGCTCCATCTTGCCCTTGGCGTAGCCGGGATGGGCGCTGACGCCGTTGATGGTGATGGTGGC
This sequence comes from Bradyrhizobium sp. R2.2-H, assembly GCF_004346455.1. NCBI lineage: Bacteria > Pseudomonadati > Pseudomonadota > Alphaproteobacteria > Hyphomicrobiales > Nitrobacteraceae > Bradyrhizobium > Bradyrhizobium sp. R2.2-H. The sequence continues at coordinate 514,674 of NZ_SMBR01000002.1, forward strand.
GCCGTCGGCCGAGAAGGTCTCGTCCTCGACGCAGCCGGCGCTTTCGCCGTCCATGGTGTAGCCGAAATCGGCGCCCAGCTTCTTCATGTCGACATTGTCGACGCCGCGGCCGATCTCCTCGTCCGGCGTGAACAGGATCCTGATGGTGCCGTGCTTCACATCGGGGTTGTTGATGAAGAAATGCGCGGCATCCATGATCTCGGCGACACCGGCCTTGTTGTCGGCCCCCAGCAGCGTGGTGCCGTCGGTGGTGATGATGTCGTTGCCGATCTGGTTCTTCAGCGCCGGGTGCTCGGCAAGGCGGATCACCTGGCTGGTGTCGCCGGGCAGCACGATGTCGCCGCCGCGATAGTTCTTCACCATTTGCGGCTTGACGTCCTTGCCGGTGACGTCGGGCGATGTGTCCATGTGCGAGCAGAAGCAGATCACCGGCACCTTCTTGTCAGTGTTGGCCGGGATGGTGCCGTAGACATAGCCGTATTCGTCGAGATGGGCGTCCTCGACCCCCATGGCCTTCAACTCGGCGGCGAGCACGCGGCCGAGATCCTTCTGCTTCTCGGTCGAGGGGGAGCTGGGGGATTCCGGATCGGACTGGGTGTCGATGGTGACATAGCGCAGGAAGCGCTCGGTCACGGTGTGCGAAAAGGTGAGAGAGGACATTTCTGGTCGAACCGCCGAGATTGAGGGAAGCAGGCGGTATATCAGAAAAGCCGGCCACGATGCGGCCCGAACGAGCTCCGATCAGGCCTAATGAATCGTAAGCGCTAGATCGCCTCTTTCAGTTCCTTCACCGGGCGGAATGCGACTTTCCGGCTGGCCTTGATGTGGATCGCTTCGCCGGTGGCGGGATTGCGCCCGGTGCGGGCGGCGCGCTTGCGGACCTGGAGGATGCCAAGGCCCACGATACGGACACGGTCGCCCTTCTTGAGGTGCTTGGTGATCAGGTCGACCATATCGGTCAGGACGGCTTCGGCGTGCTTTTTCGAGAGGTCCTGGCGCTCCGCGATGTCGGCGGCGAGGTGCTTGAGCGTGATGGTCGCGGGAGCGGCTGCCTTCTTCGCCGAATCCTTCTTAGCCATGACTGGCCTCCTCGATTCCACAGGAAGCCCCGGAAAAGCCGGAAACGCGCGGGGATCCCTCCAAGTCTCGGAAGGCGTAGACGATTCGGACGTGGGCTGACTATGCCGAGAGTTCCCGCCGGACGCCGGCAGATGCGACAGGCGTCGAGAAATTCGGGCTAAGGCTATGAAGGGATTGCCAAAATGGCGCGAGAGACGGGGCTCGAACCCGCGACCTCCGGCGTGACAGGCCGGCGCTCTAACCAACTGAGCTACTCCCGCGTGGTTCGCTCGACGCGCGCGGAACGAGGGGGGACTTAAAGGGGGGACATGGTGAAGTCAAGGACGTTGCGCTTTACCAGCTTGCCTCGGCTAAGCATTGCCCTGGAAAACAGAAAGGCCGCCCGGGGGCGGCCATTGGTCAGCCCGGAAGAGGGACGTATCAGCGGATCTCCGACGTCCCCGCGCTCGTGACCGCCACCGGCTTGCCGGCCTTGATCACAGGCGTCGACTGTGCCGTCTGGCCGTAATCGGCGTGGGTGCGGGCTGCGATCCCGAAGCCGGCCACGACGATACCGGCTACCAGCGCCACCACCACGATTTTCAGGTGGGTCGCACGATCAGCGGAGTGAATTGAGTGGTTCATCTGAGCCTCCCGACGGGCTTTGCCGCCGTCTATGGCTCTGTCTTAAGGACGATCTGTTTCCGGATCGTTTCGCGGGTTCCGCAAAATGGTTTCATCTCTCCGCCCGGCCGGTTTCGTCCGGGGACCGGAAGCGGGGCCGGACGAACAGCGGCTTCGAGGCCGTCGGCCAGGACAGGAACAGATCAGCCCCACATTCGCAGATCCGTTGCCGCGCAAGCTGATCGTGAAATCCGAAGTCCGAAGTTGCGGCGAGAACCTGACCTCCCTGATCGCGGTGGCATCAAGCGCACCGAACTCCCTGCAGTGCTGCGACAGGTCGATGAGCTCACGGCGATCGCCGCCGGGATGCTCGAGAGCGAGGAGAATGCGCGCTGATCTCGCTGCAATAACGGGAAATGTTGGAGCACTTCTAAGAGTTTCTCTAAGAAGCTTTCAATTAGGGATTCCGCGCGCTCTCACATAAGCGTCACCGCAAGCGCATGCCGTTTCGGGACAGGCGGCATGTTGCTTCACACATGCAGCTTTGGGGTGGCGCGTTGAACAGTCTTGGAATGCTGCGGTCTGCCGTGTTGGCGACCGCATCCGCTTGGGTCCTGATGCCGCAGGCATCGCTCGCACAATCTTCCTCGCAGAGTGGCGCGCAGAACCTGCCGGCGGTGACCGTCACCGCGCCGGAAGCGCGTCGCCGCGCGGCCGCAACCCCTCAGCGCCGTCTGCCGCGGGCGTCGGAACAGGTCGCCACTCGAAACAGACCGCAGCAGCCGCAGCGCAATGTCGGTTTCGTCGAGACGCCGCGGGGCCCGGTGAACGGCTACGTCGCCGGTCGCAGCTCGTCCGGCACCAAGACCAACACGCCGATCATGGAGACGCCGCAGTCCGTGTCGGTGATCAGCGCCGAGCAGATCCGCGACCAGAAGCCGATGAAGCTCGACGAAACCCTGCGCTACACCGCGGGCGTGCGGGCAGGGACATTCGGCGCGGACACCCGCAACGACTGGTGGCTGATCCGCGGCTTCAAGTCCGACGACATCGGGCTGTTCCTCGACGGCCTGCAACTGTTCTACACGTCCTATGCGAGCTGGCGGCTGCCGCCGTCCAACATGGAGCGCGTCGAGGTGCTGCGCGGCCCGTCCGCCGTGCTTTATGGCGGATCGAGCCCGAGCGGCATCGTCAACGTCATCAGCAAGATGCCGCCGGCCGAGCCGATCCGTTACATCGAGACCGGCGTCAACAACTTCGGCAACGCCTATGTCGGCTTCGATGTCGGCGGCCCCGTGGCAACGCAGCCCCAGGACGGAAAGCTGTTCTACCGCGTCGTAGGCGAGGTCAGGAACGGCGGGACGCAGGTGGACTTCACGCCTGATAACAACTACTTCATCGCACCGTCATTCACCTGGAAGCCTGATGCCGATACGACCTTCACGGTCCTTGCGTCGGCGTCGAAGACGGACACCCGCGGTATCAACTTCCTGCCCTACCAGGGCACGGTGACCAACGCGCCGTTCGGAAAGATTCCGACCAGCTTCTTCGTCGGCGATCCCAGCGTGGACAAGTTCACGCGCGAGCAGGAGATGCTCGGTTACCAGTTCGAGCGCAATCTCACCGACGATCTGACATTCCGGCAGAATGCGCGATTTGCGCATATCGACCTGACCTATCGCGGTTACATCGGCAACGGCTGGGACAACATCAATACGGCGACGATGGGCCGCTATAACTGGTATGCGAAGAACACCGCGAACCAGGCCAATCTCGACAACCAGCTGGAGTATCGTTTCAACAGCGGCCCGATCAGGCACACGATGCTGTTTGGCGTCGATCTGAAGGGTTATCAGATCGACGACTACCAGGCCTTCAACTTCGGCACTGTTCCGTCGATCAATGTTTTCAATCCGGCCTATGGTATCAACATCCCGCTCGCGGGCGCACCGTTCCGCAACTTCCAGATCACGCAGAAGCAGGCGGGCGCCTATCTTCAGGACCAGATGAAGCTCGGCAACTTCACGCTGGTCCTGAGCGGTCGCAATGACTGGGTCGAGACGACGCAGGTCGCCCGCGACACAGGCGCAACGCTCGCCAGCAACAACGACAGCCGCTTCAGCGGTCGCGCAGGCTTGATCTACAATTTCGACAACGGCATCGCGCCCTACGTCTCCTATGCCACCAGCTACAACCCGATCATCGGTCTCAATGCACAGAACCAGCTGTTCGTGCCGGAGACCGGCAAGCAGGTCGAGATCGGCGTGAAGGTCGCGCCGAAGGGATTTGACGGCTACTTCACCGCCTCGGTGTTCGATCTGAAACGCCAGAATGTGCCGACCACCGATCCGGTGATCACCACGCTGCAGAACCAGACGGGCGAAGTGACCTCGCGCGGCATCGAGCTCGAAGCGGTGGCCAACGCCACGAAGGAGCTGAAGCTGATCGGTGCCTTCACGGCCTATGATCTCTTTACCAGCAAGGATCTCAATCCGGCGCTCGTCGGCAAGACGCCGACCAACACGCCTGAACTCCTGGTGTCGGGCTGGGCCGACTACACCTTCAAGGACGGGCCGCTCGCGGGGTTCGGCTTCGGCGGTGGCGTACGCTACATCGGCTCGTCTTGGGCGGACACAGCCAATACGCTCGAGGTTCCCGCAGTCGTGCTCGGCGACCTCGCGCTCCATTATGAATGGCAGAACTGGCGCACGGCGCTGAACGTGGTCAACCTGACCGACAAGATCTATGTCGCGAGCTGTGCATCGTCCACGTCCTGCTTCTACGGCGATCGCCGGCGCATCACCGCCAGCGTCTCCTACAAGTGGTGAGGTCAGGCGGGGGCGGGACGTTGTGGCGGCAGGCTCCGAGAATTGGACCAGCCGATCGCGATCGTCCTTCTACTCCGTCCAGCCGTCCGATCGCCGATCTTCCGTCCGGAGATCGATGAGCCTGCGGGCTATGCCCCCCAGCCCGAAGCTCATCCGGGCGCGGCGCGAGCGACCGACCGGGTCGCCGCCGCCGCGCTCGCGGCCGGTCCGGAATGGGAGCGCGGGCCGACGCATTCGCCAGACGAGACCCGGCCTCGTCGTGACGCATGGCTCTTCCCATCGCTCGCAGCTGTGGATAGTGTCTTCCGCGGCGCCTGTCCTGATCGCGGCCGGCGTCATGATCGGCTCCCTTGGCTGCGCTGCTCTGGAAGACCGTCGGCAAAATCTGCTGCTGCGGCGGCGGTGGGGCCTTGCGGCAGTCATTGCCGGGATTTGAGTGTGCTTCCGTACCAAGAAAGCCGAGCATTTTGGTCGTCAGCGCATCGCGCATAGCTGTCCCGGCCCGAGCGCCGCGATCTCAGAACTGCTGACCTGCGAAACCGTGACCGCCCTTGCTGGGGCAGGCGATCTGCTCCATACCAGCCGCGGGGTGATTCCGGGATTTTCACCGTTCTGGGAGCGGCAAAGGGCCTGAAAAGAGCGTGTCTTGCGCCCATTGGTGCACTGCGCTAAGGCTCAGAATAATTCCAAATCGGACGAATCCGTGGCTGTCCCGAGGCTGCGGAAAAAAGGGCTCGTCAATGAGCGGCATTCTTCAGAACTATCTACCACTCGTCGTCTTTATAGGGGTAGCGGGCCTCATTGGCCTGGTGCTGCTGATCGCGCCCTTCATCGTGGCGTTTCAGCAGCCGGACCCGGAAAAGCTGTCGGCGTATGAGTGCGGTTTCAACGCCTTCGACGACGCCCGCATGAAGTTCGACGTCCGCTTCTATCTGGTCGCCATCCTCTTCATCATCTTCGACCTCGAGGTGGCGTTCCTGTTTCCTTGGGCGGTGGCGTTCGGAAAGCTTGGCGCGACCGGCTTCTGGTCCATGGTGGTGTTCCTCGCCGTGCTGACGGTCGGGTTCGCCTATGAGTGGAAAAAGGGAGCACTGGAATGGGATTGACCCCTGCACCGTCCGCCGGTCCGGTTGTTGCGCCGGCCCCGAAAGGCATCCTGGATCCGTCGACCGGCAAGCCGGTCGGGGCCAATGATCCGTTCTTCCTCGAGGTCAATTCCGAGCTGTCCGACAAGGGCTTCTTCGTGGCAGCAACCGACGACCTCATCACCTGGGCGCGCACCGGCTCCCTGATGTGGATGACCTTCGGCCTTGCCTGCTGCGCGGTCGAGATGATGCAGGTGTCGATGCCGCGCTACGACGTCGAGCGTTTCGGCTTCGCGCCGCGCGCCTCGCCGCGCCAGTCCGACGTGATGATCGTGGCGGGAACCCTGACGAACAAGATGGCGCCGGCGCTGCGCAAGGTCTACGACCAGATGCCCGAGCCGCGCTACGTCATCTCGATGGGCTCCTGCGCCAATGGCGGCGGCTACTATCACTATTCCTACTCGGTCGTGCGCGGCTGCGACCGTATCGTGCCGATCGACATCTATGTGCCGGGCTGCCCGCCCACGGCGGAAGCGCTGCTTTACGGCGTGCTGCTGCTGCAGAAGAAGATCCGGCGCACCGGCACCATCGAACGCTAAGGTTTTACGTCATGGACGACGCCAAGCTCGACGCCCTGGGGCAGACGATCGTTAGCGCGCTTCCGGGCGCCGCCACCGGTCATACGGTGGCCTTCAACCAGCTCACGGTTGATGTCGAGGCCGTCAAGATCGTCGAGGTGGTCAAGTACCTCCGCGATGATCCGAACTGCCGTTTCGTCAACATCACTGACATCACGGCGGTGGACTATCCCGATCGTGAGAAGCGTTTCGACGTGATCTATCACTTCCTGTCGCCGACGCTGAACACGCGGATCCGGCTCCGGGCCCAGGCGGACGAGACCACGCAGGTGCCGTCGCTGATCGACGTATTCCCGGGTGCGGACTGGTTCGAACGCGAGGCCTACGACCTCTATGGCGTGTTCTTCGTCGGTCATCCCGACATGCGCCGCCTCCTTACCGATTACGGCTTCGAGGGCCATCCGCTGCGCAAGGATTTCCCGACGACCGGTTTCGTCGAGGTCCGCTACGACGACCAGGAGAAGCGGGTGGTGTACGAGCCAGTCCGGCTCAATCAGGAATTCCGCAAGTTCGATTTCCTCTCGCCGTGGGAAGGGGCGGACTATCCGCTGCCCGGTGACGAGAAGGCGGGGCCGAAGGTCTGATCATGAACGAGCAACCCGAGAATCTCCGTAACTTCACCATCAATTTCGGCCCCCAGCATCCGGCTGCGCACGGCGTGTTGCGCCTGGTGCTGGAGCTCGACGGCGAAGTGGTCGAGCGCGTCGATCCGCATATCGGGCTGCTTCACCGCGGCACCGAAAAGCTGATCGAGCAGAAGACTTATCTCCAGGCGATCCCGTATTTCGACCGGCTCGACTACGTCGCGCCGATGAACCAGGAGCACGCCTTCTGCCTCGCGGCCGAAAAGCTGCTCGGCATCGAGGTGCCGCGCCGCGGCCAGCTGATCCGCGTGCTCTATTGCGAGATCGGCCGTATCCTGTCGCATCTGCTCAACGTCACCACGCAGGCGATGGACGTCGGCGCGCTGACCCCGCCGCTGTGGGGCTTCGAAGAACGCGAGAAGCTGATGGTGTTCTACGAGCGTGCCTCGGGCAGCCGCATGCACGCAGCCTTCTTCCGCGTCGGCGGCGTGCACCAGGACCTGCCGCAGAAGCTGGTCGACGACATCGAGGCCTGGTGCGATCCGTTCCTCAAGGTCGTGGATGACCTCGACCGGCTGCTCACCGCCAACCGCATCTTCAAGCAGCGCAATGTCGACATCGGCGTGGTGCCGCTCAAGGAGGCCTGGGAGTGGGGCTTCTCCGGCGTGATGGTGCGCGGCTCCGGCGCGGCCTGGGACCTGCGCAAGTCGCAGCCCTACGAGTGCTATGCCGAGATGGATTTCGACATTCCGATCGGCAAGAACGGCGATTGCTACGACCGCTATCTGATCCGCATGGAAGAGATGCGCCAGTCCGTGCGCATCATGAAGCAGTGCATCCAGAAGCTGAACGCGCCTGAGGGCAAGGGCCCCGTCGTCGTCGAGGACAACAAGGTCGCGCCGCCGCGCCGTGGCGAGATGAAGCGCTCGATGGAAGCGCTGATCCATCACTTCAAGCTCTACACCGAGGGCGTCCACGTGCCGGCCGGCGAAGTCTACGCCGCGGTCGAAGCGCCCAAGGGCGAGTTCGGCGTCTATCTCGTCTCCGACGGCACCAACAAGCCCTACAAGTGCAAGATCCGCGCGCCGGGCTTCGCGCATCTGCAGGCCATGGACCACATCTGCCGCGGCCATCTGCTCGCCGACGTCTCGGCGATCCTCGGCTCGCTCGACATCGTGTTCGGAGAGGTCGATCGGTGATGGGGCAGCAGGCGCCAATCCAGTTCGACCGTGCCTCGGGGGCCCTTGAAGGGGCCAACCTGTGGGAGCGGACGGCTGCCTTGGCGCTGGTGACGGGATCGAAGATCTCCTCGCATTTCTCGCACATGGGCTACATAGCCTGCGCGAATCTGCTGCGCAGGACGCTGCCGGAGCGCAACATCGCGATCAGGCTCAATCCCGATGCCGTGTTCGAATTCCCCTACGGCGACGGCTATTGGAGCAAGCTGCTCAACCGCTCCTACAATTACGAGGACGAGCTCGAGCTGCTGTTCGCCGACTCCATCGACGTCGACTACACGCTGCTCGATTGCGGCGCCAATTACGGCTACTGGTCGGTGCTGGTGTCGAGCAAGCCGTTTGGTTCGCACAAGGCGATCGCGATCGAGCCGTCGGGGCAGAACTATCCGAAGCTCGCCAACAACGCCCGCATCAACGGCAACCGCTTCGAGACGATGAAATGCGCCATCGGCGCGACCCGGGGCACCGCGCGGTTGTCCGGCACCAAGCACGAGGCCTTCAGCATCGCCGGCGATCCGTCGGCGGGCGGTGAAGAAGTGTCCGTGATCGCGCTCGACAACCTCATCGATGACGGCAAGGTCGCGGCCACCGGCAAATACCTGATCAAGCTCGACGTCGAGGGCGTCGAGATCGAGGCGATCAAGGGCGGCGCCCGGCTGCTCGAGGCCGACAGCGTCATCATGTGCGAGGAACACGGCAGCGACCGCTCTCATGCCGTGTCGCGCTTCATCCTCGAACAGACCCCGCTGAAGCTGATCGTGTTCGATCCGCGCAGCAACCGCATGGAGACCGTGACCGAGCTGTCGATCCTCGACCGCATCAAGGTCTCGACCCACGTCGGCTACAACGTTTTCGGCACCGCAAGCGCATTCTGGCAGGACAGGATTGATGCCCTGAATGCGAAAACCGCGCGCCGTATGCAGTGAGAGATGAGAGATGTCCGTTCGCCGATTAGCACCGAAGGAAGTCCAGCCCGCGAGCTTTGCGTTCACGGAGGAGAACCTCGCATTCGCCAAGCAGCAGATCGCGAAATATCCGGCCGGACGCCAGGCTTCCGCCGTCATCGCCATCCTCTGGCGCGCGCAGGAGCAGCACGACGGTTGGGTCTCGGAAGCCGCGATCCGCGTCATCGCCGACATGCTCGACATGCCCTATATCCGCGTGCTTGAGGTCGCGACCTTCTACACCATGTTCCAGCTCGCCCCGGTCGGCAAGAAGGCCCATGTCCAGGTCTGCGGCACCACGCCGTGCCGCCTGCGCGGCGCCGAGGATCTGATCCACGTCTGCGAGCACCGCATCCATCACGAGCCCTTCCATCTCTCCAAGGACGGCAATTTCAGCTGGGAAGAGGTGGAGTGCCTGGGCGCCTGCGTGAATGCGCCGATGGTGCTGATCGGCAAGGATACTTACGAGGACCTGACCAAGGAAAGCTTCGGCAAGGTGCTCGACGGTTTTGCTTCGGGCAACCCGCCCAAGCCGGGTCCGCAGAACGGCCGCCAGTTCTCGGCGCCGATCACCGGACCGACCACGCTGAAGGAGACCACCTGATGCGTGATCTCTCGTCGCCGGCAATGCAGGGGAGCGGTGCCATGAAGAAGTGGGGCTTCATCGCGATGCATGCCGTGGTGGCAGCCGCCTTCATCTTCCTGCTGCAGCGCTTCGGCCTGAACGCATCGCTGGAATCGGCTTCGCTCTGGGCGCTGACGTTTGGTATTTGCGCCGCCGGACTTGCCTACAAGCAGTCCAATCGTTGATCGGAAAGCACTGATATGCTCGAGGACAAGGACCGCATCTTCAAGAACCTCTACGGCCTCCACGATTGGGGGCTCGAGGGCGCGCGGCGCCGCGGCGCCTGGGACGGCACGAAGAACATCATCGACAAGGGCCGCGACTGGATCATCAACGAGATGAAGGCCTCGGGGCTCCGCGGCCGCGGCGGCGCAGGCTTCCCGACCGGTCTGAAATGGTCGTTCATGCCGAAGGAATCGACCGATGGCCGGCCGAGCTATCTCGTCGTCAACGCCGACGAGTCCGAGCCTGGTACCTGCAAGGATCGCGAGATCATGCGGCACGATCCGCATCTCCTGATCGAGGGCTGCCTGATCGCGAGCTGCGCGATGAACGCGCACACGTGCTACATCTATGTCCGCGGCGAGTTCATCCGCGAGCGTGAGCACCTGCAGGCTGCGATCGACCAGGCCTACGACGCCAAGCTGGTCGGCAAGGATAACGTCAACGGCTGGCCGTTCGACATCTACGTCGCCCACGGCGCCGGAGCCTATATCTGCGGCGAGGAAACCGCGCTGCTCGAAAGCCTCGAAGGCAAGAAGGGCCAGCCGCGCCTGAAGCCGCCGTTCCCGGCGAACGTCGGTCTGTTCGGCTGCCCGACCACCGTCAACAACGTCGAGTCGATCGCCGTTGCGCCTGATATCCTGCGCCGCGGCGCGGCGTGGTTCGCCGGCATCGGCCGTCCGAACAACGTCGGCACCAAACTGTTCTGCATCTCCGGCCATGTCGAGCGGCCCTGCAACGTCGAAGAAGCCATGGGCATTCCGTTCCGCGAGCTGATCGAGAAGCATTGCGGCGGCATTCGCGGTGGCTGGGACAACCTCAAGGCCGTGATCCCCGGCGGCTCGTCGGTGCGCATGGTGCCGGCCGAGCAGATCATCGACACGCCGATGGATTTCGATAGCTTGAGCAAGCTGCGCTCGGGCCTCGGCACCGCTGCCGTGATCGTGATGGACAAGTCCACCGATCTGATCCGCGCCATCGCCCGCATCTCCTATTTCTACAAGCACGAGAGCTGCGGCCAGTGCACGCCGTGCCGCGAGGGCACCGGCTGGATGTGGCGGGTGCTGACCCGCATGGCCGAGGGCCGCGCCCACAAGCGCGAGATCGACATGCTGCTTGAAGTGACGAAGCAGGTCGAAGGCCACACCATCTGCGCGCTCGGCGACGCGGCGGCATGGCCGATCCAGGGCCTGATCACGCATTTCCGTCACGAGATCGAAGCGCGCATCGACCAGTATTCGCACAAGGCCGACATCGACGATATCGGCGTGCGCGATCCCGTGAACATGGTCGCGGCGGAGTAAGAGACATGACCAAGCTCATCATCGACGGCAAGGAGATCGATGTCCCCGCCGAATACACGCTGCTCCAGGCGTGCGAGGCGGCCGGTGCCGAGATTCCGCGCTTCTGCTATCACGAGCGGCTGTCGATCGCCGGCAATTGCCGGATGTGCCTCGTCGAGGTGAAGGGCGGCCCGAAGCCGGTCGCCAGCTGCGCCTGGGGCGTGCGCGACTGCCGTCCGGGCCCCAAGGGCGAGCCGCCGGAGATTTCCACCCGTTCGCCGATGGTGAAGAAGGCGCGCGAAGGCGTGATGGAATTCCTTCTCATCAACCATCCGCTGGACTGCCCGATCTGCGATCAGGGCGGTGAGTGCGACCTCCAGGACCAGGCGATGGGCTATGGTGTCGATACCAGCCGCTTCGCCGAGAACAAGCGTGCGGTCGAGGACAAATATCTCGGCGCGCTGGTCAAGACCTCGATGAACCGCTGCATCCAGTGCACGCGTTGCGTCCGCTTCTCGGCGGAAGTCGCCGGCGCCCCCGAGATGGGCGCGACCGGCCGCGGCGAGGACATGGAGATCACGACCTATCTCGAGCACGCGCTGACGTCGGAACTGCAGGGCAACCTCGTCGACATCTGCCCGGTCGGCGCGCTGACCTCGAAGCCCTATGCGTTCGCGGCGCGTCCGTGGGAGCTCGGCAAGACCCAGTCGATCGACGTCATGGACGGCTTGGGATCGGCGATCCGCGTCGACACCCGCGGCCGTGAGGTGATGCGTATTCTGCCGCGCATCAACGAGGCCGTGAACGAGGAGTGGATCTCCGACAAGACCCGTCACGTGGTCGACGGCCTGCGCACCCAGCGGCTCGACCGGCCCTATATCCGCGAGGCCGGCAAGCTGCGCGCGGCGAGCTGGACCGAGGCTTTTGCCGCGATCGCCGCCAAGGCGGCGCGCACCGACGGCAAGCGCATCGGCGCGATCGCCGGAGACCTCGCCGGCGTCGAGGAGATGTTCGCGCTGAAGGACCTGCTCGCCAGGTTCGGCTCGAGCAATCTGGCGGTGCAGGGCGGCGATGCGTTCGATCCCGCGCTCGGCCGCGGCTCCTACATCTTCAACCCGACGCTGGCGGGCGTGGAGCAGGCGGATGCGCTGCTCATCATCGGCGCCAACCCGCGGAAAGAGGCGGCCGTGTTCAACGCCCGCATCCGCAAGCGCTGGCGTGCCGGCGGCTTCAAGGTCGGCGTGATCGGCGCCAAGGCCGACCTCACTTACGACTATGACCATCTCGGCGCGGGCACCGAGACGCTCGGCGAGCTCGCGGCCGGCAAGCACTCCTTCACGGACGTGCTGAAGAACGCCAAGAATCCGATCATCCTGGTCGGTGCGGGCGCGGCCGCCCGTCACGACGGCGCTGCCATCCTCGCTGCCGCCGCCAAGCTTGCGCTCAATGTCGGCGCGGTGAAGGACGGCTGGAACGGTTTCGGCGTGCTGCACGAGACCGCCTCGCGCGTTGGTGCGCTCGACATCGGCTTCTCCGCCACGGCGGGCGGGCTCAACGCGGCGCAGATGACGACGTTCGGCACGCTCGACTTGCTGTTCCTGCTGGGAGCCGACGAGATCAAGGCGCCGGACGGCACCTTCGTCGTCTATATCGGCACCCATGGCGATCGCGGCGCACACCGTGCCGACGTCATCCTGCCGGCCGCGGCCTACACCGAGAAGTCCGCGATCTACGTCAACACCGAAGGCCGCGTGCAGATGACCGGCCGCGCCGCGTTCCCGCCGGGCGAAGCCCGCGAGGATTGGGCGATCATCCGCGCCCTGTCCGAGGCGGTCGGCAAGAAGCTCGGCTATGACTCGCTTCAAGCCTTGCGCCAGGCGATGTTCAAGGCCGTGCCGCATCTGATCCGTCTCGACCAGATTGAGGCCGGCTCCGCCGACCAGATCAAGAAGCTGGCGGGGAAGGGCGGCTCGCCCGAGAAGGCGCCGTTCAAGCCCCTGGTCGAGGACTTCTATCTGACCAACCCAATCGCGCGTGCATCCGCCGTGATGGCGGAATGCTCGCGCCTCGCCTCCGGGCATATGCTGACCGCAGCGGAGTGAGCGTGATCTGATGGAATTCTTCGAAAGCGCATTCTGGACCGGTTTCCTCTGGCCGCTGATCATCATGGTCGCGCAGAGCGTCCTGGTGCTCGTCGTCCTCCTGGTCGCGATCGCCTACATCCTGCTCGCCGACCGCAAGATCTGGGCGGCGGTGCAGATCCGTCGCGGCCCGAACGTGGTCGGCCCGTGGGGCCTGCTGCAATCCTTCGCCGACCTTTTGAAGTTCGTGCTGAAGGAGCCGATCATTCCGGCCGGCGCCAACAAGGGCGTATTCCTGCTGGCGCCGCTGGTGTCCTGCGTGCTCGCGCTCGCCGCCTGGGCGGTGATCCCGACCAATCTCGGCTGGGTGATCGCCGACATCAATGTCGGCGTCCTCTTCATCTTCGCGATCTCGTCGCTGTCGATCTACGGCATCATCATGGCCGGCTGGTCGTCGAACTCGAAGTATCCGTTCCTGGCCGCGCTGCGCTCGGCGGCGCAGATGGTGTCGTACGAAGTCTCGATCGGCTTCGTCATCATCACGGTGCTGCTCTGCGCCGGCACGCTGAACCTGTCGGCCGTGGTCGAGGCCCAGCACGCGCGCGGCCTCGCCAGCCTGATCGGGCTGCCGCAGCTCACCATCCTGAACTGGTATGTCTGGCCGCTGTTCCCGATGTTCGTGGTGTTCTACGTCTCGGCGCTGGCGGAAACCAACCGTCCGCCCTTCGACCTCGTCGAAGCCGAATCCGAGCTCGTCGCCGGCTTCATGGTCGAATACGGCTCGACGCCATATTTGCTGTTCATGCTCGGCGAGTATGTCGCGATCGTCACGATGTGCGCGCTGGCGACGATCCTGTTCCTCGGGGGCTGGCTGCCGCCGGTGGACCTGCCGCCCTTCAACTGGGTGCCGGGGATCATCTGGTTCTCGCTGAAACTGTTCTTCATGTTCTTCCTGTTCGCGATGGCGAAGGCGATCGTGCCCCGCTACCGCTACGATCAACTGATGCGCCTCGGCTGGAAGGTGTTCCTGCCGCTGTCGCTGGTGATGGTGATCGTGGTGGCCGGCGTGCTGCATTTCGCCGGCATCGCGCCGAAGTGAGGGCCGTCATGGGTATCAACGTCAACGCCACTGCACGCTCGCTTCTGCTGTCGGAGTTCGTCTCGGCGTTCTTCCTCGCCATGCGCTATTTCTTCCAGCCGAAGCCGACGCTGAACTATCCGTTCGAGAAGGGCCCGATCTCGCCGCGCTTCCGCGGCGAGCACGCGCTGCGCCGCTATCCGAACGGCGAAGAGCGCTGCATCGCCTGCAAGCTGTGCGAAGCGGTCTGCCCGGCGCAGGCCATCACCATCGAGGCCGGCCCGCGCCGCAACGACGGCACCCGCCGCACCGTGCGCTACGACATCGACATGGTGAAGTGCATCTATTGCGGCCTCTGCCAGGAGGCCTGTCCTGTGGACGCCATCGTCGAAGGCCCGAACTTCGAGTTCGCGACCGAGACCCGCGAGGAACTGTTCTATGACAAGGCCAAGCTGCTCGCCAACGGCGACCGCTGGGAACGCGAGATCGCGAAGGCGATCGAGCTCGACGCGCCGTACCGGTGAGGTGAGGGCATGATCCTTCCCGCCATCTCCTCGTCATTCCGGGGCGCGCGAAGCGCGAACCCGGAATCTCGCGCCACAACCTCTGGATTCCGGGTTCGCGCTGGCGCGCGCCCCGGAATGACGGGAGTTTCTCGATGATCCTTCCCGCGCTGTTCTTCTATCTGTTCGCCGGCGTCTGCGTCGCCTCGGCCGTGATGGTGATTGTCTCGCGCAATCCCGTGCACTCCGTGCTGTACCTGATCCTGGCCTTCGTCAACGCCTCCGGCCTGTTCGTGCTGATGGGCGCCGAGTTCCTCGGCATGATGCTGATCGTCGTCTATGTCGGCGCGGTCGCGGTGCTGTTCCTGTTCGTGATCATGATGCTCGATGTCGACTTCCTCGAGCTGCGCGAGGGCTTCATCGAGTACCTGCCGGTCGGCCTCGTGATCGGCGGCATCTTCCTGTTCGAGTTGCTGCTCACGGTCGGCTTCTGGGTCATCAATCCCGGCGTCTCCAAGACGATCACGGCGGCGATCCCGGCCAACGTCTCCAACACCGAGGCGCTCGGGCTCGTGCTCTATACGAAGTACATCCACTACTTCCAGCTCTCGGGCATGGTGCTGCTGGTCGCCATGATCGGCGCCATCGTGCTGACGCTGCGCCATAAGGCGAAGGTCAAGCGGCAGGACATCAACGTTCAGAACGCACGCACGCCCGAGATGGCGATGGCGATGCGCAAGGTGGCGCCGGGGCAGGGGCTCTCGGACGCCGATGCGGCGGAGTGGGTGAAATGACGATCGGGCTCGGACATTATCTGGCGGTCGGCGCGATCCTGTTCACGCTCGGCATCCTCGGCATCTTCCTGAACCGCAAGAACATCATCGTCATCCTGATGTCGATCGAGCTGATCCTGCTCTCGGTCAACATCAACCTCGTGGCGTTCTCGACCTTCCTCGGCGACATCGTCGGCCAGGTCTTCGCGCTGCTGGTGCTGACGGTTGCGGCTGCTGAAGCTGCGATCGGTCTCGCCATCCTGGTGGTCTATTTCCGCAACCGCGGCTCGATCGCGGTTGAGGACGTCAATCTGATGAAGGGCTGAGCTCTCAAATGGTTCAGGCAATCGTTTTCCTGCCTCTGCTGGGCGCCATTCTGGCCGGCCTGATTGCGCTGTTCGGCGCGCATGCCCGCAACCCCTCGGGCGACGAGGTCGAGCATCACGGCGACCACGGGCATGGCCACGGCGACGCTCACGCCTCGGCGGCCCATGACGACCATGGCCATGACGACCATGCCCACGACGATCACGGCCCGACCGAGCCTGCCGCGGCGGGCTCGCGCGCGGCCGAGCTGATCACGACGGCGCTGCTGTTTGTCTCGGCGGCGTTGTCCTGGATGACGCTGGTCGATGTCGGCTTCATGCACCACGACTACAGGATCCAGCTGCTGCCCTGGATCTTCTCCGGCGACCTCCAGGTCTGGTGGACGCTGCGCGTCGACACGCTCACCGCCGTGATGCTGGTGGTGGTGACCACCGTGTCCTCGCTCGTGCACCTCTATTCCATCGGCTACATGGACGAGGACCCGAACCGGCCGCGGTTCTTCGGCTATCTCAGCCTGTTCACCTTCGCCATGCTGATGCTGGTGACGGCGGACAACCTCGTGCAGCTGTTCTTCGGCTGGGAAGGCGTGGGCCTGGCGAGCTACCTGCTGATCGGCTTCTGGTACCAGAAGCCGTCGGCGAACGCGGCCGCGATCAAGGCCTTCGTGGTCAACCGCGTCGGCGATTTCGGCTTCGCGCTCGGCATCTTCGCGATCTTCATGCTGGTCGGCTCGACCGATTTCGAGACCATCTTCCACGCGGCGCCCGGCCTCACCGGCAAGACCGTCAACTTCCTCGGCTGGCACGCCGATGCGCTGACCCTGACCTGCCTGTTGCTGTTCATGGGCGCGATGGGCAAGTCGGCGCAGTTCCTGCTGCACACCTGGTTGCCGGACGCGATGGAAGGCCCGACCCCGGTCTCGGCGCTGATCCATGCCGCGACCATGGTCACCGCCGGCGTCTTCATGGTGGCGCGCCTGTCGCCGCTGTTCGAGCTCGCCCCGAATGCCCAGGCCGTCGTGATGTTCTTCGGCGCCACCACCGCGTTCTTCGCCGCGACCATCGGCCTCGTTCAGAACGACATCAAGCGCATCGTCGCCTATTCGACCTGTTCGCAGCTCGGCTACATGTTCGTGGCGATGGGAGCGGGGGCCTACTCGGTCGGCATGTTCCACCTGTTCACGCACGCCTTCTTCAAGGCGCTGCTGTTCTTAGGGAGCGGCTCGGTGATCTACGCGATGCACCACGAGCAGGACATCCGCAACATGGGCGGCCTCTGGAAGAAGATCCCCTACACCTATGCGGTGATGGTGGTCGGCACGCTGGCGCTCACCGGCTTCCCGCTCACTGCCGGCTACTTCTCGAAGGACGCGATCATCGAGTCCGCCTACGCCTCGCACAATCCGTTCGCGGTGTACGGCTTCCTGATGACGGTCGTGGCCGCCGGCCTGACCTCGTTCTATTCCTGGCGCCTGATCTTCAAGACCTTCCACGGCGAGCCGCATGACGAGCATCACTACGAGGCCGCGCATGAGGCTCCGATCTGGATGCTGATCCCGATCGGCGTGCTCGCGGTCGGCTCGTTCGTCGCGGGGCTGCCGTTCAAGGAGCTGTTCGCAGGTCACGGCATCGAGGAGTTCTTCCGCGAATCCGTGAAGATGAACCCGCACATCATCGAGGAGATGCACCACATCCCCCAGACCATCGCCTTCCTGCCGACGGTGATGATGGTGCTGGGCTTCCTGGTCTCGTACCTGTTCTACATCCGCCGGCCTTATCTGCCGGTCGAGCTCGCGAAGACGCAGCCGATGCTGTACCAGTTCCTGCTCAACAAATGGTACTTCGACGAGCTCTACGACCTCATCTTCGTCCGTCCGGCGAAGTGGATCGGCTACCAGCTCTGGAAGAAGGGCGACGGCTTCATCATCGACGGCTTCGGCCCCGACGGCGTCTCGGCCCGCGTGCTGGACGTCACCCGCAACGTCGTGAAGATCCAGACCGGCTATCTCTATCACTACGCATTCGCCATGCTGATCGGCGCCGCCGGCCTGATCACCTGGTTCATGTTCGGCTTTGGAGGCCAGTAAATGACAACCTGGCCCATACTTTCGGTCACGACGTTCCTGCCGTTGGTCGGCGCGCTGATCGTCTATCTCAGCCGCGGCGATGACGAGGCGGCCCGGCGCAATTCGCGCTGGATCGCGCTGTGGACCACGCTGATCACCTTCGCGGTGTCGGTGATCCTGGTCATGCGTTTCGACCCCAGCAACCCCGACTTCCAGTTCGTCGAGAAGGCGAACTGGCTCGCCACCGGCATCACCTATCACATGGGCGTCGACGGCATCTCGCTGCCGCTGGTGATCCTCACCACCGCCGTGATGCCGTTCTGCATCATCGCGAGCTGGAAGGCGATCACGAGCCGCGTCCGCGAATACATGATGGCGTTCCTGATCCTGGAGACGCTCATGATCGGCACCTTCTCGGCGCTCGATCTCGTGCTGTTCTACCTGTTCTTCGAGGGCGGCCTGATCCCGATGTTCCTGATCATCGGCGTCTGGGGCGGTCCGCGCCGGGTCTACGCCTCGTTCAAGTTCTTCCTCTACACGCTGCTCGGCTCGGTCCTGATGCTGCTCGCCATCATGGCGCTGTACTGGAACGGCGGCACCACCGACATCCCGACGCTGATGCACACGGCCGTGCCTCGGTCCCTGCAGACCTGGGCGTGGCTCGCCTTCTTCGCCTCGTTCGCGGTGAAGATGCCGATGTGGCCGGTGCACACCTGGCTGCCCGACGCGCACGTCGAAGCGCCGACCGCGGGCTCGGTGGTGCTCGCCGCGATCCTGCTGAAGATGGGCGGCTACGGCTTCCTGCGCTTCTCGCTGCCGATGTTCCCGCTGGCCTCGCACGACTTCGCGCCGCTGATCTTTACGCTCTCGGCCATCGCCATCATCTACACCTCGCTGGTGGCGCTGATGCAGGAGGACATGAAGAAGCTGATCGCGTACTCGTCGGTGGCGCATATGGGCTTCGTCACGATGGGCATCTTCGCCGGCACCATGCAGGGTGTCGCCGGCGGCGTGTTCCAGATGATCTCGCACGGCATCGTTTCCGGCGCGCTGTTCCTCTGCGTCGGCGTCGTCTACGACCGTCTGCACACCCGCGAGATCGCGGCCTATGGCGGCCTCGTCAACCGGATGCCGCTCTATGCGATGACGTTCATGGTCTTCACCATGGCCATTGTCGGTCTGCCCGGCACGAGCGGCTTCGTCGGCGAGTTCATGACGCTGCTCGGCACCTTCAAGGTCTCGATCCCGACCGCGTTCTTCGCCAGCTTCGGCGTGATCCTGTCGGCGGCCTATGCGCTGTGGCTCTACCGCAAGGTCGTGTTCGGGGCGCTGGCCAAGCCGTCGCTGGCGAGCATGAAGGATCTCACCTTGCGCGAGTGCGTGATTCTGTTCCCGATGATCGCGCTGACGATCCTGTTCGGCGTCTATCCGAAGCCGGTGCTCGACATGTCGGCCGCCTCGGTCCAGCAACTCGTCAACAACTACAACACCGCTGTGACGGCCATGAAGGCCGCCGCACTGCTCCAGTGATCGGGCAGGTCAGGATATCGCCATGAGCTTTGAGACTGCAGGTTATCAACTGGCGCCGGTACTGCCCGAGCTCGTGCTCGCGGTCGGCGCGATGGCGCTTCTGATGCTGGGCGCCTATCGCGGGCAGGAGACGACCAGGACGGTCACGTCGCTGGCGGTGGTGCTCCTGATCGTGGTCGGCGCGCTGGTCTACATGCAGCCCGCGGGCAAGCAGGTGACTTTCGGCGGCAGCTTCATCGTCGACGACTTCGCCCGCTTCATGAAGATCCTGGCCCTGATCGGCTCGGCGGTGACGCTGGTCCTGTCGACCGAATTCCTGTCCGACCCGTCGCGCCGCATCTTCGAATATTCGATCCTGGTGCTGCTCTCGACGCTCGGCATGATGGTGCTGATCTCGGCCGGCGACCTGATCTCGCTCTATCTCGGCCTCGAGCTGATGTCGCTCGCGCTCTACGTCGTCGCCGCCTCGAACCGCGACAATGCCAAGTCGACCGAAGCCGGCTTGAAATATTTCGTGCTCGGCGCGCTGTCCTCGGGCATGCTGCTCTACGGCTCCTCGCTGGTCTACGGCTTCACCGGCACGGTGAGCTTCACCGGGATCGCCGCGACCGCCACGGTCTCGAATGTCGGCCTTCTGTTCGGCCTCGTTTTCCTGCTCGTCGGCCTCTGCTTCAAGGTCTCGGCGGTGCCGTTCCACATGTGGACGCCCGACGTCTATGAGGGCGCTCCGACCCCGGTCACCGCCTTCTTCGCCTCGGCGCCGAAGGTGGCCGCGCTCGCCGTCTTCACCCGCGTGACGCTGACCGCGTTCCCCGGCATCGTCTCGCAGTGGCAGCAGATCCTGGTGTTCGTGTCGATCGCCTCGATGGCGCTCGGCTCGTTCGCCGCGATCGGCCAGACCAACATCAAGCGCCTGATGGCCTATTCGTCGATCGGCCACATGGGCTTCGCGCTGGTCGGCCTCGCCTCCGGCACGGTCGAGGGCGCGCAGGGCGTCCTGATGTACATCGTGATCTATGTCGCGATGACGCTCGGCTCGTTCTCGATCATCCTCGCCATGAGGCGCAACGGCCAGGCGGTGGAGCAGATCAGCGATTTCGCCGGCCTGTCGCGGACCAATCCGCTGCTCGCCTTCATGTTCGCGATGCTGTTGTTCTCGCTCGCCGGCATCCCGCCGCTCGCCGGCTTCTTCGCCAAATGGTACGTCTTCGTCGCCGCCATCAAGGCGAACCTGTTCACGCTCGCCGTCATCGGCGTGCTGACCAGCGTGGTGGGTGCCTATTACTACCTCGCCATCGTCAAGACGATGTACTTCGACGAGCCGGCCGGCCAGGTCGATCCGGTGCGCATCGAAGTGCGGACGGTGCTGGCGGTCGCGGGCTTGTTCAACATCCTGTTTGCGCTGTTCGCAGGTCCCGTGGTGAGCGTCGCCTCCGCCGCGGCAAAGTCGCTGTTCTAGGATGGCTTTCACGCTCGGTCCTCGCGCACTGTCGGCGGGCTACAAGCTCGCAGCTTTCGAGCGGACCGGCTCGACCAATACCGAGGCGATCGAGCGCGCCAGGGCTGGCGAGCGTGGCCCGATGTGGTTCGTGACCTCGGAACAGACAGCTGGCCGCGGCCGGCGCCAGCGCGCCTGGATCGCGCCGCGCGGCAATCTCGCGGCCAGCATCCTCGAAGTCATGGACGTCGCCCCCGCCGTCGCCGCCACGCTGGGCTTTGCCGCCGGGTTGGCGGAGGAGGCTGCCCTGGAGAAGGTGAGCCTCGAGGCCGCGCTCCGCCTCGGCGAGGGCCGCCCCCGCTACGCCCTGAAATGGCCGAACGATGTGCTCGCCGGCGGCCAGAAGCTGGTCGGCATTGGGCTCGAGGCCGAGGCCGTCGACAACGGTCTCGCCATCGTCGTCGGCATCGGCACCAACGTGGTTGCAGCGCCCGAGGGCACCCCGACGCCCGCGGTGTCGCTGGCGGCGCTCGGCGTCCAGATCAGCGCCGAGGAGCTGTTCTCGGCTCTCTCGGACGCCTGGGTCGAGTTCCGCGGCATCTGGGACAATGGCCGCGGCTTTGCCGAGATCCGGAAGCTCTGGCTCGAGCGCGCTGCCGGCCTCGGGGAGAAGGTCGCGATCCACACGGGAGCGACGACGCTGGAAGGCATTTTTGACACCATCGACGACACCGGCTGCCTGATCGTTCGCACCGCGGAGGGCCGCCTTGTGCCTGTGGCCGCGGGCGAGGTGTTCTTCGGCCCCGTCGCCTCCGTGGGAGCTGCGTGATGGCAAGGCCCGACGAACTGGTGTTTGCGCCCCTCGGCGGCGTCGGCGAGATCGGCATGAACCTGTCGATCTACGGCCTCGGCAACCGCCACCAGCGCGCCTGGCTCGCGGTCGATCTCGGCGTGTCCTTCGGCGACGAGGAGCATCTGCCGGGCATCGACCTGATCATGCCCGACATCAGCTTCCTGGAGAAGGAGCGCAAGAACCTGATGGGCCTCGTGCTGACCCACGCCCATGAGGATCATTTCGGCGCCATCCTCGATCTCTGGCCGAAATTGAAATGCCCGATCTACGCCACCAAATTCAGCGCGGCACTGTTCGAGGCGAAATGCGCTGCCGAGCGCAATGCGCCTGAGATCCCCGTCACCGTGGTCCCGTCCGGCGGACGCGTCGATATCGGCCCGTTCAACGTCGAGTTCATTCCCGTCGCGCATTCGATTCCGGAAGCGCATGCGCTGGCGATCCACACCGAAGCCGGCATCGTGCTGCATACCGGCGACTGGAAGATCGACCCGACTCCGACCCTTGGAGCGCCGACCGACGAGAAGCGGCTGCGCGAATTGGGCGAGCAGGGCGTGCTCGCCTTGATCGGCGATTCCACCAACGCCGTGCGCGATGGCCGCTCGCCGTCGGAAGCCGAGGTCGCCCGGACCATCATCGACCTCGTCAAGTCAGCCAAGGGCCGCGTCGCGGTCACGACCTTCGCCTCCAACGTCGCCCGCATCAAGGCGGTTGCCGAGGCGGCGAAGGCTGCCGACCGCGAGGTCGTCGTGGTCGGCCGCGCCATGGAGCGCGTGGTGCAGGTCGCCCGCGAGACCGGCTATCTCGACGGCGTGCAGAATTTCCGTTCGCCCGAGGTCTACGGCCACCTTCCGCCGGACAAGGTGCTGGCCCTGTGCACCGGCAGCCAGGGCGAGTCGCGTGCGGCGCTGGCACGCATCGCCAACGACGACCATCCCGAGATCACGCTCAACCGCGGCGACAGCGTCATCTTCTCCTCGCGCACCATCCCAGGCAACGAGAAGGCTGTCAGCTCGATCGTCAACAATCTCGTGCTCCAGGGCATCGAGATCATCACCGACCGCGACGCTCTGGTCCACGTCTCCGGGCATCCCCGCCGCGACGAGCTGCGCGACCTGATCTCCTGGGTGAAGCCGCAACTCCTGATTCCCGTCCATGGCGAGGCCTTGCATCTGCACGAGCATGCCAAGCTCGCGCGCGCTGCCGGCGTGCCGCGCGTGCTGGTCTGCCGCGACGGTGACCTCGTCAAGCTGGGCCCCGGCGATCCCGGCATCGTCGGCGAGGTGCCGTCGGGGCGTCTCTACAAGGACGGCACGATCCTGGAGGACTCCAAGTCCCGCGCGGTGATCGAGCGTCGCCGCATGGCCTTTTCCGGCTGCGCCTTCGTCGCCATCGCCATGACGGCGCAGGGCGAACTGGCCGACGATCCGGAAGTCGATCTCGTCGGCATCCCAGAGAAGAACAGGGCCGGCGAGCTCTTCGACGACATCGTCTTCGATGCCGTGATGTCCACCATCGAGGGCCTGCCGAAGGCGCGCCGCCGCGATGCCGACGCCTTGGGCGAGTCGGTGCGACGCGCGGTCCGGGCCGTGATCAACGAACATTGGGGCAAAAAGCCTCCCTGTCTGGTACACGTACTGACGGTGTAATT
This sequence comes from Bradyrhizobium sp. R2.2-H, assembly GCF_004346455.1. Lineage (NCBI taxonomy): Bacteria > Pseudomonadati > Pseudomonadota > Alphaproteobacteria > Hyphomicrobiales > Nitrobacteraceae > Bradyrhizobium > Bradyrhizobium sp. R2.2-H. Next base: position 538,100 of record NZ_SMBR01000002.1, read on the forward strand.
GTGTCAGCATCTTCGGGGAGGCGGCCCGCCGCCTGTCCGGATCACGCGCTGAGGGAGAAGAAACCATGCTGGGTCGCCTCAACCATGTCGCGATCGCGACCAGGGACGCGGTCAAGGCCGCAAAGATTTACGGAGCGGCGTTCGGGGCCGAGATCTCGGAAGCCGTTCCGCTGCCCGAGCACGGCGTCACCACCGTGTTCGCGACCTTGCCCAACACCAAGATCGAGTTCATCGAGCCGCTTGGCGAGGCCTCGCCGATTGCGAAGTTCCTCGAACGCAACGCCGACGGCGGCATCCACCATGTCTGCTACGAGGTCGTCGACATCATCGCTTCGCGCGACACGCTGGTGAAGGAGGGTGCGCGGGTGCTGGGCGACGGCGTGCCGAAAATCGGCGCTCACGGCAAGCCGGTGCTGTTCCTGCACCCGAAGGACTTTTCCGGCGCGCTGGTCGAGATCGAGCAGGCGTAAGGCCGCCCCATGGCCATTCAGATCTCGACCGCGCTTGCGATCTACTTCGTCATCTGGTGGGTCGCGCTGTTCCTGACGCTGCCCTTCGGCGTGCGCAGCCAGCACGAGGATGGCGTCGGTGCACCCGGCACCGACCCCGGCGCGCCGATCCTGACGCGGATGGGGCGTAAGCTGATCTGGACCACGATCATCTCGGCGGTGATCTACGGCCTCGGCTTGGCGGCCTATCATGCCGGATATTTCCAGCTTGAACGCCTGACCAAGTTGATGGGCATGCCGTTCTAACTCTCGGGGCAGCTCGGGATAAAGATGCCGCGGTTGTCCGGAGTGGCCGTCTCCGAACTTGCGCGCGGATGCCTGTGCATCCCGATCTGAGCGCGTGCGCCGGCACACACATCCTTATCCGAAACGCTGCGCGTCTTTGCGCCTCCGGGTGTCTTTCGATGCGCGCCGCAGCCCTGCTTCGGCGTTCGCCGGGCGGCTTCGATGTTAACATATGTAATGATACATTTTCTTAATTTAAATGTTAATCGAGATCGCTAAAGACCGGCCACCGTCGCAGTCGCGACCGTAGCAACAGGCACTCTCCGATGAGCAATGACGATATCGACGCCGGGAACGATCATTCCGGCAGCAACAATTCCTCGCGCCATTTGATCGACCGTCGCGCGGTCCTGCAGGGCGCCGCGGGCCTTTCCATGCTGGCCATGGGCGCGGCAAAGGCGCAGACGACCACTCCGTCATTGAACAGCTTCTCGATTGCCGTGTTGCCCGACACGCAGTTCTATTCGCGCTATGCGACGACCGACGAGAGCCAGCAATTCCAGAAGACCTACGGTTCGACGCCCTTCGACGCCCAGACCCAGTGGATCGCCGACAATGCGGCGAAATACGGCATCCGCTTCGTCATCCATCTCGGTGACGTGGTCGACCAGCAGGGCAAGCCGAACCAGTGGATTGTCGCCGACGCCGCGATGACGAAACTCGAAAACGCAAAAGTGCCGTATTCGATCCTCGCCGGCAATCACGACGTCGTTGCCGACTACGACTATCACAATCCGTGGGACCAGAACTCAGGCACCGATGCCCAGCGCAGCCTCAATGCCGAACCCTATCTGAAGTGGTTCCCGAGCAGCAGGGCCGCGCAGCAGTCGACGTTCCGCGAGCGCGACAGCAGCGGATTTCACGAGTATCACATCTTCCAGGCCAACGGCGTGAAGTTCATGGTGCTCTCGCTGTCCTGGCGCGCATCGGACGGCGCCATCGCCTGGGCCCGCGACGTGATCGATCGCAATCCGACGCTGCCCGTGATTCTGTCGAACCACCAGCTGCTTGCCATTGACAGCGACGGCCTTTCCCCGCTGGAGACCGACTACGGCAAGATGCTGTGGGAAAAGCTGATCCGCGACAAGGACCAGATCTTCATGACGCTGAACGGCCATCACCATGGCGCTGCGTATCTTGCGAAGATCAACAATTTCGGCAATCCGGTCCACCAGATGGTCGTCGACTATCAGATGGACTATCAGGGCGGCAACGCCATGATGCGCCTGTACGAGGTCGATTTCACCAACAACAAGATCGACGTGATGTCGTTTTCGCCCTGGGTGGTGCAGAAGCCGAAGAACACGCTCAACCAGTTCGATCATGCCGAACTCACGAGCGTGAACAACAGCTTCTCCATCCCGATCAACTTCAAGAACCGTTTCGCCAAATTCACCCGGTTCAGTCCGAGCAAGACGCTGACTGGTCCGGCAATTCTGCCCACCGTGCGCGCCGACCTGCTGGCCGGCTATGTCGAACCGCCGACGCCCGCCGTGGTGCCGCCTGCGGACACCGAGGACTATCCGCATGTCGCCGACACGGTGGCGCACTGGCGCGTCCCGTCCACGATCGTCGACGGACAGGCCATTCCGGTCGGTGGGATCATCCCCGACGTGGCGGGCGGCAACAATCTGGCCCGCGCCGCGCTCATCGCCTCGGCGCAACTCGGCGACGTCGTGTGGACCACCGACAAGCATCGTCTGTCCTCGGCCGCGGGCAGCGTGGTGTTTCTCAACACCGACAATACGGTCGGTCGCTTCAACGCCTTCCTTACGGCGGCAGGTGCATCGCTGAACGGCCGGAGCTTCTGGAACGGCTATACGGTCGAGGCCTTCGTGAAGATACCGGCCGGGTGGACCGCGAACCTGCACAAATGGGGCAACATCCTCGGCCGCGTCGGGAACCGCGGCAACGTTCCCGGCAATTATTGGGGCGGAGATCCGGAGGCGTCGAGCGTTCTGTTCGCCATTTCGAACCTGCGTGAAGTGCAGTGGGAGGTGGTGCCTGCCTCCGTCTCGCATTATGCGCAGACGAACTGGTCGGGCGAGATCATTCGCGATACCTGGTATCACCTCGCGATCGTGAACGATCCCGCCACGCTCACCACCACGATGTACATCGACGGCGCGCCGGTGCTGCGCAACGTGGGCAACGCGGCGATCGGCTTGCGCTCGCAGAACTCGCCTCAGCCCTGGATCCTCGGTGCAGGCTGGTGGAACGGCGTTCTGGCCGACGGCTTCTTCGGTGCTGTCGGCGAGATCCGCATGGTCTACCGTCCGATCGAGCGCAGCGAATGGCTGACCGCTCGGCGGACCTGACGACACCATCTCGAGCCGTCACTGCGCGGAGTTCGCTGGTGCGAACTCCGCTTCGCAGGGCCGCGTCTTTCGACGGCGATTCCGCCGTCGGAGCGCGGCCTTTGATTTTCCTGGAAAGGACGCGGCTCGCGAAAAATGGCGGCGTCTCCGTCTCTCGCGCCAATCGTACGAGCTGAAGTCAGAATCCGGCGCGGTCTTGGACGACGACGACTTGTTCACACAAAACATAACATATCATCAAAAATATGATAAGCTGCGATGCAATACGAACGCTCTCGCAACCTGTTGCCGCGCTGCGTTGTCCGCAGCCGGCCCCGTTTGAATGAAAGCGATCCAGTCCTATGGCTGCTCCCGTTGTAAAAGTCGGCTCCGAATTCTCTGTGAACACCAACGCGACCGGCGCCCAGCAGGCGCCCACCGTCACCGGCCTCGTCAACGGCGGCTTCGTGGTGACCTGGGATGATTCCAGCGGGGTGCTGGGAGATACCAGTGGCACCAGCATCAAGGCGCAGATCTATGCCGCCGACGGCAGCAAGATCGGGTCCGAATTCCGCATCAACACCGAGACCGACGCAGACCAGCTCGCGCCCGTGATCACGGGCCTGTCTACCGGCGGGTTCGTCGTGTCCTGGTTCGACAACAGCCAGACGCTCGGCGACGGCGAGGGCACCAGCATCAAGGCCCAGGTGTTTGGCGCCGACGGTGCGCAGGTTGGATCGGAGACGCTCGTCAATACCGCGACGGCCTATTCGCAGTTCTCGCCGACTGTGTCCGCACTGGCCAATGGCGGCTTCGCCGTCGCCTGGACAGACGACAGCGGTGAGGGCGGGGACGACGAAGGCACCAGCATCAAGCTGCAGGTCTTCGCGGCCGATGGGAGCAAGTCGGGTCCCGAATTGCTCGTCAATTCCGAGACCGGCGGCGATCAGGCCAATGCGACGGTGACCGGTCTCGCCAATGGCGGCTTCGTGGTGACGTGGGAAGATTCCAGCGGCACGCTGGGCGACGCCGCCGGCACCAGCATCAAGGCTCAGATCTTCGCGGCGGATGGAAGCAAGGTCGGCTCCGAACAACTGGTCAATACGGCGACCGCTTCTGACCAGTTGAAGCCAACGATCTCCGCGCTGCCCAACGGCGGCTTCGTCGTGACCTGGTACGATTTCAGCCAGGTGGGCGGCGACAGCAGCGGCGGCGCCATCAAGGCGCAGCTCTACACCGCCGAGGGCAGCAAGATCGGGGGCGAGTTCCTCGTCAACACGACGACCGCCAACTCGCAGTTCACGCCGACGGTTACCGCTCTCAGCAACGGCGACTTTGCCATCGCTTGGCAGGATTGGAGCGGTACGGGCGGGGACGCCAGCGGCAGCAGCATCAAGTTGCAGGTGTTCACCGCGGATGGGCGGAAGGTCGGAAGCGAACAACTGGTAAACACCAGCACGGCCTCCGATCAGTCGCATCCCTCGATCGCCGGATATGCCGATGGTCGCTTCGTCGTGACCTGGCAGGACGCCAGCGGCGCCGAAGTCAAGGCGCAGGTCTTCTCGGTCGATACCATCAGGCCGGTGCCGGTGTTGTCAGCCGTGTCGTCGGCGAGCCCGTGGACTGCCACAGTCACCGGCTCGGTGGATGCCGACGCGGCGGGCCAGACTCTCACGCTGCGCGACGGAACGTCGGCAGGCGGCTGGAGCACGACGACGACGGTCGACAGCAGCGGTGCCTGGAGCGCTGGCCTGTCCTGGGAGCAATTCAACACCGCCGTCGATCTCGTAGTCACCGATGCGGCCGGCAACACCGGCGTGTCGAACTACGTGTTCGGGTCTGCGGGGGGACGGACGTTTGACGCCGGCAGCCATCAATACGTCTACGGGACGGCGACGGACTACGTCATCGGAAGCGGCGCGCAGATGCAAGTCTACGCGGGCGGCACGGTCGTCGACATCAGGCTTGAGGCCGGCAGTGCGCAGATCAACTGGGGGACGGAGCAGGGCAGCACCGTGGCGAGCGGCGCTTCGGATTACGTCTACGGCACGGCCAGCGGCTCCAGGATCGCAGGTCTCCAGGTGATCGGAAACGGCGGCACCGCCATGACGACCACGATCCTCGCGGGCGGCGAACAGGACATCTACACCGGTGGGACCGTTGCCGGCACCTCGATTGAGGGCGGGAAGCAGATCGTCTATGATGGCAGCGCCGACCTGACCGTGATCGGCAGTGGCGGGGTGCAAGCCGTCCATGGCACAGCCTCGCACACCACCGTGAACGATGGCGGCGAGCAACTCGTCTACGCAGGCGGCCTGGTGAGCGGCACCATCCTCAAGGCCGGCAGCGTGCAGATCGATTGGGGCAACGCCACCGGTACGATCATCGATGGCGGCGCGCAGTATGTGTGGGGCACAGCGAGCGACACCACCATCGTGTCCGGCACGCAGCATGTCGGCGCAGGAGGCAATGCTGTTCGCACCATGATCGGTGCGCACGGGCTCGAATACGTCCATACTGGCGGTACGCTCACCGACGTGACGTTCGGTGGCGCTTCCGGAAAGCTCGTTCTCGACCAGTCGTCGGCATTCAGCGGGACCATCTCGGGATGGCAGGATGGCGTGGAGCTCGAGCTCGGCGACATCGCCTTCAGCGAAGCGACTTCCCTTGGCTACACCGCCAACGAAGGCAACACCGGGGGCACGCTGACGATCACCGACGGCATCCATAGCGCGTCGCTGCAGCTACTCGGACAGTACAGTGCCGCGGATTTCGCGCTTGCGGCGGATGGCCACGGTGGCTCGATCATCACCAATCCCGTAGATCAGGCTCAGCCTCAACTCTTCCTCCCGCACGCGGCGTGAGCGGATAGAGGGGCCTCGTGCCCCGGTGAACAGTGCAGCCAAGGGGGCACGCCGCGTCGGCGCGCCCCCTGGGATTTGTCTCCCTTGTGCAGCGGTCTGGCAGCAGGCTGGATTTCTGCTACCCTTTTGTGCTTTGCAGAACATCCGTGATTGGGGTGCGCCCGGGGGGACATCGAATGACTTTTCAACGTATTGTCGTCGCGCTTCTGGTGCTGATCGTCGCCGGCCTTGGTGCCGTCGGCTATTTCGAATGGAGGATGGCCGTGCAGGTCCGCACCCTGAAGGCGTTCGTCGAGGGCTCTGTCTTCAACGAAGCGGTGATGGCCTGCGAGCAGGCCAAGAGCTCGACGCCGTTCAGGTGGAACGGAGGCAAGAGCACCTCGGTGATCGGCCTGAGTTCGGTCAAGCTCGATAAATACAACGTCAGCGCCAGCTACACACTGGTGGCGGACGGCGTCTATTGTGATTTCGATCCGATCAAAAGGAAGGCCGACATCGGCTCCAGCTTCCTGGAGCGGGAAACCTTCTAAAGCGCGATGCGATTGGGATGAATCGTCATCGCGCTTTATGTTGTTGTTTGAGCACGATCTTTTCGGAAAACCGCTGCACACTTTTCCGGATCATGCTCCAGTCGCGAGCGAAGCGCGTGAGTTCTCGAATGGCATCGGACGCCGCCGACCACATCATCGATCTCTATCAGCGCAAGGCATCGGACTGGATCGAGAGCCGTGCCCGGAGCGGGCTGTTCGAGCAGGCCTGGCTCGACCGTTTCCGTGCGCTGCTGCCGCCTGCCGGCTCCGTCCTCGATCTCGGCTGCGGCTCGGCAGAGCCAATGGCGGGATACCTGATCGGGCTCGATCATGCCGTGACGGGGGTGGATTCCTCGCCGGCGATGATCGATGCGTGCCGACAGCGTTTTCCGAAGCTGGAATGGATCGTTGCCGATATGCGCCGGCTTGCGTTGGGACGGCAATTTGGCGGCATCCTTGCCTGGGACAGCTTCTTCCACCTCTGTTTTGACGACCAGCGCCGCATGTTCCCGATCTTTCGCGACCATGCGAGGCCGGATGCGGCGCTGATGTTCACGAGCGGCCCGGCCCAGGGCGAGGCGATCGGAGCGTTCGGCGGCGAGCCGCTGTATCATGCCAGCCTCGATCCGGCCGAATATCGTTCGCTGCTGGATCGGAATGGATTCCGCGTCGTGTCGCATGTGGTCGAGGACCCCGATTGCGGTGGGCACACCATCTGGCTGGCGCAGCGCCTTTGAGACGCTGCGGCAAGTCGCGGCAGGAGTCGCGCTAGCGGCCGGTCGCCCCTTATGGATAAGATGGCGGTCAAAGAACAGGCCGGCTTGAGTTCCTGAAACGGGAGTGGACAACTGCTCCAGCGCCGGCACGGGGGGACCGGCATGAGTTCAGCGCACCGACCATTGGCTGATCCGGGGCAGGGAGACTATCGAATTCTCCATGAACCCGACCTGCGGGATTACGTCGCCCGAGTTCCCGCGCTTGCGGCCGGACTTGGTGGTGAACCGTCCTCCTGGGCGATCACCGAGGTTGGCGACGGCAATCTCAATCTCGTCTTCATCGTGAAGGGTGCGCGCGGCGGCATCGCGGTGAAGCAGGCGCTGCCCTATGTCCGTCTCGTCGGAGAAAGCTGGCCGCTGCCGCTGTCCCGCGCTCACTACGAATATCTCGCGCTGACGCGGCAGGCTGAACTCGCGCCCAGCCTCGTGCCGGCCGTGCTGCATCACAACGACGGGCTGGCGCTGACGGTGATGGAGCTGCTCGAACCTCACATCATCATGCGCAAGGGGCTGGTCGCCGGAACGCGATATCCGCGCTTCGTGGACGACATCACCACGTTCATGGCAAGGACCTTGTTCTTCACCTCCGACCTCGCGCTCTCCGCCGCCCAGAAGAAGGAGGGCATCGCGGCCTTTGCCGGCAACCACGCCCTGTGCAAGATCACGGAGGATCTGATCTTCACAGATCCCTACCGCATCGCGGAGCAGAACCGCTGGACCGAGCCATATCTCGATGGTCTGGCCGCGGCCTTGCGCGAGGACCTTGACCTTCACGTCGCGATCTCGCGGCTGAAGCTGAAGTTCATGGCGAGCCCCGAGGCGCTGATCCACGGCGATCTCCACACCGGCTCGATCATGGTGACGGAGAACGAGACGCGGGTGATCGACCCGGAGTTTGCTTTCTACGGTCCGATGGGATTCGACGCCGGCGCGGTGCTGGCCAACCTCTTGATGGCCTACTTTGCATCCGCCGGTCATGAGCGCGCACCGGGCGAGCGGCAGGCATTCGAAGGCTGGATGCTGGAGACGGTCGCGCAGGTCTGGAATGAGTTCGCGCGCAAATTCCTCGACCTCTGGCGCGGTGGGGCCGCCGGCGACGCCTATCCCGTCTCCCTCTTCGCCGGTGAGCAGGGCGCCGCACGTCTCGAGGCCGAGCGCCACGCCTACATGCAGCGCCTGTTCGCCGACATGGTCGGCTTCGCCGCCGCCAAGATCATCCGCCGCATCTTCGGCCTCGCCCACAACATCGACTTCGAGCTGATCGAGGACCCGCGGAGGCGCGCAATGAGCGAGGCGCGTGCCGTGCGGCTGGCGCGGGCGATGATGGTGGAGACGGCAGCGTTTCGGACGATCGCCGACGTCACCGGCGCTGCGCGAAAATTGCGGGATTGGCAGCCGGAATTGTCCGGCTGAGACGGAGCTTCTCCGGGCCCATCAGGGGTCCCGTCGGCATGCTCGCTCGATGCGCCCGGGCGCCGGGCTGATGCGCCAAAGGGGAAAGTCGCGTCTATTCCACCACGGCGTGTACTCACAAAAGGCGAATATGTCAGGGGAATCTTGGGATCAATCAGAGCATTATCGCACGTGCCCCGGAGCGGACGTCTTGCGCACTAAAGCGCGATGACATTTGGATGAATCGTCATCGCGCTTCAGGTTGTTGTTTACGCATGATCTTTCCGGAAAACCGCTTCGCACTTTTCCGGATCATGCTTTAGCTGGCGAGGATGCAGCCCCATTTGTGCCGAACATGCTATAGCGCCCGTCTGCGGTTAGCTGACCGGATGTTTTCGTGCCACAGCTCGTCGTCTTTTGCGAGGAGCTGACGGAAACCGGTTGGCCTTTGACCGAGATCAAGCTACCCTTGCTCATGAGGAAGAGCAAGACTTTCCGGCTTGTTCTGATCAAGCCGTCACATTACGACGACGAAGGCTATGTCATTCGATGGTGGCGCGGCGGCCTGCCTTCGAATTCACTAGCCTGCCTTTACGGCATCGCGCTCGATTGTCGTGAACGCGGGGTTCTCGGGCCCGATTGCAACATCGAGATCGACGCCATCGATGAGACCAACTGGAAGGTGCGTGTCGCGGATCTGGCGCGCGCGATCAAGGCCGCGGAGGCCGGCATGGTGATGCTGGTCGGGGTCCAGTCCAACCAGTTTCCCCGATCGCTCGATCTGGCGAGACAGTTTCGCAAGCTCGGAATCCAAGTTGCGATCGGCGGCTTCCATGTGTCCGGCACACTCTCGATGTTGCCGGAGCGCGATGCCGGCGTTCAGGAGATGATGGACCTCGGTGTGTCGGTCTTCGCAGGCGAAGCCGAGGGACGGCTCGATGGGCTGTTGCAGGATGCGGTCGCCGGGCGATTGCAGCCTCTCTACAACTACATCGACGATCTGCCGGACCTGGAGAGCCAGCCTTTGCCGATCATTCCCCGCCAGCAGATCGGACGGGTCATCGGCCACACCACAAGCTTCGACGCGGGGCGCGGCTGCCCGTTCCAGTGCTCGTTCTGCACCATCATCAACGTGCAGGGCCGCAAGTCGCGACGCCGCAGCGCCGACGACATCGAGGCCGTGATCCGGGCCAACGTCGCTCAGGGCGTCTTCGCCTTCTTTCTCACCGACGACAATTTTGCGCGCAACAAGGATTGGGAAAGTTTGCTCGACCGGATCATCGCGCTGCGCGAGAAGGAGGGCTGGGACCTCCGTTTCACGATCCAGGTCGACACGCTCTGCCACAAGCTGCCCAACTTCATCGAGAAATGCGCCAAGGCCGGCGTCCGGCGATGCTTCATCGGCCTCGAAAACATCAACCCGGACAGTCTGCTCGGCGCCAAGAAGCGGCAGAACAAGATCACCGACTATCGCGAGATGATGCTGGCCTGGAAGAGGGCCAGGATCATGACCATCGGCGGCTACATTATTGGCTTTCCCAACGACACACCGGAATCGATCGTCCGCGACATCGAGATCATCAAGCATGAGCTGCCGATCGACATGCTGGAGTTCTTCTTCCTGACGCCGCTGCCGGGCTCGGAAGACCACAAGACGCTCTATTTGAAGGGTGTCGCGATGGATGCGGACCTCAACAAATACGACCTGGATCACGTCACGACGGACCACCTCGCCATGTCCAAGGCGGACTGGGAGCGGGCCTACGAGCTCGCCTGGAGCACCTATTACAGCTGGGAGCACATCGAGACGCTGATGCGGCGTGCCGCGGCGACGGGCAATAATGTCGGCAAGATCGGCACCTACGCGCTCTATTTCAAAGGCTACCATCCCATCGAGCGCGTCCACCCGCTCGAAGGGGGAGTGCTGCGGCTCAAGAGCCGCGACGAGCGCCGTCCGCATCTGCCGGTCGAGCCGGCCTGGTCGTTTTATCCTCGCTTTGCCGCGGACACCGCCGTGAAGGCCGTACAATGGGCCTCGCTCGCGCTGCGCCTCCACCGGCTGGCGCGCAAGGTCAAGTCGGATCCGCACCGGCTCGCCTATGTCGATGCGGCGATCACGCTGCAGGCCGACGAGACCGAGAATCTGGATTTGTACAAGACGCGGTCCAGCCAGGCGTTTCTCGATCAGCGGCGGCATATCGAAGAGGCACAGAAAGCTAAGTTGGCCGGGGGATAGGAGGCGACTCGCGTTGGTTGATTTCTCAGCCGCCGCGAACCATCGGATCAGATCAACCGGCGTCCAGTTGCGCCGAACAGCCCAAACCATTACTTCGGATGTGCCCCAAGCTGACCAGAGACGAGTCGCCGGCATATCGGCTTTCTACGGGACAGCGGACATGGCATCAGGGTTGCGCTGACCGCCGCTAATGACCCGAAGCCGAACTCGACATTGCAACGTGACCTCAAGGCGAAGCTGGCATAAGAGCCTTGGCGATTGCGCCGAGCGCTGTCAGAAGGCCAGCTAGTGCTAAGACCGGACCATTTTCCTTCTCAACTATCCTCAGCGTGATGAATTGCAATATTTTATAACAGACTATCAGCGAGTAGATAAACGCAGCGTACAGCAGTACCACGACTGCCATCCATGCCAATGTAACTGCAATATAGTCCCCGATCATTGCAATGAGAAGGAACCAAAGGCCTTCGAAAAGCGGCCTTCTCGAAGCTTTTTCTATCTGATCAGCCAATATCTCGGAAAGCAGAAAAGCCGCACCAAACGAAATGGCAGCGCAGACTATTGCCCTCAGGATATACTTGCCCGTTTGTCCATCGGTAAACAACCGATTCCAAATGGCGAAAATCACGCCTCTGAATATTAGGAATAATACCCCACATCCAATTGTCCCGACTATGAGAAATGTTACTGCGAAAGTCGGGTCTACTTCTAAAAGGATAAGGAGGAGGACGTTGCCGACTATAGGTAGGCAGAAGCCAAGAATTGCCGCTCCGACGAATGTTCGATTGCTCTCTATATGCCTCAGCATCGGAAGAGCTTGTTGATACGAAAGCCAAATCCACAATGTGCTGGCTTTTCCTCTGATCCATTCTTTGTGGTGCTTCAGGAGAAACCAATCGATCGCCGTCAAGGCCGCGACCAATACCCCGATTGCTATCGCAAGGCTTGAAGCGATTTGCGGCATGACCCGAACTACCCATTCGGCGATCCCGGGTTAGGCTAACTCAATCTCCGCGCGCAACCAAGAGACGTTTCATCACGTTATGTGCTACCAGACGTGCTTACGCAAGATGTCAGCTCTTGGCCCAACTCCGACGTCTGGTGAGGCCGGCTTCTGCGCGGCTATCGGGAGCTGAGCGGACCTCATCCGCGTTCCAACTGGGGCGCGAGTTTACGATGACGCGCCCTGGAAGTTCACCACGATTTTTCTCTGTACGGGTAAGGATGCGGTGAGTTGAACGCAGCCTTGGGCCTCGGCCCGCAATGTTGGGCCCGTCAACTCCCGACGTCGCCGACCAGACGCGGGCGGCGATTTGCGAGCGGTTTCGCCGCGGGCGATCAGCACGTCCACCTTGCCCTCGACGAGCTCGTGCAGGCCGGCCGGTTGCAGCACGCGCAAACCAATCTCTGCATGTGCGCTGCGAAACGCCGCAAGTTCGAGGCGGCGCAGGTCGATGCTGCCGTGGACCCCCGCTTGCAACAGCACCGCACCCGCCGGCTTCAGCTGCGAGGTCGCCTCGGCAATGTGGCGAAAGCCTTCGGAGACCCCGGGCAGATAGGCTTGGCCGGCCTCGGTCAGGATGAGCTGTTTATGCAGCCGCTCGAACAGCTGCACGCCGAGCCGCGCCTCCAGCGCTTTCACTTGCTGCCCCACCGCCGCGGGCGTGACGTGCAGTTCGTGCGCGGCGAGCTTGAAGCTGAGATGGCGCGCGGCGGCCTCGAAGGCGCGGAGCGCGTTGAGCGGGGGAAGGGCGTAGGTCATCGCAACTGCACTTTGACACCGATAGGCCGCGCCCTTGCAATAGATTTTCTTGGGCTGAACCGCAGCAATGATGCTTTGCGCTAGCGTGATGCCGCCGGCTACGGTCTGCGCGCAAATCCGGAGGAACGCCATGTCACCAGCTCACATCGTCAGCCACAATCCCGCAACGGTTCACCCGCCCGCCGGCGGCTACTGCATGGGACTCGAGCTGCAGCAGCATCGCCGCCTGCTGTTCATCAGCGGCCAGGTGCCTCAAAAGCCCGACGGCACCGTGCCTGACGGCTTCGAGGCGCAATGCGAGCAGGCCTGGCGCAATGTCAGGGAAGTGCTCGCCGCGACAGGTCTCGGGATCGAGCACCTGGTCAAGGTCAACACCTTCCTGACCGACCGCAGTCAAGTTGTCGCCAACCGCGTCATACGGCGCGCAGTGCTCGGGGAGCATCAGCCGGCGCTGACCGTTGTCGTCGTCGAGACCGTCGACAGCAAATGGCTGCTGGAGATCGAGGCGATCGCCGCGGAATGAGCGGCGTCGTCGACGTTGCAATGAGCCAATCATATCGGGTGTCCAATGGCCGCAATTCATCCGTTCTACCAGACCTACCGGCAAGCGATGGAAGCCGCCATGCACGAGCGAATAGACCTTGCCGAAGCGATGCTCCGTGAGCGTGCGCATCTTTCCGATATCGACGCAATCAGGCGGGAGGTGATGGACGAATTCGCGGTCGTCCTCACTCAGATGCCCTATGTCGGCGGCGCCGCAAGCCGAATGAGCGATTTCTTCATGCGGTTGACCGGCTTCATGGCCATCAGTCGCGTGCTGCGGCGCCACGGCGTGCCGGTGCCCGTGATCGGCGAGATCGAGCGGGAAACCTACAAGGCGCAACTGCTGACGATTCCCGAAGCCGAGCGTCTCGCCGCAGGGCGTCAGTTCATGTCGCCGGAGAACCGGGCCCTGATGCGCGAACAGGCGGCAAGGAGCGTGACAAAGGCTCACCAAACCGAGTTTCCGGAAGATTTCGTCTACGATTTCGTCGAGCCGGGTCCGCAAGACAGCTTCGAATTCGGCGTCGACTACAAGGCCTGCGGCTTCTGTAAGCTCGCGGCGCGCCGCGGCGACACGGAGATCCTGCCGAACATCTGCGGCCTCGACTTCGTCGCCTACGCCGCGCGAGGCATCCGCCTGGAAAGGACACAGACGCTGGCCGGCGGCGCCAGCCACTGCAATTTCCGCTTCTCGCGGCTGCGGCCCGACGCCGCGACTTAACTGACGCGCATTCTTTTTCGCGCCCTGCTCAGTCCTCGTCCTGCCACCTGCGCAGATCCGTCTGGTCATGATAGGCCATGCGGTCCGGCGTGGTGATGAATTCCATCGTCGTGCCCCAGGGCATGCGGCAGTAGCAGACCTTGTTTCCAGGACCTTTCTCGGTTGCATAGGGAATGGCGCGCGGCGCGGTGAGGGGTGTGCCTCCCGCCTTCTCGAAGCGCGCGACCGATGCGTCGATGTCGTCGGTGCAGAGAGCAAAGTGCGTGATGCCGAAGTCACTGGCACGGATTGGCTCGGCTTGCTCGGGACTGTGCATCTCGAAGAGCTCGATATCGGGTCCGGTTCCGATCTTGACCATCGCCTGCGCACGCACGACCGTTCCGGGAAAAGCGCCGACGGCCCGTTCGAATTCGGGTCCCTGCCGCGGCGGATCCTGCGGTCCGAAGGACTGGTAGATCACCTGGCCGCCGAAAGCTTCCACCAGGAACGATTTTGCTGCCTCGATGTCGGGCACGGTGATGCCGATATGATTGACGCCGCGAATGACGGGTGTGGTCATGACAGTCTCCTTTGCTGTTTGTTCGATTCATCGCGCTTCTGCGGCGCAATCGCCCGCACCCTCGCAAGCCGCCGGACCTGCGACGGCGCGGGCGCGGAGTTTCAATTGGCCTCGAGGAACTCGATCAGCGCGGCTGCGACTTCATCTGGCTGCTCGTCCGCGACATAGTGGCTGCACCGCGCGATCGAGCCGCCCCTCACATGGGTGGCGAACTCCTTGAGCATCGGCACCATCTGTGCACCGAAACGATGCTCCCCACCCAGGCCAAGCACCGGTATCTCGAGCGGTTGCTTCTTGTACTCGAGCGCAGTCGCATGATCGGCGGTGAAGGCGCGATACCATTCCATGCCGCCGCGCGTGCGGCCAGGAAGCGCCATTGCCTTGGCGTAGATCTCGATGTCCGCCGGATTGAAGCTGCTGTGATCGTAGAACCGTTCGGCCATGAAGGTCGAAACATAGTCATATTCGCGGCCATGAATCAGGCGCTCGGGTAGGTCCCGGTTCATATGGAAGCCGAAGTGCCAGAGTCTTGCGGCCGTCGCCTCCCATCCGGTCCAACCGGGAAGCGGAACGTCGAGGACGGCCAAGTGGGTAACAGCCTCCCGATAGATGGCGGACTGCGGCAAGGCGACCATTCCGCCGATGTCGTGTCCGCACACGGCGTAGCGTTCATGCCCAAGGGCAACCATCACGTCGTGCGCGTCGCGCGCCATCGTCGCCTTGTCATATCCGCTCTGCGGGCAGTCGGAAAAGCCCGCGCCGCGCAGGTCCATGGCCACCACGCTGAAATGCCCGGCCAGCAGCGGCATCACCTTGTGCCATTCCCACCATGTTTCAGGCCAGCCGTGAAGCAGAAGGATTGGCGGGCCTGACCCCCCCGTGACGGCGTTGATCTTGATGCCGTTCACCGGCACCAGCTGCTGGGTAAACCCCTTCAAAGTTGCGATCATGATCGCTTTCCAGTCGGATGTTGACGTTCAGACAGAGCTCGCTTCCAGCGTTCAGGGCTGGTCGAAATCGGTGGCGATCGAGACGTCACGCCAGGCGTCGATATCGCTGCGGAAGGCAGCCAGCTTTCGCTCGGCGATCGCGTGCGCGACCGGGCCGAGAGGCAGATGAAGCGGGGCGTCATCGGCGTCGACGGCCTGCAGGATGACCGCGATCGCCTTGTCGGGATCGCCCGCCTGACTGCCGTTGTTGGTTTCGCGATAATGCCTGCGCGAGCTCGTGGCGTATTCCGGCATCTCGTTGGCCGCCATCGTGATCGAACGGCCGAGGAAATCGGTGCGAAACGGCCCGGGTTCGACGATCAGCACGCGTATGCCAAAGGGCTGCAGCTCGCCGGCGAGCGCTTCGGAAATCCCTTCCACGGCAAACTTGGCGGCGTTGTAATAACCTCCGCCGCCGCCACCCGCGATGCCCGCGCCGGACGACATGTTGACGATCGTTCCGCCCGAACGTCGCAGGACGGGCAGAGCGGCTCTGGTGGTTTCGATCAGACCGAAGACGTTCACCTCGAACATCGGCCGGTATTCCTCGGGCGTGCCTTCCTCGATCGCGCCGAACAGTCCGTAGCCGGCATTGTTCACGAGCACGTCAAACCCTCCAAAGGTCTCGACCGCCTTTGCGACCGCCGCCTTGGCTGCCGCCCCATCGGTCACGTCGAGTGGCAAAGTGATCATGCGGCCGCCGAAAGGCTCGGCCATGTCCTCGATTGTCTTGACATTGCGGGCCGTCGCGATGACCCGATCGCCGCGCTGTGCTGCAGCGAGCGCGAGCCGCTGGCCGAAGCCGCTCGAGCAGCCTGTGATGAGCCAAGTTTTCATGAGCTTTTCTCCGGGTTGCCTCTCAGGATGCCAAGCTATTGCCGCCACGAATCCGTCAGAGCGGCTTCACGATGCTGCGCTGCGGCTTAACGGCGGTGACGATGTCGACGTCAGCCATGACCCGTGCGGTCTCCGGCGAATTGAGCGCCGCTTCCATGGCGGCTTCGTCGCGAAAGTTGACGACAGCAACCGCGATGAGCCCAGCGCCATCGCCTCGCGGAAAAAACCCGCCGGCGCTGACCAGCCCATAAGGTCCCCAGCTTTCGCGCACGAGCGGCAAGTGCAATTCAGTCCAATGGTCGCGGTCGAACGGCGTTTGCTCATCGCCCGCATAGGTCACCAGCATCGTAATCATCTTCGAAGTCCTCGTTGGAGCGGTCCCGTCGGCTGGATCGGCACAGCCGTCCTCGACAAGATCGGGGCAACGGTTGGCGACGAGCCACCCCGACCTGATGCCTGATGGTCAGGCCAAGTCTTTGCTGTCGAAGTCGCGCTCAAGAATCCAACCCCCGGCTGCGCTGAATCACGACGACACGACTTCCAATCTTGACGCGGCTATAGAGATCGATGATGTCTTGGTTGATCAGTCGAATGCATCCGCTTGAAACGGCGCCGCCGATTGTCTCAGGCTCAGTCGTTCCATGAATCCGGAACAATGTGTCCCGATCGCCCTGATAGAGGTATAGAGCGCGGGGACCGAGCGGATTGCCAAGGCCGCCCACCATCCCGCTGGCGAGATGTCGATACCGCGCAGGTTCCCGATCCATCATGTTCTTGGTTGGGCTCCCATGCGGCCATTCTGCCTTTCGCTTGATGATGGCCGTGCCCGCAAAGGCAAGACCCTCTTTGCCAACGCCAATGCCGTAACGCATCGCCTTCCCGTCTCCCTCCACCAAGTAGAGATGACGAGCTGCCGTATCTACGACGATCGTTCCGACCGGCTCACCCGTCGGGTAGTCCACGCGCTGGCGCAACATTTCTGGATCAATGGCGGATATGTCGACTGCTGGTATTGTGTGAAGTCCGTCGGTTAGCTGCGTGTACTCGGCAGGCGTGCGGCTGAAATCTGCCTGAACCAGACCCCTGTTGCTGGCGCAACCCGACAGCAGGACTGTTATTGCGCCGATCACTGCGATGCGTGCAAAGTGCCTTGCGTGTGAGTTCGTCATATCAATTCCTGAACCTATGCCCGTCTGACCGGATATGACGAGCTGCATGAGCAACGCCGAAGCTTCGAAATCCTCTCGAAAGGAAGGCAAAGCCAAGTTGACGATACGGAATCCGGTTGTGACAAATACACGCCCGGCAAAATCCCAATCGGCTCGAGCCAGTGCCGCGGTCGGGCCGGCGGCTCTCGAGATCTTCGAGCATTGAACCTCCTAGGTCGCAAAGCGGGCCTTCGGTATAACTGCGATAGGAACCGATCGGTTCCCTATTTGGCTTTAAAAAACGGTCTCCATCAGGAGATCGATATTTTTCAGCATGTCGTCGCGACGTGATCCAACTTTTCCAAGAACCCTCATGCCCTGCGCATGGGCGACGATGAAGTGCGCGATAACACGGGGGTCGCGACCATCCCTGATTTCGCCGGCAGCTTGCCCTTTCGCGACGGTGGCGGCGAACAGATCTTGAAGCCTGGCGAAAAGACGCTTGATCAGGTCTGCGATCTCCGGATCTCCCGGCAACATCTCAGCGGCGGTCAAGACAGCGAAACACCCGCGAATACCTTTGCTTCCAGAAGACAAATCCGCATACCGTACGAGAGCGTTGCGGATTGCCTCCTTTGGCGAAGGATCCGATCGAAGAACCTCCTGGACGTTCCGCACACCCTCGTCGGTATAGAGCTTGAGGGCGTGCAGGAAGACAGATTTCTTGTCGCCGAAAGCCTTGTAGAAGCTGCCCTTCGAAAGCTCCATTCCGGCAAGGAGGTCGGACAACGATGCATCGTGATAGCCGCGATCCCAGAAGACCTGCATCGCGCGCCTTACCGCATCGTCGAGATCGAACTCACGGGGGCGACCGACGGGGAGTTGAGAATTGGTAGCCATCATTCAGGCAATATAGACCAAGTGGTTCCTAAATGCAATAAGGCGCGATGCTGGAAATCGGAGTGAAGGGACATGTTGGACGAGGCGGTCGAACACTCGCAATACGTTGGTCAGCAATGAGGGGGAAGCGGCGACCGATCGACGCCGCCGCCATCATGTCAACATACCCCTGTTTTGCCCGACGAGTCAAAATTGACTTCGCAAAATCCGTAATTTTGCGAGGTCACCGATAAGCCATTGATTCCGCTGGCCCCGGCTACTGTGCATGGGGTTGTTTTCGTATTTTTGCTTTGGCGGCCGTCTACTCCGCCGCTTTTTCCCTCAAGCGCTGCGCGTAGACGTTGATGACCAGCGCGGCCAGCAGGATCAGGCCGCGGATCAGGATCTTCAGGAAGCTGTCGATGTTGACGTGGTCGAGGCCGTTGTTGAGGACGCCTAGCACGAACAGGCCGACGATGGTGTTGCCGATGCCGCCGCGGCCGCCGAACAGGCTGGTGCCGCCGACGACGACGGCGGCGATGGAGTCGAGCAGATAGGTGTCGAACTCGTTCTGCTGCGCGCTGCCGAAATGGGCGACGCCGAGCATGCCGCCGATGCCGGAGCACACCGCGGAGATCACCATGACGGCGCCAAGGATGAGCTTGACGTTGAGGCCGGAATATTCCGCCGCCTCGCGGTTGCCCCCGACCATGTAGACGTAGCGGCCGAAGCGCGTGTAGGTCAGCACCAGATGGCCGCCGAGCAGCATGATGGCTGCGACGATGACGATCCAGGGGATGCCACCGATCGAGCCCGAGCCGAGCGTCGTGATCAGGCTCGGCACCTTGTAGGCGATCTGGCCGCGCACCAGCAGCGCCGAGATGCCGGCGGCGATCTGCATCATCGCCAGGGTCATGATGAAGGAGGGGATGCCGATCACGGTCAGCCCCAGCGCGTTGACGAGGCCGAGCAGGGCGCAGAGCAGGATCGACAGGATGATCGCGACCGCGCCGGGCAGCGGGACGTTGGCGATGTTGACGTAGGACTCCTGCAGCGTGAAGTAGGCGACCGCGATGCCGGTGACGTTGGCGATGGCGGCGATCGACAGGTCGATCTCGGCGCAGAGGATCACGAAAGTGAGGCCCACGGCGATGATGCCGGTGATCGACACCTGCGTGAGGATGTTGCCGAGATTGTCGAGCGTCGCGAAGGAGGGGCTGGCGAAGGCGAAGAAGGCGGTCAGGAAGATCAGCGTCAGGAAGGGGGCGATGTTGCGCATCTGCGAGCGCAGGAAGGGTGCAAGGCCCCGCGCCCTCCGTCCCGCCGCCAAAGCCGTCTCGCTGCTCATGTGCTTCTCCGTCACGCCGCTTCCAGCAGGCGGTCCTTGCTGACCGGCTCGTTCTTGAATTCCCGCACCACTGTGCCGCGCTTGAGCACGAGGATGCGATCGGCCAGCGACAGCACCGTTTCCGGCTCGGTCGACAGCACGATGATGGCGAGCCCCCTGGCGCGGAGGTCGCGGACGATGTTGATGACGTCGTTCTTGGCGCCGACATCCATGCCGCGGGTCGGCTCGCACAGCACCAGGAGCTTGGGCGGATAGGTCAGCCATTTTGCGAGGGCGACCTTCTGCTGGTTGCCGCCCGAGAGCATGCCGAGATCGAGGCCGACCACCGGCGGCCGGATCTGCAATTGCTCGACCTGGCGCTTGGCGATGTCGCGCTCCCGCGCCGGCTTGAGCAGCAGCGTCGAGATGCGATCGAGAATGCTGATCGAGATGTTCTTGTAGACCGGCTCCTGGTGAAACAGCATGTCGCGCCGGCTCTCCGGCACCAGCGCCACGCCGGCGCGCCGCGCTGCTGCCGTGCTGGCGAAGGACTTGGGCGTGCCCTCGACGGCAAGCGTGCCGCCGTCCGGCTTCAGCTTGCCGAACAGGATACGCGACAGCTCCTGCTGGCCGCAGCCCATGAAGCCGTAGATGCCGAGCACCTCGCCGGCGCGCGCTTCGAACGAGATGTCCTGAAGGCTGCGGGACAGCGACAGCTGATCGACCTTGAGAACGACCTTGCCGTCGCTCGGCTGCGGCAGCATCAGATCGTCGGTGTAGCTATGCTCGAGCGCCTCGCCGCCGCGGCCGATCATGGCCTCGATCAGCGCGCCCTTGCTGGTCGCGGCGCTCGCCGTCTCCGCAACCTTCCGCCCGTTGCGGAACACGGTCACCGTGTCGGAGACGCGCAAGATATCCTCGATGAAATGCGAGATGAAGACGATGGCAGTGCCGCCCTCGCGCAGCCGCTTGAGCGTGGCGAACAGCCGCTCGACCTCGGGCGGGGAGAGGGCGGAGGTCGGCTCGTCCAGGATGACGATGCGCGCGCCGGAGAACAGCACGCGTGCGATCTCGATCAACTGCTGCAGCCCGATCGGGAGATCGCCGAGCCGCGCCATCGGGTCGACGTCGATGCCGAAACGGGCGAGCTGCTCGCCCGCTTCCCGCGCCATCCGCCGCCATTGCACGAGGCCAAGTGCGTTGGTCGGCTGGTTGCCCAGGAAGACGTTCTCCGCGACCGTCAGGTCGGGCGCAACGCTGAGCTCCTGATGCACCATGGCGATGCCGGCGGCGTGCGCATCGCGGGCCGAGCGGAAATGCATCTCCTTCCCGTCGACTAGGAAGCGGCCGGAGAATTCGGTGTGCACGCCGGCGATGATCTTCATCAGCGTGCTTTTCCCGGCGCCGTTCTCGCCGACGAGACCATGGATCTCGCCGGGATAAAGCGCGAAGTCGACACCACGAAGCGCTTCGACCCCGCCGAAGCTCTTCGTGATGCCCTGCAGTTCCAGGATGGGCTTTTGTCCCACGCTCATGAAAAATCTGGAGGCTCAGATCAGGAAGTGATCCTGCATCCACTGCATGCCGGCGGCGTTGGCCTTGGTCACGACCGGGCCGTCGGTGACGACGTTCTTCGGGATACCCTGTCCGCTCTTCTCGCCGCCGACCACGGCCGACACGCCTGCAATGATGGCGCCGCCATGGATGCGGCAGGAGGGATTGCGCACCGTGGCGAACATGCGGCCCTCGCTCACCGCCTGGATCGCCGGCGGCATGGCGTCGACGCCGCCGATCAGGATGTTGGTGCGGCCCCGCGCCTTCATGATGTTGGCGGCGGCGAGCGCCATGTCGTCATTGTGGAAGAAGGCCGCGTCGATCTGCGGATATTTCGTCAGGTAGGTTTCCCAGAGGCGGGCGGTCTTGGAGACGTCCCAGTCGGCCGGCTGGGTGTCGAGCACCTCGATGCCGGGGAACTGCTTGACCACCGAGTTGAAGCCCTTGGCCCGTCCTTGTGCGCCGGTATGCCCGAGCGCGCCCTGCGTCATGATGATCTTGCCCTTGCCGCCCATGGCGTTGCACAGCGCCTGCGTCACCGAGGCGCCCATGAACTCGTTGTCGGGCGCGAGGAAGGAGTGCACGTTGATCTGGTCGAGCGGCGCGATCAGCGTGTCCATGTCGATCACCGGCGTGCCGGCGTCGATCATCTTCTGCACCGGCTGGGTGAGGGTGCCGATGCCGAAGGCCTGGATCGCGACGAAATCCCATTTCTGCGAGGCCATATTGTCGATCGCCGCGCGTTGCTTCACGGCGTCGAGCTGGCCGTCGAACCAGGTCACCTCTACGTTGAACAGCTTGCCCCAGAATTCCGCGGCCTGCTTGCCTTGCGCGCACCAGGTCGCCTGCAGGCCCGCGTTAGAGAACGCCGCCTTCAGCGGCTTCTCGCTGCGTCCGACCGCGGCTGCCAGTGCGGGGTTTATGCCCATGCTGCCGAGGATGGCAGTTGCGGCGCCGGCGGTCGCTGCCGCCTGGAGAAGATCGCGCCTCGTCGTCGAGAAATCTTTCGTCCCGGACATCGCTCGCTCCCATGTATTTTGTCGTCGGCGCGTCATTGCTTGCGCGACCGATCTCCGAAAGTCTCTCACAAGAGTTGTTGGCACTCAATCTGCAATCAACCGCGAGATCGCAGCAAGCCACCGTTGGTGCAGCGCAAAGCGTCGGGCCGGAGCGGCGGCGCATGCGTCGATATCCGCGAGCAATCTATCCCAGGCCTGCGCGATCTCCGGCGTCCATTTACGTCGAGCGGATCGCGGAGCGCATTTCTGACGACGCGGCGTGCCGTAAGTATCGTGCGGCGCTCACCGGCGAAGTCGAGGATCGTCAATGCGAGCGTCGATCCCTCGCCAACTCGCTGCCTTCGAGCGGAACATCGCCTGCGCTTCCGCATGCAGCTCGAACAGACGTTGGTAAACGGGCGGAGCGTGATGCGGCCGCGCGGTGTCCAGGATTGGATGAGAGGCGATGTTCATCGGCAGTTCAGCCGCGCGGGTAAAAAAAGAGCGGGGCCCTGGCCCCGCTCGAAAATTGTGTCGACCCTATTATCCCCGATTCTAAGATTTGCTCTTGATTGACGGGGCGACGCTGCGTTTTGCGCGCCAGGGGCTCCTCCCGAGACTTGGACCACCAGACTTCGCCTCGCGGCCAGCCTGAGCAAGGGGGATGCTAGATCAACTTTTCTCACTTGTCATCATTTTCGGCAACGAATGTTCAAAATTCGAGCAATTAACGAAACGATCGAGCTCGAAGTCATCTAAATATATGACAAGTATAAGAAATTTGTGGACAGGCGGGATGGTTGCCCTGCCTTAAATCGCGGACCGGCGCCGGTGCTGGAGCGCGCCGACCACAGTCTTCGAGAAATTTGCGCTGGGCCAAGACGGCGGCGGAACTGATCTCGACTCGGCCCTGACTGCAGTGTTTAGTTGGCTGACGAACGAATGGTTCGGCGGATGCGCGCACGGCTACAGAAATTCCTACCCATCGTCCTGCTCGCCCTGGTGATGCAGGTGCTGGCGCCGATTGCCGCGTGCTGGGCGGCCGGCCAGGCTATGGCCGATCCGCTTTCCGCCGCCGTCATCTGCCACAGCGCGAGCGAGCAGGGCGGTCCGAACGATCCGACCCGCACGCCGACCGCGCATGCCGGCGCATGCGCCCTGTGCTGCCTGGCCCAGGCCAACGCGACGCTCGATTCGCCTCCGCAGGTTGCCCTCGCCACTCCCTTCCGTCGCGCCGAACGCGTGGTGTGGCTTGCGGCGGATGTGCCCGCCATCCCTGTTTACAAGGGCTCGAGCGCCCAGGCTCGCGCACCCCCTCGATTTTCCTGACGTAGCGACAAACCGAACCATTGGCGTGCGCTGTTGCCGTGCCAATGGCGTGTGTAATGGACCGGCCGACGTGCCGGATGTCAGGAATTCAAGAGATGTTACGCATTCGTGCGATCAGCCGCGCGAGCCTGCCCGTGCTTTGCGGGCTGGTGTCCTCGATCGGCTCAGACGCGCTGGCCCAAGGCGCCTCGGAATCGCTTCCCGCGGTGACGGTTGAGGCGCCGCAGCCTTCGCGTCCCAAACCTACCGCCCGGCCATCGCGACTGCGCTCAGCTTCGGCGGGACGCGCAGCCAGACCCGTTGCGCAGAACGCGACCGCCAGCGCGCCGGCCCAAAACTTGGCCGCGTCTGCCGGCGCGGCGCGGGCTGATCTCAATCAATCGCCGGCCGGCCAGACCGCGACGACCATCGATCGCAGCCAGTTCGACAATCGCCCGGCGTTTTCGGTCAGCGACGTCTTGCGGGACAGTCCGGGCATTTCGATCAAGCAGGGCAATGGTCCCCGTGATTTCGGAATCTCGATTCGCGGATCCAACGCCCGCAACGGTTTCGCCATCCGCAATCTCGTGATCTTCGACGATGGCTTTCCGGTGACGCAGCCGGACGGCCTGTCGCGGAGCGACCTGATCGATCCGCACGCCTATGGCGCGATCGACGTGATCCGCGGCCCGTCGTCGGCGCTCTACGGCAACTACGCGACCGGCGGCGCGCTGAATTTCCGGACGAGGCCCGGCGGCACGATTGACGGCGTCGAATATGGCGTGGACGGCGGCAGCTACGGTTATCTCAACAACTACCTCGCCGCCGGCAAGAAGGTCGGGAATTTCGAGGGCTCGCTGTTCGCGAGCGACGTGCGGGGCGATGGCTACATCGGCAACAGCTGGTTCAACACGCAGACCGTCAACTTCCTCGGCACGCTCAAGGCGACGCCGGATGACCGCTTCACGGTCAAGATCATCAACAATGACCTCAGCACGCGATTGCCGATCCGGCAGTCGCTGAACCAGTACGACCTCAACCCGTTCCAGCAGGGATGTGCTACTGGTGCCACCGCCGCGCCGGGATGCGGGACGGTCAGGCTGTTCAACAACGGCTTCAACGCAACTGGCGGGACCGGCACGGAGACGGCTCTGCAGGCCGGCCTCGGCCGCAACGACCGGCGGACCATCGTCGGCGGCCGGTGGGAGCACGATTTCGACAACACGATGACGTGGCGCAACCAGTTCGTGTTCGACGACAGGAACATCAGCCAGCCAACTGGACAGACCAGCTCGATCGGAGATTTTCCGTCGTACAACTACATGAGCGATCTCACCAAGCGCGGCGAGATCCTCGGGATGGAGTCAACCACGTTCTTCGGCGCCTTCTACAATACCCTGACGGCGTCGAGTGATACGCGATATGTGATGCCGGGGGGCAATGCCACGCTCGGCAGGCTCTCGAGCAATCTCTTCAGCGAAACGACCAATTATGGTGTGCGTGCCAGGGAAGAGCTCAGGCTGACGACCTCGCTGACGGCGGTCGCCGGCATTGGTTGGGAGACCACCCTACTGAAGGGGACAAACACCGCGTATGCGTACGCAGGTCCCACCGGCATCACCACAACGACCCTGACGACCGCGGACCGGCAGTTTCAAAATGCTGCGCCGGAGTTGGCGCTGCTGTACAATCTCAACAACGAATGGCTCTTCCGCGGACGAGTTGCCACGGGATACGGCACTCCGCAGGTTTCGAACCTCTTCGTCCTTCCGACGGGTTT
This sequence comes from Bradyrhizobium sp. R2.2-H, assembly GCF_004346455.1. Classification (NCBI taxonomy): domain Bacteria; kingdom Pseudomonadati; phylum Pseudomonadota; class Alphaproteobacteria; order Hyphomicrobiales; family Nitrobacteraceae; genus Bradyrhizobium; species Bradyrhizobium sp. R2.2-H. The sequence goes on from NZ_SMBR01000002.1 coordinate 563,394, forward strand.
GTCCGGCAACAATACGCAGCTCCAAACCCAGAAGAATCTAGGTTACGACCTCGGTTTCGATTGGACGCCGAACAACACGCTCAAGCTCAGCGCGACCGGCTTCTACGAGTTCTTCCGCAACGAGATCGTCAGTCAGGCGACTCCGATTGCTGGCATATCCTATTCGTTCAACGCGCCACGGTCGGAGCACCGCGGCATCGAGCTGGCCGCTGACTGGAAGTTCTATCCGGGCTGGCGGTTCACGGCGGCGTACACCTATCTCGACGAGGTCTACACCGAGTATGTCGAAAACATCACCAATGGCGCGGTGTTCAGCTTCAACCGGGCAGGCAACAAGATTCCCGGCATCTCGCCCAACGAGCTGACGGCGCGCATTGGATATGACGAGTTCGCCGGGCCGCTTGCGGGCCTCGGAGGCTTTGTCGAACTGCAGTGGAAGGACTCCTTCTACATGGACAATGCGAATTTGCTGAAGGCACCCGGCTATGAGCTGGTCAATTTGAACGTTCACTACAAGACCGATCTGGTGTCGGACACCTTCAGATCGCTGAACCTGTTTCTCGAGGTCAGGAACGTATTCGACCGGACCTACATCGCTTCGGCAAACAACATCGCCAACACGGTGACGGCGGCTGGCCTTCAAAATCCTGCGAGTGTGCTCGCAAACACCACAGGATCGATCTATGCCGGCTCGCCGCGCGCCTTCGTTGCGGGTATGAAGGTGGCGTTCAAATGATCGGGGTTCTCGAAGGGAACAGGGCCATGATCCGAACTGGCCTGCTCGGGATCGTCGCTCTCGCATTGCTGCAAGGTGCGGCGCTTGGGCAGATGCGTGCTCCGCATGCGTCCGAAGCGGCGTGCGAGGAGCCGACGCTGCGCTGTGCAACCAAGGCGACGCCCGCATTCGCTCCGGACGGAACGCTGTGGCTGGTCTGGATGGCGGGAGGGCAGGTCTCGGTCGCGAGTTCGCAGGATGCGGGCCGCAATTTCTCGATCCCCGTCCAGGTCACGACGAAGCGGCTGAACCTCGATTGGGGACCGGATGCGCGGCCGAAGATCGAGGTCGATCGCAAGGGCGGCATTGCCGTTGCGTTCTCGATCTTCAGGGACGAAGCCTTCAACGGCCAGGTGCTCTACACGCGTTCGGCCGATGGCGGAAAGAGCTTCGCGGAGCTGAAACCCATCACCGCAAGCAATGAGAGCCAGCGTTTCGAAGCGCTGGCGCTCGATCAGGACGGAACGGTCTTCGCAGCCTGGCTCGACAAGCGCAATCGTGTTCCCGCAAGAGAGGCGGGGCGGAAGTACGAGGGAGCAGCGCTGTTCTTTGCCTCGTCTCGCGATGGCGGCGCCACCTACACCGAGGCCCATCTCGCCCGGGACGGCACCTGCGAGTGCTGCCGGTTGGGAATAGCGTTCGCGGCCCCGGGACGGCCGGCCGTGATCTTCAGGAACATCTTCGAGGGGGGCGTGCGCGATCACGCGATCATGACGTTCACCGACGTCTCGACGCCAGGGGAAATCCATCGGGTCAGCAACGACGACTGGCAGATCAATGCCTGCCCGCACCACGGGCCGAGCCTCACCATCGGTCCGAATGGAACCTATCACGTCGCCTGGTACACGAACGGGAAAGCGCGGAAGGGATTATTCTACGCCCACTCGCGCGACGAGGGTCGCACGTTCTCTGCGCCGATGGCGTTGGGGCGGCCGGATCGTAGTCCGACGCGCCCCTTCGTGCTCGCGAGCCCGGCGGGGACGGTGATGGTGTGGAAGGAATTCGATGGCGAGAAGACCGCGGTCCAGATGACGATCTCGCATGACGATGGCGAGACCTGGTCGCCACCGACGGCGATATCGAGCACGACCGACACATCCGACCATCCCTTGCTCGTCTCGAATGGCGGACAGGTCTACCTGTCATGGATGACGAAAGCGGATGGCTACCGGCTCACAGCGATCGAGGACCAACGATGAGACGTCGATTTGCAGCTATTGTAGGTCTGGGTATCCTGATCGCTTCAGCGTCTGCGCTCGGGGCACCTCCGGTGCTCAAGCCATTCGAACGAGGCACCTGGCAAAGCTTGCTCAAGGGGCATGCCGACCGTCCGACGCTCGTGCATTTCTGGGGCGTGACCTGCGGGCCCTGCAAAGTCGAGTTGCCGTTGCTCGGGAAGTTTGCGAAGGACCATCCCGAAATCGATGTCGTCACGGTCAGCGCGGACCTCGTGCCGAACCTGCCGGCCGCGACGCAATCGATGCTCGACAAGGCGGGGCTGTCGTCGACCGAGAACTTCATCTTCAACGACGGCTTTGTCGAGCGCTTGCGGTTCGAGATCGATCCTGCCTGGCAGGGCGACATCCCCAGGACGATGCTCATCTCTCGGGACGGGAGCATCACGACGATCGAAGGCTCCGCCGAAATGTCCGACCTGGAGAAATGGTCGGCGCAGCAGCTCTCCAAACACTGAAAATCAATCTGCAAAGGAAATACCGATATGAAGACAAGGCTGAAGGATGTGCTGCTCGCTGCGTTCGCTCTTGCACTCTGTGCAGCGCCGGCGATCGCCGACGACGTCAAGGCCGGCGATCTCGTCATCTCGCAGGCGTGGAGCCGTGCGACGCCGGGCGGCGCCAAGGTCGCCGGCGGCTATCTGATCATCGAGAACAAGGGAACCGCCGCGGACAGGCTGATCGGCGTGTCCGCCGATATCGCCGGCAAGGCCGAGATCCACGAGATGGCCATGGACAATGGCGTGATGAAGATGCGCCAGCTCGACAAGGGACTGGCGATCGATCCCGGCAAGACGGTGAAGCTCGCGCCCGGCGGCTATCACCTGATGCTCCAGGAGCTGAAGGCGCCGTTCAAGCAGGGCGACAAGGTGCCCGTGACGCTGCAATTCGAGAAGGCCGGCAAGGTCGCCGTCTCTCTCGACGTCCAGGGCGTCGGCGCGCAGGCTCCGGGCGATGCGGGGCACTCGGGTCACATGGACATGAAGAAGATGCCGGATCACTCGGGAATGAAGATGAAGTGAGGCCGATCCGGGTTCCCGGGAGACTGAATTTATCGGAGCGAACCTACCTGACCCTGATGCCTGCGCTCGCCGCTTCACCGGTGGCGGCGCACGTCTCCCTTGAGACGCGCAAGCCACGGTCGTGCGGATGTCGGGTTGAACGCGCTGATCTGGCTGGCGCGAGTTGGCCTTCACGTGCCTCGGTCGGCTCGGGCTGCCGCTGCCGGCTCTCGTGACGGCCCTCCCTCGAACGTCGCCTTCGCAAGCAGCGCTTCAAGCTGAACCTGAAGTCGACGGAAAAATGACAAGGAATTTCGCCGCGTTAGCGGCTTTTCCTCATTCCCGGCCTTGTATTTTCGCTCTCAATCCGGTTTCACTGCGGACGATCACTGATTCCCAGAGTATTACCATGCGGTTGTCGCGGTTCTTTCTGCCCATCCTGAAGGAAAATCCGAAAGAGGCGGAGATCGTCTCGCATCGGCTGATGCTGCGCGCGGGCATGATCCGGCAGGAGGCGGCCGGCATCTATGCCTGGCTGCCGCTCGGCTTCCGTGTGCTGAAGAAGATCGAACAGATCGTGCGTGAGGAGCAGGACCGGTCCGGCGCGATCGAGGTCTTGATGCCGACGCTCCAGCTCGCGGACCTCTGGCGCGAGAGCGGCCGCTACGATGCTTATGGCCCGGAGATGCTGCGTATCGCCGACCGCCACAAGCGCGAGCTCTTGTACGGACCGACCAACGAGGAAATGATCACCGAGATCTTCCGCGCCTACGTCAAGTCCTACAAGAACCTGCCGCTCAATCTCTATCATATCCAATGGAAATTCCGCGACGAGCAGCGCCCGCGCTTCGGCGTGATGCGCGGCCGAGAGTTCCTGATGAAGGACGCCTATTCGTTCGACCTCAACGAGGCCGCGGCGCGCGTCGCCTACAACAAGATGTTCGTGGCCTATTTGCGCACCTTCGCGCGGATGGGGCTGAAGGCGATCCCGATGCGCGCCGAGACCGGCCCGATCGGCGGCGATCTCAGCCACGAGTTCATCGTGCTGGCAGAGACCGGCGAATCCGGCGTCTTCATCAATCGCGACGTGCTGGACCTGCCGGTGCCGGGCGAGGATGTCGATTATGACGGCGACCTGACGCCGATCATCAAGCAATGGACCTCGGTCTATGCGGCGACGGAGGACGTTCACGACGCCGCGCGCTTCGAGCGGGAAGTGCCCGCGGACAAGCGGGTCAACACCCGCGGCATCGAGGTCGGGCAGATCTTCTATTTCGGCACCAAATATTCCGAGCCGATGAAGGCGCTGGTGGCAGGTCCCGACGGCGTCGACGTGCCGATCCATGGTGGTTCCTACGGCGTCGGCGTCTCGCGCCTGTTAGGTGCCATCATCGAGGCCTGCCATGACGATGCCGGGATCAAATGGCCGGAGGCCGTCGCGCCGTTCCGCGTGTCGATCCTGAACCTCAAGCAGGGCGACCCCGCGGTCGACGCGGCCTGCGAGAAGCTTTATGCGGAGCTCACGGCCAAGGGCGTCGACGTGCTCTACGACGACACCGATCAGCGCGCCGGCGCCAAGTTCGCCGCCGCCGACCTGATCGGCATCCCCTGGCAGATCATGATCGGGCCGAAGGGGCTCGCCGACGGCAAGGTCGAGATCAAACGACGCAGCGACGGCGCGCGCGAGACGATGTCGCCTGCCGACGCGGTCGCAAGACTTGTGGGCTGATAAGGCTGGTCGGCTGAATATTGTTCATCGCCCGAGATCGCGGCCGCCAATCCGGCCACAATTGACCCCGAATCATGGGATTATCGAGCGATGGATGAGACCATGACCGAAACCGTGCAAACTGCGCCTTTTGCGCCATTCGAGTGGATGCTGTCGGCGCGCTATCTGCGTGCGCGGCGGAAGGAGGGATTCATCTCGGTCATCGCCGGGTTCTCCTTTCTCGGCATCATGCTGGGCGTTGCGACGCTGATCATCGTGATGGCCGTGATGAACGGCTTCCGCAAAGAGCTGCTCGACAAGATCCTCGGCCTCAACGGTCACATCCTGGTCCAGCCGCTGGAATCGCCGCTGACCGACTGGAAGGACGTCGCCGAGCGCATCAGCCAGGTCGAGGGCATTCGCCTCGCGGCGCCCGTCGTGGATGGTCAGGCGCTGGCGTCGTCGCCATGGAATGCCTCGGGCGTCCTGGTGCGGGGCATCCGCTCCGACGATCTCAACAACCTCACCTCGATCGCCAAGAACATCAAGCAGGGCTCGCTCGAAGGCTTCGACGACGGGCAGGGCGTCGCAATCGGCCGGCGCCTCGCCGACCAGCTTTCGCTGCATGCCGGTGACAGCATCACGCTGGTGGCGCCGAAGGGCGCGGTCACGCCGATGGGCACGACGCCCCGGATCAAGCCGTACAAGATCGTCGCCGTGTTCGAGATCGGCATGTCCGAATACGATCTCGGCTTCGTGTTCATGCCGCTGGCCGAGGCGCAGGCCTATTTCAACCGCAGCAACGACGTGACCTCGATCGAGGTGTTCACCACCAACCCGGACAGGATCGACGCCTTTCGCAAGGCGGTGACGGAGGCGGCGGGTCGGCCGGTATTCCTGGTCGACTGGCGGCAGCGCAACTCGACCTTCTTCAACGCGCTCCAGGTCGAGCGCAACGTGATGTTCCTGATCCTGACGATGATCGTGCTTGTCGCCGCGCTCAACATCGTCTCCGGCCTGATCATGCTGGTGAAGGACAAGGGCAGCGACATCGCGATCCTGCGCACGATGGGCGCCTCGCAGGGCTCGATCATGCGCATCTTCCTGATCACGGGCGCCTCGATCGGCGTGGTCGGCACGCTGGTCGGCTTCTGCGTTGGCCTCGTGATCTGCCTCAACATCGAATCGATCCGGCAATTCCTGTCCTGGCTCACCAGCACCGAATTGTTCTCGCCGGAACTCTACTTCCTGTCGAAGCTGCCCGCTGAAATCGACGTCGGCGAGACCACGGCGGTGGTCGTCATGGCGCTGACGCTGTCGTTCCTGGCGACGCTCTATCCGTCGTGGCGTGCCGCGCGCCTCGATCCCGTCGAAGCGCTGCGGTACGAGTGAGGGGCTGATGGAGCAGCAGCAGGGGGCGGAAGATGTACCGGTCATTTATCTCCACGAGATAAGGCGGCAGTACCTGCAGGGCGAGGTGCCGCTGACGATCCTCGATGGCGCCAATCTGGCGCTGTGGGCAGGCCAGTCGGTCGCGCTGGTGGCACCGTCGGGCTCGGGCAAGTCGACGCTGCTGCATATCGCGGGGCTGCTCGAAGCGCCCGATTCCGGCGAGGTCTATGTCTCGGGCGCGCCGACCTCGCAGCTGCCCGACATCGAGCGTACGCAGCTTCGCCGCACCGACATCGGCTTCGTCTACCAGTCGCACCGGCTGCTGCCGGAGTTCTCGGCGCTAGAGAACGTCATGCTGCCGCAGATGATCCGCGGCCTGAAGAAGTCCGAGAGCGTCAAGCGCGCCAAGGAGATCCTGGGCTATCTCGGCCTCGGCGACCGCATCACCCACCGCCCGGCCGAACTGTCCGGCGGCGAGCAGCAGCGTGTTGCGATCGCCCGTGCGGTCGCCAACGCGCCGCGCGTGCTGTTCGCGGACGAGCCGACCGGCAATCTCGACCCGCACACGGCGGATCACGTGTTTCAGGCGCTGATGCAGCTGGTGAAGGCGACGCGGGTGTCGATGCTGATCGCGACCCACAACATGGAGCTCGCCGGCCGCATGGACCGGCGAGTCTCGCTCTCGAATGGCCAGGTGGTCGAGCTCGACTAGCAAAACTACGAAAACAACCCCATGCACAGTAGCCAAGTGCTTGGCGGGACTGACGAAAGGAATCGGCGACGGGGCTCGGCCGCCGCCCCAGGGCTCAAGGGCGGATCACGGTCATTTTGAACGGTCCGCCATTGGCGGCGGCGTGTTCTACCGCTTCATTCGCGTGGTCGAGGTCGAAGACCGTCGCCTCGTACTCCTCAAGCCTGAGCAGCCCCGCGCGCACCAGCGCGATCAGGCGGCTCGCCGCATCCGGCGGGTACATCCAGACGCCGTGGATGCTGATGCAGTTGCGCATGATCCAGGGGTAGGGCAGCTCGAGGCCCGCGCCGCCCGCCATGCCGACGCCGCCCATCAGCACGACGCGGCCGTAAGCGCGCACCGTCATGACCGCCGCCCGCACGACGGTCGGGCTCACCGAAGGCGGCATGATGTCGAACACGCAGTCGATCGGGCCCGTCGCGGCGCGCCTCATGCTCTCGCGGTCATCGTTCTCGTTACCGGTGAGCCTGACCGGCTTCACGCGGTCGCCGAAGCGACGGACGAGGTCGGCGAGGATCTTTTCGTTGCGGCCCGGCGCCACCACGCAGGCCGCGCCCATCGCGAGCGCAACGGATACCGCAGCGCTGCCGAAATTGCCGGTGGCGCCGCTCACCAGCACGGTCTCGCCAGGCCGAAGATCTGCGGCGAGGAAGCCGCCATAGGGCACCAGCAGCGTGCCCAGCGCGCACCAGCGCGTCGCTTCCTCCGAGGTGATTGCACCGAGGCGTTTGACGTTCTCGGTCGGCAGGCGCATCTGCTCGGCGAAGGAGCCATGGCGAAAGTGCTTTTGCAGCAGCATGCCGCCGGGCCCGGCGGCGGTGAGGCCTTGCAGCGCGATATCGGGTGCAACGGAGTCATCGCGCGAGCGCACCGTCGGGTCGCAGAACACCCAGTCGCCGACGGCAAGCCTGGTCGCGTCCGGACCGATCGCGCGGACCCGGCCGATGCCGCCGGGGCCCGGCACGATCGGCAGGTCGAGCGCATAATTGCGCGTCCCGTCGAGGACCTCGTTCATGTAGGACAGCACGCGCGTGGCGACGACGTCGACGATCACCTCGCCGGTGCCGATGGTTGGGTCCGGAACGTCCTCGATCACGAGCGGCGATCCAAAGGATTTGAGCACGGCAGCTTTCATGATGTTCACCTCAAGGTCGGGTGAAGCCCTATGCGCTGCCTTGGAGCGGACAGGAAGGCCTGGTATTATCCTAGTATTCGTTGGGCCCTCCATTGCAGGACACGCGTCATGGCCGATCCACGCCGGGTTGAATTCGGCGACTTCCTGAGATCCCGCCGCGAAAAGCTGTCGCCGAAGACCGTCGGGCTTCCGATGGGCCGGCGCCGGCGTACCGCGGGGCTGCGCCGCGAGGAGGTCGCGCAGCTCGCCGGCATCGGCGTCGATTGGTACATCCGCCTCGAGCAGGGCCGCACGGTCAGCCCGTCCGTCACCACGATCGACGCACTGGCCCGCGCGCTGCGCCTCAGCAAGACCGAGCACGCGCACCTGAGGGCGCTGGCGCGCGACGGAGACAAGCGCCCGTTCACGCGCGAAATCGTGCCGCCACCGATCCGGCGGATGATCGAGAGCCTGCACCACCCGGCCTACATCACCGGGCGCCGCTGGGACGTGCTGGCCTGGAACGAGGCGGCCGAGGACGTCTTCGCCTTCGGGCGATTGCCGGAGCAGGATCGCAACACGCTGCTCCTCATGATGACCAACAAGCAGACGCGAAAATCCTACGGCGCCGGCTGGGCGGATGTCGCCAGGGCCATGGTGGCGATGTTTCGCGCGACCCACGACGTCTGGGCCGGCGATCCCGCCTTCACGGAGTTGCTCACGCGACTGCGCCAGGGCAGTCCGGAATTCGTCAAATGGTGGGAGGCACACGATATCCGCAGCACCATCTCGGGCCGCAAGACCATGAACCATCCGACCAAAGGCGTGCTGCACTTCGAGCACACCAGCTTCCAGGCCAACGACGATCCCGCGCTGAAGCTCGTGATCTATACGCCGGTGTAGGACGGACACCGATTCAATAGAGCGTCTGTCTTCGAAGCCATTCAGGCTTTCGAATACGACCGCTGCAGATCTCGTTCCGAGCGCAATGAATCGCCTTCAGCCCGATCCCAAGGGCCCGGGGAACCCAAGTGTCACCGGGGGGTTATTTGGTCGGTCAATCGACATCGACGTCAGGTCGGGCTGCCCCGATCGAATTGAACTGCGCAACGCGGAATACCGTTTCATCAGCCTATTGAGTGGAGGCAGGGAAGTGTCCGGGGAAGACCGATGACGACAGCGACCGGGCTGCTCTCGGCCGACCGTAATGCCGTCTTGGCGACCCTCGGCGACTACATTCGAGAAATCGGCAACCCCGACGATCTCGCCTATGCCGCGGCTGAGCTGCTCGGCCGCAGCCTCAATGTCAGCCGGGCAGGTTACGGCACCGTCGATACCTCCGCCGAAACCATCACGATCGCCCGCGACTGGAACGCTCCCGGGATCTCGAGCCTGGCCGGCGTGCTGCGCTTTCGCGACTATGGCAGTTACATCGAAGACCTGAAGCGGGGCGAAACGGTCGTCTGCGCCGATGCCGAGAAAGACCCTCGCGTCGGCGACCGTGCCCGTGCTCTCGAGGCGATCTCTGCACGTGCACTCGTCAACATGCCGATCTCGGAGCCCGACGGGGTTGTGGCGCTGTTGTACCTCAACAATGCCGCGCCGCGCGAATGGAGCCCTGATGAGCTGGACCTCATCCGCGACGTCGCCGAGCGCACGCGCACTGCGGTCGAACGCCGCCGTGCGGAAACGGCCGTGCGCGAAAACGAAGCCCGGCTGCTCTTCCTGGACGCCCTCAACAAGGAGACGGCCAAGGTCGGCGATGCCGACGGCGTGATGGCGGTGACGACGCGGATGGTCGGTGAGCATCTCCGCGTCTCGAACTGCGCCTATGCCGACATGGATCCTGATCAAGACGGCTTCACCATACGCGGGGACTGGGCAGCCCCCGGCGCGATGCACATCCTGGGGCACTATAGCCTTGCCGACTTCGGTGAGAAGGCGGTGCGAGAGCTGAGCGCCGGCAGGCCCCTTGTCATCAACGACAATCTGAAGGAGATCGCGCCGGAGGAAGCCGCCGCTTTCCAGCGCATCGGCATAGGTTCGACCATTTGCATGCCCTTGGTGAAGGAAGGGCGACTGACGGCCTTGATGGCGATACATCACCGGGGCCCGCATCTCTGGACGCCGCGAGAGCTTGCCTTGCTCACCGAGGTGACGGAGCGATCGTGGGCGCACATCGAGCGCGTCCGATCGGAGCAGGCAGCCCGGGAATCTGCCGAACGGCTGGTCCTCGCCAACAAGGCAGCGGGCATCGGCACCTGGGACTACGATCCGCTCAACGACATTCTCCGATGGGACGGCCGCTGCAAGGAGGTGTTCGGCCTCCCACCTGACGCCGATGTCAGCTATGAAGGATCATTCCTCAGGGGCATTCATCCCGAGGACCGGCAGCGCGCCCATGAGGCTGTATCGGCCGCTCTGAAACCTCATTCTCCGGCGAGCTACAACATCGAATACCGAACCGTCGGGATCGAGGACGGCGTCGAGCGCTGGATCGCCGCAACTGGCCACGCAATTTTTTCCAACGGCCAGGCTACCCGCTTCATCGGGACCGTGCTGGATATCTCCGCGCAGAAGAAAACGGAACGTCATCTCAGGATACTCAACGATACAGGGGCATCGGTTGCCCGCGAACGTGATCTCGAGAAGATCGTTCAGATCGTGACGGATGCCGGCGTCGAGCTGACCGGCGCGCAATTCGGGGCCTTTTTCTACAACGTCGTGGCGGCGGACGGCGACAGCTACATGCTGTATGCGTTGTCCGGCGCGCCGCGATCCGCTTTCGAGAACTTTCCGATGCCGCGCAATACGGCCGTGTTCGAGCCGACGTTCAAGGGGACCGGCGTGGTGCGGTCGGAGGACATTCTGCAGGACCCGCGCTATGGCAACAACGCGCCGCGCAAAGGCATGCCCCAGGGGCATCTACCGGTCCGCTCCTACCTGGCGGTCCCCGTGATCTCGCGAAGCGGCGAAGTACTCGGTGGGCTCTTCTTCGGTCATGCGGAGGTAGGTCAATTCCACGAAGAGCATGAGGCCGCATTGCTCGGCATTGCCGGTCATGCCGCTACGGCCATCGACAACGCCCGGCTCTTGACCAGGCTCGAGGCGCTCAATGCCGAGCTTGAGCAGCGTGTCGCCGATGAGATCGGCGAGCGCATGAAGGCCGAGGAGCAATTGCGGCAATCGCAGAAGATGGAAGCCGTCGGGCAATTGACGGGAGGAATCGGCCACGACTTCAACAACATGCTGGCCGTGATACTGGGTAGCCTGAATCTTGCAAAGCGGCGGCTCAGCAAGGGCGAGGTCAACGTTGACCGCTTCCTCGAGGGTGCCATCGACGGCGCAAACCGTGCGGCCACCTTGACGCAAAGGCTGCTCGCGTTCTCGCGTCAGCAGCCTCTTGCGCCGGAGGTCCTGGACATCAACAGGATGGTCGGCGAGATGAGCGAGTTGCTCGAGCGATCGCTTGGCGAACTGGTCCACCTTGAAACGGTCCTCGCTGCGGGTCTCTGGCGTGTCAAGGCCGACCCCGCCCAGCTGGAAAGCGCGGTCATCAATCTCGCAGTGAATGCGCGCGACGCGATGCCGAAAGGCGGCAGGCTGACGATCGAAACCAGCAACGCGTCGATAGATCGAAAATATGCCCGCGAATATGCACTGGCGCCCGGGCAGTATGTTCTCATTGCTGTTACGGACAACGGCACAGGAATTCCGGAGGACATGCTGGGAAAGGTCTTCGATCCGTTTTTCACGACCAAGGTCGTGGGCAAGGGCACCGGCCTTGGACTTAGTCAGGTCTACGGCTTCGTGCGGCAATCGGGCGGCCATGTCAAAATTTACTCGGAAGTCGACGTTGGCACGACCGTGAAGATCTACCTTCCACGTTTCATCGGCGAGGAGGCAATCCCGGACTCGTCGCGCGGGGTCATCCATCCCGGCGCAAGCCATCAGAACGAGACGATTCTCGTCGTGGAAGACGACGAGCGCGTTCGCAGCATTTCATCCGAAAGCCTGCGCGAGCTCGGCTATACCGTCATCGAAGCTGCGAGCGCCATGGAGGCGATCAGGACGATCGAAGACGGCACCGTTCCGGATCTGCTGTTTACGGATGTCGTCATGCCCGAGATGACCGGCGCTGAACTCGCGGCACAATTGTCGAAACGACATCCCGGCCTGAAGGTGTTGTTTACCACCGGCTACACGCGCAATGCGATCGTTCACAACGGCATGCTCGACGCCGGCAAGCATCTGTTGTCGAAGCCCTTCGCGATCGAAGAACTGGCCGCCAAAATTCGCAATCTGCTCGACGAGTGTTGAGCACGTCGCCGCAGGGTGTTCACGTCTCCCGCGAGCGGGAGAGGGAGTGCACCTCCGTCGTTGCCGACGCGCGTTGATCACGTCAGTCGATCGATGATCCGAAGGAGCCGATCGCAGGACGCCTCGATCTTCTTAGGAGGAGACATTGCGACACCGAGCAACAGTCCTGGGCGCGCTGTGTCCTTTGACGCAGACCAGAGCGATAGCGGCGTAGGCGCGAGGCCAAGCGGTGCCGCTTCCCTGGCGATGGCCAGATCGGGTGCTCCCTCCGGCAACCGCAGGACCGCCGCCAATCCGGCAATCGCAACGTTGGCAGTGCGCGGGCGCAGGTATTTCAGCAAGCCATCGGCTTGTGCTGCGTAGACCCGTTTCGTGCGCCGAAGATGCCGCAGATAATGGCCGTCGCTGATGAAATCGGCCAGCGCGAGCTGCACCGCGGGTCCAGGCGCCGGCGCGAGGCACGCCGCAACTTCGGCAAATCGCGCCGCCAGAGCGGCCGGTGCAACGACAAAGCCCAGACGCAGCGCAGGAGTCACGGTCTTGCTGAAAGAGCCGATGTGAATGACGCGGCCGGCGCGGTCGAGCGAGGCGAGCGCCGGTGTCGCCCGGCCCTTGAGCTGAAGCTCGCTCAGATAGTCATCCTCGATCACCCACGCCTTGCTTCGCGTGGCCCAGTCGAGCAGGCGTGAGCGTCTTGCCAGCGACAATGTCGCTCCGAGCGGCGCCTGCTGCCCTGGCGTCACGACCACCAGTGCCGCATCAGGAGCATGCTTCAGGCCGAAATCGACATCGATGCCGTCGGCGTCAACGGGGATCGGCACGATCGATGTTCGTGCGAGCTTGAGGCCGTGCCGGGTGAAGGGAAAACCCGGATCCTCCATCCAGGCCTTCTTCTGCTCGAGGCCGAGGACGCGAAGCGTCAGGCCAAGGCCTCCGCTGAATCCGCCGGTGATGATGATCTGGGAGGGCGCGCATTCGATCCCGCGCGCCAGCGCAAGGTAGGCCGCGATTTCGCGCCGCAACGCCGGCTCACCGCGCGGATCAGGATAGATCGCCGGTGCGCTCATCTCGATGCGGACCGCCTGCGCGCGTATCCGCGCCAGCAACGTCGCAGGAAGGGTCTCCTGCGCAGGCACGCCCATCTGGAAGATCGCCGGCCCGGCCGTGAGCTCCTGGTACATCTCCATGAACGAGCCTGGGGCCGGGGCCTTGTCCCGCCGCACCGGAAACCGTGGCCGGTCCGCGACATGCGTTCCAGTCGCGCGCCTTGCGACGATCAGTTGGGCGGATGAGAGCTTTTCGTAGGCGACCCGCACGGTGCCGCGCGCGACGCCGAGCTGGGCGGCCAGATCCTGCCAGGAGGGCAAGCGCGCGCCCGGGGCGAGCACGCCGCTCTCGATGGCGGCCCTGATTCCCCTGTGGATCTGCTCGGCCAACGGCGTCTTCGCAGATCGATCCAGCTCCAGGCGCAGCGGCTTGGTCATGCCTGCATGGTACACGATTTTTGCACATTTTTGGTACTTTTTCGTAGACCAGAGCAGGGACACCTAAGGGGGTAACGGGGAGTGTTCATCCCTCCGATCATCAAGGAGCAAGCAGATGAGTGAACGTCTCGACTACAACCACGTTGCTCCGGCAGGCGCGAAGGCGCTGGGTGGTGTCTACGGCTATGTCATGCAAAGCGGGCTTCCCGCGACGCTGGTCACCCTGGTCTATCTCCGCGTGTCGCAGATCAACAACTGCGCCTATTGCCTCGACATGCATACGCGCGACCTGCTCAAGGCCGGCGTGAAGACCGAAAAGCTCGCGCTGGTCCAGGCGTGGGCGGAGGCCGGCAATCTCTTCGACGAACGCGAGCGCGCCGCCCTCGCATGGGCCGAGACGGTTACCCGCGTCGCCGAGACCAATGTTCCGGATGATGCCTTTCGAGCCGCCCGCAAGGTCTTCAATGAGCGCGAGCTCGTCGATCTCACGATCGCGATCAGCCTGATGAATGCGTACAATCGCATGTCGATCAGCTTCCGGAAAACGCCGCAGGCCGTGCTCGAGAGTGCCGCCTGACGGCGAATGGCATCAGCCGAAACAGAGAGCAGGAGCCTGAAAATGACGAGGGTGATTTCCGGCGTCAAAATTCCCGACAGTCAATTGGCGCGCGAGGCTGCCGAGCTGGTGCGCAGCTACGAAGGCGAGATGTTGTTCAACCATTCGGTTCGCGTCTACGTGTTCGGCGCGATCAAGGGGCTGCGTCAGAAGCTGAAGTTCGATCCCGAACTGCTGTATGTCGCGGCGCTGTTTCACGACCTCGGTCTCGTCGATCACTACCACACCGAGACCATGCGGTTTGAGGTCGACGGCGCCGACGCCGCGCGCGACTTTCTGCGGGCCCGCGGTATTGCCGAGCCGCAAGCCGACCTGGTGTGGGAAGCGATCGCGCTACACACCACCCCCGGCATTCCGCAATATATGAGACCGGAGATCGCGCTCACCAACGCAGGCGTCCTGGTCGACGTCGTCGGCATCGGATATGACGAGTACACGCCGGAGCAGCGCGACCAGGTGATCTCCGCGTTCCCGCGCGGCGACTTCAAGAACGAGTTCCTGAAGGTGCAGACCTGCTCAGCGCTGAAGAAACCGCAGACGACGTTCGGGACGGTCAACTTCGATTACATCGAAGATCACGATCCGGGCTTCCGCAAGCCGAACGCGTGCACGCGCATCCGCAGCACGCCCTGGCAGAGCTGAGGGGATGCAACGGGCTCCGTCACGGGATGCCCGGCATCAGCCGAACGGCTTTGATCATCCGGCGCGAACGGCGGGGCGTCTCGGGCGGTGAGGGGACGCCGGTTTGTGCGACGGAAAATACGGATTCACCACGCAACTCGCGGAGCGCCCGACCGCGAGATAGCGGCACTGCGCAAGCGATGCGTAGCTGCAGTCGAAATAGCCGACGGGGCCGTAGATCTGCATGCAGACCGGATAGCTCGGATCGTAGGTCTGTGCATGCGCAAGTCCGCCGGCCGAGAGCTGGGCGATCGCGATGAGCGCGAGGTGGGCGCGGCGCATCTCAGCGTGGCAGGAAGTAGCCCGGCGTCTGTGCGCGCGGACGATTTTGATACGCGTATGGATCGTCGCTCTGTCCGACGAAATACGGATTGGCGATGCAGGTCAGCGCGCGACCGGATGCGCTCGCCTGACACTGCGCGTAGGTGTCGAACCTGCAATTGCTCAGTCCCGGCCATTCATCACCGGTGAGGCAGAATGGATGATTTTTGCCGAATGCGTGCGCCGGTGTGCTTGCACCAGATGCGAATGCAAATGTGACGAATGCGAGCGAAAATGTGGCGACAATAGGCAAGGGAACTCGATCGCGCATTTCGATTCTCCAATCACGCGAATGTGCGCGCGGTGCCGTTACGCGCACATGCAGCTTATGTCCTCTAGTCGACATTGGAACTCGTGAAAACACTTGTTTCATAGGGTTTCCGCACACCCGCTGATAAACATTCGTTAACGAGCGAGGTCCTTTCGACTAAACTGTTGCGTCGCGGTTACAGCAATTCCGTCGTCCACTGCTAAGACATTGCGCACGGCCCGGGGGCCTACTGAAGAAACTGGAACGGGAATCAAATGAAGAAGAGTTTGTTGCTTGCCGCTGTCAGCCTCGTCGCGCTCAGCGCGGCTGCACCGGCGATGGCTGCTGACCTCGCGGCGCGGCCCTACACCAAAGCTCCGCCGGCGGCGATCGCTGCCGTTTACGACTGGAGCGGTTTCTACATCGGCGTCAACGGCGGTGGCGGTTCGGCGGATACGTCGTGGGACCTCGTCAACTTCGGTCCTGAAGGTTCGCACAACTCGACCGGCGGCACGGTCGGTGGCCAGATCGGCTACCGCTTTCAGACCGGCCAGTTCGTTTTCGGTGTGGAAGGCCAGGGCAACTGGGCCGACTTCTCCGGCGACAACATCAGCCTGATCGCCCCCGGCAATCGTAACCGGACCAAGATGGACGCATTTGGGCTCATCACCGGTCAGGTTGGCTATGCCTGGAACAACGTCCTGCTCTACGTGAAGGGTGGTGCGGCTGTTGTCAGCAACAAGTACGACGTCTACAGCGTTGCCACGGGAGCAAACATCGACAACGCGGACGAGACCCGCTGGGGCGGCACGGTTGGTGCAGGCCTGGAGTTCGGTTTCGCTCCGAACTGGACAGTCGGCGTCGAGTACAACCACATCTTCCTCGGCGACCAAAATGTCACCTTCGCCAGTGGTGCAGTCGACCGCATCAAGCAGGACGTCGACATGGGCCTCGTCCGCCTGAACTACAAGTTCGGCGGTCCGATGCTGGCTCGCTACTAAGACAGCTCGCTCAACGCGAGCGGCTGACGAAAGCCCCGGCTTCGGCCGGGGCTTTTTTTATTTTGTACATTCAGCGAGTTAACCATCCCGTTTCGCGCGGTCTCGGACCGCTTGACTCCCCTGAACAAAAGAAGAACAATGTTCTTCATACGTTCCAACAAGGGAGCAGGCCATGTTCAGGGTTTTCGTGGAAGAAGCCGCCGCACTGGCGTCCATCACACTGTTCGTCGGGATGATCGCGATCTGGGCGCAGGTGATCCCCCAGCTCTAGGCCGGCGAGCGTGCCGCTGCCGCTTGGGGAAAAGCGGGACGACTTGGCCGATCGGCCGCTCCGGCGTGGACTCTGGAGCAGTGACGCCCCACCATTGCGAGGCGAGTCGGCCGGGCGATGCAGGATCCTCGTTTGATCTGCCTGACATCTCCCGGCGTTGGCGACCGCTCCATTTCATCTGCAAGAGGCCGTCACGCGACCATGCCGAGCGCCGGATTCGTTCACCTTCACGTTCACTCGGCCTATTCGCTGCTCAAGGGCTCGATCAAGATCGCCAAGCTCGCCGAGCTTGCGAAGAAGGACCACCAGCCCGCGCTGGCGCTGACCGACACCGACAATCTGTTCGGTGCGCTGGAGTTCTCCGACAAGATGGCGAGTTCCGGCATCCAGCCAATCGTCGGCTGCGAGCTGGCCATCGATTTCGGCGATCAGGATCCGAATGCGCGCAACGCGATGGGGCCGTCGCGGGTGGTGCTGCTGGGAGCGCAGGAGCGCGGCTATCGCAGCCTGATGCGGCTGAATTCGCGCGCGTTCCTGGAATCGCCGGACAGCCATGCTCCGTTCATCAAGTTCGATTGGCTCGGGGGCGAGACCGAAGGGCTGATCGCGCTGACGGGCGGACCGGACGGGCCGATCTCGCTGGCGCTCGCCGGCGGTCATGCCGAGCTCGCCGCGCAGCGCTGCGAGCGTCTGGCCGGCCTGTTCGGCGACCGCCTCTACGTCGAATTGCAGCGCCACAACACCGAGAAGGAGCGGCGCGTCGAAAGCGGCTTGATCGACATCGCCTACGCCAAGGGACTGCCGCTGGTTGCGACCAACGAGCCGTATTTCGCCGCGACCGACGATTACGAGGCGCATGACGCGCTCCTCTGCATCGCCGGCGGGCGGCTGATCGCCGAGACCGAACGCGAGCAGCTCACGCCGGATCATCGCTTCAAGACGCGCGCCGAGATGGCGGTGCTGTTCGCCGACATCCCGGAGGCGCTGGCCTCGACGGTGGAGATCGCCGAGCGCTGCTCGTTCCGGCCGATGACGCGCAAGCCGATCCTGCCGTTCTTCACCGTCGGCGCCGCGTCGAGCTCGGATGCGGCTGCGGTGGAGGCCGCCGAGTTGAAGCGCCAGGCGGAGGAGGGGCTCGCGAACCGCCTGCGCGTCCACGGCCTGTCACAGGGCACGACGGAAGAGACCTACGCCAAGCGGCTCGCCTTCGAGCTCGACGTCATCACCCGCATGAAATATGCGGGCTACTTCCTGATCGTGTCCGACTTCATCAAATGGGCGAAGTCGCAAGGGATTCCGGTCGGGCCGGGCCGCGGCTCCGGCGCCGGCTCGCTGGTCGCCTGGGCGCTGACCATCACCGACCTCGATCCGATCAAGTTCGGCCTGCTGTTCGAGCGCTTCCTCAACCCCGAACGCGTCTCGATGCCGGACTTCGACATCGACTTCTGCCAGGACCGCCGCGGCGAGGTGATCAAGTACGTCCAGGAGCGCTACGGCCGCGACCAGGTTGCGCAGATCATCACCTTCGGCACGCTGCAGGCGCGCGGCGTGCTGCGCGACGTCGGTCGCGTGCTGCAGATGCCCTATGGCCAGGTCGACAAGCTGACCAAGCTGGTGCCGCAGAATCCGGCGGCACCGGTGACGCTGGCTGCCGCCATCGAGAGCGAGCCGAAGCTCCAGGCGTTCCGCGATGAAGATCCGATCGTGGCGCGCGCCTTCGACATCGCGCAGCGCCTCGAAGGCCTGACGCGCCACGCCTCGACCCATGCGGCGGGCATCGTGATCGGCGATCGCCCGTTGAGCGAGCTCGTGCCGCTCTACCGCGATCCCAAATCCGACATGCCGGTGACCCAGTTCAACATGAAATGGGTCGAGCCGGCGGGGCTCGTGAAGTTCGACTTCCTCGGCCTGAAAACGCTCACAGTCCTCGACGTCGCAGTCAAACTGCTCGAGCCGCGCGGCATCCATGTCGATCTCGCCACGCTGCCGATCGACGATGCTGAGAGCTACCAGATGCTGGCCCGGGGCGACGTCGTCGGCGTGTTCCAGGTTGAAAGCCAGGGCATGCGGCGGGCGCTGATCGACATGCGCCCGGACCGTTTCGAGGACATCATCGCGCTGGTCGCGCTCTATCGCCCGGGCCCGATGGCGAACATCCCGACCTACTGCGCGCGCAAGCACGGCGACGAGGAGCCGGAATATCTGCATCCGGTGCTGGAGCCGATCCTGAAAGAGACCTTCGGCGTCATCATCTACCAGGAACAGGTGATGCAGATCGCGCAGGTGATGTCCGGCTATTCGCTCGGCGACGCCGACCTCCTGCGCCGCGCCATGGGCAAGAAGATCCGCGCCGAAATGGACAAGCAGCGCGACATCTTCGTCGCGGGCGCGGTGAAGAACGGCGTGCCGAAGGGGCAGGCCGAGACCATCTTCGAACTCCTGGCGAAGTTTGCCGACTACGGCTTCAACAAGAGCCACGCGGCGGCTTACGCGCTGGTGTCCTACCACACCGCCTACATGAAGGCGCATTATCCGGTGGAGTTCATCGCCGCGTCGATGACGCTCGATCTCAACAACACCGATAAGCTCTCCGAATTCCGCTCCGAGGCGCAGCGTCTCGGCATCAAGGTCGAGCCGCCCAACATCAACCGGTCGGGCGCGACCTTCGAGGTCGGCGAGAAGACCATCTATTACGCGCTCGCAGCGCTCAAGGGCGTCGGCATCCAGGCGATCGAGCAGATCATCGCGGAGCGGACCAGAGGCGGCCTGTTCACCTCGCTCGCCGATTTCGCTGCCCGGGTCTCGCCGCGCGCGATCAACAAGCGCATCATCGAAAGTCTCGCTGCCGCCGGCGCCTTCGATACGCTTGAGCCGAACCGGGCGCGTGTCTTTGCCGGTGCCGACTCGATCCTCGCCGCCTGCCAGCGCGCCCACGAGGCCGCGACCATTGGCCAGAACGACATGTTCGGCATGTCGGCGGACGCGCCGACCATCATGCTGCCGCAGGTCGAGCCGTGGCTGCCGGCGGAGCGGCTGCGCCGCGAATACGACGCGATCGGCTTCTTCCTGTCGGGACATCCGCTCGACGACTACGCGACCGTGCTGAAGCGGCTGCGGGTGCAGAGCTGGGCCGAATTCTCGCGCGCGGTGAAGACCGGCGCCACCGCCGGCAAGGTCGCCGCCACCGTGGTCTCGCGCATGGAGCGGCGCACCAAGACCGGCAACAAGATGGGCATCATGGGGCTGTCCGATCCCACCGGCCATTTCGAGGCGGTGCTGTTCTCGGAAGGCCTTGCACAATATCGCGACGTGCTGGAGCCGGGCGCGGCCGTGCTGCTGCAACTGGGCGCCGAGCTTCAGGGCGAGGACGTGCGCGCCCGCGTGCTGCATGCCGAGCCGCTCGATGACGCCGCGGCCAAGACGCAGAAGGGCCTGCGCATCTTCCTGCGCGACACCAAGCCGCTGGACTCGATCGCCAAGCGTTTGGCCGGGCCCGACATGGCGGCCTCGAACGGTGGCGCGCCGAAGGTCGGCAGTCCCGGCATTGCACCGCGCTCCAACGGCGACGGCGAGGTCTCGCTGGTGATGATGCTCGACCTCGAGACCGAGGTCGAGATGAAGCTGCCCGGCCGCTTCAAGGTCTCGCCGCAGATCGCCGGTGCGATCAAGGCGGTCGCGGGCGTGGTGGACGTGCAGCAGCTCTGAGGTCGCCGGCACCGCCGCAAACCAAAGCTTAACTATTTGGGCCGCGTGTGGTTTCGAAGTCGCTCGAGCGCAGCTATCAGTTGTCGGCTCGACGATCTCGTTTGACGAGAAACCTGGAAGGACAACAACCATGTGCGACAAATGCTCCGATAATCTGCATCAACCTGTTGCTCCCTCCCGACGCTCCATGATGCTCCTTGCCACGTCGGCGCTTGCGGCGGCGGCGTTCGGCGGGGCCGCCTTCGCCAAGGAGAAGAAGGCGCCGCCGAAACCGCAGAACGTGCTGTCGCCCGATGCGGCGCTGAAGCGGCTGATGGAAGGCAATGCGCGTTACGTGTCGGGCGTGTCGCGCCGCCACGACTTCAAGCATGAGCGCGAGGCATTGGTCGGCGGCCAGAATCCCTACGCGGCCGTGCTGAGCTGCGCCGATTCTCGTATCGCGCCCGAATATGCCTTCGACAGTGGACGCGGAGACCTGTTTGTGTGCCGCGTCGCCGGAAACTTTGCGGGGGACGAAACCGTCGCCAGCATGGAATACACCGTCGCGGTGCTCGGAACGCCCCTGATCCTGGTGCTCGGCCACGACAATTGCGGCGCCGTCGATGCGACCATCAAGTCGCTGAAGGACGACAAGCCGCTGCCAGGGCACATCCCCACGCTGGTCTCCGCGATCGCGCCGGCGGTGAAGACGGCGGCTCAGCAGAGCGGGAATGCGCTCGACAACGCCATTCGCCAGAATGTCCTCGACAACGTCGCCAAGCTGAAATCGGCCGCCCCGATCCTCAACGCAGCGGCCGAGCAGGGCAAGCTCAAGGTTGTCGGCGGTATCTATCGGCTGAGGACGGGAAGCGTCGAGTTGGTCGCCCAGGGCTGAGCCCGAAACCGCAACCGCAAGAATGCGGTGATCGCCAATGCGAGCACCGGACTGCTGGGATACGGGCTCCCCCTCGCGATGACGTCGGCGTATAAAAATCCGGGGCCGGTCTCCGTTGATGAGGCGGCCGCGCGGGCGACCGTCGCCGAATTGAAATTGGCCGAGTGATCCGCGGGCGAGGGGCCGTGTCGCGAGATCGTCGCGGTGAGGCTGACGCCGGCGACGGGGCGGCCATGGCACCGCCTCAATCCAAGCTTTTCGTCGTTCAAGCCTTTCGTTCAACCGCCGTTCAGCCGGCTGCGCGCCTCATGCGTGCCGGACCTCGACAACAATAGCGGGCGAGCAAGCCATGCGTGGGACGCTCAGAGCCTTCATCTGCCTTCTGCTGCCGATCCTGGCCTTCGCCGCGGGCGTACCGGAACCGGCGCGCGCCCAGCAGCCGGAAAAGCGCCTCGCGCTCGTGGTCGGCAACGGCGCCTACGCCAAATCGCCGCTGGCGACGACGGCCAACGATGCCGGCCTGATCGCGCAGACGCTCCAGGCGGCGGGCTTCGACGTGGTCGGCGCGCGCGATCTCGACGGCGACACGCTGCGCAAGAGCTTGCGCGATTTCATCCAGAAGGCCCAGGCGTCGGGACCGGGCACGGTCGCGATGATCTATCTCGCCGGCTACGGCGTGCAGCTTGCCGGCGAGAACTATTTCATCCCGGTCGATTCCAGCATCACCCGCGACACCGACATACCGACCGAAGCCCTGCGCATCAGCGACTATGCGCGCCAGCTCGCATCCGTTCCGCTCAAGGCCGGCATCGTCGTGCTCGACGCGGCGCGCGCGCAGCCCTTCATCGAAGGCGGTCAGCCGATCGCGAGCGGCCTGGCGCTGGTCGAGCCCGAGGCGAACATGCTGATAGCCTTCAACGCCGCGCCCGGCACGGTGGCGCCGGAGGAACCGGGGCCTTACGGCATCTATGCCCAGTCGCTCGCCGAGATGATCCGCACCGGCGGCCTGCCGCTGCCCGAGGTGTTCGACCGCGTCCGCCTGCGGGTCAACGAGGCCTCCAAGGGCGCGCAGGTGCCCTGGAACGAGCAGAAGATATCGGCGCAATTCTCGTTCTTCGAGCGTGGGCCCGACGCGCCGCCGCCGGAGACCACGCCCGACCAGGTCGCCGCGATCCGCAACAAGCCGATCCGCGATCTCGGCGTGCAGGATGCCTATGCCGCCGCGCTCGAGCGCGACACGCTGGCGGCCTATGAGGAGTTTCTCGCGGCCTATCCGAATGACCCGCTCGCAAAGCGCGTCATGGCGATCGTGGCGGCGCGCCGCGAGGCGATCACTTGGCGACGAACCTATCGCGCCGATACGCCGGACGCCTATTGGTCGTATCTGCGCCGCTACCCGCGGGGGCCGCATGCAGGCGATGCCCGGCGCAGGCTGGCGATCCTGACTGCGCCGCTCGAGCCGCCGCCGACTTTCACGATGCTGGACTACGACGTCCCGCCACCGCCGCCGGAAGAGGTCATCTATGTCGACCGTCCGGTGCTGTATTTCAGCGATCCCGATTTCGGCTTCGCGCCGCCACCGCCGCCGCCGGTCTATTATCTGCCGCCGCCGCCGCCGGATTTCGTCGTGCTGCCGCCGCCGCTGCCTGTGGTCGGCCTGTTCGTGCTGCCGCAGCCGGTGTTCGTGCCGATCCCGGTGTTCGTCAGGCCGCCGGTCTATGTCGCGCCGCCGCCGAACAACATCATCTTTCAGAACATCCACAACACCACGGTCATCAACACCGTGATCAACCGTCCGCCCGCGCCGCCGCCGGCCGCGGGGCCGGCGCCCGGTCCGGGCAATCTGGCCCCGGCGGTTGCCGGCCGCGCCACGCCGGCAGGTGCCGCCGTGCCGCAGGCAGTCGTGCAGCGCGCCGCACTGATCCAGCAGGGCAAGGCGCCGATGCCGCCGAGCGCGACGATCCGGCCGACGGTGAGACCGGGTATCGCGGCACCGGCTCCAACCAATGTCGCTCCTGCCACGACAGCGCAGCCGCCGGCTGCGGCCAGGCTGCCCCAAGCCAATACCTTGCCGGCACCCAATACCCTGCCGGGAACTCCTGGCGGTCCCCCGGCGGGCCCGGCGCCCGGCGCCGTCATGCCGCGCGGCACGCCCAGTCCGGAAGCGACGGCACCCGCCGGCAACGTCCCTGCTGCGACACCTCGAGCACCGGCGGCCACCAAGCTGCCGCAGGCCAACACGCTGCCGGTGCCGGGAACTCCGGGCGGACCGCCTCCGGCCGGGGCAGGGGGCGCGCCCGGCGCTGCTCCGCCTCATGGCAGATCCGCTGCCACCGCGACGCCGCCCGCCGGCAACGCCCCGCCGGCACCACCGAACGCGGCAACCGCTACGGCGCCCAACCACCCACCGGCTCCCGGAAGCTCGACGCCGCCGTCCGCAGGCCTGCCCAGGCCGCCGGGGCCGACGACGCCACCTGAGGTTGACCTGCGCGGCAGGCCGGCCGGGTCCCAGTCGGGCGCTTTGCCGCCGAGCGCGGCCCACGGCAAGCCGGTTGTCCCGCCCACGGTCAAACCCGCGGCACCGCCACCGCCGCCAGTGGCGGCGCGGGGGCCGTCCGGAGTTCGGGATCACCGGCCCGCACCGCCGCCGCAGGCCGCCAGGCCTGTCGCACCGCCACCGCATCCTCAGGCCTTGGCGAAGCCGACGCCGCCGCCTCCGCCGCGAGTCGCGCCACCCCCGCCGCCGCGCGCTGCGCCTCCGCCCGTGGCCGTGGCCCGACCGGCGCCACCGCCGCCCGTTGCTCGACCGGCGCCGCCTCCGATGGCGCGTCCTGCGCCACCTCCGCCTCCGATGGCACGGCCCGCGCCGCCGCCACCTCCGGTCGCGCGGCCTGCACCGCCTCCCATGGCGGCCGCGCCGCCGCGTGCGGCGCCGCATCCGCCGGCACGGCCAGCCGGCCCGCCACCAAAGACCTGTCCGCCTGGCCAGCCGAAATGCTAGGAGGCTGAACGGGTAGGGACGACCGGAAGCGACAGGAGCTTGCGGACGGCCCCTTATTTCCTTGCTTCTGGCCGAAATGGCGCTATATAGCGCGCCATCTCACACGGAAACATGGCTCGCAAGGCCGTCCGGTGGCAACCGGGGCGAGAACGCTCCGTTTTGCTCACACGTTTCCGGAGGAACCAACCGGAGAATTAGAACGATGGCGCTACCCGATTTCACCATGCGTCAGCTGCTCGAAGCTGGCGTGCACTTTGGTCACCAGTCTCACCGCTGGAATCCGAAAATGGCTCCGTTCATTTTCGGCACCCGCAACAACATTCACATCGTCGACCTCGCCCAGACCGTGCCGATGCTGCACCAGGCCCTCCAGGCCGTCAGCGACACGGTGGCCAAGGGCGGCCGCATCCTGTTCGTCGGCACCAAGCGCCAGGCGCAGGACGGTGTTGCGGACGCGGCCAAGCGCTGCGCGCAGTACTTCGTCAATTCGCGCTGGCTCGGCGGCACGCTGACCAACTGGAAGACGATCTCGGCCTCGATCAAGCGCCTGCGTCACCTCGACGACGTGCTCTCGGGCGGCGAAGCCAATTCCTACACGAAGAAGGAGCGCCTGACGCTTCAGCGCGAGCGCGACAAGCTCGACCGTTCGCTCGGCGGCATCAAGGACATGGGCGGTCTGCCCGACCTGATCTTCGTGATCGACACCAACAAGGAAGACATCGCGATCCAGGAGGCCCAGCGGCTCAACATCCCGGTCGCCGCGATCGTCGACACCAATTCGGACCCCAAGGGCATCACCTATGTGGTGCCTGGCAATGACGACGCGGGCCGCGCCATTTCGCTGTACTGCGATCTCATCGCGCGTGCGGCGATCGACGGCATCTCGCGCGCCCAGGGCGATTCGGGCATCGACATCGGCGCCGCGGCTCAGCCGGTCGCCGAGGAGCTGCCGGCGCCCTCGTCGAGCGGCTTCCAGGGCCTCGCGGGTCCCCGCGGCACCGCCGACGACCTCAAGAAGCTCCCGGGCGTGTCGGGTGCGATCGAGAAGAAGTTCAACGACCTCGGCATCTTCCACTATTGGCAGCTCGCCGAGCTCGACCACGACACCGCGCACACGATCGGCGAAGAGGTCGGTCTGCCGAGCCGTGCGGACGCCTGGGTGGCCAAGGCCAAGGCGCTGACCGCGGAAGCGGAATAGTCAAAAAGAGCGATGGGTTGGCCGGATAGGATCCGGCCACCATTTCAGTTGACGCAAATTGCTGAGATGGACCGCGGCGGGGCGCTAAGATGCCACGCTGCGGCAAACCGGCAGGCACAAAGGATTTCAACGATGGCAACGATCACAGCGGCGATGGTCAAGGATCTGCGCGAGTCGACCGGCGCAGGCATGATGGACTGCAAGGCCGCACTGACCGAGAACGACGGCAACATGGAAGCGGCGCAGGACTGGCTTCGCAAGAAGGGTCTGTCCAAGGCTGCCAAGAAGTCGGGCCGGGTCGCGGCCGAGGGCCTGATCGGCGCGCTCACCAAGGGCACCAAGGGCGTCGTGGTCGAGGTCAATTCCGAGACCGACTTCGTCGCGCGCAACGGCCAGTTCCAGGGCCTCGTCAAGATGATCGCCCAGGTTGCCTTCGACGTCGGCGCCGACGTCGAGAAGATCAAGGCCGCCAAGGTCGGCGACGTCACGATCGAAACCGCCATCAATGACGCGATCGCCACCATCGGCGAGAACATGACGCTGCGCCGCGCCGCCCAGCTCGAAGTGAGCCAGGGTGTGGTGTCGCACTATGTCCACGGGGCCGTCATCGACGGCGCCGGCAAGATGGGCGTGATCGTGGCACTGGAATCGCCGGGCAAGGCCGACGAGCTCGCCGCGCTCGGCCGCCAGATCGCGATGCATGTCGCCGCCGCCAACCCGCTGGCGCTCGATCCGTCCGGTCTTGATCCGGCGGTCGTCAAGCGCGAGAAGGACGTGCTCGCCGACAAGTATCGCCAGCAGGGCAAGCCCGAGAACGTGATCGAGAAGATCGTCGAGTCCGGCCTCAAGACCTACTACAAGGAAGTCTGCCTGCTCGAGCAGGCCTTCATCCACGACACCGGCAAGTCGGTGGCGCAGGCGGTGAAGGAGGCCGAGGGCAAGGTCGGCGGCGCTGTGAAGATCGCCGGCTTTGTGCGCTATGCTCTCGGCGAGGGAATCGAGAAGCAGGAAAGCGATTTCGCGGCCGAGGTCGCCGCGGCCAGCGGCAAGAAGTAAGCGCCGGAACGTTCCTTCCGGCGTGCCGCCGGAAGCGGCGCCCGGACAAGGAAGGTGCTCATGACTGATCCGGTCTACCGTCGCGTCGTGATCAAGCTGTCCGGCGAATATCTCGCGGGACAGCAAGGCTTTGGCATCGATCAACCGACCGTCGACCGGGTTGTGGACGATCTGATCGCGGCCCGCCATCTCGGCACCGAGGTCGCGGTCGTGATCGGCGGCGGCAACATGGTCCGCGGCGTCGAGGTCTCCTCCCGCGGGGTGTCGCGCACAACCGGCGACACCATGGGCATGCTCGCCACCATGATGAACTGCCTCGCGCTGGAAGCGGCGATCGAGCGCAAGGGTACGCCGGCGCGGACGCTGTCGGCCTTCGTCATGCCAGAGATTTCCGAGTTGTTTACCCGCACTGCGGCACACAAATACCTGGCCGAGGGCCGGATCGTGCTGCTTGGCGGCGGGACGGGCAATCCGTTCTTCACCACCGACACGACCGCGGTGCTGCGTGCCGCCGAGATCGGGGCGCAGGCGGTCCTGAAGGCGACCAATGTCGACGGCGTCTACTCCGCCGACCCGAAGACGGATCCGACCGCCACGCGGTTCGACCGTCTGACGCACTCGCAGGCGATCGAGGGCGGCTACAAGGTGATGGATGCGACCGCCTTCGCGCTTGCCCGCGAGACATCGCTGCCTATCATCGTATTCTCGATCGCGGAGCCGGGGTCGATCGGCGCGATTCTGCGTGGCGTCGGCCACGGAACCATCGTCGCCGGCTGACGGCTCGTCTTGCGGGCCCCGAGGGAAGGGCGCGGAGCGGTCGCCGGGATTTTGAAGGAGAAACGTGATGCCCACGGGTAATTTCGACCTCAACGAAGTGAAGCGCCGCATGCAGGGCGCCGTCCAGTCCCTCAAGCACGAGCTCGGCGGCCTGCGCACCGGCCGCGCCTCCGCCTCGATGCTCGATCCGGTTCAGGTCGAGGCCTATGGCAGCCACATGCCGCTGAACCAGCTTGCCACCGTCAGCGTGCCGGAGCCGCGGCTGATCTCGGTGCAGGTCTGGGACAAGTCGATGGTCAAGGCGGTGGAGAAGGCGATCGTCGATTCCAATCTCGGCCTGTCGCCCGCGACCGAGGGCCAGGTGCTGCGCCTGCGCATCCCCGAGCTCAACGAGGAACGGCGCAAGGAGCTGGTGAAGGTCGCGCACAAATACGCCGAAGCTGCCAAGGTCGCCGCGCGCCATGTCCGCCGCGACGGTCTCGACGTGCTCAAGAAGCTCGAGAAGAATCACGAGATGTCGGAGGACGATCAGAAGCGTCACGCCGACGAGGTGCAGAAGGCGACCGACGGTACCATCGCCGAGATCGACCAGTTGCTGGCCGCCAAGGAAAAAGAAATCCTCACCGTCTAAAGCACGATGAATGGTCATCGCGCTTTAGGTTATTGTTTGCGCATGATCTTTTCGGAAAACCGCTTCGCACTTTTCCGGATCATGCTTTGAGGCCGCCATAATGTCCAACGCCGCCGCGCCAGCAACGGAAGGGCCCGACCGGTCCGAGGTGCCTGCGCATGTCGCCATCATCATGGATGGCAACGGCCGTTGGGCGGCCGCGCGCGGACTGCCGCGCGCGGAGGGGCATCGTCGCGGTGTGGACGCGCTGCGCCGTGTGGTGCGCGCCTCGCACGAGCTCGGCATTCGTTATCTCACCATCTTCTCGTTCTCGTCGGAGAACTGGTCACGACCGGCGAGCGAGATCGGCGACCTGTTCGGCCTGCTGCGGCGCTTCATCCGCAACGATCTGGCGAGCCTGCATCGCGACGGCGTCAAGGTTCGCATCATCGGCGAGCGCGAAGGGCTCGAGAGCGACATCTGCGGGCTCCTCAACGAGGCCGAGGAGCTGACACGCGACAACACGCGCCTGACGCTCGTCGTCGCCTTCAATTACGGCTCGCGGCAGGAGATCGCGAAAGCGGCGCAGAGGCTTGCCCGCGAAGTCGCTGAGGGCAAGCGGGACCCAGCCACGATCGACGCCGAGACGCTCGGGGCGCATCTCGACGCGCCCGCCATTCCCGATCCCGATCTCATCATCCGCACCAGCGGGGAGCAGCGCCTGTCCAACTTCCTGATGTGGCAGGCCGCCTATAGCGAGCTCGTGTTCGTGCCGATCCACTGGCCCGACTTCGACAAGGCGGCGCTGGAAAGCGCGATTGCCGAATTTGCCAGGCGCGAACGCCGTTTCGGCGGCCTGGTCGCGAAAACCGCCTCGTGAGCGAACCGGACGCCGCACCGGCGGGCTCTCAGGCTGCCCCGAGCAATCTCGTGCTGCGAGTCCTCGCAGGATTGGTGCTGGCGCCGCTCGCGATTGCGCTCGCCTATGCCGGCGGCTGGCTCTGGGCCCTTCTCGTCACCCTGGTCTCGATCGGACTGTTCGCCGAATGGCTGATGGTGGTGGGCGCGAGCTCGGTCGCGCTGACGGGCGCGGGGACGATCGTCATTGCCATCGTGGGATTTTGCACGGCCTTCGGCGCCCTCAAGACGGCCGTCATCAGCGGCTTCATCGGCGGCGCGATCGTGACGCTGATTGCGCGGAGGAAGTTCCTCTGGGCGGCGACCGGGTTTGCCTATGCGTCGGCGGCGCTACTGGCTTCGATCCTTTTGCGGCAGGATCTCGTCAACGGTTTCGCCGCGCTGATGTTCGTGCTGCTCGTGGTGTGGGCGACCGACATCGGCGGCTATTTTGCCGGCCGCAGCATCGGCGGGCCGAAGCTGTGGCCGCGCGTGAGCCCGAAAAAGACCTGGTCCGGAGCGCTCGGCGGCTTTGCGGCGAGCCTTGCGGTTGCGGCCGGCTTTGCTGCCTGCGGCATCGGAAAGGTGGTTCCACTGCTGCTCGTCAGCGCCGTCCTGTCGGTGGTATCGCAACTCGGCGATCTCTTCGAATCCGCGGTGAAGCGGCGCTTCGGGGTCAAGGATTCCAGTCACTTAATTCCCGGCCATGGCGGGCTTATGGACCGCCTGGACGGTTTCGTCGCTGCCATCCTGGCGGCATGGATTATCGGCTTTCTCCGCCACGGTGTGCATAGCGCCGGAAGCGGTCTTATGGTTTGGTGAGGATATGAGCGCGGTCCCATTGCGTAACAACAGGCTTGCGGCGTCCGACGTCCGCAGCGTCACGGTTCTCGGCGCCACCGGCTCGATCGGCGACAGCACGATGGACCTGCTGCGCGCCTCGCCCGAGCGCTATCGTGTCGAGGCGTTGACGGCGAACGGCAATGTCGCGGCGCTGGCCAAGCTCGCCAGGGAATTCTCCGCGCGCTATGTCGCGATTGCCGACACCTCCAAGCTCGCCGAACTCAAGGCCGCGCTGGCGGGCACCGGCACCGAATGCGGCGCCGGCGAGAGCGCGGTGATCGAGGCGGGCGCGCGTCCGGCCGACTGGGTGATGGCGGCCGTGAGCGGTGCTGCGGGACTGAAGCCGGCGCTGGCGGCTGTCGATCGCGGTGCCCATGTCGCGCTCGCCAACAAGGAGTGTCTGGTCTGCGCCGGCGATTTCTTCATGCAGCGCGCGGCAAAGGCTGGCGCCTGCATTCTGCCGGCCGATTCCGAGCATAATGCGCTGTTTCAGGCGCTGAGCTCAGGCAATCGCGATGAACTGGTCCGCGTCATCATCACGGCCTCGGGCGGTCCGTTCCGGACCTGGAAGCCCGCCGACATCGAGCAGGCCACGCTCGAGCAGGCGCTGAAGCATCCGAACTGGAGCATGGGCCAGAAGATCACGATCGATTCCGCCTCGATGATGAACAAGGGGCTCGAAGTGATCGAGGCATCCTATCTGTTCGCGCTTGCGCCCGACGAGATCGATGTCCTCGTTCATCCGCAGTCGATCATTCACGGCATGGTCGAGTTCTCCGACTGCTCCGTCGTGGCCCAGCTCGGTGCGCCCGACATGCGCACCCCGATCGCGCATTGCCTCGGCTGGCCCGATCGCATCAAGGGACCGGCGGCGAAGTTGGACCTCGCCAAGATCGGTCAGCTGACCTTCGAGGCGCCGGACTTCGAGCGCTTCCCCGGACTGCGGCTGGCCTACGATTCGCTCCGGACAGGGAAGGGGGCGACCACCGTCTACAACGCCGCCAACGAGGTTGCGGTCGCCGCCTTCATCGCCGGCAAGATCCGGTTCGGCGCGATTGCCCGGCTGGTCGAGGCGACCCTTGACGATTGGATCAAAGGTGGGAACCAGGCGCCCCTGACGTCCGCCGACGATGCAATTTCCGTTGACCATGTTGCGCGAAATAGGGCTGCCGCCCTATTGCCTCAAATTGCCTTAAAGGCATCCTAGTTGGTTCGGTGCCAGGGCCTTGCGGCGCTGGGTGAGGGAAATCGATGATCGACTTTTTCGTCCATAGTTTCAATACGTTGAGCCATGGGCTCCTCGGTTACGCAGTTCCCTTCCTGTTCGTCCTGACCATCGTCGTGTTCTTCCACGAGCTTGGCCATTTCCTGGTCGCGCGCTGGGCGGGTGTTCGCGTGCTGACCTTCTCGCTCGGTTTCGGACCTGAACTGGTCGGTTTCAACGACCGCCACGGCACGCGCTGGAAGATCTCGGCAATCCCGCTCGGCGGCTACGTCAAGTTCTTCGGCGACGAGAGCGAGGCCTCGACACCGTCGTCACAGACGCTCGCGGCGATGACGGCCGAGGAGCGCGCCGGCAGCTTCCATCACAAGAAGGTCGGCCCGCGCGCGGCCATCGTCGCGGCCGGACCGATCGCGAATTTTATCCTGGGCGCGCTGATCTTCGCCGGCATGGCCCTCTATTACGGCAAGCCGAGCACGATCGCGCGTGTCGATGGCGTCGTCGCCGATGGTGCGGCGGCTGCGGCCGGCTTCAAGGTCGGGGACGTCGTCATCCAGATCGACGGCAAGCCGATCGAGAGCTTTGCCGACATGCAGCGAATCGTTGCGATGAACGCGGGTTCGGCGCTTGCGTTCCAGGTGAAGCGCGACGGCGCCATCGTCTCGCTGACCGCGACCCCGGCGCTGCTGGAGCGCAAGGATCCGTTCGGCAACAGCCATCGTCTCGGCGTGCTCGGTATCGAGCACAAGTCGCAGGCCGGAGAGGCCTCGACCGCGCCGGTCGGCGTCGCTGAGGCGCTCAAGATCGGGGTCGAGCAGGTCTGGTTCATCATCACCAGCACCTTCAAGTTCCTGGGCTCCCTGTTCGTCGGGCAGGGCAATCCGAACGAGGTCAGCGGTGTCCTGGGAATCGCGAAGATGTCGGGGCAGGCGGCCAGCGCCGGGTTCCAGTTCGTGATCAATCTCTGCGCGGTGCTGTCGGTCTCGATCGGCCTTTTGAACCTGTTCCCGATCCCGCTGCTCGATGGTGGCCACCTGATGTTCTACGCGGCCGAGGTGGTCCGTGGCCGGCCCCTGTCCGAGCGAACCCAGGAGATGGGGTTCCGAATCGGGCTGGGCTTGGTGCTGATGTTGATGGTGTTTGCGACCTACAACGACATCCTGCGGATGGCCGCTTCCTGATAGAGGCTTTTTTGTGGCGTTGCTGATCAGCAACGTCCCGGAATGAAATTGAAATCACGGCGCTTTCGGCCGTTTGCGCCGTCGGTGAAATTGGCTACAAGCGGCCTGAACTTGGGGAATCTCCAGACCGGCGTTGGGGTTGGGTCTGGCAGGGAATGATAAGGGCGCGTTGCGCGATGAAGTTTGGACTGCGACTCCGGGGGGGCTTGCTCGCAACCCTGATCATGTTCGGCGCGCCGGTGATTGCCCCGGTTGGGGCTGTTTTCGTGTCTTCGTCTGCATTCGCTCAGACCGTCCAGTCGATTTCCGTCGAAGGAAATCGACGAGTCGAGGTGGAGACGATCCGCTCCTATTTCAGGCCGGGTCCGGGCGGCCGTCTGGATCAGGCTGCCGTCGACGACGGCCTCAAGGCGTTGATCGAGACCGGCCTGTTCCAGGATGTCAGGATCAACCGCGGCCCCGGCGGCCAGATCATCGTCTCCGTGGTGGAAAATCCGGTGATCGGGCGCCTCGCCTTCGAGGGCAACAAGAAGATCAAGGACGAGCAACTCTCAGCTGAAGTCCAGTCCAAGGCGCGCGGCACCTTCTCCCGCGCCATGGTGCAGTCCGACACGCTGCGAATTGCCGAAATCTATCGCCGGTCCGGCCGCTACGACGTGCGCGTCACGCCCGAGATCATCGAGCAGCCGAACAATCGCGTCGACCTGATCTTCGTGATCGAGGAGGGCGCCAAGACCGGCGTCAAGTCCATCGAGTTTGTCGGCAACAACGCGTTCTCGTCCTATCGCCTCAGGGACGTCATCAAGACGCGCGAATCGAACCTGCTGAGCTTCCTCGCCAGCGGCGATATCTACGATCCCGACCGCGTCGAGGCCGACCGCGACCTGATCCGCCGCTTCTACCTCAAGAACGGCTTCGCCGACGTCCAGGTCGTCGCCGCGCTCACCGAATACGATCCGGAGAAGAAGGGCTTCAACGTCACCTTCAAGATCGAGGAAGGCGCGCAGTACCGCGTCGGCGCGGTCAACTTCCGCTCGAGCATTCCGAACTTCGATCCAACCTCGATGCGCGCCTATTCGCGCGTCAATGTCGGCTCGCTTTACAACGTCGAATCGGTCGAGAAGTCGGTCGAGGAGATGCAGATCGAGGCCTCGCGCCGCGGCTATGCCTTCGCCGTGGTCCGGCCCGGCGGCGACCGCAACTTCGAGGCGCACACGGTGTCCGTCGTCTTCAACATCGACGAGGGCCCGCGCACCTATATCGAGCGCATCAACCTGCGCGGCAACACCCGCACGCGCGACTACGTGATCCGCCGCGAGTTCGACATCTCGGAAGGCGATGCCTACAACCGCGCGCTGGTCGACCGTGCCGAGCGGCGCCTGAAGAACCTCGACTATTTCAAGAGCGTGAAGATCACGACCGAGCCGGGCTCGTCGAGCGACCGCGTCATCCTGATCGTCGACATGGAAGAGAAATCGACTGGCGACTTCTCGATCTCGGGCGGTTACTCCACCACCGACGGCGCGCTGGCCGAAGTGTCGGTCTCCGAGCGCAATCTGCTCGGCCGCGGCCTGTTCGCCAAGGCGTCGGTGACCTATGGCCAGTACGCCCGCGGCTACTCGCTGTCGTTCGTCGAGCCGTACCTGCTCGACTACCGCGTCGCGCTCGGCCTCGACCTCTATCAGCGCGAGCAGCTGGCCAACAGCTACATCTCCTACGGCACCAAGACGCTCGGCTTCTCGCCGCGCCTCGGCTTCTCGCTGCGTGAAGATCTGGCGCTCCAGCTGCGCTATTCGATCTACCAGCAGGAAATCACGCTGCCGAGCTACCTGGCGAACTGTAACAACGTGCAGTTCCTGCCTGATGGCAGCGCGAATCCGTTGTTCAACCCGAGCCCGGCCTTTGCCAATGCCAACGGCATCAGCCTTGCGTCGACGAACGGCCTGGGCTGCTACAACGATGGCGAAGCCTCGCTGCCGGTGCGCAAGGAGCTTGCCAACGGCAAGACCCTGACCTCAGCGCTCGGCTATACGCTCACCTACAACACGCTGGACAACAACAAGAACCCCACCGACGGTCTGCTCATCGACTTCCGGCAGGATTTCGCCGGCGTCGGCGGCGACGTCTCCTATCTGAAGACCGTGGCGGACGGAAAGTATTACACTCCGCTGGTGTCGGACATTGTCGGCATCGTCCGTCTCCAGGGCGGTATTCTGACCAAGGTGGGCAGCGACCTGCGCATGCTCGACCACTTCCAGATGGGCCCGAACCTCGTCCGTGGCTTTGCCCCGAACGGCATCGGCCCGCGCGACCTGAATCCCTTCGGCACCCAGGACGCGCTCGGCGGCACCAAGTACTGGGGTGCTTCGCTCGAACTGCAGATGCCGTTCTGGTTCCTGCCCAAGGAAGTGGGTCTGAAGGGTGCGGTCTATGCCGATGCCGGCGGCCTCTTTGATTACCAGGGGCCAACGAGCTGGACCACGACCAACGAGGTCAATGCGCCCGGCTGTATCCCGTCGACGATCAATCCGTCATCAGCGGGCACCTGCACCGGCCTCGTGTTTGACGACAGCAGCGTGGTCCGCACGTCGGTCGGTGTCGGCCTGATCTGGCAGTCGCCATTCGGTCCGCTGCGGTTCGACTACGCCGTGCCGCTCACGAAGGGCAAGTATGACCGCACGCAGGAGTTCCGGTTCGGCGGCGGCACCACGTTCTAGTTCGATCAGCACGGCACGATCCGGATCACTGGAGCCGGTTTCCGAAAGGGATCGTGCCAATCCAAGACATGAGGCATGATGCGGCCAGACCGCTTCATGCCGAAGCCGGACCGCGACGGGGTGGAATGGCGCAGCCGATCTTCTTCACGAAACCGCCTGCCACAGCGCTGGCCGATATCGCCACGCTGACCAAGGCGCAGCTGGTCGACCCCGAAAGGGGCGGCCATGTCATTACGGGCCTCGCGTCGCTCGACGAAGCCGGCCCGATGCATCTGGCATTCTTCGACAACCTCAAATATGCCGATCAGCTCAAGGCAACCAGGGCTGGCGCTTGCCTGGTCAGTCCGCGTTTCGAGGCGGAGGTGCCCGGACATGTGGCCGTGCTGCGGGTGGCGCAGCCGTTCCGCGCCTTCGTCAGGATCGCGCGGGAATGGCACGGCGACGCGCTGCGGCCGCAATCCTGGGTCGGCAATGACGGTATCGCGCCCTCGGCGATCATCGATCCCTCGGCCCGGCTCGAGGACGGCGTGATCGTCGATCCCCTGGCCGTGATCGGCCCGGACGCCGAGATCGGCAGCGGCACGGTGATCGGCGTCGGAGCGGTGATCGGCCCCGGCGTCAAGATCGGCCGGGACTGCAATGTCGGTGCCCGCACGGCGATCCAGTGCGCCCTGATCGGCAACAACGTGCTGATCCATCCCGGCTGCTCGATTGGCCAGGACGGCTACGGCTTCATCTTCTTCGGCCCCGAGGGCCATCTGAAGGTGCCGCAGACCGGACGGGTGCTGATCCAGAACGATGTCGAGGTCGGCGCCAACACGACGATCGACCGCGGGTCCTTGCGGGACACCGTGATCGGCGAGGGGACCAAAATCGACAATCAGGTCCAGATCGGCCACAATGTGACGATCGGCCGGCACTGCCTGCTGGCGGCCCAGATCGGCCTCGCCGGCAGCCTCACCATCGGCGACAACGTGGCGCTCGGAGCGAAGGTTGGCATCAACAATCACCTCAAGATCGGCGACGGGGCTCAGGTCACCGCCATGAGCGCGGTGAAGGACGACATTCCGCCGGGCGGTCGCTGGGGCGGGCATTTCGCCAAGCCGACCAAGCAGTGGTTCAAGGAGATCATCGCGGTGGAGCGCCTGGTACGCGACAGCAAGGCCGATCCGAAGGACGAGGGACGGGAATGACGGCGGAATCACCTGTTAAGTTCGAGCTGGTGGATATCAACGCGATCCTCCAGACCCTGCCGCACCGTTTTCCGATGCTGCTCATCGACCGCGTGATCAACATCCGCGCCGATTACAGCGGCATCGGCATCAAGAATGTCACTTTCAACGAGCCGGCGTTCCAGGGGCATTTCCCCGAGCGGCCGGTCTATCCCGGCGTCATGATGATCGAGGCGATGGCGCAGACCGCGGGTGTGATCGGCATCAAGTCGGTCGAAGGCACCGAGAAGCCGCGGGCGGTGTATTTCCTCACCATCGACAAGTGCAAGTTCCGCAAGCCGGTGCTGCCCGGCGACACCATCGAATATCACATGCGCTCGCTCGGGCGCCGCAAGGCCATGTGGTGGTTTCACGGCGACGCCAAGGTCAACGGGCAGGTCGTCGCGGAGGCCGACGTCGGCGCCATGCTGACGGACTGAGCGGCCAAGTGCTCCCGCAGGCACTTCAGGCGGGACAATCGTAGCGGCTGCCGGCCGTCCCGCGCCTGATATTCTGGTTGAAGAACTGGCCCATGGACGGCGCGCCCAGGAGGCGTTCGACCGTGTCGGCCGTCACGCCGCAATAGCGGTCATAGGCGCCGTGGCTCGCGACGACGAGATCCTGCCGCGCGCGATCGTAACAGACCCGCTGAAGCACCGTGCTCCTGGTGATGTCGCGGCACTCGAACGTGCCGAGATCGATGAGCCGGCGTTCACCGGTCTCGACCGTCTCGGACACGATCGATGTACCGGCGAGCTGCACAAGCAGAAGGACCAGAGCCCTGACCACGATAGTTGAAGCTCCGCATGAACGTGTTGATGATCCGGCCCGACCCCTTCATCCGGCACTTGAAATACGCCGAGATGATACGTCACTGGACAGATCGGGCAAAGTCGCGCTAACCACCGGAAAACCAAGCGACTTCAACATATAACCAGACCTTCTTGACGAGTAAGATTGGCTTGATGAGCAAGATTGATCCCACCGCACGGATCGCGGACGGCGCCGTGATCGGCGAGGGCACCGAGATCGGACCCTATTGCATCATCGGCCCGAACGTCGTGATCGGCGCGAATTGCCGGTTGATCGGACAAGTCACCGTCATCGGCCACACCTCGCTCGGCGATGGCTGCGTGATCTCGCCGTTCGCGGTGCTTGGCGGCGCCCCGCAGGATCTCAGTTATAAGGGTGAGCCGACCCGGCTCGAGATCGGTTCTGGCTGCACCATCCGGGAAGGTGCGACGATGAATGTCGGCACCATCAAGGGCGGCGGACTGACGCGCGTCGGCAGCGGC
Source organism: Bradyrhizobium sp. R2.2-H (assembly GCF_004346455.1). Classification (NCBI taxonomy): domain Bacteria; kingdom Pseudomonadati; phylum Pseudomonadota; class Alphaproteobacteria; order Hyphomicrobiales; family Nitrobacteraceae; genus Bradyrhizobium; species Bradyrhizobium sp. R2.2-H. The sequence continues at coordinate 600,901 of NZ_SMBR01000002.1, forward strand.
GGCTACTTCATGAACAACAGCCATGTCGGCCATGACTGCGTGGTCGGCGACAACGTGATCTTCGCGACGTCAGCAACACTCGGCGGGCATTGCGAGATCGGCGATGCCGTTTACATCGGCGGCCTGTCTGCGGTGCACCAGTTCACCCGCATCGGCTCCTATGTCATGGTCGGTGGTGTCTGCGGTGTGCGCGACGACGTCATCCCCTATGGGCTGGTCAACGGCCAATATGCGGTGCTGGAGAGCCTCAACCTGATCGGCATGAAGCGTCGCAAGTTCACCAAGCAGCGGCTCGCGACCGTGCGCGCGTTCTACCAGAAGCTCTTCCACGGGGCTGGCACGTTCGCCGAGCGTCTGGAGGCGGCGCGTCCGCTCGCTGGCGAAGACCCCGCGATCGCCGAAATCCTCGACTTCATCGGCAAGGGCAAGCGCCCGCTCTGTCTTCCCGCCATCGCGAAGTGAGTTCGGGATGGCCGCGGACATGACATCGGCGGCTCCGGAGATTTCGTCGCCGGTCGGCATCGTCGCCGGCGGCGGGGCCATGCCGTTCGCGGTCGCCGAGTCGCTCGCCGCGCACGGCATCACGCCGGTGCTGTTTCCGCTACGCGGGGCCTGCGATCCCCAGCGGGTGGAGAAGTACCGCCATCGCTGGATCTCGGTCGGCCAGCTCGGCCGCGCGATGCGGCTGTTCCGCGAGGAGGGGTGCCGCGACCTGATCTTCATCGGGACGCTGGTGCGGCCCTCGCTGTCGGAGATCCGTTTCGACGTCAAGACGCTGCGCCTGCTCGGCAACGTCATCCGCGCCTTTCGCGGCGGCGACGATCATCTGTTGTCCGGTGTCGGCCGCATCCTCGAGCAGGACGGCTTTCGCATGGTCGGCATCAAGGACGTCGCACCGGATCTCCTGATGCCCGAGGGCTGCATCAGCCGCGCATGGCCGAGCGACAACAGCAAGGCCGACATCGAGCGCGGGCGCGCGGTGCTGACCGCGCTCGGTCCGTTCGACATCGGCCAGGCCGCGGTGGTGATCGACGGCCATGTCGTGGCGGTCGAGGACATCGAGGGCACCGACGCGCTGCTCGCCCGCGTCGCGCGGCTGCGTGAGGAGGGCCGCATCCGCGCCGCCACGGGCCGCGGCGTGCTGGTGAAGGCGCCGAAGAGCGGCCAGGATCTGCGCTTCGACCTGCCGACGATCGGCTCGCGCACGATCGAGGGCGTCGCGGCCGCCGGCCTTGCGGGCATCGCCGTCATCGCCGGCAACACCATCGCTGCGGAGCCGCAAGCGATGATCGCGCTTGCCGACGCAAAATATCTCTTCATCATCGGCTTGCCCGCGTGATGCAGGGGCGCGATCCCATGCGCAAGATCTTCCTGATCGCCACGGAGGAATCCGGCGACCGGCTCGGCAGCGCCTTGATGAAGGTGCTGCGCCAGCGGCTCGGTGACGGCGTGCAGTTCGTCGGCGTCGGCGGCCGCACCATGGCGCGCGAGGGGCTCGAATCCTTGTTTCCGATCGAGGAGCTGTCGATCGTCGGCTTTGCCGCGGTGGTGCAGCAATTGCCGAAGATCCTGCGGCTGATCCGAAAGACCGCTGACGCCGTGGCCGAGGCCGCGCCGGACGTCCTCGTCATCATCGACAGCCCCGACTTCACCCATCGCGTCGCCCGGCGCGTGCGTTCGCGCAGTCCGGGAATCCCGATCGTCGATTACGTCTCGCCGCAGCTTTGGGCGTGGCGGCCGGGCCGCGCACGAACCATGCTCGGCTATGTCGACCATGTGCTCGGCCTGCTGCCGTTCGAGCCGGAGGAATACCGCAAGCTCGGTGGGCCGCCCTGCAGCTATGTCGGTCATCCCCTGATCGAGCAATTGTCCTCGCTGCGGCCGAACGCAGAGGAGCAGAAGCGCCGCGCGGGCACGCCGCCGGTGCTGCTGGTGCTGCCCGGCAGCCGCCGCAGCGAGATCCGGCATCACCTCGACGTGTTCGGTGCGACGTTCGACCGGTTGCAGGCGCAGGGGCGCACGTTCGAGCTGATGCTGCCGACCATGCCGCATCTTGAAGCCACCATCCGCGAGGGCGTCGCGAATTGGCCGGTCAAGCCGGAGATCGTGATCGGGGAGAACGAGAAGCGTGCCGCCTTCCGTATCGCCCATGCGGCGCTGGCGAAATCCGGCACGGTGACGCTCGAGCTCGCGCTGTCGGGCATTCCGATGGTGACGGCCTATCGCGTCGGCGCGATCGAGGCGTTCATCCTGCGCCGCGCGATCCGTGTCTCCTCGGTAATCCTCGCCAATCTCGTCATCGGCAAGGATGTCATTCCCGAATATTTGCAAGAGGACTGCACGCCGGAGAAACTGGCACCTGCGCTTCGGGACTTGCTGACGGAGTCTCCGCTGCGCCGGCAGCAGGTCGAGGCCTTCGCCCGGCTCGATCAGATCATGTCCACCGGCAACACATCGCCGAGCGTGCTCGCCGCCGACATCGTGCTGGCGACTATGTGCAAGGGGCGGCGAACGAGTTAGGCGGACGCCGTCAACTGTCTGCTTGCGACGGCCCAGCGGAAGCTCAATTGGCTCACAATCAACGGCTGATGAACCGAAGCCGACATTTCCGATAGTCTGATTTGCTTCAATGGCGCAGATAGCGCCAGCCGACGACGATACCGCTCACAGAGACGACGGTGCCAAGGATGGACAGCAGCCACACCACAATGTCCCAGGCCGGGCGATGCATCAGAAGCAATCGGAAATCGAAACTGTGCAGCGCGTTGAACAGCCAGCGATAGGTGCGACGGCTGTTGTCGGCGCGGCCGATGACGTCGCCGGTGACAGGGCTGATGTGAAACCATGTTTTTGCGTCATCATCAAACACGGCGCGCAGCACCGGCAACTCGCGGTCGTGATGATGCGCGTACCAGTAAGAGTCGTGTTCTTCGAGCACCCTGCGCTCCGCCAGGCGGGCTTGCGGCAGCAGCTTCGCTGCGGCGGTCCAAAGGCGATCCTGCGGGATTGCGGTCGTCTGGCCCGACGTCACATCCAGCGGCCTCTGCGTGCCATCACGCGATGCGACGATCATCATCGGGCTGCCATCGAGCCAGACGAAGCGCGCTTCGACCGCGGGGGATTGCGGCGTCGGCAGCTTCGTCGCAATCGTCGGCGCATCATGGGCGGCATAGCGTTGCAGCACCTCGCGGCTAGTGTTGCGGCTTGCGAAATATTCGCCGGGGTTGAGCGAAAGCCAGCCGGAGAACATCCAGGTCAGCACGAAGATGCCCGCGATCAGGCCCGTGACGTGGTGCCACGCCATCCAGCCACGATAGGGCGTGATCCTGCCGCTCGCATAGCGCCGCTTCAGCCGCACGCGCAGGATGCCGATCCAGATGCCGGTGACGCCGACGATGAGGCAGATGCCGGAGATCCAGAGCACGACGAGCCGCCACAGCGGGCCATCCTTGCGCAGCACGGTCGGGTAGATCCAGTGCGGGATCGAGCCGAGCCAGTTCCAGGTGCGTTCGGTGCGGTTGGTGTCGAGCGCGATCTCCCCGGAGCGCGAGGAGACATAGAGCCTGGTGCCGGCATCGTCGCCGAGCGCAATCAAGTAGAGCGGGCGCAGTGGATCGTAACGCGCCGTTACGCTCCATTGGTCGCGATCGACGATCTCCTCGAGACGCGGTGATCTGCTCGCGGGATGATGTTGCGCGACGGCGAGCGCCTGCTGTTCGGAAACACCCGTGATGACGCGGCCGTCGGCTGCAGAGATCGCCTGCCGCTTGCCCTCCCAGCCGGTGATACGATACACCGGCTCGTCCGCCAGCATGGACAGCCGGAGATCGCGCGGATAGTGGGTGGCGCCCGCCGCTTTCATCGCGTCGTCCGGCGACAGCGCCACTTTCGCCCACTGCATGTCAGGGAGCGCTGCCAGCCTCTCCTTCTCGGAAAGGCTCGGAAAGGCGACGTACATCATCACCACGCCCGATATGAACCACATAGCGAAGAACAGGCAGGTGACGATGCCGACCCAGCGATGGCCGATATACAGCCACCGCCGGAGGACGCGTCTCAGGGAGCGTGCCACGCTCAGAACTTCACGTTGACCGCGAGCTGCGCCGTGCGCGGCATGCCGAGCAGCCATTGGTTGGTGCCGCCCGACGTGGTGTAGACCTCATCGAACAGATTGTAGACGCGGAACGACACGGTGGTGTTGAGATCGGGCTTCCACTGCACACCGGCATTGACGACATTATAAGCTGGGCGCGTCACCGTGTTGGCATTGTCCGCATAGGTCTTGCCGACGATCTGCACGCCGGCATAGGCCGACCAATTCGGCGCAAAAGCCCAGGTCGCCCAGATGTTGGAGACGGTCTGCGGGACGTTGACCGGTACGTTGCCGGCATAGTTCACGGCTACGCCGCCAACCGACTGCACGAAGTCGTCATACCTCGCGCGCAGGAACGCGGTGTTGGCATCGATCCGCCAGCCGTAATCGAGCAGAAATCCGACCGTTGCTTCGACGCCGCGCGATGATTGCTGGCCGACCTGGACGGTCAGCGAAGGAATGTTGGGATCGCGGGCCAGCAGGTTGTTCTTCACGATCTCGTAGCCGGCCAAGGTCCATTCGCCGCGGCCGCCCCAAAACGATTGCTTCACGCCGATCTCGATCTGCTTGCCGGTGGAGAGATCGAAATTCCTGTTGGCGGACGAGAGTGAGATGATCCCTCCGACCGGATCGACCGCGGTGGAATATTGGCTATAGAAGGCGAGATCCTTGACGGGCGTATAGACCGCACCCGCGCGCCAGGTCGTCGAGGAGAACGATTTTTCAAAGCTGTTCGCGGGCACCCGATAGTCGGTGCGCGTGACCGTCGGCTCATCCTGACGGATGCCGGCAATCAGGGAGAGTTGCTCTGTGACCGACAGCCTGTTCTCGGCAAATAGAGCGTACTGGTTGGTCACGCTGCCGTAACCGGGAGTCGTAGCGTTCGTGCTGTTGAACACGCCTGAAACGACGTTGTACGGGTTGACGGATGACGAGCCGCCGTAGGGCGAATTGTTGATGTGGGTGAAATTGATGCTGTTGACGTCAAAGCCTGCCAGGAACTCGTTGGCCATCCCGAAAACATGCCCGCGGAACTTCGCATCCATGCGATTGCCGACCTGCTGCTGATCGTGAAAGATCTCGATGTAATCGCTGCGGTTGATCAGGCCGGTGGCGGGGTCATAGGCGTAGCTCTCGACGTCCTTCCAGTGACGCTTGGAATTCAGGTAGTAGAGCGTGTTGTGGATGGAGATTCCATCGGCGACCTGCCAGTCGGTCTTCACCTGGTTCCAGCTGTCCTGGTAGCGGATGTGGCTGTCGCTGACATTGTAGTTCTTGAAGCGTAGCGACTCGTCGAGCCTGCCGTTGATCAGCGGCGTGCCGAAGTAGCGCGACGGGTTGCGATCACCGTAATCCGTGGACAGCGTCCAGGTGACGTCTTCGTTCTGCCTGACCTGGACCACGGCATGAAGCGCGACGTTCGAGGTGTTGTCGCGATCGACCCATCCGTCCGACATGTTGCCGGTGGCGGTGATGCGATAGGCGACGTCCTTGCTGATCGGACCGCCGCTGTCGACCGCAATCCGCCGCTCCATGTTGGTGTCCAGCGAGATCTCGGCCTGGTTGCGCGGGATCCACAACGGCAGTTTCGACACGATGTTGATGGCGCCGCCGACCGCACCCGCGCCATACATCACCGATGCAGGGCCGCGCAGCACCTCGATACGCTCGGTCGACCAGGTGTCGAACGGAAAGGTCACCGTGCCGGCGCCGATATAGAGCTGAGTCCCGTCGTAGAGCGTCATCACGGAGCCGAGGCCCGTAAAGCCGCGGGTATTGAACGAGACGCCGCCGTTGCCCGGCGCCGGGCTCGCGGTGAAGCCGGTGGCGTTTTGCGTCACCGCGTCCAGGATGCTCTGCTGGCCGCGTTCGGCGATGGTTTCAGCCGAGATCACCTCCACGCTGGCCGGCGTCTGCAGGCGCGTCAGCCCAAGCCGGCTGCCGGCCGTGCTCGCTCCGGTGAGGTTGAGCGTCGGTGCGGCGAACGCGGGTCCGGCCGGGCTCGCGGTCGGAGCCCGCGCGTCGACGGACGCGCCGCGTTGCTGGCGTGAGCGCACAGCGCGCATTGCGTCCCTGCTTCGATTGTTGCTGGCATTCGGTTGCCTCTCTGGCGGCTGCACCACCACGGGGTCGAGCGATTGGGCCGGCCCTGCGGACTGTGCCCAGCCCTCGGTCGACAGCACGAGACAGGAGAATGCAACTGAACGGAGCAACGCGCGGCGATGGCGCGGGGAGACAATGGTACGGGAGGTCATCGATTGGCTCGCGATAACGTGGCACGTCACCGCGAACGCAGTCTGGTCGCTGCCCCGAAAGACGGCTACCCACACCCACCAGGACACCCCGCCCAATGTGCTCGCGTGTGACCACGACTGACGGCAGGTCTCCTGGCTCGCGGGTCGTTGCCTGTCGCCGCCTTCCCAAGCCCGCGGGCCCAGTGGCATTTGGCGAAGGCTCACCGCTTACAGTTGCGGGGGCAGCCACGGCGTTGGGGCATCCCCGCACCGTATTCCCTATTGATCTCCCGAGGGAGAACCGTCGCAATCACACTAGTTTCTTTTGCGAAGGACTGTCAACTAGCCATCTGCTGAGGCAGACAGCGGCGCGGACCCGAGGAAGAAGCCCTCCGCGAGGCCGGCGTCAATTCCAAAGCAGGCCTCGATGTCCACGAGTTTGCAAGGCACGAACAACGGCGCTGCGCCCGCCGCTGCAGACACGTCGTCGATCGGCGCTCGGTCTGCTCTCTGGTCGATGTTGAGGAGAGGGCGACGCGCGCTCTGTTCGAAGGCCCGTACGAAGGCGCCGCAGCAAGTGCGCGACAACAACCGGTCTCGTCGCGTGGGCAATGCGAAGCGTGCCAACGGGTGAAGGGTACGCTCCCACATTCGCTCTGCGAGCACCGTCACGAACAAAAACGGCGCCATCCTGGGATGGCGCCGTTTCGTGAGCCGTACCGGCTCAGGTCTTACTTGCGATCGCCGATCGGCACGTAATCGCGCTTGGTCACGCCGGTGTAGAGCTGGCGCGGACGGCCGATCTTCTGCTGCGGATCCTCGATCATCTCGCTCCACTGGCTGATCCAGCCGACGGTGCGGGCGACGGCGAACAGCACGGTGAACATCGAGACCGGGAAGCCCATCGCCTTCAGCGTGATGCCCGAATAGAAGTCGACGTTCGGGTAGAGCTTGCGGTCGATGAAGTACTGGTCGCTGAGCGCGATCTTCTCGAGCTCCATCGCCACCTTCAGCATGGGATCGTCGCCATGGCCGGTCTCCTTGAGCACGGCGTGACACATCTTCTGCATGATCTTGGCGCGCGGATCGTAGTTCTTGTAGACGCGGTGACCGAAGCCCATCAGGCGGACTTCGGAGTTCTTGTCCTTCACCTTGGCGATGAACTCGGGGATCTTGTCGACCGTGCCGATGTCGTAGAGCATGTTGAGCGCGGCTTCGTTGGCACCGCCATGCGCCGGGCCCCAGAGGCAGGCGATGCCCGCCGCGATGCAGGCGAACGGGTTGGCGCCGGAAGAGCCGGCGATGCGCACGGTCGACGTCGAGGCATTCTGCTCGTGGTCGGCGTGCAGGATGAAGATCTTCTCGAGCGCGTCGGCGAGCACGGGGCTCACCTTGTAATCCTCGCAGGGCACCGCGAAGCACATGTTCAGGAAGTTCTCGGCAAAGCCCAGCGAGTTCTTCGGATAGATGAAGGGCTGGCCGACGGTGTACTTGTAGGCCATCGCCGCCAGGGTCGGGATCTTCGCGATCATGCGCATGGAGGCGATCATGCGCTGCTTCGGATCGTTGATGTCGGTCGAGTCGTGATAGAATGCGGCGAGCGCGCCGACGGCCGCAACCATGATCGCCATCGGATGGGCATCGCGGCGGAAGCCCTGGAAGAAGCGGGCCATCTGCTCGTGCACCATCGTGTGATGAGTCACGCGGTGGTCGAAATCCCTTTTCTGCGAGGCGGTCGGCAGGTTCCCGTAGAGCAGGAGATAGCAGGTCTCCAGGAAGTCGCCATGCTCGGCGAGCTGCTCGATCGGGTAGCCGCGGTATTCCAGCACGCCAGCGTCGCCGTCGATATAGGTGATCTTGGACTGGCAGCTCGCGGTCGACGTGAAGCCCGGATCGTAGGTGAACAGGCCGGACTGGCCGTAGAGCTTACCGATATCGACGACATCGGGCCCGACGCTGCCGCTGAGGATCGGAAGCTCGTAGTTCTTGTTTCCTACCGTCAGCGTAGCGGTCTTGTTGCTTGGTTTTGCGTCCATCGTAGGTCCCCGATGTGTGGTGAAACGGGCCGGAGCCGGAGGCCCCTGGGAAGATCATGGGGGCAGGCCGGAAGTTCCAGAATGTACGGGGGAGATGGGTATATTATTGCTGTGTGCGCTGCAAGATCGCCGCACGCATGATCGACTTACGTCGTAGACTGGTCTTTGAGGCGGCCAAGGCTCTCCTGGCGTCCCAGCACGTCCAAAACCTCAAATATACCAGGCGACGTCGTCCGCCCGGTAAGCGCCGCCCTCAGCGGCTGGGCAACGGCGCCGAGCTTGAGACTGTTTTCCTCGGCAAAGGCGCGGAGCGCGGCCTCCGTCGCGGCGCCGCTCCAGGTCTCGACTTTCTCCAGCGCGGAATGAAGCTGGCCGATCAGCTTGCGGTTCTCGGGCGTCAGCTGCGCCTGCGCCTTGGGATCGAGCGCCAGCGGCCGGTCGGCGAAGATGAAATGGGCGCCGTCGATCAGCTCGATCAGAGTCTTGGCGCGCTCCTTCAGGGCCGGCATGGCCTTGAGGAGCTGTGCGCGCGTGGTGTCGTTCAACTTGGCCTTGAGCTCGCTGCGTCCGGGCACGTGGTCCAGCACATCCTCGAACATCTTCACGAGTGCTTGATCGTCGGCATGGCGGATGTAGTGACCGTTGAGGTTTTCCAGCTTGGCGAAATCGAAGCGGGCGGCAGCGCGGCCGACACTGGCGAGGTCGAATGCCGCGATCATCTCCTCGGTCGAGAAAATCTCCTGGTCGCCATGGCTCCAGCCGAGCCGGACGAGGTAGTTGCGCAGCGCCGCCGGCAGATATCCCATGGCGCGGTAGGCATCGACACCGAGCGCGCCGTGGCGCTTGGACAGTTTCGAGCCGTCCGGGCCATGGATCAGCGGGATGTGGGACATGCTGGGCAGCGCCCAGCCCATCGCATCGTAGATCTGCTTCTGCCGCGCGGCGTTGATCAGGTGGTCGTCGCCACGGATCACATGGGTGACGCCCATGTCGTGGTCGTCGACCACCACGGCGAGCATATAGGTCGGGTTGCCGTCGCCGCGCAGCAGGACGAGATCGTCGAGGTTCTCGTTCTGCCAGACTACGCGGCCCTGAACCTGATCCTCGATCACGGTCTCGCCGGTCTGCGGCGCGCGCAGGCGGATGGTGGGCTTCACGTCGCTCGGAGCCGTCGCGGGATCGCGGTCGCGCCACATGCCGTCATAGAGGCGGGTGCGCCCTTCGGCGCGCGCCTTCTCGCGCATGGCGGCGAGCTCCTCGGCCGTGGCGTAGCAGCGGTAGGCCTTGCCGTCGGCCAGCAGCTGCTCGGCGACCTCGCGGTGGCGGGCGGCGCGGGCGAACTGGTAGATGACCTCGCCGTCCCAGCCGAGCTCCAGCCATTTCAGGCCGTCGAGGATGGCGGCGATGGCGGCCTCGGTGGAGCGCTCCCGGTCGGTATCCTCGATCCGGAGCAGCATCTTGCCGCCGTGCTTCTTCGCATAGAGCCAGTTGAACAGCGCCGTGCGGGCCCCCCCGATATGAAGGAAGCCGGTCGGCGAGGGAGCGAAGCGGGTGACGACGGAATCGGTCATTCTTGGCAGGGCCTATGCATTGGAGGCGGTGGTGTATAGCAGGACCGGAGCATAACTAAAGCCCGACGGCGGAGATGCTAGGCCTTGGCTCAGCCACGCGAATTTGGCAGAAGGGCCGCTGATTTCCCTACAGGATTTTCGTGATGACAGAACCGGTGGCGACTGAGGTTGGGCGCGATTTCATTCGTGACATCGTCCAGGCCGACCTCGATCAGGGCAAATACAGGGAGATCGTGACCCGGTTCCCGCCGGAGCCGAACGGCTATTTGCACATCGGCCACGCCAAGTCGATCGCGCTCAACTTCGGCATCGCCCAGGAGTTTCCGGGTCGCTGCCATCTGCGCTTCGACGACACCAACCCGGTCAAGGAGGAACAGGAATATATCGATTCCATCCAGGCCGACGTGCGCTGGCTCGGCTTCGACTGGGGCAAGAACCTGTTCTTCGCTTCGGATTATTTCGACCGCCTGTATGAATGGGCGGAACAGCTGATCCGTGACGGGCTCGCCTATGTCGACGACCAGACCCAGGAGGAGATCCGCCTCTCGCGCGGCACGCTGACCGAGCCCGGCAAGAACTCGCCGTTCCGCGACCGCAGCGTGGACGAGAACCTCGACCTGTTCCGCCGCATGAAATCAGGCGAATTCCCGAACGGCGCGCGCGTGCTGCGGGCCAAGATCGACATGGCCGCAGGCAACATCAATTTGCGCGACCCCGTGCTGTACCGCATCCTGCATGCGCATCATCCGCGCACCGGCACCAAGTGGAGCATCTATCCGAGCTACGATTACGCGCATGGCCAGTCGGACGCGATCGAAGGCATCACGCATTCGATCTGCACGCTGGAGTTCGAGGATCACCGGCCGCTGTACGACTGGTTCATCGAGAAGCTGCCGGTGCCGTCGAAGCCGCACCAGTACGAATTCGCGCGGCTAAACCTGACCTACACGCTGCTGTCCAAGCGCGTGCTGACCCAGCTCGTCCGCGACGGCCATGTCGCGGGCTGGGACGATCCGCGCATGCCGACCATGGCGGGCATGCGCCGCCGCGGCGTGCCGCCGGCCGCGCTGCGCGAATTCGTCAAGCGCATCGGCGTCGCCAAGGCCAACAGCGTCGTCGACGTCGGCATGCTGGAGTTCTGTATCCGCGAGGAGCTTAACCGCACGGCGCAGCGCCGCATGGCCGTGCTGAAGCCGCTCAAGGTCGTGATCGAGAACTATCCGGAAGGGCAGACCGAGGAGCTCGAGGCGATCAACCATCCCGACGATGCCGGCGCCGGCACGCGCAAGATCACGTTCGGCCGCGAGCTCTACATCGAGCAGGACGACTTCATGGAGAACCCGCCGAAGAAGTTCTTCCGCCTGTCGCCGGGCAACGAGGTGCGGTTGCGCTACGCCTATTTCGTCAAGTGCACCGGCGTGATCAAGAACGATAAGGGCGAGGTGGTGGAGCTGCGCTGCACCTACGATCCCGCGACCAGGGGCGGCAACGCGCCCGACGGCCGCAAGGTCAAGGCGACCATGCACTGGCTGCCGGCGGCTGCCTCGAAGCCGGCGGAGATCCGCATCTACAACCAGCTGTTCGCAAATCCGAGCCCGGATGCTTCGAACTTCGCGGCCGACCTCAATCCGAATTCGCTGGAGATCCTCACTGAGGCGCGGGTCGAGGCTTCCGTTGCGGAGAGCAATTCGACCGCGCCGATGCAGTTCGAGCGCCAGGGCTACTTCGTGCATGACAAGGACTCGACGCCGGGCAAGCCGGTGTTCTCGCGCACCATCGGCCTGCGCGACACGTTCGCGAAGGAAGTCGCGAAAGGTTGATGCGCAATGAGCAGCGAAGCCGACGCCATCGTTTCCGCCGTCATCGCGAAATGGTGCGCCGGCTTTGCCAAGCTCGACGCCGCCGCGCTGTCGTCGCTCTATGCGAAGGACGCGTTCTTCTTCGGCTCCAACCCGAAACTCTATCGGGGCAGGGGCGGCGTCGCTGACTATTTCAACGGGCTGCCGCGGTGGCGCAAGCCGAGCGCGGCCTTTTCCGACGTGCAGGCGGCGCAGGCCGGCCCCGATCTGATCAACATGGCCGCGACCATCGCGTTCGATCTCGCCGGCGAGCGGGACGATCTCGTCGTCAAGATGAGCTGGGTCCTCATTCGCGAGGATGGCGACTGGAAGATCGTCAATCACCACGCCTCGTCGCAGGCTCCGCTGATTTAGCGGTCGCGCGATTCCATTGGTGTCGTCATTCCGGAGCGCGACGAAGTCGCGAGCCCGGAATGACAGAAAATGCGAACCGAAACTCCGTCCGCGCGTTGGGGTGGGTCCAACAGGAGCCCACCATGCAGAACATCGCAGAACATATGGAAGTGATCGGCGCCGACGGCGTCCATGTCGGCACCGTCGATCGCGTCGAAGGCAACCGCATCAAGCTGACCAAGAAGGACAGCGGCGAGGGCAGCCACAAGGGTCACCATCATTTCATCGACAAGGGCCTCGTTGCCGACGTCGAAGGCAACAAGGTCCGGCTGTCGGCCAAAGCTTCGGTCGCGGTGACGATGGAAGAGGAAAAGTAGCGCGCTACGCCGCCTGTTCCCGATCTGTACCGCTATTCGCGCGGCGATTATATACTTGGCACCACAGCCGCTATAGGTGGCCTCACCACTGTTGTCCGCGCTCTTGACCGATCCGTGGTTGCCGGCCTATAAGCTGGAACCATGGATCGCGAACCCCAGCCCACCTTTGCCTCTCTGGAAGAGGAAGAAGCCGCCCTTCGGGCGCGGCTGGAAAAGATTGCGCAGTTCAAAGCGCTGGCTCACGAACTCAAAATTCCGCTAGCAGCCGTGGGGATCACGACGGGGTCGCCGGTCATTGGTAACCCCTCCTTAACTATAAACTCCTCCCCCAAGCATTGCTTCGATGGGACCATTGCCGGGCTAGTGAAATGCTATCGCGCCGATGAGCGATCACCCTATTTCAAGCTAAAGCACAAGGTCCGGAATGGGTACGACGGCAACCTCAACAAGATCGTTTCTGACTTCGGGCACTATGAAGTCGAGGGTCTGACTGCCGACAGGATCATGGGTTTTTACCACCAGTGGGCCGAAGGCGGTAAGATCGCCATGGGCCACGCTCTAGCGGCCAAGCTGCGACTTCTGTCGGGCTTCGGAGCAACCACCTTAGGCGACGCCCGCTGCATCCCTTTCGCTCACATTATGCGGACGCTGCGCTTCCCGGCCGCGCAGGCGCGCTTGGTGCCGATGACGGCCGACTACGCTACGGCTGTACGCCGTAAGGCCCATGAGATCGGTTGGCCGTCGATTGCATTAGCGCAGGCCATTCAGTTTGAATTGAAGCTGCGTCAGGTCGATGTCATCGGCGAGTGGATTCCGCTTTCAGATCCGACGCCCTCGACCATCGTATGGGGCAACGAAAAGTGGGTTCGCGGGCTGCGCTGGTCAGACGTGGACGACAAGCTGATTTTGCGCTTCACCACTGTAGACAAGGTCAAACGGAAGATTCCGCATGAGGTTGATCTAACCAAGTTGCCGATGGTGCTGGAAGAGCTCGAAAAGCTTCCGGCCATGCCGACATCAGGTCCGATGATTATCTGCGAGGCAAACGACCGCCCGTATTCCGGAAATGAGTTTCGGCGGAAATGGCGGCTCGTCGCCAACAAGGCCGGCCTGCCGGACAACATTCGCAACGCGGACAACATCCGCGCTGAAGCGAGGCCTTCCCAAGAGGCTCTTGTCTTACCGTGGCAAAACAAAACGGCGGGCTAGGCCCGCCGTCTGAAATCCGTCTGCATGAGGCCGTGACACTGATGCAGAGGGGAATGTCTGGGTGCGACCCCGGGCATAAGCGGCGCGAAACGGGGCGGTCACGGTAAGCCCCGAAAGGAGGTTGTTATGCAACCACCATAGTGTAGGCGTGGCGCTGCATCGGTCTAGCCCACTGATGCGGCGTCACGCCGATACTATAGGTAAATCCTTGGAAAAATGCAAGGAATCCTGTGCGCAAACCACGGCCGGACGACCAGTATAGTGAAGCCGAAGCTCAGAAGCGCTTCGAGGATGCGCTTCACGGTGCGCTCATAACCCCGGCCAAGCCGCTGAAGGAAAAGCCGAAGGTTCGTAAGCCAAAGAAGAAAAAGCCCGGGAAAGCCCGCGCTAAACACTAAACCAGGGGGATTTAACGCCTAAGCGACGGTCTAGGTATCCAACCATCGAAGGCACCAAATACTCCATCTGACCAACGCCCACCACGACGACAGACTTGCCGTTTGGCAGGCGCAATTTGGTCAGGGAATGTGGCGCGCCGCTTTGATCGACGGCGTAGCCACTTTGAGCAGTACCGTTATGGTTGGTACGTAGCCAATCTATGTAAGCGCCTAGTTGCGGATGCCCGCCAAAGGGGAAGGCGCTCATAGGCTAGGCGCACAAGGCCATTTCATAGGTCATGCCGTCTGTCCGGCCGTTCTCGCTAAAGCCAGACTTCCGGTCCCAAAGCTTAAAAAAATGTTCGGGAGCCTTCGGCAGCGATTCCAGGTCGTCTTCGGCAGTGAGGGCTACATGCATGCGCGAGCGCACAGTCTCAAGGTCGGGGCCTTGGACACACACGTCATGGTCAAGGCACTGAGCAACCCACTGCTCTGCCTCTTTAAACACTACAACCTTCAATCCGTCCGACATGGCTTCACCCTCATTCTGGGGTTGTCTTCTCAAACAAGCGGCAACGCGTCAATCCGCCGTGAGTTGCATTAAGGAAGTCTAAATAGACAGCATTGCTGACATATTCAAGCCTTCCACCTGTAACCCTAGATACTTAGTCGCGCAATGTCTTGCGTCGTTTTGTCGAATTTATTTTGGCACGTTTGCGCAAGATTCGGCGAGCTACGCGTGATAGATCGCGCTCAGTTAGCTTGCCGGTACGTCAGACGCTTGCCAGCCGCGCCTTTGACGGCAAGGTCCGCACGTTCTCCGTCGCCAATTCCGAGCGCAACGCGGTTGCTGTAACGGAAATCAAACTCAGCCAAATAGCGGTGCAAGTGCTTCTCAGAACAGTGCTGATACACGCCCTTCATTCCGCGCTTGAAGATGCTGTAGTAGCCCTCAACCGTGTTCGTTGAGATCACCTTGTCACCTTCACGGCGGACGTATTCGTCCTTGCTGTGGGTGACGGTCGAGTGGTCGAGGCCGTCAGCTTCCGCGATGTACTTGTACGAATAGTGCTCGTCCGTCATCAACTGAGCTTCCCGGCTCAAGTTCTCGCGGATGATCGGCATCAGATCGCCAACGCGCACGCCGTCAACGTGGAAGCTGCGAGCAGAACCGCCGCGTTCCACCAGCGTCAAGACGACGTTCTTATTCGACCACGCGCGGCGGCCCGTCTTGGGCTGGCCTTCTAGAAACCCATAGAAGGTCTCATCGGCTTCCACGACCTTGCCGCCTTCGCCCATAGGGGCAAGCAGGCCGCCCGCGCGCATTGCCTCGCGGATGCGATGGGTGAGAAACCAAGCCGTCTTGTAGGTCACGCCAAGCGCACGGTGGAGCTGGTGGGAGCTGATGCCCTTCTTGCTGGACGCCATCAGATAGAACGCCTGTAGCCAGACGTGCAGCTTGATATGGCTGCTTTCCATCACGCTCTTGGTCGTGACGGTGAAGTCCTTGCGGCATTCCTTGGAGGCGCAACGATAGACGCCCGGCTTTTTCTTGTTTTCGTAAGACTTCCCGACCGTGCCGCAATGCGGGCAAACGCGCTCAGCGCCCCAGCGGATCGCCTCAAGATAGGCGCGGGCCGCTTCGTGGCTCTGGAAGTGCGGCGCGTTGAACTGAGACATGGTTTGTTCTCGGGTCGCGGTTTGTTCGTGATCTATGTCAAGGAATCTATCCCTTGCGTTTTGTGGTGTCAAGTATATAATCGCCATTCGCGCAGTCGCACGTTCCAGTAGCCTCCGTACCCGTCGCGTATCGTAAGGTGCAGGGGAATGGCGGAGGCGGGCCGGCCAGTACGCTCCCAGGGAGTTGCCGGGACGTGGCCGGTCGGCCGCACTGCGCCCGCCGGCGGCTTTGTCCCGGCGGGCCTTGGCATCTGGCCGGCAATCGTCGGAACGCTGCGCGAATGGGCCCGCGCCGAGGCCGGCCCAGGCCGGTTGCTTCCCTGGGTGCCGGTCGCCTTCGGTGGCGGCATCGCGCTGTATTTCGCCGCCGATCATGAGCCGGTGTTGTGGGTCGTTGCCGCGACGGCGGCCGTTCTCGCGCTTGGCGCGGTCCTGCTGCGACGGAGCCGGCTGTTTGCCCTGGCGATCATGATCGCGGCGGTCGCGGCCGGTTTTGCCGTCGCGACCTGGAAGACGGCGCGCATCGCCCACACCGTGCTGGCCAGGCCGCTCTATTCGGTGTCGCTGTCCGGCTTCGTGGAGGCGCGCGACATCCGCGAGCGCACCGATCGCTTCGTACTGCGCGTCAGCGCGATGGAAGCGCAGCGCAGCGACGTCAAGCTCGAGCGCGTGCGCCTGTCGGTGCGCAAGGGCACTGCGCCCGAGGTCGGAAGCTTCGTGCAATTGAAGGCGCGGCTGCTGCCGCCGATCTCGCCGGTGCGCCCCGGCAGCTACGATTTCTCGCGCGACATGTTCTTCCAGGGCATCGGCGCCTCCGGCTTCGTGATGGGCGCGATCACGGCCGCGCCGCCGCCGGATGCCGTCGGCTTGCGGCTGCGCTACGCGGCTTTCATGCAGGGCCTGCGCGATGCGATCGATGCCCGCATCCGTGCGACGCTCGAAGGCGACAATCGCGCGATTGCGACCGCGCTGCTGACGGGGCGGCGCGACGCGATCACCGCGCCCGTCAACGACGCGATGTTCGTCTCGGGGCTCGGCCACGTGCTGTCGATCTCCGGCTATCACATGGCGGTCGTCGCCGGCGTCGTGTTCTTCGCGGTTCGCGCCCTGCTGGCGCTGATTCCGGGGCTGGCGGCTGGCTTCGCCATCAAGAAATGGTCGGCAGCCGCGGCGCTTGTTGCAGCTGCGTTCTACCTGCTGCTGTCCGGCGCCGAGGTCGCGACGCAGAGATCGTTCTTCATGACGGCGGTGGTTTTGATCGCCGTGATGGTCGATCGCCGCGCCATCACGTTCCGGACGCTGGCGGTGGCCGCGCTGATCGTGCTCGCCGTCGCGCCGGAGGCGCTGGTTCATCCGAGTTTCCAGATGTCCTTTGCGGCAACGCTCGGGCTGGTGGCGCTGGTGCAGATCGGCATGCCGAACCTGCTGGCATCGCCCGATCATTCCGCAACGGCGCGGATCGCGCTGTGGGGCGGCCGCGAGATCGCGATGCTGTTCCTGGCCTCGTTGATCGCGGGGCTTGCGACCACGCCCTATGCCGCCTTCCACTTCCACCGCGTGACGCCATACGGCGTGCTCGCCAATCTCGGCGCGATGCCGGTGGTCTCGGCGATGGTGATGCCGGCGGGGCTGCTGGGATTGCTCGCGGCGCCCTTCGGGCTCGACGGCGCGTTCTGGTGGCTGATGGGGATCGGCATCGAGTGGATGGTTGCGGTCTCGCGCTGGGTGGCGGCACTGCCCGGCGCAGTCGGCCGCATTCCCGCATTCGGGATCGCGCCGCTGATCGCGGCGAGCCTCGGGATCATCGTGATGGGGCTGTTGCGCACGCCCCTGCGCTGGTCCGGTGCCCTGGTGCTGCTTGCCGCGATCCTCTGGGCGATGTCGGTGCGGCAGCCCGACATCCTGATTGCCGGGGATGGCGCGAGCGTCGCCGTGCGGGGCCGGGACGGGCGGCTGCATGTGATCCGCGCCAGCAAGGATGGCTTCCTGCTGAGGGAGTGGTTGGCCGCCGATGCCGATCCGCGCGATGCCGGCAGCGCCTCGCTGGCCGACGGTGTGTCGTGCGACGAGTCCGGCTGCGTGACGCCGCTCGCGGATGGACGGCTTGTCGCGTTGGCGTTGCGCATCGACGCTCTGGCTGATGATTGCAGGCGCGCCGCGCTGGTGGTGACGGCGCGGCCCACGCCGCCCGATTGCGCGGCGATGGTGGTCGACAGGCCACGGCTCGCCAGTCAGGGCGCGCTGGCTCTGACGCAGAGCGGTGACGGCTTCTCGGTTCGGGCGGTGAGGGCGAGAGGCACAAGCCGCCCCTGGCTGCCGGCCGGCGCCGGCGAGGGGGATTTCGACGGCAGCCTTGCGCCGAAGACGGCCGTGGCCCGCAACCGGGACGCAACGCCATCGGAGACGGACTTGCAGGCGGACGATTGAGGAGCGATGCGGGGAAGGTCGATCCGACGGGATTTCGCAGGACGCAAACCATACCATCTCGCCGGCCTCGGCCGGCGATGGCATTTCATTCCAGGCCCACGACCATCGGCCGGGGGCGACGACGTCAGCCGATCGGCAGGCGCGTGATCGTGGACCGCGTGTCGGCGACGGTCTGCGGCTTGTGCTCGCGTTCGCCAACCGGCTGGGTCACCGGCAGCTGCAGCACGGTCGCGCGCTGGCCTTCGACGAGCTGTGTCACCAGCACGTATTTTCCGTCGGGGAATTCGATCGCGTCATGATGGCGGTCGGGAATGTGCGGGTCGATCTTGCCGAACTTGCCGACGCGGGAGTTCACGGTGCGCGTCCAGATCCAGCGATTGTCGTAACGGACGTTGTCGGCGAAAGCGAGCTCCGTTCCCGGCAGCAAGCAGACAGCGACGGAGAGATCGGCTTCGGAGGCGAAGCCGCGCGTCGAGGTGCCACGGAAGGTTGTCGTGACGATCGTCTCGCCGACTTCGGCGGGGCGCGTCGCGACAGCATGCAGGCTGTAGTCACACATTGGGTGCTCCTCATGCGAAGATAGCAACCCGCACCTCTTTTGGAGGCGCAGGCCTCTATCAGGGTGGAAGCACGCAACGCTCTGCTTCGTTGTAGGCAAATCTGCGGCTGGGCGCCGCATGCCACGATCACATTATCTTTCCCGGATTCGATAGGAACAAAACCGACACCTGTGTATTCGGAAGGCGCGTGTCAGCGCCTCGCGGGCGCCGACGCTCGCTCGCTTGCCGAATGGCGGTGCGATTGTATGGCAACGGCTTACGTCGCCGATGCTGCGATCGGCGCCGCAATATCGTCCATGAAACGATCTGGCGCATCACATGTCCTCGCACTCTCAGGCTGCGAAGCGATGCTGCGTCGTGCGGCGTGTCGAGGCGTGACGGCGAAAGAGGGTGCCGGACAGTCTGAGCAGAACCGGAAAAACCATCCAGCCGAAGCGGACAGTGATCCGCTCCGATAGATATCGAACGTCCGCTCAGTACTTGCGGTAAAGCCCGATCAGCTTGCCCTGAATCTTCACGCGGTTCGGCGGAAGAATGCGGACCTCGTAGGCGGCATTGGCGGGCTCGAGCGCGATAGAGGCGCCGCGGCGGCGGAAGCGCTTGAGCGTGGCCTCCTCGTCGTCGATCAGCGCCACCACGATGTCGCCGGTATCGGCACTCTCGTTGCGCTGGATCAGCGCCATGTCGCCGTCGAGGATGCCGGCCTCGACCATCGAATCGCCGCGTACTTCGAGCGCGTAGTGCTCGCCCGAGCCGAGCATGTCGGGCGGCACGCTGATGGTGTGGCTGCGCGTCTGCAACGCCTCGATCGGCGTGCCGGCCGCGATGCGGCCCATCACGGGCACCGCGACGGGACGCTCGCCCTCGTCCACAGGCGGGCTGGAGGTCGCGCGCACCTTGCCGAGATTGCCTTCGATGACGCTCGGCGTGAAGCCGCGGCGACTGCCGGCGGCGGCCTGCAGCTCGGGCAGCTTGATCACCTCGATGGCGCGGGCGCGGTTGGGCAGGCGGCGGATGAAGCCGCGCTCCTCGAGCGCAGTGATCAGGCGGTGGATGCCTGACTTCGAGCGCAGGTCGAGCGCATCCTTCATCTCGTCGAAGGACGGCGGCACGCCGCTTTCCTTCAGACGTTCGCTGATGAATCGCAGAAGCTCGTATTGTTTGCGCGTCAACATCTCGACCAAAATCCCCCGGTTGATGTCGTTCAAGTCCGAGACGAGAAAGTCAGCGATAAGCCGCTACATCCTCGAAACAAATCATGAACGGACACTATATGTTCGATATGTGTTCCGCAACTGCTTAATTTACGGTGAATAGAGCGAAGCTCGCGCGATGCGTGTGGCCATGCAGCTCAGGCGGGCAGGCGCAGCACCTCGCAAGGCGTGCCGGCCTCGGCCCTCGGCGCGAACGGTGCGCGCACTAGAAGTACCTCTGCCGCAGCGAGATTCGCAAGCAGAGAGGAGTCCTGATGGCTGACGGGAAGAGCGACGAGCGTGCCGTCGTCATGCTGTTCCAGGCGCGCACGCAGATAATCCTCGCGCTGGTCATTGGCACTGAGATCGCGGCCCAGCACGGCGCGCTCGCGGCGATGATGAATCACTGATCGGCCCGACAGGGCGCGAATCAACGGCACCATGAACAGGAAGGCGCATACGTAGGACGACACGGGATTGCCGGGCAGGCCGATCACGCGCATTGCGCCGAGCCGTCCGTGCATCATCGGCTTGCCCGGCCGAATCGCGATCTTCCAGAACGACATCGAGATGCCTTCGTCCTTGAGCGCCTGCTGGACCAGATCGTGGTCGCCGACCGAGGCACCACCGGTCGTGATCAGGATGTCGGCGCCGCTCTCCCGGGCGAGACGGATGCCGGCGGAAGTGGCCTCCAGCGTATCCGCGGCGACGCCGAGGTCGATGGTCTCGGCGCCCTCGCTGCGGGCGAGCGCGTGCAGGGCATAGCCATTGGAATAGACGATCTGGCCGTGTCCGGGCGTGGTGCCGGGCATCACCAGCTCGTCGCCGGTGGCGAGGATTGCGACCCTCGGACGGCGGCGGACGGCGAGATGCGGGTGATTCATCCCGGCAGCCAGCGCGAGATCGCGCTCGGTGAGACGGCTTCCCTTGCGGAGCAGCACGTCTCCCTCGCGGAAGTCGACACCGGCGGGGCGGATGTGCCGCCCGGGAATCGCGGCTTCCTTGATCGTGACGAGCTTGCCTTCCGCGACAGTGTCCTCCTGGATCACGACCGCATCGGCGCCGTCGGGAACGACGCCGCCGGTGAAGATCCGCACGGCTTCGCCGGGGCCGACCCTTCCCGCGAACGGGCGACCGGCCGCGACCTCGCCGACCACCGCGAGCCTGGAATTGACCGTTGCCGCATCGGCCGCCCGCACGGCATAGCCGTCCATCGCCGACATGGCCTGCGGTGGCTGCGTGCGCCGCGCCGCGACGTCGCGCGCAAGCACGCGATGGTAGGCCTCATCGAGGGAAACCATCTCTTCAGGCAGCGGCTCTGCATCCGCCAGCACCGCGGCAAGCGCGTCAGAAACCGGCATGAGGGCCACGGGCGAACTCCGCAACAAATCGGGACTGGGTCGGCATGGTTCTAGCCGAGCGGAGGAGCTGACGCAAAAGGGGCGCTCAGTCGAAGACGCACTTCCTTTCGGCGCAAGGTCGCCTTAACTTATACTGATGACAAAATTGCTCGAAAAGGCGCTCCACGCCGTGCGGCAGCTTCCTGCGGATAGCCAGGATGAGATCGCGCGCGCGATGTTGGCTCTGACCGGCAACGCAGGGGAGCCCGAGGAAATCGATCCCGACCATCTTCCGGCAGTCCTTGAGGGGCTCGCACAAGCGAACCTCCGGCAGTTTGCGTCTGATACCGAGGTCGAAGCCGCGTTCCGCCGCTTCGAGGGATGAAGCTCAGATTCACACCACGCGCATCCCAAGATCTGATTAGCATTGCCGACTGTAAGAGAGCGCAGCCCGCGAGCCGCGTTGCGCGTGCGTGCTGCGATCCTTGAATCGCTTCAAAATCTCGTTCGCTTTCCGCGGCTTGGGAGACCACAGAAGGTCGAGGGCGTACGCAAGCTGGTGACGCGGCGGTACCCTTATCTGGCTTATTACCGGCTGGACGAAGAAGCTGGCGAAATCGTCATTCTCACAATCCAGCATCCCGCGCAGGAACGCGAGCACTCGGACGTCTGAGGTGACTCAAATCCGCCGGGGCATGATCCGGAAGGCGAGACAGACCAGCATGAGGATGGCCATGGCGGGCACGAGGAGGACGAGTGCCACGGCCAGCATCGCTCAACTCCCGGTCGGATCATCCGGACTGACGCCCATGGCGACGTCGGGAGCT
The DNA here is from genome assembly GCF_004346455.1 of Bradyrhizobium sp. R2.2-H. NCBI lineage: Bacteria > Pseudomonadati > Pseudomonadota > Alphaproteobacteria > Hyphomicrobiales > Nitrobacteraceae > Bradyrhizobium > Bradyrhizobium sp. R2.2-H. The sequence goes on from NZ_SMBR01000002.1 coordinate 623,017, forward strand.
TTGGGACCTTGATCCTTGTCGGGTATCGGATCAGCCAGAGATTTCAGGTCGGCGGCCTTGCTGATCAGCTTGGCGGAAAGGTCAGAATCCGAGGTAGTTCTGGCGAATTCGAGCAGGAGAGAGGCCTGCTTGGTGAGATAGGTTTTGCCCAGCACGTCGATCCGTCCGATGTAGAAATCCCAACCGACTCATGAGTCCGAAGGGTGGTATTCCGTTCCCGGAACTCCGTACAAAAATGCACAGAGCGGCTCCGGTTCCTCCTCTCCTGCAAATTTGGCCCAGACGTGACCTGTCGCGGCGACTGCCTGGCATTCAAATGCCAAGCGCCCTCAACGCGTTCCCCACGTCGCCGGGCGACGTCACGTGCACGGCGTTCAAACCTCGCGCCCGCGCGCCCTCGATGTTCTCCGCGAGGTCGTCGAAGAACACGATACGACCGGCCGGCACGCCGATCGCGGCGACGACGTGGTCGAACGCCTCTGCATCCGGTTTGCGCAGGCCGATGCTGGACGACAGATACAGCTCGCGGAAATGGCCGAGCACGCCGGCGTATTCCTTCGAGAAATAGTCCACATGCGGCCGATTGGTGTTGGAGAACGCATAGAGCGGCATCTGCTTCGCCGCACGCGGCAACAGCTCGGCGATGTCGGGCATCTCGCCTGCGAAGATCGCGTTCCAGCCTTCCAGGAACTGCGCGTCCGAGATGCCGATCCCGAGCGACGCGCGCAGCGAGGCGAAATAATCCTCGTCGCTGATCTTGCCCATCTCGTGCAGGCGGTAGGCCTCGTCACGCACATAGCGCGCGACGATGGCCTCGGGCTCGCAGCAGGCATGTCCCGCCCAGCAGGCGATCGCCTTGGAGAAGTCGATGTCGAGCACGACGCGCCCGAGGTCGAACAGAAGCGCATCCGCGCTGCCGGGAGAAAGCGATGTCATTGCGTCCTTTTCACTTCAGTATCGGCAAGTCAGTAGCGATAGGGCTCGTGGTCGAAGAGGGGGAACGCGCTGAACACGCTGGGGGCGTTGGTGGCGGTTGCCGGATGCAGGCAGGATTTGTCGATCTCGGCGAATGAGGTGGCGCCCAGGAGGCCAAGGCAGCGCAGCACCTCGTCCTCGAGCAGTTCCAGCATCCGGGTGACACCGGCTTCGCCCGCCGCTGCCAGCGCCCAGCATTGCAGCCGCCCGATGCCGACGAGATCCGCGCCCGCCGCGATTGCCTTGACGATGTCGGTGCCGCGACAGATGCCGCCGTCGACCATGATCTTGGCGCGGCCCTTCACGGCATCGACAATCTCGGGCAGCACATGCATGGCGCCGCGACCGTGGTCGAGCTGGCGGCCGCCATGGTTGGAGACGTAAATCCACTCGACGCCGTGATCGAGCGCGATCAGCGCGTCTTCTGCCGTGGCAATGCCCTTGAGGATCAGCGGTATTTTGAACTTGTCCTTGATCATCTTCACGGTCCGCCACTCCAGGCCCTTCTGGAAATCGCCGCCGGTGGCGCGCAGACGACTCTCGCGAACGTAGCGCTTGGCGATGTCGCGTTCACGACGGCTGTAATGGGCGGTGTCGACGGTCAGGCAGAAGGCGGCATAGGCGTTCTTCTCGGCCCGGCTGACGACATCGGCGACGAAGGCATCGTCGCCGCGGACATAAAGCTGATAGAGGCGCAGCGCGTCGGGCGCGGCTTCGGCGGTCTTCTCCAGTCCTGGCTCGGACACCGAGCTCAGCATGTGCGCCGCACCGAAAGTGCCGGCGGCGCGTGCCACGCTTGCCGCGCCATCCGGATCGAAGATCTCGAGGGCGCCGACCGGGGCGAGCACCACCGGCAGGCGCATCCTGCGGCCGAATTGATCGACCCCTCCGTCGACCTTGCGGACATCGCGCAGCACGCGCGGGCGGAAGGCAATCTCGTCCAGCGCCATGCGGTTGCGGCGCATCGTGGTCTCGGTCTCGGCCGCGCCGACGATGTAGTCCCAGGCGTTCTGGTTCAGGTTGGCGCGCGCTTTCCGGATGAACTCGTGCAGGTTCTGGAACGGCTCGTTGCTGGCGCCGAGTTCGACGTTCCTTTCAGTCCGGATGCGGGGCGCTTCGTTCATTGTTGTCCTCCCGAGAATTTGAAGTCTTATCGTCATCGCCTATCGCGTCCGGCCCTCCAAAACCATCCTAAAATCGCATAGCTGCGAGGCGTGGGCGGCCCGACCGGTTTCCGCTTCGCGCGAAACAGTTTCGGAACGTTGCCAAAAGTTTAGGCCAAGGCGAAGGGATTTCTTCGTATACCCGCCAGCGTGGCATCCCGGCCTTGAAGAAACCGGAATGGTATTGTGAGAAGTGGGCTGGATCGCCATTTGCTGTGCATGGCGCTCCCAACCCGAAGAGAACCGCCAAGCAAAAGGCTACGTGATCCATGCGGAAAACCCTGCTGTTCCCCCTCGGCGCGCTCACCGGAGCGTGTCTGACTCTTCTGGTAGCCGGCCCGCACAGCGGAGTATGGGCGGCGCGTGCAGCAGCGACCGCGGACGATGCCTATTCCCAGCTCAATTTGTTCGGCGCGGTGTTCGAGCGGGTCAAGGCCAGCTATGTCGAGAAGCCCGACAACGCCAAGCTGATCGAGGGCGCGATCACCGGCATGGTGACCTCGCTCGATCCGCACTCGCGCTACATGAACGCCAAGGCCTGGACCGAGATGCAGGAGACCACCTCCGGCGAGTTCGGCGGGCTCGGCATCGAAGTCACCATGGAGGATGGCCTCGTCAAGGTGGTCTCGCCGATCGACGACACGCCGGCCTCGAAGGCCGGCATCATGTCCGGCGATCTCATCAGCAAGATCGACGGCGAGGCGGTGCAGGGCATGACGCTCGAGCAGGCCGTCAACAAGATGAAGGGCCCGGTCGACACCAAGACCAAGCTCACCATCGTGCGCAAGGGCGCGGACGCCCCGCTCGACGTTTCGATCACGCGCGAAATCATCCATGTGCGCCCGGTGCGCTTCCACGTCGAGAACGGCGACATCGGCTATATCCGCGTCACCTCCTTCAACGAGCAGACCACCGACGGACTGAAGAAGGCGATCGCGTCGATCTCCAAGCAGGTCCCGGCGGAGAAGCTCGCAGGTTACGTGATGGATCTGCGCAACAATCCGGGCGGACTGCTCGATCAGGCCGTGTCGGTGTCGAGCGCCTTCCTGCAGCGGGGCGAGGTCGTCTCGACCCGCGGCCGCAATCCGGAAGAGACTCAGCGTTTCACCGCGCATGGTGGCGATCTCACCAAGGGCAAGCCGCTCGTGGTCCTGATCAACGGCGGATCGGCCTCGGCCTCGGAGATCGTGGCCGGCGCGCTGCACGACCACAAGCGCGCGACACTGATCGGCACGCGCTCGTTCGGCAAGGGCTCGGTGCAGACCATCATTCCGCTCGGCTCCGGCAACGGCGCGCTGGCGCTGACCACGGCGCGCTACTACACGCCGTCGGGCCGCTCGATCCAGGCCCAGGGCATCGCTCCCGACATCGAGATCCTGCAGGACGTGCCGCCCGAGCTGAAGGGCCGGATGGACACCATGGCGGAATCCCAGATGCGGGGCCATCTGTCGGCTGCCGACGGCACCGAGCAGACCGGATCGCAGTCCTACGTCCCGCCGGAAGAGAAGGACGACAAGGCCCTGCACGCAGCGTTCGACTTTCTGCATGGCGTCACCGCGAATGATGCCGTCGCTTCGAAACCGGCGTCGAAGGCTGCGGTTCCGAACTAGATCTGACGACCTCCAGATACGGATCGCCCGGGAGTGGATGACCACTTCCGGGCAGTTCTTTTTGCGGGCATCCTCGGAGTCTCCATCCGCGGCGGAAGATCTAACCCGCCTCGCGGCGGCGGCCCTCGCTGCCTTCGCGCCGGGCGAGCCGGCTGCGATGCAGCGCGAACAGCTCCAGCATCTTGTCGGCGGGCTTGGCGGCGCTGAACAGATAGCCCTGCATCTCGGAGCAGCCGAGGGTGCGCAGCAGGCGCCGCTGCTCCTCGGTCTCGACGCCCTCGGCTGTGGTGGTCATGCGGCGGGAGGTCGCCAGGTTGACGACGGCCTGAACGATGCTGGCGGAACCGTCGGGGCGGGCGATGTCGTCGACGAAGCAGCGGTCGATCTTGATCTTGTCGAAGGGGAAACGGTGCAGATAGCTCAGGGATGAGTAGCCGGTGCCGAAATCGTCGAGCGCGATGCGCACGCCGATGGCGCGGAGCTGGTGCAGGATCGCGAGCGCGGCGTCGTCGTCGCGGATCAGGACTGCTTCGGTGATCTCGAGCTCGAGCCGGCTCGCGGGCAGGTTCGAGGCGGCGAGCACCGCCATGATCTTCAGCGCCAGCGTGCCGCTCTTGAACTGCACCGGCGAGACGTTGACGGCGAGGCGGATGTCGTCGGGCCAGGTGGCCGCGTCCCGGCACGCGGTCGCCAGCACCCATTCGCCGATCTCGTTGATGAGGCCGGTGTCCTCGGCGATCGGGATGAATTCGGCCGGCGAGACCATGCCGCGCTCGGGATGACGCCAGCGCACCAATGCCTCGCAGCCGGTGATGCGGTCATCCTTCAGGCCGAGGCAGGGCTGGTAATGAACCTCGAGCCCGCCTTCGAACCCGCCTTGGGCGATGGCGTGGCGCAGGTCGCTCTCGAGCTGACGGCGCTCGCGGACCCTGGTGTCCATCTCCGGCTCGAAGAAGCGGTAGGTCCGGCGTCCGGCGGACTTCGCCGCGTACATCGCCATGTCCGCGTTCTTGAGGATCTGGTCCAGCACCGTTCCGTGTTCCGGCGCAAGCGCAATGCCGATGCTGGCGTCGGTGGTGAGATGATGGCCCATGCAGTCGAACGGCGTGCGGATGGCCTCGAAGACCCGCGCGACGAGTTCGTCGACCTGGTCCGGCGACATCACCGCGCTCTGCACGATGGCGAATTCGTCGCCGCCGAGTCGCGCCACGAAGTCCGCCGGGCCTGCACAGCGCTGGAGGCTCGCGGCTACCGATTTCAACAGCTCGTCGCCGACGAGATGGCCGAGCGCGTCGTTGACGCCCTTGAACTCGTCGATGTCGATGTAATGCACCGCGATCTGTTCGCCGTCGCGGACCGCGGCCAGCGTGTCGCGCAGATGCTCGTGGAACATGGTGCGGTTGGGCAGGTCCGTCAGCGCGTCGTAATGGGCGAGGTGGGTGATGCGCTCCTCGATGCGACGGCGCTCCGTGATGTCCTCATGGGTCGCGACCCAGCCACCATCTGCGAGCGGCTCGTTGAGGATGTGGATCGAGCGGCCGTCGGAAGTATCGACCACCATGGAATTGCGGACATGGATGTCCTTCAGCACGAGCGCGACGTAAGCGTCGACGTCGCCGGTGAACGAGCCGGTTGCCCTCCGATGGGCGATGATGTCGTGGAAGCTGGAACCGGGCTTCACGATCTCGGCCGACAACCCGTACATCTCGATGTAGCGCTGGTTGCAGACCACGAGCCGCTGCTCGGCGTCGAACAGCAGGAGGCCCTGCGTCATGTTGTTGACGGCGCGGTCGAGCCGCTGCTTCTCCAGAGTCAGCCGTTCGCGCGAAAGGCGGTGCTGCTTCAGCAGCTTGCGCACGATCGCGATCAGCACGCCTGCGATGGCGAGCGCGGAAGAGGCGGCGACCGAGATCAGGATGCCGATCTGCTCGCGCCAGTCCGCCAGGGCCGCCGCCCGCGTCGTGCTGGCCATCATCAGGATCGGGAAGTGCGGCAGGGCACGCGCGGAGATCAGCCGGTCCTCGCCGTCGACGGGGCTCGTAAAACGGCCGGCGAAGTGATCGAGGCTGAAAATCCTCTGATGGGCGAACGAACCGGTCTTGAAATTACGTCCCATCAGTTCGCTGGAATGGGGATAACGGGCGAGCAGCGTGCCGTCGCGATGCAGCATCGAGATCGTCGCGCCGTCTCCGAGCACGACGGAGGCGAAGAATTTTTCAAAGTTGGCCGGTTCGATCCCGCGTCCGACGACGCCGAGGAACTCGCCGCTCGGCCCGACGATCTTCCGCGCCACCAGGATGGTCCATGCGCCCGAGACGCGGCTATGCAGCGGCTCGATCAGGACATCGGGCGAAAAAGGGTCGTATTTGAAGGTGCGGAAGTAGGCGCGATCGGCCACGTTCACCTTGGGAGCCGGCCATGTCGTCGACGAATTGATCAGATTGCCTTCGGCATCGGTGACGTTGACGCCGCCGATGTAGGGCAGCGCCTCGATCTTCGACCGCAGCAGCCGGTGGACGTCCTCGCCCGAAAGGCGCTTGCGATAGTCTTCCCCGGTCGTGATTCCGCTCGAGCGGACGTGGTCGACGAAATCCTTCTGGATGACCGCGAAATCCTGCAACTGCTGATCGAAATGATGAGCGAGCAGCAGCACGGTGTTTTCCAGCTCGCGGCCCGAGTTGCGCAGCGCCCGCTCGCGGAAATTCTGCGCCATCAGGACAGAGCCGATGGCGATGGCCGCGATCAGCAGCGTGCCGCCCACCACCAGCCAGCGGATCGGTCCGCCGCGCACGAAGGCTTGGTCAAAGAGGCGACTGCCGAATTTCGTCATCATGCTGGGTCATTGCCGGGCACACGTCAGGATCAATTCTTGGCCCTGGAAACATCCGTTGGTTTACGGGAACGGTGTGGAGGCAAAGTTAGGAAGCGCGGTTAACGCAACATGAAAGGCCGCGCTCAAAAGCAATCGATGTGCGCCGCGCGAGAGGTGGTTCGCCGAAGCAAGCGGTTTCAGGCACGGTAGTGGCCGGATTTGCCGCCGAGCTTCTCGACCAGGTGGATGTCTTCGATGCGCACGCCGCGCTCGACCGCCTTGATCATGTCGTAGATGGTGAGGCAGGTGACCGAGACGGCCGTGAGGGCCTCCATCTCGACGCCGGTCGGGCCCGTCACCTTCACGCTGGCCCGAACGAGGCAGCCCGGCAATTTCACGTCAGGCTCGATATCGACCGTCACCTTCGAAAGCGCGAGCGGATGGCAGAGCGGGATCAGCTCCGATGTGCGCTTGGCGGCCATGATGCCGGCGATGCGCGCGGTGCCGAGCACGTCGCCTTTCTTGGCGTTGCCGGATACGATCAGGTCGAGCGTCGCCCTGGTCATGACGACGCGGCCTTCCGCGACAGCAAGCCGCTCGGTCGCGGGCTTGTCCGAGACGTCGACCATCCGCGCCTCGCCGGAGGCGCCGATATGGGTGAGGGCAGGGCCGGCCTTGGCTTTGGCTGGCTTCGTCTTGGCTGGCTTGCGCGCCATGTCAGCGCGTGCCCTTCGTGCTGCGCGCGAGCAGCGCGCGCGTCGCCGCAGCGACGTCGGCCTGCCGCATCAGGCTTTCACCGACGAGGAACGTCGCTATGCCGACGCGCTCGAGCCGGGCAAGATCTTCTGGCGTGAAGATGCCGCTCTCGCCGACCATCAGCCGGTCCCGAGGGATCAGCGGCGCCAGCGCCTCGCTGGTCGCAAGCGTGGTCTCGAAGGTGCGCAGGTTGCGGTTGTTGACGCCGATCATCGGCGACCGCAGCTTCAGCGCCCGCTCGAGTTCGGCGCGGTCATGGATCTCGATCAGCACGTCCATGCCAAAGGCGAGGGCGGCGTCTTCGATATCCTTCGCGGCGGCATCATCGAGCGCCGCCATGATGATCAGGATGCAGTCGGCGCCGTGCGCGCGCGCCTCGACCACCTGATACGTGTCGAACATGAAATCCTTGCGCAGCACCGGCAGCGAGGTCGCCGCACGCGCCGCCACCATGAAGTCGAGATGACCCTGGAATGAAGGCGTGTCGGTCAGCACCGACAGACAAGCCGCGCCGCCCGCCTCATAGGCTCTTGCGAGTGCCGGCGGGTCGAAATCGGCGCGGATGAGACCCTTGGAGGGCGAGGCCTTCTTGATCTCGGCGATCAGCGCGTAGTCGCCGTTGGCAACCTTGCTCTTGATCGCGCGGAGGAAACCACGGGGCGCGGATGCGGCCCTGGCTTGGGCCTCCACGGCGGAGACCGGACGCGTCCGCTTCGCTGCCGCGATCTCCTCGCGCTTATAGGTCTCGATCTTGGTCAGGATGTCGGGCATGCGCGGTTCAGCTGTTGGAGACTGCGACCAGGTGCTTCAGCTTCGCGTTGGCCGCGCCGCTGTCGATCGAGCGGGCGCCGATCGCGACGCCCTCCTTGAGGTCCTTGGCGCGGCCGGCCACGACCAGCGCGGCCGCGGCGTTGATCAGCGCGACGTCGCGATAGGGGCTCGGCTTGCCGTCGAGCACGCTTTGCAGTGCGATCGCATTGGCATCGGCGTCGCCGCCCTTGAGCGCACCGGCCTCGCAACGCGACAGTCCGGCCTCCTCGGGCGTCACCTCGAAATTCCGGATTTCGCCATTGTGGAGAGCGGAGACGAAGGTCGGTCCGGTGAGAGTGATCTCGTCGAGGCCATCGGAGCCGTGCACGACCCAGGCGGATTCCGAGCCGAGGTTCTTCAGCACCTGCGCCAGCGGCTGCACCCATTGCCTGGAGAACACGCCGACCATCTGCCGCTTCACGCCGGCCGGATTGGACAGGGGGCCGAGCAGGTTGAAGATCGTGCGCGTCGCAAGCTCGACCCGGGTCGGGCCGACGTTCTTCATCGCGGGGTGGTGGGCGGGAGCGAACATGAAGCCGATGCCGCATTCGCGCACGCAGCGTCCGACCTGCTCCGGCTTCAGGTCGATCTTCACCCCGAGCGAGGCCAGCACGTCGGCGGCGCCCGAGCGCGACGACAGCGCGCGGTTGCCGTGCTTGGCGACCGGCACGCCGGCGCCCGAGACGATGAAGGAGGCGCAGGTCGAGACGTTGACCGAGCCGGAGCCGTCGCCGCCGGTGCCGACGATGTCGACGGCTTCGGCCGGCGCCGTCACGGTCAGCATCTTGGAGCGCATGGCGGAAACGGCGCCCGTGATCTCGTCCACGGTTTCACCGCGCACGCGGAGCGCCATCAACAGGCCACCCATCTGCGACGGCGTGGCCTCGCCCGACATCATGGCGTCGAAGGCGGAAGCGGCTTCGTCACGCGACAGGCTGGCGCCGGTCGCCACTTTTCCAATGATCGATTTCAGGTCGTCCATCGCGTGCTTTCAACTCACTGGTTCGCGCCGGTCACCTGCGCGAAGGCGGCCTGATTGATGGTGGTCCCGATGTCGGTCTCGAGCTTGTTGACGTAGGAGGCGACCTGCTCCTCGGTCAGGGCCCGGTCGAGGCTCTCCTTCAGCTTCTTGACCGCGTCGGAGGCGACATCGACCGCGGGGTCGACGATGTCGGTGACGCGGAAGACGATGACCTCGCTGCCGCCGCTCACGGCCGTCTGTCCGACGCCGCCCTTGGCGGTGCGGAAGGCGGCCGACACGACGGTGGCGGGCACGCCGGCGGGGGAGTCGTCGCGCTTGAAGCCGGTCGCGGTCTCGACCTTGGCGCCAACAGCGGCGGCCTCGTCAGCGAGCTTGCCGCCTGCTTCGAGCTTCTGCACCATCTCCGTCGCCTTGGCCTTCAGCCTGGCCGCGATCTGGTCCTGGCGCCAGCGCGCCTCGACCTGGTCGCGGACCTCGTCGAGATTGCGGTCGCGCGAGGGCGTGATGGCGAGCACGTCATACCAGACATAGCCGCCTTTGAACGAGATCGAATCGTTGTCGACGCCGACGTCGGTGTTGAAGGCTTGCGACACCACGTCGAGACCCTGTGGGATGCTGGCGACCGGCTGGCCGTTCGGGGCGCGGCCGGAACGGTCGACGGCGTCGATGGTCACGGCGGTGAGGCCGAGCTTCTGCGCCGCGTCGATCACGCTGGAGCCGCCGCCGCGCTCGTCTTCCATCTTGTCGCGGAGATCTGCGACCTTGACGCGGGCCCGTTCGGTGGCGATCTCGCGTTTGATTTCGCCGGCAACGCTGGCGTAGTCCGCCTCTTTGCCCGGCTCGATCTTGTCGACCCTGACAATGGAGGTGCCGAGAGCGCCCTGGATCGGCTGGCTGATCTCACCGACGGGAAGTGCGAAGGCGGCGTCGCCGACCGCGGGAGTGAGCGAAGACTTTGTCACGAGCCCGAGGTCGATGTCGGAGGCGCTCAGCCCACGCTCCTTGCCGAGGTCTTCGAACGACAGCCCGCCGACGAGACGCTCGCGTGCGGCTTGCGCTTCGGCGACGTTCGGAAACACGATCTGCTGGATTTGTCGCTTCTCCGGCGTGCCGAGCCGGTCCTTGCGCTGCTCGAACACCTTCTTGGCGTCCTCGTCGGAGACCTCGGTCCATTTGCCGATGTCTTCCGGCGAGATCACGACGAAGGCGATCTTGCGGTATTCGGGCGCGCGGAACTGGACCTTGTGATCCTCGAAATAGGTGGCGAGGGCTTCGGGCGAGGGCGCGTCGATGGTGCCCGCCTGCGCGGCGTCGAGCTTGACGAATTCAATGGCGCGCTGCTCGTTCTGGTAGCGCGTCAGCATGTCGATCATGGCCTTCGGCGGCTCAAGGCCGGCGCCGATCGTGCCGGTGATCTGGCGGCGCAGCGACACCTTGCGTTGCTCGGCGACGTAGCGCTGCTCGGTATAGCCGAAATTGCGGATCACGGCCTGGAAGCGGTTCGCATCGAAATTGCCGCCGACGCCCTTGAAGTTGGGATCGTTCATGATGACCTGGCGGATCTGCTCGTCGGACTGGCCGAGCCCGAGCCGGCGCGCCTCTTCGTCGAGCGCAGCTTCCGCGATGGTCTGCTGCAGCACCTGTCGATCGAGGCCGAAGGCGCGGGCCTGGTCGGGCGTCAACGGCCGGCCGAACTGGCGGCTGATTTGCTGCAGGCGGTCGGTGTAGATCTGGCGGAACTCGTTGAGCGAAATCTCCGTGCTGCCGACCTTGGCCACCGTGGACTGCCCGAAGCCCTTGAAGATGTCGGCGATGCCCCAAACGCCGAAACTGATGATCAACACGCCCATCACAATGGCCATGATGGTCTTGCCGAGCCAGTTTGATGAGGCCTTGCGCATTCCTCGAAGCATTTGGTCCAACTTGTTTGGTCAGGAGGGGAACGGAGCGCGCGTCTTAATGCAGATTCCGCAAAAGCGCGTCACCAAATTGATAGTTCATCATAAAGTGGCGGCTTTCCCCCCGCAACCTCGCGTCACGCGGCCGCTCGAGACTGCGGTTAAAGGCCCCAAAGCGTTTTCCAGCGAAGTGGACCCGGTTCGCTTCGAGAAAACGCGTCAAAACAAGAATCTGGAACTGCCGCGACAGCTCTGCTAGCGCATCCACAAACCTCATTTCGCTGGATCCTGACATGACCGACGCCATCCGACCGCTGATTGCCGGCAACTGGAAAATGAACGGGCTGAAAGCCCAGGCTGCCGAATTCGACGCCATGCTCAACGGTGCGGCAGACGTAGCTGGCAAGGCCGACCTGCTGGTTTGCCCGCCGGCGACCCTGGTCGCCGCCTTCGCCGACAAGGCGCGCGGCAAGACGGTCGCGGTGGGGGCCCAGGACTGCCATCCCAAGGCCTCCGGCGCCCATACCGGCGACGTCGCCGCCGAAATGCTGGTGGATGCGGGCGCAACCGCCATCATCGTCGGCCATTCCGAGCGCCGCGCCGACCACGGCGAGGGCGATGCTCTGGTCCGACAGAAGGCCGAAGCCGCCTGGCGCGCCGGGGCGACGGCGATCGTCTGTATCGGCGAGACGCAAGGCCAGCGCGATGGCGGCCAAACCCTGGACGTCCTGCGCAGCCAGCTCGACGGTTCACTGCCAGACGGCTCCACTGCAGCCAATCTGGTCGTGGCCTACGAGCCGGTCTGGGCGATCGGCACCGGGCTGACGCCGACCGCCAAGGATGTCGAGCAAATTCATGGCTTTATCCGGGAATTCCTGATCTCCCGGTTCAAGGCCGAAGGTGCCGGAATGCGCATCCTCTACGGCGGATCGGTCAAGCCCTCGAATGCGGCCGAACTGATGGCGGTGAAAAACGTCAACGGCGCGCTGGTCGGCGGCGCTAGCCTGAAAGCGGCCGATTTCCTTGCGATCGCCAACGGCTGTCCTAACTAAGCGCTACCCGGCTCGTTCAAACCGTTGGGTTCGGATCCGATCGGGGGTGGCAATACCCCTCCCGATCGTGTAACACCGCGCAACTTCAGGAAAACCGCGAAGCGCGATCGGCCGCCGTCAGGCGCCGTCCGCTTGTGACGGAAGGATATTATGCAGACCGTTGTCATCGTCATCCACCTCATGATCGTCGCCGTCATGATCGGCACCGTCCTGCTCCAGAAGTCGGAAGGCGGCGGGCTCGGTATGGGCGGGGGCGCCGGCTTCATGTCGAGCCGCGGCACTGCGAACCTTCTGACGCGGACCACCGCGATCCTGGCCGTCGGTTTCTTTCTCACCAGTCTGTTCCTGTCCTGGTACGCCGGCTACGACCGCAAGCCGTCATCGATCATTGGCACGCCTGCGTCGCAGACCCAGCCGGCCGGCGGATCGCCGATCGCGCCGCCGACCTCGGGCGGCATCCTGGATTCGCTGAAGAAGGCCGACGAGCAGCAGCAGAACCAGGCGCCGTCAGGTCCGCAGGTGCCGCGCTCGCAATAAAGCAGGGGGGCCATGCAGGCCGGCTGCTACCGTCCTGCATCAACAATCCCCATCAAGGCACTGTCACCACTCTTAGTTCTGGCTCACCCACAGGCCCGCGAAATCTTTTGGGGCGGAATACGAATCGCTTTGGCGAATCGAATTTAGGGGATTAGAGGTTAAGTCCCATGGCGCGGTACATATTCATCACCGGCGGCGTGGTTTCTTCGCTCGGCAAGGGTTTGGCTTCAGCGGCACTCGGTGCCCTGCTGCAGGCCCGGGGCTACAAGGTCCGCCTCCGCAAGCTCGACCCCTATCTCAACCTCGATCCCGGAACGATGTCGCCGTACCAGCACGGCGAAGTGTTCGTGACCGATGACGGCGCGGAGACCGATCTCGATCTCGGTCACTACGAGCGCTTCACCGGCCGGCCGGCGACCAAGGCCGACAACATCACGACGGGGCGCATCTACCAGGACATCATCTCCAAGGAGCGTCGCGGCGACTATCTCGGCGCGACCATCCAGGTGGTTCCGCACGTCACCAACGCCATCAAGGAATTCGTCCTCGACGGCAATGACGATTACGACTTCGTGCTGGTCGAGATCGGCGGCACCGTCGGCGACATCGAGGGGCTCCCGTTCTTCGAGGCGATCCGCCAGCTCAAGAACGAGCTGCCGCGCGATCACGCGGTCTATATCCACCTCACGCTGCTGCCCTATATCCCGAGCGCCGGCGAGCTCAAGACCAAGCCGACGCAGCACTCGGTGAAGGAGCTGCGCTCGATCGGCATCCAGCCGGACATCCTGCTCTGCCGCACCGACCGCGAGATCCCGAAGGAGGAGCGGCGCAAGCTCGGGCTGTTCTGCAACGTGCGCGAAAGCGCCGTGATCGAGGCGCGCGACGTCGACAACATCTACGCCGTGCCCGAGGCCTATCACAACGCGGGCCTCGACGACGAAGTGCTCGCCGCCTTCGGCATCGCCTCGCGCATTCCGCCGGAGCTGCGCAGCTGGCAGGAGATCAACGAGCGCATCCGCAACCCCGAAGGCAACGTCACCATCGCCATCGTCGGCAAGTACACCGGCATGAAGGATGCGTATAAGTCGCTGATCGAGGCGCTCTCGCATGGCGGCATCGCCAACAAGGTGAAGGTCAATCTCGACTGGATCGAGAGCGAGATCTTCGAAAAGGAAGATCCGGCGCCGTTCCTCGAGCACGTCAACGGCATCCTGGTGCCCGGCGGTTTCGGCCAGCGTGGCGCGGAAGGAAAGATCAAGGCGGCGCAGTTCGCACGCGAGCGCGACGTTCCCTATTTCGGCATCTGCTTCGGCATGCAGATGGCGGTGATCGAGGCGGCGCGAAACCTGGTCGGTATCGAGGACGCCAACTCCACCGAGTTCGGCCCGACCAAGGAGCCGCTGGTCGGCTTGATGACGGAATGGCTGCGCGGCAACGAGCTCGAGAAGCGCTCGCAGGCCGGCGACCTCGGCGGCACGATGCGCCTTGGCGCCTATCCCGCCGCGCTCAACCGCGGCAGCCGCGTCTCTGAGGTTTATGGCGGCGCCACCGAGATCTCCGAGCGCCACCGCCATCGCTACGAGGTCAACACCGCCTACAAGGATCGCCTCGAGCAGCACGGCTTGAAATTCTCGGGGCTCTCGCCCGACGGCGTGCTGCCTGAGATCGTCGAGTACGAGGATCACCCCTGGTTCATCGGCGTCCAGTTTCACCCCGAGCTGAAGTCGCGGCCGTTCGAGCCGCATCCGCTGTTCGCCTCGTTCATTCAGGCGGCGATGGTGCAGTCGCGGCTGGTCTAACCGCTCAGCGCGCGGCGGAGTGGTCGCGCGCGTGATGCATCGGCGCCGGCGCGACCCGCGCTGATGGTTGAGGCGCAAGCGATCCCGTTATCAACTTCATCTGTGGCCGCCGCGTCAGCCTGTAGACGGCGGCAGGCGGCACGTTCAGCAAGGCGCGATCAACGAGCTTTGCGCGCAGGCCCAGCCGGTCGAGCAGGGGCCGCGGCACCGGGCAGCTCATGCCATAGGTGAACTGGTAGAAGGCGCCACCGGGACGGACATAACTGAACGCGCCGCTGAGGATCGAGATGATCTTGCGCCGCGACATGTTGAGCAGCGGCAGGCCGCTCACGACCGCGCCGACGGGGGCGCCGTCATAGAGGGGCTCGGTCGTAAGCCGGCCTGCGTCCATCCACAGCACGCGCGCCCCGGGAAAGCGCACTTGCAGGAGCTTCATGAAGTCGGAGCCGTATTCGATCAGCGTGAGATCCTGCGGCCGGACGCCGCGTTTGAGCAGCTTGTAGGTGAATGCGCCGGTGCCGGGCCCGAGCTCGAGAATCGGCCCAGTCGATGCGCTGATCTCGCGCGTGATGAGATCGGCGAGCGCCGCACCCGACGGCGCGACTGCGCCGATCCGACGCGGGGACGACATCCAGGACAGGAAGAAGGAAAGGAAATCGTTGGGCATGCGCACTCCGGCATCTTGGTTTGCACCTCGAAAGATCAGAGGTGAGACGGATGCAATGTTGCGGAGGTGCATTGCGACTGCATTGCGCTTCAGCGGCGAACGCGGATTGAATCAACTTAGTCGGACCGGCGGCAGCGTCATCCGAAAACAGGCTCCGCCCTCCGGCCCGTCCGCTACGGAGACCTGGCCGCCATGCAGTTGCACGATCTCGCGCACCATGTTGAGGCCGAGGCCGGCGCCGCGATCGAGCGGCGTCAGCCGATAGAACGGCTCGAAGATCTGTTCGCGCTGATCGGCAGGAATTCCGCGGCCTTCATCCGTGACCTCGATAGTCGCGGGCCTGCTGACGCGAATCCCGATCGCGCCGCGGCGTGGGCCGTGCTGGATCGCATTCTGCACGAGATTGGTCAATGCGCGCTCCAGGGCTGCCGCATCGCCTGTCGTCTCGACCGGTGTCGCCGGCGCATCAAGCGCCAGCTCGTAGCCGGCGGCAATCGTCAGCGGCGCGAGGTCGGCGGCGACGCTTTGCGCAACGGCGGCGAGATTGACGCTGGTGAAGGGATGGCAGCAACGGTCGAGCCGCTGGATATCGAGCAGCTGGTCGGCGAGCGTCGCCAGCCGTGCGGAATCTTCCAGCAGGCGGGTCTTGTCCGGTCCTGGGGCAAGCGATTCCAGCCGCGTGTTCAGAATGGCGATCGGTGTGCGAAGCTCGTGCGCCGCATCCGCGACAAACCGCCTCTGGCGGGTATAGCCCTGGTCGAGCCGCGCCAGCGCGTCGTTGATTGCGGTCACGAGCGGCAGCACCTCCAGCGGGATCCGCTCCACCGGAAGCCGCGCGCCGCGCTGATGAATATCGATGCGCCGTGCCTCGTCCGCTGCAGAATCGAGCCCCCTGAACGTGCTCCGCACGATCATCGGCGTTGCGATGAACGTCGCCGTTCCCATCAGCAGCAGGCCGGGCAGGGCAATGCCGAGGAACGCGAGTGAGGTCGTGAACAGCGCCTTGGCGCCGGTGAGACGTCCTTGCGTTGCGGTGATGATCTGCACATTGCCGGCGTCGGCGTCGACCCGCTTCAGCCGCGCCGCCGGCTTGCGCGGATCGTCCTCGAGCAGCTGCCAGCCGAGCCGCGCCTGGCTGATTTGGTCGAGACCACCGCCGATCGTAGCGAATTCGGCCGGCACGGAGCCTTCGCTGAGCGAACGCCCCAGCCGGTCGCGCACCAGGAACCAGAGGTCTGGCGTCTCACTCCGCAACTGTTTCAGCTCGGCCGTCGGCCGCAAAGCCAATCCGCCTTGCGCGTCGCGCGTGAGCGCGCGCTGGACGACATCGATGACGCGGTCCTCGTCCCTCTCGGCCAGCACGAAGCCGGAGGCGCAAAGGCCGGCGAGGACGATTGCAACCAGCGCGACCAGGATCGCGGCCTGAAGCGAGAGCAGGCGCCAGCTCAGCCGCGAGCGCAAGCAATAGGGATCGTCGTGTTCGCTCATGGCAACTTCTTGAGCAGATAGCCGACGCCGCGAATGCCGTGGATCTCGATACCCGCATCGGCTTCCGCGAGCTTTCGCCGCAGCCTCGAGACGTGCGTGTCGAGCGCGTTCGACTGGATCTCGTCGTCGAAATTGTAGACCGCCTCTTCCAGCGCCGAGCGCAGCACGGTTCGGCCCATGCGACGAACCAAGGCTTCCAGCACCAGGAGCTCGCGGCGCGGCAGCTCGAACGGCTGGCCGTCGATGCTGGCCTCGCGATGGCCGACATCGAAGGCGAGGCGGCCCGCGCGGATGATTTCGGGGGAGAGGCCGGCGGGCCGCCGCAGCACTGCGCGCAGCCGCGCCAGCAGTTCCTCGACTGCAAACGGTTTTGCCAGATAGTCGTCGGCGCCGCCGTCGAGCCCGGCGATGCGGTCGGCGAGCTCCCCGCGCGCAGTCAGGACGATGATCGGTACGCCGTCGGCGCGCGCGCGGAGCTTTGGGATCAGGGCAAGGCCATCGCCGTCGGGAAGCTGGCGGTCGAGCAGGACGGCGGCATGGACGTCGGCGGAAATGGCCTCCTCCGCCTCGGCGAGCGTCGGGGCATGGTCCACCACCATGTCGTAGCGCTTCAGCGCCGAGGCCAGCGCGCCGGCCATCTCCGCTTCATCCTCGACGAGCAAAATCCGCATGTAGCAGGCACCCGAACCGCAACTGAGCCTTTCTAGCGGCCCGATCATTGCGGCAGCATTGCGGGAGTCTGATGCAGCGCCGGAAGCTCAAGCCATGCGCAGAACGCCACAGGGGCGGCCGGGCCGGGCTCAAGACACCGTCGGGGCCAGCCGCTATAACCGCCGGACCTGTTCAGGGAGGAACATGAATGATCTACGAAATGCGCGTCTATCGCTGCGTGCCCGGCCGCCTGCCGGCGCTCTTGAGGCGGTTCGAGACCGTCACGCTGAAGCTTTGGGAGAAGCACGGCATCAAGCAGGCCGGGTTCTTCACGACGCTGATCGGCGAATCGAACCAGGAGCTGACCTATTTCCTGGCCTGGGAGTCGCTTGCCGAGCGCGAGACGAAGTGGGGCAAGTTCATGACCGATCCGGACTGGATGAAAGCGCGCGCCGAGAGTGAAGCCGACGGCCAGATCGTCGGCAATATCGTCAGCCAGCTCCTGACGCCGACTGCCTTCTCGGCCGTGAAGTAGGAACCTGCCGATGCAAGGGCGGCGCCGGCGGCCCCGGCGCAACCCTGATATTCGGGCCGCCCGGACCGAATAGGGTTGATCCGACCTTCGTGGGGGCTATGGTCGCGCCGAAACGAGGGATTTGTCTTGAGCTCTTCGAAGTCAGCGGCGCCGGTCGTCACCATTGGCACGGTCAAGTTCGGCAATGATCTGCCGATCTCGGTCATTGCCGGACCGTGCCAGCTCGAGAGCCGCCAGCATGCGCTGGAGGTCGCCTCCGCGCTGAAGGAGATCGCCGCGCGGCTGAACATCGGCCTCGTCTACAAGACCTCCTTCGACAAGGCCAACCGCACCAGTGCATCGGCGGCGCGCGGGCTGGGCCTCGCCCAGTCGCTGCCGATCTTCGCGGAGATCCGATCCGCGCTCGGCCTGCCGGTGCTGACCGACGTGCACGAGGCCACGCAATGCGCCGAGGTGGCGCAGGCCGTGGACATCTTGCAGATCCCCGCCTTCCTGTGCCGCCAGACCGATCTCCTTCTCGCTGCGGCCGCAACCGGCAAGGTCGTCAACGTCAAGAAGGGCCAGTTCCTGGCACCCTGGGACATGGCCAATGTCGTGAGCAAGATCACCGGCGCCGACAATCCCAACGTGCTCGTCACCGAGCGCGGCGTCTCCTTCGGCTACAACACGCTGGTCTCCGACATGCGCGCGCTGCCGATCCTGGCGCGTACCACCGGCGCGCCCGTGATCTTCGACGCCACCCATTCCGTGCAGCAGCCCGGCGGGAAGGGGACCTCCTCGGGCGGCGAACGCGAATTCGTGCCGGTGCTCGCACGCGCGGCCGTTGCGGTCGGTGTTGCCGGCGTGTTCATCGAGACACATCCTGATCCCGACCGCGCGCCCTCGGACGGACCGAACATGGTGCCGCTACGCGAATTCGAGGCGCTGATCGCCAGGCTGATGGCATTCGACGCGCTCGCAAAGAAACCGCGCTGATGCAGGAAGGCGAGGCGCGGCCGCACGATCACGGCTTGCCGACAGCGCTCTACGTCATATCAGGCGCGAGCTTCGCCGCTGCGCTCTCGGCGCGCGCGCTCGATCCGGTGCTGCCGCACGTCGCCGAGGATTTTGGCGTCAGCATCGCCACCGCCGCGGGCTTTGCCGCGGTGTTCGCTTTTACCTTCTCGATCATCCAGCCGATCATCGGCGCCGCCGCCGATCTGTTCGGCAAGACGCGGCTGATGATCGGCTGCCTCGCGCTGCTCGGCCTTGCCAACATCCTCGGCGCGCTCTCGTCCTCGTTCTCGGTTTTGTTCGCGACCCGCATCCTCGCCGGCATCGGCTCCGGCGGCGTGTTTCCGGTGGCGCTGAGCCTCACCAGCGATCTCGTCGGGCCCGACAAACGCCAGGTCGCGATCAGCCGCACGCTCGCCGGCGCCATGACCGGCAATCTGCTCGGCGCCTCGGCTTCCGGCCTGATCGGCGATTTCCTCGGCTGGCGTGGCGTGCTGGCGGTGCTCGGCGCGCTCGTGATCGTCGCCTCGATCGCCGTTGCGGCCGGCTTCCGTGGCGCCAGGGTCAAGCATCCGCCGAAGACGAGCCTGTCGGCGCTGAAGGCCGGCTATCGCACCATCTTCACCAACCCGAACGCCTATGTCTGCTACTCGGCGGTGTTCATCGAAGGCTGCTGCGTGCTCGGGCTGTTTCCCTACATCGCCTCGTTCCTGTTCGAGCTCGGCCAGACCTCGCTGTCGATCGCCGGCATCGTCATCGCCGGCTTTGCGGTCGGCGGCCTGTTCTACACGCTGACGGTGTCGCGCCTCCTGCCTTGGCTGGGCGTGAAGGGCATGATGATCGCGGGCATGACGCTGGTGGCCTCGCAGCTCGTCGCCGTGGCCTTCGGCCCGCGCTGGGAGGTTCAGGCGCTGAACCTCGTCGTCATGGGATGGGGCTTCTACATCGCCCATGGCTGTCTCCAGGTCTTTGCCAGCGAGCTTTCGGTCGAGGCGCGTGCCACCGCGCTGTCGCTGCATTCGTTCTTCTTCTTCATGGGGCAGACCGTGGGGCCGCTCGCCTATGGCTTCGGGCTCCAGCACGCCGGCAAGATGCCGACGCTGCTAGTGAGCGCCGCGATCATGGTGGTGCTGGGCCTCGTCTGCGCGCAGCTGCTCAAGCAGCGCGCGCCGGCGGATGCGCGATAGCGGAGAGAGATCCCAAGAGTTATCCTCGTTATCCTCGTGATGCTTCAAATAGCGCGCGTTCATCGTTCACGGACGTGACCAATTGACGCGAACGCCATCTGCGTTTGTTGGTACGTTTTCGCACCGACGGAAGATCAAACGCATACGCGCGCTTCCGCTCTCCTGAACTGTCCGCCGTACGAGTGGGCCGCTGTTCGCGCAGCAGCCCACTGAGATCGCGCAACTACCGACAGACGCGCACCCGCGTCACGACTCGTCGGCCGTGATAGCCACGTTTCACAACGGTGCGAAGCTTGCAAACTTTCCGAGGATGATACCAATGGCGATGGTGAGAGTGATGGCGATGCTGGACCTGCATCAGGTCGGAGGCTGCGGCCGGAGCGATCGGATTCGCCGGAGCGGCGTTGGCGGGAGCGGAAAAGGCTCCGACAGTGAGCAGAACGGCCACAGCGAGACAACGAGAGAGTTTCTTCATGAAGTATCCTTGCAAGCGCCCCCGTCGCCAGTGTTACGTTCGCGAGTGAATGTGAGATGAACGGTGTGCTCGTGCGGAGTTGCGCCGCGCGGATCTGCCGCATGATCTTTCCCGCTCTTCAAAACACTTCACCGGGATATACGCCCCACAGTCTGGATTGCAGAACGTAACCCGAGAAAGTCTCTGCTCGAACGTAGCACCACCTACCAGCGCACGTATCCACCCTGACGAGAACACGCGGCTCGACGACGGCGTTGACCGCGGCGTTCGATCTGGAATGCTTCCGAAGCCGCACCGGCTTGGCTGCTGACCAGGGAGCAACCAACGCGGTCCTCCGACTGGACAGCAATGCGGCTAAAATCCAGCCTTCTTCGCCATCGGCGTCGCGGATGCGTCGCCAATTGCCGAACTCCGCGAGTATCTCCACGGGCAGATTCCGGCGAACAAACGTCCATCGCAGGGGATAGTCGACGCCGGGTCCCGCACGGACGTTGGCCGGCTTGCTCTTGACTGAGACGAAGCGGGGTATCGGAAGGCCGCTCCGGTCGCCAAGCTCGGAGCCGGACGCCGAGCCGAGCAAGCCTCCAAGCAAGATCGATACGAGAAGTGCTTCGGCCCTGATCAAGCTTCGCAGCAGCCGCTGATCGCACATCCTCCATTTGGAAATTCTTGATCGTCTCGACGCGTTCACGTGCCGGTCCTTCTACCGATAATGCCGCAAGGATTCCGATGGTAGAGATGACTCCCGAGCACCCGCTTGCGCGAAACATTGGATACACCGGGCGCGAGCCAATTGTGATCGAGTTCTGTACGGTAGAGAACAAAGGACACCATGGGATCGAAAGGCATCGGGCACTTCGCGTGCTGTAGTTAACCATCCTTGCAGGCTCGCCAAGCTTTTGCCGCCGTTCGATATTGAGTTCGATCTCTCCCGGCTCCTCACAATTCAAGCAGAGCTTCATGCATCAGATGCATTGCGTTGGCTTCATCCGAATCTCGTTCCTTGCGAGCGTGGCGCTGCTGGTTGCCGGCTCGGCCGCTATTGGCGTTCCGAAGGCGCATGCCGAGGCTCCCGATGCAATCAGCCGGCTTCTCTCATCGACGAAAGCGGCGACGCGTTCCCGGACCGTTGCGCCGACTTCGCAGCATCCTAGGCCGAGGTCTCGTCCCGCTCATCCGACGGCGGATGCGCCGTCTGCTACAGGTCTCGACAGCTTGAAAGAGACAATTCGTCTTGCCCGTCACGGGAGGGTGGCGATGGCGATCGAACGCAGCGAGCGAATTAGCGATCGGGCAAGCCGAAAGCTTGCGGAGTGGGTCATCCTGCGTTCCAATTACGATGCCATCGATTTTGAGCGTTACGCCTCATTCATGCGCGCCAATCCGTCGTGGCCGAGCCTCGATCTTTTTCGAAGACGTGCGGAGGCCCGGCTCTGGTTCGAGCGGCGCGAGCCCCGAACCGTCCTGACGTTCTTCTCTCAGCGGAAACCGTTGGGGCCGTTGGGCCAACTTGCGCTTGCACGAGCCTTGTCGGAGCGCGGTAATCAAGCCGAAGCCCGAAAATACGTCCGGGCTGCCTGGCATAAAGGCAGTTTCTCCGCTCAGTATGAGACGCAGATACTAACGCGGTTCGGGCACCTCCTCACCGCCGTCGATCACAGGGCCCGGATGGACTCGCGTCTTTACGCGGACGACATCACCGGAGCCGTGCGTGCGGCGAACCGCCTCACCTCCGCCGACCGCACAATTGTGAAGGCGAGGGCAGCCCTAATCCGAAACGCCAAGACCAGCGGTGCCTTACTCGATGCGGCATCGGCGATTGCAGGTGCTGATCCTGCCTTGCTTTTCACCCGCGTCCAGTGGCTTCGTCGCAACGACCGCATTGCAGAGGCTGCACAACTGCTGCTTTCGGCCGACCGTCGCATATCCGTTGCCGATCATGCGGATACTTGGTGGGTCGAGCGCCGCATCCTGGTGCGCCGACTGCTCGACGACGGCAAGGCGCAGATTGCCTACCGAATTGCTCGCGATGCCGCTTCCCCTTCCAGGGAGAGCCTCCGCGTCGATCAATCGTTCACGGCGGGTTGGATCGCGCTACGATTTCTGAACGACCCCGACGTGGCCGCGCAGCACTTCGCCCGCATCTCGGGGATGACGACCCATCCGACCTCGCTCGCGCGTGCGGCGTACTGGCTCGGACGTGCTGCAGAGGCGAGCGGGCATAGCGAGAAGGCGCAGGGCTACTATGCCGCCGCGTCGAGACGCACCGCCGCCTATTACGGCCAATTGGCCGGCGCCCGGTTGGGTCGCCGCGCAATTTCGTTGCCTCGACCGCCAGGCCTTGGTCCGAGAGAGCGCGCAAAATTGTCTCAAAACGATCTCGTTCGCGCAGTCGAACTACTCTACGCGACAGGCAACAACGATCTGGTGATCCCGTTCGTCGCCGACGTCGGCCGTTCCGCCGATATTGGCCTGCTGGCGTTCTTGGCCGAAACCGTCGCCAGGAGGCGGGATGCACGCGCCACGCTTGCAGTCGGCAAGAGCGCACTGGCGCGTGGCCTTGCGCTCGAGCGGTATGCGTTTCCCAATTTCGGCCTGCCCAACTATGTCCCCGTCGGCCCGAACGCGGCTGCAAGTCTCGTCTACGCAGTGGCGCGGGCGGAAAGCGCTTTCGACAGGCGCGCACAATCTGCGGCAAAGGCTTCGGGACTGATGCAGGTGACGCCCGCGGCAGGCCGCACGATCGCCCGCCGGCTGGGTATCGCATTCGATCCCGGAAGGCTGCGAACCGATGCAGCCTACAACGTGCAACTCGGATCGGCCGAACTCGCTGATCTTCTCAGGACATATGATGGGAACCACGTCCTTGCCCTCGTCGGCTACAATGCCGGGCGCGGGCGCGTCAAGCAATGGATCGCGCGCTACGGCGATCCTCGCGATCCGACCGTCGATGTAGTCGACTGGGTCGAACGTATCCCTTTCACTGAGACGCGCATCTATGTGCAACGTGTGATGGAGAATCTTCAGGCCTATCGGTCGCGCTTCAACGAACGCGCACCTCCAAGCATTGAGGCGGACATGCGAGGAGCCAACGGGTGAGGTCGCAGGCTTTGCCTCCATACATGCATCGCGTGACCGCGACCAGACGAATCATGAGTGAGATAGGTCGCCGGTCGGCCCAAGGGCCGCCTTTGTTTCGACACGAGGCGCCTCAGAGAGACTACCCGCGCCCGCGATATGGCGCGACGCCTTGCTCGGGCACCCACAGGCCCTTCGGTACGCGGCCGGTCTGCCAGAACACGTCGATCGGGATGCCGCCGCGCGGATACCAGTAGCCTCCGATGCGCAGCCATTTCGGCTTGATCTCGCTGGCGATACGCTTGCCGATCATCACGGTGCAGTCCTCGTGGAAGGCGCCGTGATTGCGGAAGCTCGCGATGTAGAGCTTGAGCGATTTGGACTCCAGCAGCCACGCGCCCGGCGCGTAGTCGATCATCAGATGGGCGAAGTCAGGCTGGCCCGTGACCGGGCAGAGCGAGGTGAACTCCGGCACGGTGAAGCGCACCAGATAGTCGGTGCCCTTTTGCGGATTGGGCACGCGGTCGAGCTGGGCTTCTTCCGGCGCGTGCGGCCACTCGACCGCCCGGCCGAGCTGGAGGGATTTCTTCGCCATCGTCGTCACATCCTGTTTCGGGTGCCGGGATGGACGCAAATGCCGCTGCCGTCAACCGCCCGCGATCGTCTGGATCATGACGATCCGGTCGTTGCCGGACTCGCAGCCCCACAGCTCGCCCGGACGGCCGTCGAGCTGGCGCACATTGGCGTTGGCCTTGTCGCTGGCGAGGACGTTGAACTTCTCAGTGGCGGGATCGAAACGCACGATGGCGTTGGCCGAAAAGTCCGTGAGCCAGACCTTGTCCTTGTCGTCGACGTAGACGGCGTAGGCGCGGGGGCGTTCGCCCGGCAGCTTCCACGTCTTCCAGGAGCCATTGGCGGGATCGTGCACCGAGACGTGGCCGCTGTTCCACTCGCTGACCCAGATCCGCCCTTTCGAATCCGACCAGACGCGCCGCGAACCCTGGTTCGGCGTCGGCGGCTCGACCACGGTCGCATTGCCGCTTGCGAGGTCGATCCTCGCGATGTGGCTGCCGGCGAGTGAGGCGTACCAGACCTCGCCTTTGGGCGTGACCGTGATGCCGTAGGGACCGACGCCCTTCGGCGCCTTGAACATATTCATCTCGCCGGTCTTCGGCGCGAGCCGGCCGTAATAGCCGGACTGGCCGGTGAACCAGTAGGTGCCTTCCTTGTCGAACACGCCGGTGTTGAGATTGGCGTAGGCGAACTTTTCCGGCAGGCGGAACAGCGTGACCTTGAGATCGGCGGGGTCGACCCGCGCGATCGCGTTCTGGCCGCCTTCGGTGATCCAGGGCGCTCCATCGGGGCCGATGGTCACGCCATGCGGCGCTGCGCCCTGGCCGAGGCTGACCGTCCTGAAACTGCCATCCCGGGGATCGAGCCTGCCGAGCAGGCCCTTACCCTGCGCCGTGAACCAAACCGCGCCATCAGGTGCGGGCGTGAGATCATGCAGGCCGATGCCCGGGCTGATGGGATAGTATTTTGTCCGGAACGGGGCTTCCTGCGCAAACCCTGGGCGGGCGATGAGCAGCGCGGCGCTCGAAGCAAGAAACTGGCGGCGATTCATGGCGTTACCCCGACTGTTTCAGATTGAGGTTGGGCACGCGGACCAGATACGGTCGAACATAATCCGAGGCGCTTCATGCGTCAGTCGAAGCGGCTCTTCCAAGCGTTCACATTTGCTTGCGGCCCGTGTAAGACCCGCGGCACCGATCAGCTCTAACGAACGGAAGTGGACATCATGACCGCCATCATCGACATCATCGGCCGCGAAATCCTCGATAGCCGGGGCAATCCCACCGTCGAGGTCGATGTCGTGCTGGAGGACGGCGCGCTCGGCCGCGCCGCGGTGCCGTCGGGCGCCTCCACCGGCGCCCACGAGGCCGTGGAACTGCGCGACGGCGACAAGGCCCGCTATCTCGGCAAGGGCGTGACCAAGGCGGTCGGCGCCGTCAACGGCGAGATCTTCGAGGCCCTGAGCGGCCTCGATGTCGAGCAGCAGGCCCAGATCGACCAGATCATGATCGACCTCGACGGCACGCCGAACAAGAGCCGGCTGGGCGCCAACGCCATTCTCGGCGTCTCGCTGGCCTGCGCCAAGGCCGCCGCGAACTCGCTCGACATGCCGCTCTACCGTTACGTCGGCGGCACCTCCGCGCGCCTGCTGCCGGTGCCGATGATGAACATCATCAATGGCGGCGTGCACGCCGACAACCCGATCGACTTCCAGGAGTTCATGATCCTCCCCGTCGGCGCGTCGAGCTTTGCCGAGGGCCTGCGCTACGGCGCCGAGGTGTTCCACACACTGAAGTCGGAGCTCAAGAAGGCCGGCCACAACACCAATGTCGGCGACGAGGGCGGCTTCGCGCCGAACCTGCCGTCGGCCGACGCCGCGCTCGACTTCGTCATGAACGCGATCGGCAAGGCCGGCTTCAAGGCGGGCACCGACATCGTGCTCGGGCTCGACTGCGCCTCGACCGAGTTCTTCAAGGACGGCAAATACGTCTATGAAGGCGAGGGCAAGACCCGCTCGATCTCCGAGCAGGCCAAGTACCTTGCGGACCTCGTCTCGCGCTATCCCATCGTGACCATCGAGGACGGCATGTCGGAAGACGACATGGACGGCTGGAAGGAGCTCACCGACCTGATCGGCAAGAGGTGCCAGTTGGTCGGCGACGACCTCTTCGTCACCAACGTCAAGCGCCTCGCCGACGGTATCAAGACCGGCCGCGCCAACTCCATCCTGATCAAGGTCAACCAGATCGGCACGCTGACCGAGACCCTTGCCGCCGTCGAGATGGCGCACAAGGCCGGCTACACCTCTGTCATGTCGCACCGCTCCGGCGAGACCGAGGATTCCACCATCGCCGACCTCGCGGTCGCCACCAATTGCGGTCAAATCAAGACCGGCTCCCTTGCACGTTCCGATCGCACCGCCAAATACAACCAGCTCCTGCGTATCGAGCAGCAGCTCGGCAAGCAGGCGCTCTATGGCGGCAAGGCGGCACTGAAGGCGCTGGCATAAGCTGGCGCCGGGACCCGCGAAAAGACGGACAGGGGAGGATCGACATGAGCGAGGGCAAGACCGGCCTGCAACTGCGTTCGCTGCTGAAGAAGAGCGGCGAGCTGGAATTGTCTCTCGTCAATATCCCGACGCCCGAACCGGCCGACGATGAGGTCGTGGTCCGCGTCGAAGCCTCGCCGATCAACCCCTCCGACCTCGGGCTCCTGATCGGGCCGGCCGACATGTCGGCCGCCAAGGCTTCCGGTACCAAGGAGATGCCGGTCATCACGGCGACGATGCCGGAAGCTGCGATGCGGATGATGACGGCAAGGTTCGATCAGTCGTTGCCGGTCGGCAACGAGGGCGCCGGCACGGTGATCAGGACCGGATCGTCGGACGCGGCGAAGGCGCTGATGGGCAAGACGGTGTCGATGATCGGCGGCGCGATGTACACGCAGTACCGCGTGCTCAAGGTCCGCGACGTCATGGAGCTGCCGGCGGACACCACGGTCGCGGACGGCGCCTCCTGGTTCGTCAATCCGCTGACGGCGCTCGGCATGACCGAGACGATGCGGCGGGAGAACCACAAGGCGCTCGTGCACACGGCCGCCGCCTCCAATCTCGGCCAGATGCTCAACAAGATCTGCATCAAGGACGGCATCGGCCTCGTCAACATCGTCCGCAGCAAGGAGCAGGCCGACATCCTGCACAAGATCGGCGCCAAATACGTCGTCGATTCCAGCGCGCCTGATTTCATGGACGACCTCACCAACGCGCTGGTCGAAACCGGCGCCACCATCGCCTTCGACGCGATCGGCGGCGGCAAGCTGGCGAGCCAGATCCTGACAGCCATGGAAATCGCGGCCAACAAGACCGCGAAGGAGTACAGCCGCTACGGCTCCAACGTGTACAAGCAGGTCTACATCTATGGCAGCCTCGACACGCGTCCGACGGAGCTGAACCGCTCGTTCGGCCTGAGCTGGGGCGTCGGCGGCTGGCTGCTGACGCCGTTCCTCCAGAAGATCGGCCCGGCCGAGATCGGCCGCCTGCGCCAGCGCGTGGCATCCGAGCTGAAGACCACCTTCGCCAGCCACTACACCAGGGTGGTGTCGCTCGCCGAGGCGCTCGATCCCGCCAACATCGCGGTGTACGCCAAACGCGCCACCGGCGAAAAATTCCTCATCAACCCAAATAAATAATCGCGATGTGCGACGGCACGTCACCGGAGGAGGGTCTTGCCTTCTGAGCGAAGCGGGAGATTATTCCGCCGCCATTGCGGGCGGAAAAACCGCGGGCGCTCAGAAGGGGACCTCTCCATGACTGATCTCAATCGCCGTCATTTGCTCACAGGTGCTGCCGCCCTCGGTGCGGCTGCCGTAACCGGCTTCGGGCCGACTGTTGCCAATGCCTCAGTGCCGCCGGCTGGGACGCAGGCGCCGGGCTTCTATCGCTACAAGGTCGGCAGCTTCGAGTGCACCTCGATCAACGACGGCGCGCGCACCTTCCCGATGCCGGACAAGTTCGTCGTCAACATACCGAAGGACGAGGCGCTGGCCGCGGGCGAGGCGGCCTACATGCCGAAAGGCATGGTCACCGTGCCGTTCAATCCGCAACTCATCAACACCGGCTCCAAGCTCGTGCTGATCGATACCGGCAACGGCGTCGCCAATCTCGAGCCGAGCAAGGGCGCGGTCGGCCGTACGCTGCAGAACCTGCAGGCCGCCGGCGTCGATCCGAAGAACATCGACATCGTGCTGCTCTCGCATCTGCATCCCGATCACACCAACGGCATCCGCCTCGCCGACGGTGCGCTCGCATTCCCCAACGCGGAGATCATGGTGCCCGGCAAGGACTGGGAGTTCTGGACCAGCGCGGACAACACGGTCAAGGCCGAGTCCAATCCGATGATGAAGAACTACTTCGCCAACGTGAAGAAAACCTTCGCCGGCCTCGAATCCAAGGTGACCAAGTACGAGTGGGGCAAGGAGGTCGCGCCCGGCATCACCTCCATCGCAACGCCCGGCCACACGCCCGGGCACACCTCCTTCGCAGTCGCCTCGGGCGACGCCAAGGTGCTGATCCAGTCCGACGTCACCAACATTCCGGAGTTCTTCCTGCGCAATCCGGACTGGCACGTGGTGTTCGACAACGACGCCGCGATGGCACAGGCGACGCGCCACAAGTTCTACGACATGGCGGCAGCGGAGAAGGCGACCGTGATCGGCTTTCACTTCTCCTTCCCATCGGTCGGCCATGTCGAGAAGGACGGCGCCAAATATCGCCTGATCCCGTCGGCGTGGAATCCGACGATCTGATCTGCACGCGACGTTTGCGCGAACGATCGGGCCGCCGCTTGGCGGCCCGATTTGTTTGGGCTGCATTCGCGAAACGCAGCGTTTCCAAATCGGACCAATTCATGCACTTGCATCCATCGGTCCGGTTGGCTTAAGTGCCATCCCGGCACTCCCGCTCAAGCCCTCGAGGACATTCCATGGCCTACAACATCGTCACGATCGCCGGCAGTCTGCGCAAGGACAGCTTCTCGCTCAAGATCGCCAATGCGCTCGCCAAGCTGGCGCCTGGATCGCTCAAGCTTGAGGTCGTCACGCCGGCAGGCATCTCGTTCTTCAACCAGGACTTCGAGGGCGCGCCGCCCGCGGACTGGCTTGCTTTCCGCGAGAAGCTGCAGAAGTCGAACGGGGTGCTGTTCGTGACGCCCGAGTACAACCGCTCGATCCCCGGCGTCCTCAAGAACGCCATCGACGTTGCCTCGCGCCCCTACGGCAAGAGCTCGTTCCTCGGCAAGCCGGTCGGCATCATCTCGAATTCGCCGGGACCGCTCGGCGGCATTGCGGCGGCCAAGCATCTGCAGAACATCCTGCCGGGCATTTCGGGGCCGCTGCTGCAGCAGCCGGAAATCTACCTCAACGGTGTCGGCGATGCCTTCGACGCGGCCGGCAATTTGACCAAGGATTCGCTCAAGACGGTGCTGCAGCAGTACATTGATGCGTTCGCTGCGCATGTAGCGAAAAACCAGGGCTGAGGCCGAACGACGCGCGGCCATACAGCAGGCCTGCATCCCGAAGGAATAGGCCGATCAATGATCGGCCTATCGCGCGGCCCCCCCAGAGCGCAGGATCTAGCTCGCCATGCGCTGCCTGAGGCTCTGGTAGAACGCCGTCTCGAAGTTCATGTAACCGATGAACGACGTTGGATCACCGAACGGGAGAATCTGGGTGGCCCAGAACCCACCGACCCCGTTCTGCCGGTCGATCCAGTAGAACAGGTTGGCGAGGCCGGCCCAGCCAAGCGCGCCGGCGGGACGTCCCGTCGGGGCTTCCTCGTCGTTGATCATGAAGGTCAGCCCCCACGACTTGGACTGGCCCGGGAAGAACTCCGCGTCATTGCACAGCGACGGAATGACGCCGGTGATCGGCGTCACCTTCTTATCGCCGAGATGGTTCTTTTCCGCCATGCGCACGGTTTCGGCCTTCAGCACGCGGCCGTGCTCGCCCACGCCGTCATTCAACCACATGCGGATAAACCGCATGTAGTCGCCGACGGTGCCGTAGAGCCCGTGACCGCCCATTTGAACTTCGGGCTTGGCCGGCAGTTCGAAATCCATCGGCGTCAGCGAGCCGTCGGCACCTCGCGCATGGATGCCGGCCAGCTTTTGCCGCATCGGCTCGGTCAGTTCGAAGGTCATGTCCTTGATCCCGAGCGGTTCGAAGATGCGAGCCTTGAAGACGTCGCCGAGCCGTTGCTCCGCGATGGCTTCGACGATCTGGCCGCACCAATCGATGTTGGTCCCATAGTCCCAGCGCTCGCCCGGATCGAACAGCAGCGGAGTCATCAGGCAGGCTTTGGTCGCGGTGATCACGCTTGGCTGACCCTTTTCCTCGGCCAGCCGATTGTAGGTGCGGTTGATGAAATCGTAGCTCAGTCCCGCGGTGTGAGTCATCAGCATGCGGGTGGTGATATCGCGTTTTGGCGGACGCAGGATCGGCTCGCCCTTCTCGTCAAAGCCATCGATCACCTGGAGCTTGCCAATCTCGGGCGCATAGCGCTTTGCGGGCGCGTCGAGATCGAGCTTGCCTTCCTCGACGAGTTGCAGGACCGCCGTACCGGTGATTGCCTTCGTCGTGGAGAAGATGGCGAAGATGCTGTCGGTCGTCATGTCGGAGGCGGAATCGAGACGGCGCTTGCCGGCCGCGCCCTCGTAGATGTTGCGGTGGCGGTTCGTCACCATCGCGACGACGCCCGGCACGCGCGGCGTCGAGGTAACGACGCCGTCGAGAACGGCGTCTGCCGTCGCGCCAAAATTCATGATCATGATCGTCCTCCCGTCTGGATTGGAATTATCTGGTCGACGCGTTTCGCGCGCTCAGTTCACGGCGAAGCCCTGGTAACCACTCGCCGCGACCTCGTCGCATTTCTGGCGATAGGCACCGACGCCGCCGCAGTAGGAGAGAACGCGGCGCGGCTTGCCTTCGACGTTCGAGCCCAGGTACCAGGAATTGGTCTTCGCGATCAGCGTCGCGTTGGCGATCTCGTCGTGGTGCGCCACCCAGCCGTCTTCCGCGTCCTTGGTCGGCTCGATCACCTTCAGGTCCTTGGCCCGCATGTACCTGATGCAGTCGTCGATCCATTCGACCTGCTGCTGCAGGCATGTCGTCATGTTGCACAGTGCAGCCGAAGGCGCCAGCGGCACGGCGGTCGTGAACAGGTTGGGATAGCCGTGAACCTGCAGGCCCATCGTCGTGCGGATGTCCCTGGCCCACTCCTCTCTGAGCGATCGTCCGCCGCGTCCCCTGATGTCGATGCGCGTCAGGGCGCCAGTGCCGGCGTCGAAGCCGGTTGCGAGGATGATGATATCGAGCTCATGGACCGTGCCGTCGACGGTCTGGATGCCCGTTGGCGTCACCCGTTCGATCGGATTGTTCTTGACGCTGACGATCTCGACATTGGGCTGATGGAAGGCCTCGAGGAAGTTCTGCTCGAGCGGCACCCGGTGCGTCCCGAAACCATAATCTGCGGGGATCAGGAGGTCGCACAGCTTCGGATCCTTGAGCCGCTCACGCATCTTCTCGCGGACGAACTCCGAGATTTCGGCGTTGACCGCCTCCTCGAAGAACAGCTCGGCGAAGGATGAGATCCATAGCTTCAGCGAGCCGTCATTCCAGCAATCCTCGATCACCTCGCGGCGTTTCTCGGGCGACAAGCCGGCCCACGCATGCTCGAAATCATACTCGAAGCCTGTGAAGGTGTGCGGCAATCGCTGCGTGAAGTGCTCGAACTTGGACTTGTAGGCTTGCGCATCCGCCGCACTGAACTTGGGATTCTTCATCGGGATGATGTACTGCGGCGTGCGGATGAAGACCTTGAGATGGCTGACCTCGCCCGCGATCGTCTGGATGACCTGGATGCCGGTTGCGCCGTTGCCGATGACGCCGACCCGCTTGCCCGCGAGGTCGATCGGCTGCTTCGGCCAGCGCGCTGTGTGGAATAGACGCCCCTTGAAAGTTTCCTGGCCCGGAAACGACACATAGGGCGCCGAGAGCATGCCGCAGCAGGTGACCAGGAACTGGGTGTCGATCACATCGCCCTTGTCGGTCGTGATCAGCCAGCGCTGCGTTGCTTCGTTGAAATGGGCGCTTTTGACCGTCGTGCTGAACTGAAT
The DNA here is from genome assembly GCF_004346455.1 of Bradyrhizobium sp. R2.2-H. Classification (NCBI taxonomy): domain Bacteria; kingdom Pseudomonadati; phylum Pseudomonadota; class Alphaproteobacteria; order Hyphomicrobiales; family Nitrobacteraceae; genus Bradyrhizobium; species Bradyrhizobium sp. R2.2-H. Next base: position 655,226 of record NZ_SMBR01000002.1, read on the forward strand.
GTCCTTGCGGAGATCGAGACGGTCGGCAACGTAGTTGAGCCAACGCTCGATTTCCGGCTGGCCCGGAAATTTCTCGCTCCAGCTCCATCCCTTGTAGAGCTCCTCGGAGAACAGGTACTGGTAGATGTAGGCTTCCGAGTCGAAGCGCGCGCCGGGATAGCGATTCCAGTACCAGGTGCCGCCGACGCCGGACGCTGCGTCGATCGCCCTGACACTCAATCCCTGCTCGCGCAAACGATAGAGTTGATAGAGCCCGGCAACGCCGGCTCCCACCACGAGCGCATCGAGCCTGGCGGTCGCATGCGCGCCGTTGCTTCCATTGGTCTTGCCTGCGGTTTCCATATTGGTGCCTCCTCACGTTTCCAGGGCGCACGCGACCGTCCCCCGTCCGCGAGATCATCGGGCGCTGGTGCATCGCGGCATTCTCGTTCCCGGCAGCGCGATGGATGGGCTCGCTTGGCCCGCGGCTGTTCCGCCGCTTCTCCTGCTCTGCATGGAACGCGAGCAAGGCTACGCGGCGGCCGAGCTTTGCGGCTTGAACGGAATCGACAATCCTTTGAACGGAGCCCGGCGCCGGACCTCAACACAGTTCGCTTGGCAAACTGCAAAACCGGCTTATGCTCCCTCCTGCCGTTCGGCCAATGAGAAGCGGAAGCAACCGCGCCACAAAATCCCAAGGAGGAGGCTCGTGCGATGGGCCAATTCATCACGGTCGAGGAGCTGCCACGCTACGCGCCCGGCCAGCTGATGCTGGACAGTGCGGCGGTGGGCAAATCCGACTTTCGGCTGCGCGTCTTCCGCTATGCGCCATCCGACATCTGGGTCCCACCAAACGAGAACTTCCTGATCGTCGTGTACCGCGAAGGCACAACGTCGATGAATCGCCGTGTGACCGGCCACTGGAAGCAGGATCATGTCGGCCGCGGCGTCACAACACTGCTAACGCGCGCGGAGCCTTCGAACTGGCGCTGGAGCCACGACATCGAGGTCAGCCATTTCTACATTTCCCCGACCTTGATGGCGAAGACTGCGAGCGAAGCGTTCGACCGCGATCCGGAAGGCATCGAGCTTCACGACCTGCTCAGGATCGAGGATCCGGTGCTGACCTGGATCGGCGACCGCATGGTGCAGGAGGTGTCCGAAGGAGCTCCGGGCGGGCGGCTCTGCTATGATGCGCTGGCACTTCAGGCGAGCGTGCACCTCCTGCGAAGATATGCCTCCGTGCAATTCAAGATGCCCTGTGCGCAGGGGCGCTTCAGGCCAGCCCACGCGCGGCTGATCGAGGATTATGTCGAGCAGAACATATCGAGGAACATCACGCTCGAGGAACTCGCCAATATCTGCAACTGCACGCCGGTGCAGTTTGCGCGCAAATTCCAGGCGCACTACGGCATGCGGCCGCATGCCTATGTGCTGAGCCGCAAGGTGCAGCGCGCGTGCCAACACCTGCGCAAGGATCGGCTCGCTCTGAAGGAGATTGCGCTCTTGAGCGGATTTTCCGATCAGAGCCATCTCAACCGGATCTTCCGCAGACACCTGAACATCACGCCCGCAGAATATCGCAAGAGCTGCCTGAGCTAGTTCTTACTGCGTCACAATCGGACCCGCTCCCGATCATGAAGGTTTGATATGCGATGGCTTGAAATTAGCACTCCCTTAACCAACCTGTCCCATCTTCCCAAGATGGTCTCGCGCGCGCGCCTGAAATCGATCCTGACCGGTCTTGCCCTCTATGCGATGGCGGCGGCCATCGTCGGCTATTTCGGCGTCAACGCCTATACCGGCAAATACGGCCTCACCGCGCGCCAGGAGCTCGACCAGGAGATCATCGCGCTGACCAGCGAGCTGGCCCAGCTCAAGCGTGAGCGTGCCCGGAGCGAACAGCGGGTGTCGCTGCTGCGGTCCGAGAAGATCGACCCCGACATGCTGGACGAGCGGGCGCGCTTCCAGCTCGACTATGTCAATCCGCGCGACCTCGTTCGGATGATCCCGGCGAAGTAGCGCATCCGCAGCTTTCGAAAGCGGTACCGAAAGTCGCTGCCGAGACCGGCATGCGTGCCTCAATTCCAGCGAAAGTCGTAGGCGTGGAGCCGGACGGCCGCCTTGACGGCCGCGCCGCAACGGGCGCTTGTGTCGTCCCTGGTTGACGCAGATCAACCGGGCAGCACCGGCAGCATATAGACTGCCATCCGGAGGAAACAGTGATGAATGGGTCAATGCCCCGGCATCACGCGGCCCGCGTCGAGGCCGCCATCGCGTCAGGCCAGGCGGCTCGGTCCGCGCTCGTGGCCTCGTGGCGTCGCTCTTCCCGATTGCATCATCTCGATCCCGGCGGCCATACCGCGCCGATGCGGCTGACCGAAGCAGAGCTGCACCAGGCGCGCGAGCGTGTCGCGCCGCTTCTGGCCGCGGCGCAAGGCGCGATGGACCGGCTGTATCAGGCCGTCGGCGCCGCGGGTTGCTGCGTGCTGCTCGCCGACGGCGACGGCGTGCCGGTCGATCGCCGTGGCACGGTGGCGGACGACGCGACGTTTCAGTCCTGGGGCCTTTGGACCGGTGCGCTCTGGAGCGAGGAGCACGAGGGCACCAATGGCATCGGTACCTGCCTGGTCGAGCAGCGTCCGCTGACGATCGATCGCGACCAGCATTTCTTTGCCCGCAATACGCTTCTGAGCTGCACCGCCGTTCCGATCTACGATCATGAGGCGGCGCTCGCAGGCGTGCTCGACGTCTCCTCCTGCCGCGCCGACCGCACCGACGCCTTCGCCAGCCTGATCGCACTCGCGACGGGCGAGGCGGCCAAGCGTATCGAGGCCGACCTGTTTCGAAAGGCTTTTGCCGACGCCCGCATCGTGCTGACGCAAGCTGCGGACGGAAGTTGCAGCGGCCTCGTTGCAGTGGATGCGGACGATCTCGTGATCGGCGCGACCCGCTCCGCCCGGGTGGCGCTCGGAATCGCGCCCGGCCGGGCCTTGCAGCCGGTGCCTGCCGGCGACCTTCTCGGCGGAGATACCGCACGAGATCATCTTGCTGGCGGCCAGCGCGCGGTATTGCAGCGCGCGCTGCTCCGCGCCGGCGGCAATGTCTCCGCCGCCGCCAAGGCCCTCGGCGTCAGCCGCGCCACGCTGCACCGGAAGCTGAAGCGGTTCGAGCTGAACCACTGAGCTCTATCTCCTCATGGTGAGGAGACCGCGAAGCGGTTCGTCTCGAACCATGCAGGCCCCGCCGCATCTGCAGCCATCCTTCGAGACCGCGCAGGAGCGCGCTCCTTCCGGATGAGGTTGAGTGTGCCGGTGCAGCCATATGACTGTCGCAGAACTGCGACAGATCCGCCCGACCATCGCTTCCGCCCGGGCTGACAGAAAACGCCTCCCGCATCATCGTCGGCGCAAGTCGTGAACACACGACGACAAGCAAGCAGCAAACATCGGGAGTGATCAATGAACAAGGTGGAATTCCTCAGCGTCACCAAAGTTCCCTTTGCCGAACGCTACGACAATTTCATCGGCGGCAAGTTCGTGGCGCCGATCTCCGGCAAATATTTCGACAATGCCTCGCCGGTGACCGGCCAGATCGTCTGCAAGATCGCGCGATCCGACGCGCAGGACGTCGAGGCGGCGCTCGACGCGGCGCATGCCGCCAAGGCCGCCTGGGGCCGCACCAGCGTCGCCGAGCGTGCCGCGATCCTGAACCGGATTGCCGACCGCATGGAGGAGAATCTCGAGCGCCTTGCGATTGCCGAGACCTGGGACAACGGCAAGCCGATCCGCGAGACCCGCGCCGCCGACCTGCCGCTCGCGATCGATCACTTCCGCTATTTCGCCGGCGTGGTGCGCGCCCAGGAAGGCTCGATCGGCGAGATCGACCACGACACCATCGCCTATCATTTCCACGAGCCGCTCGGCGTGGTTGGCCAGATCATCCCCTGGAACTTCCCGCTGCTGATGGCCTGCTGGAAGCTCGCCCCGGCGCTTGCCGCCGGCAATTGCGTCGTGCTCAAGCCCGCCGAGCAGACGCCAGCCTCGATCATGGTCTGGGCCGAGATCATCGCGGATGTCCTGCCGCCCGGTGTCCTCAACATCGTCAACGGCTTTGGCCTCGAGGCCGGCAAGCCGCTGGCATCCAGCCCGCGCATCGCCAAGATCGCCTTCACCGGCGAGACGTCGACGGGCCGGCTGATCATGCAGTACGCCAGCCAGAACCTCATTCCGGTCACGCTTGAGCTCGGCGGCAAGTCGCCGAACATCTTCTTCAAGGACGTCATCGCCGAGGACGACGACTTCTTCGACAAGGCGATCGAAGGTTTCGTCATGTTCGCGCTGAACCAGGGCGAGGTGTGCACCTGTCCGAGCCGGGCGCTGGTCCACGCGGATATCTATGACCGCTTCATGGAGCGGGCGCTGAAGCGCGTCGCCGCGATCAAGCAGGGCGATCCGCGCGATCCCACGACCATGATCGGCGCGCAGGCATCCAGCGAGCAGCTGTCCAAGATCCTCTCCTACATCGACATCGGCAAGGAGGAGGGCGCCAAGGTGCTGGCCGGCGGCGGCCGCGCCGAACTCGCGGGCGATCTCGCCGGCGGCTTCTACGTCCAGCCGACCGTGTTCGAGGGCCACAACAAGATGCGAATCTTCCAGGAGGAGATTTTCGGCCCCGTCGTCTCGGTCACGACCTTCAGGACCGACGAGGAAGCGCTCGCGATCGCCAACGACACGCTCTACGGGTTGGGTGCCGGCGTCTGGAGTCGCGACGCCAACCGCTGCTACCGCTTCGGCCGGGAGATCCAGGCCGGCCGGGTCTGGACCAACTGCTACCATGCCTATCCCGCGCATGCGGCCTTCGGCGGCTACAAGCAGTCCGGCGTCGGGCGCGAGACCCACAAGATGATGCTCGATCACTATCAGCAGACCAAGAACCTCCTGGTCAGCTATAGCCCGAAGAAGCTGGGCTTCTTCTGATTGAACAGGCGGAGCGGACGGCGCCATTTCGGCGTCGTCCGCTCTGAAGGCCGGCAGCCGCGTGGCCCAACCGTGCTTGGCCCGCTCACGAATTCGCGCGCGCCCATGCGCACATAGATTTGTTGCCCGATCGGCGCCAAAGATTTTGCAATATTTCGATCACGTTGCAGTGCGGCATAATGAAAGTCGTGCCATGCCGCCGCGGTGCTTTCGCACGCGATTGACTTGGGTTAGAGAGGGCGAAAGTTTTCTCTGACCCGGAATTCCCATGGCCGCCCCCAAGAAAGCCGCCGCAAGCCCTCCACAGGATAAGACCGACGGCGGTTCGCCTCCGGAATTCACCAGGGAGCAGGAGCTCAAGGCGCTCCGCGACATGCTCCTGATCCGCAGGTTCGAGGAAAAGGCAGGCCAACTCTACGGCATGGGCGCGATCGGCGGCTTCTGCCACCTCTATATCGGCCAGGAGGCCGTGGTGGTCGGCATGCAGATGGCGCTGAAGCAGGGCGACCAGGTCATTACCGGCTATCGCGATCACGGCCACATGCTTGCCACCGGCATGGATGCCAACGGCGTCATGGCCGAGCTCACGGGCCGCCGCGGCGGCTACTCCAAGGGCAAGGGCGGCTCCATGCACATGTTCAGCAAGGAGAAGCACTTCTATGGCGGCCACGGCATCGTCGGCGCCCAGGTCTCGCTCGGCACCGGTCTTGCCTTTGCCAATCACTATCGCAGCAACGACAATGTCAGCGTCACCTATTTCGGCGACGGCGCGGCCAACCAGGGCCAGGTCTATGAGAGCTTCAACATGGCGGAGCTCTGGAAGCTGCCGGTGATCTACGTTATCGAGAACAACCGCTACGCCATGGGCACATCGGTCTCGCGCGCCTCGGCACAGCAGGATTTTTCCAGGCGCGGCGTCTCCTTCAACATCCCCGGCAAGCAGGTCGACGGCATGGACGTCCGCGCCGTGAAGGCGGCGGGCGAGGAGGCGGCGGCCTGGTGCCGCGCCGGCAAGGGGCCTTTCATTCTGGAGATGCAGACCTATCGCTATCGCGGTCATTCGATGTCCGACCCTGCAAAATATCGCACGCGCGAGGAGGTCGAGAAGGTCCGCCACGACCAGGATCCGATCGAGCAGGTGCGCAACCGCCTCCTGGCGGCGAAGGTCAGCGAGCAGGATCTGAAGGCGATCGATGCCGAAGTGCGCGACATCGTCAACGCCGCCGCCGATTTCGCCCAGCACGATCCCGAGCCGGATGCCGCCGAGCTCTGGACCGACGTTTACCGCTGAACGCGCGCAAGCTTTCTTTTGGAGCCAATATGCCAATTCAAGTGCTGATGCCCGCGCTGTCGCCCACGATGGAGAAGGGCAACCTCGCCAAATGGCTGAAGAAAGAGGGCGAGACGATCAAGTCCGGCGACGTCATCGCCGAGATCGAGACCGACAAGGCGACCATGGAGGTCGAGGCGACCGACGAAGGCACGCTCGGCAAGATCCTGATCCCCGAGGGCACCGCCGACGTTGCGGTGAACACGCCGATCGCCACCATTCTCGCGGATGGCGAGAGCGCCGCTGATCTCGGCAAGGCGTCCGCGCCGGCCAAGCAGGAGAAAGCTGCCGAGTCGGCGCCGCCTGCCGCCGCCAAGGCCGAGGCGCCGCAGCCGAAGGCCGCGCCTGCCGCCCCGCAGGCCGTTGCCGAGCCGGATCCGGAAGTGCCCGCCGGTACCGAGATGGTGACGCAGACCATCCGCGAAGCGCTGCGCGATGCCATGGCCGAAGAGATGCGCCGCGACGCCGATGTGTTCGTAATGGGTGAAGAGGTCGCCGAATATCAGGGCGCCTACAAGGTGACCCAGGGCCTGCTGCAGGAGTTCGGCGCCAAGCGCGTCATCGATACCCCGATCACAGAGCACGGCTTTGCCGGCGTCGGCGTCGGCGCCGCGATGACCGGCCTGAAGCCGATCGTCGAGTTCATGACCTTCAACTTCGCCATGCAGGCGATCGACCAGATCATCAACTCCGCGGCCAAGACGCTCTACATGTCCGGCGGCCAGATGGGCTGCTCGATCGTGTTCCGCGGGCCCAACGGCGCCGCTGCGCGCGTCGCCGCCCAGCACAGCCAGGATTACTCGTCCTGGTACTCGCACATTCCGGGCCTGAAGGTGGTCGCGCCGTATTCGGCAGCCGACGCCAAGGGCCTGCTCAAGGCCGCGATCCGCGATCCAAATCCGGTGATCTTCCTCGAGAACGAGGTACTCTACGGTCACACCGGCGAAGTGCCCAAGCTGGATGATTTCATCATCCCGATCGGCAAGGCGCGCATCGTGCGCTCCGGCAGCCACGTCACCATCATCTCCTGGTCGAACGGCATGACCTATGCGCTCAAGGCCGCCGACGAGCTCGCCAAGGACGGCATCGAGGCCGAGGTGATCGACCTGCGCACGCTGCGCCCGATGGACACCGAGACCATCATCAACTCAGTCAAGAAGACCGGCCGCGCCGTGACGGTGGAAGAGGGCTGGGCCCAGAGCGGCGTCGGCGCCGAGATCGCCGCGCGGATCATGGAGAACGCCTTCGACTATCTGGATGCGCCGGTCGCGCGCGTCTCCGGCAAGGACGTCCCGATGCCCTATGCAGCGAACCTGGAGAAGCTCGCGCTGCCCTCGGCGGCAGAAGTCGTCGAGGCCGCCAAAGCCGTCTGCTACAGGTAGACCATGGCGGGCCCCAAGGAGCAGCCACTGCCGCCCGATGTGATCGACCGCGAAGACGCGACGGAGATTCTGCGTGTCTTCGTCTTGGAGGGCGGGCTATCGATGTCGTTCCAGCGCGCCTTTGATGAACCGGATACCTGGGGGCTGCTCTTGGTCGACCTCGCACGTCACATCTCTCGGACCTATGCACGAGAAGCTGGCTATACCGAAGAGGAAGCTCTCGCGCGCGTGGTGGACATGTTCGAGGCAGAGTTGGCGCGGCCTACCGATCTTGGGACCACCGAGATTCGATCGAAGAAGGGGCACTGACCATGGCGATCGAATCCCATCATTACGATTTCATGCTGGAAGCGATCCGCGAGGCGGAAACCTCCATCGCGCAGGGCGGTCTGCCGATCGGCGCCGTGCTGACGCGTGACAACAAGATCATCGCCCGCGGCCACAACAACCGCGTGCAGGAGAACAATCCGATCCTGCACGGCGAAATGACCTGCCTGCGCGAAGCCGGCGCGATCTCGTTCCACGACACGGTCATGTACACGACGCTGTCGCCATGCTCGATGTGCGCGGGCGCGCTCGCGCTGTTCAAGGTCAAGCTGGTGGTGATCGGGGAATCCGTCACCTTCCCCGGCTCCAAGGACATCCTCGACAAGTTCGGCATTCCCTGGATCGACCTTGCCGACGACCGCTCCATCACGATGATGAAGAATTGGCGTTCCATTCCTGCCAATGAGCGCCTGTGGCAGGGCGACATCGGCAACTAAACCTGGTCCGTTCGTCTTCGCTGTCGAAAGACGACGTTTTGCAAAGTTCTTCTTGAGGTCAGCATGCCCATCAACATCCTGATGCCCGCTCTCTCGCCGACGATGGAGAAGGGCAACCTCGCCAAGTGGCTGAAGAAGGAAGGTGACAAGGTCAATTCCGGCGACGTCATCGCCGAGATCGAAACCGACAAGGCGACCATGGAGGTCGAGGCGATCGACGAGGGCACGATCGCCAAGATCCTGGTGCCCGAGGGCACGCAGGATGTCCCGGTCAACGACGTCATTGCGGTGCTGGCCGGCGAAGGCGAGGACGTGAAGGCCGCAGGCAGCGCCAAGCCCAGCGCTTCGGCCGCGCCGCCGAAGGCTGCCGAGGCTCCCGCTGCTGCCCCGGCGCCCGCGCCCACGCCCGCCGCGCCCAAGGCCGCGCCGCCGCCCGCGGCTGCACCCGCGCCGCAGCCCGCTACTCCGGCCGCGCAGGCCAATGGTCATGGGGGCCGTGTGTTCTCATCGCCGCTGGCGCGGCGTCTCGCCAAGGAAGCAGGCATCGATGTCGGCATGGTCACCGGCACCGGACCGCATGGCCGCGTGGTCGCGCGCGACGTCGAGCAGGCCAAGTCCGGCAAGGGTATGAAAGCGCCCGCCGCGGCACCGTCAGGCGCGCCTGCGATCGCGCCGACGATGTCGGACAAGCAGATCCTGTCGCTGTTCGAGCCCGGCTCCTACGACATCGTCCCGCATGACGGCATGCGCCGCACCATTGCGCAGCGCCTGACCGCATCGATCCAGAACGTTCCGCACTTCTACCTGACAATCGACTGCGATATCGGCAAGCTGCTCGCCGCGCGCGAGGAGATCAATGCGGCGGCTCCCAAGGACAAGGAGAAGAAGCCGCTCTACAAGATCTCGGTCAACGACTTCGTCATCAAGGCGATGGCGGTGGCGCTGCAGAGGATCCCGAACTGCAACGTCAGCTGGACCGAAAGCGGCATGGTCAAGCATCACCATTCCGACGTCGGCGTTGCCGTCGCGATGCCCGGCGGCCTGATCACGCCGATCATCCGCAAGGCGGAGACCAAGACGCTCTCCACCATCTCCAACGAGATGAAGGATTTTGCCGCGCGCGCCCGCTCGCGCAAGCTCAAGCCTGAGGAGTACCAGGGCGGTACCACGGCCGTCTCCAACCTCGGCATGTACGGCATCAGCCACTTCACCGCCGTGATCAACCCGCCGCATGCGACGATTCTCGCGGTCGGCACCAGCGAGGAGCGCCCCGTCGTGCGCGACGGCAAGATCGAGATCGCGCACATGATGAGCGTGACCCTGTCCTGCGATCACCGCGCCATCGACGGCGCGCTCGGCGCCGAGCTGATCGGCGCCTTCAAGCAGCTGATCGAAAACCCCGTGATGATGATGGTCTGACGCGGCGGCAGAGGGGGCAACCTTGCATGTCCGGACCCGCTGGCCATGGATATCGCTGCTGCTCGGCGCCGTCGTCGCGCTCAACCCGATCGGGCTCGATTTTCTTCGTTCTGCGTTCTTTGCCGGCGAGCAACTGGCGCGGAACATCGCCCAGCCGATCGTGCTCATCGCACTGGCCGTGATGGTCGTGGTGGTGGTGCTCGAATGGCTGGTGAGGTCTCTTTTGGTCAAGCGCCGCGCCCGCGGCGCCTCTTGAGTTGAACGGGAGCCGCTATGGCCGACACATCTTTCGACGTCATCATCATCGGCTCCGGCCCCGGCGGCTATGTCACTGCGATCCGCGCCGCGCAGCTCGGATTCAAGACGGCAATCGTCGAAAAATCCTATCTCGGCGGCATCTGCCTGAACTGGGGCTGCATCCCGACCAAGGCGCTGCTGCGTTCGGCCGAGATCTATCACTACATGCAGAATGCCAAGGATTACGGCCTGTCGGCCGAGAAGGTCTCGTTCGATCCGCAGGCCGTGGTGCAGCGCTCGCGCGGCGTCGCGAAGCAATTGAATACTGGCGTCGGCTTCCTGATGAAGAAGAACAAGGTCAGCGTGATCTGGGGCGCGGCCTCGATCGACGCGCCCGGCAAGGTCACCGTGAAGAAGTCCGACGTGGAGGCCCCCAAGGGGGCGCTGGGCGAGGGCACCTACCAGGCCAAGCACATCATCGTCGCGACCGGTGCGCGGCCGCGCGTGCTGCCCGGGCTCGAACCCGACAAGAAGCTGGTCTGGACCTATTTCGAAGCGATGGTGCCCGAGCGGATGCCAAAGTCGCTGCTGGTGGTCGGCTCCGGGGCGATCGGCATCGAGTTCGCCTCCTTCTTCCACACCATGGGCTCCGACGTTACCGTGGTCGAGGTGCTGCCGCAGATCCTCCCCGTCGAGGACGCCGAGATTGCCGGCCTTGCGCGCAAGCGGCTTGAGAAGCAGGGCATCAAGATCATGACCTCGACCAAGGTGACCAAGCTGGAGAAGAAGGCCGACAGTGTCGTCGCCACCATCGACGACGGCAAGGGCAAGCCCGTGACTACCGAGTTCGAGCGCGTGATCTCGGCCGTCGGCGTCGTCGGCAACATCGAGAATCTCGGCCTCGAAAAGCTCGGTGTGAAGACCGACCGCGGCATCGTCGTCGTCGACGGCTACGGCAAGACCAATATCCCCGGCATCTATGCCATCGGCGACGTCGCCGGCCCTCCGATGCTCGCGCACAAGGCCGAGCATGAAGGCGTGATCTGCGTCGAGGCCATCAAGGGCCTCAACCCGCACCCCATGGACAAGAACATGATCCCGGGCTGCACCTATTGTCATCCGCAGGTGGCGTCCGTGGGCCTCACCGAAGCCAAGGCGAAAGAGAACGGCCGCGAGATCCGCGTCGGCCGTTTCCCCTTCGTCGGCAACGGCAAGGCCATCGCGCTCGGCGAGGACCAGGGCCTGGTCAAGGTGATCTTCGACAAAAAGACCGGTCAGCTTCTCGGCGCCCACATGGTCGGCGCGGAGGTCACCGAGCTGATCCAGGGCTACGTCGTCGCCATGAACCTGGAGACCACGGAAGAAGAGCTCATGCACACGGTCTTCCCGCATCCGACGCTGTCGGAGATGATGAAGGAAGCCGTGCTGGATGCGTATGGACGGGTGTTGAATATTTGACCGCTCGTCATGCGCGGGCTTGACCCGCGCATCCATCCAGCGAAGCGCTCTTCAAGGGATGGATTGCCGGGTCAAGCCCGGCAATGACGGAGGCCAAGAAACTGGCAACAAGGAAGAAGAAAGAAGCGAGCCATGCACGACAACGACAATCTCACCATCGAACGTCCGACCTTCGTCACGCATCTCGAATGCGCGATGGAGGGCGATCATTACGCCGCCGACCAGGTCCACAACCTCTCCAAGGCCGGCAAGCCGCTTCTTGTCCGCTACGACCTCGCCGGCGTGAAGAAGGCGCTGACGAAGGATGCGTTGGCCCAGCGCCCCGGCGACATGTGGCGCTATCGCGAGCTGCTGCCGGTGCGCAAATGCAAGGACATCGTCTCGCTTGGCGAGGTGACGACGCCCCTGATCAGGCTCCCTAAGCTCGGCAAGAAGCTCGGCGGCGGCGAGATCATCGTCAAGGACGAGGGGCGGCTGCCGACCGGCTCGTTCAAGGCACGCGGGCTCGTGATGGCGGTGTCGATGGGCAAGGCGCTCGGCATCAAGCATATGGCGATGCCGACCAACGGCAATGCCGGCGCGGCGCTGGCGGCTTATGCCACGTCCTGCGGCATCAAGACCACGATCTTCTGTCCCGCCGACACGCCCGAGGTGAATGTCAGCGAGATCGAGCTGCAGGGCGCGACCGTCTACCGCGTCAACGGCTATATCGATGATTGCGGCAAGATCGTCGGCGAGGGAAAGGCGAAGGTCGGCTGGTTCGACACCTCGACGCTGAAGGAGCCGTACCGCATCGAAGGCAAGAAGACGATGGGCCTCGAGCTCGCCGAGCAGCTCGGCTGGGACGTGCCCGACGTGATCTTCTATCCGACCGGTGGCGGCACCGGCCTGATCGGCATGTGGAAGGCTTTCGACGAGCTGGAGAAGATCGGGTTTATCGGAAGCAAGCGCCCGCGCATGGTTGCGGTGCAGGCATCGGGCTGCGCGCCGATGGTGCGCGCCTACGAAGCCGGGACCGAGCACGCCACGCGCTGGGAGGACGCCCACACCATTGCCTCGGGCATCCGTGTGCCGCAGGCGATCGGCGATTTCCTGATCCTGCGCGCGGTGCGGGAGAGCAAGGGTTTTGCGATCGCCGTCGACGACGACAAGATCTCGTCGGCGCTGAACGAGGTTGCGCGCGAGGAGGGGCTGCTGTTGTGCCCCGAGGGCGCCGCCACCTACGCCGCCTACAAGCAGAGCCTCGCCGACGGCCGCGTCAGCAAGACCGACCGCGTGATGCTGTTCAACTGCGCGACCGGCCTGAAGTACCCGCTGCCGCCGGTCACCCGCACCCTCGACCGCCACAAGCCGATTGACTACGCGCAGTTCTAAAGCATGATCCGGAAAAGTGCGCAGCGGTTTTCCGAAAAGATCATGCTAAACAACAATCTAAAGCGCGATGACGTTTCATCCTGATCGCATCGCGCTTTAGCGCGGCACTGCGCTACAAACGATCCCTCTTCCCGTACGCGGGCAGAGGCCAAAAAAACAACGACATCGCTGGGGAGAAGACAATGAAGAAGGCCGCTTGGGCTGCGCTGATTGCTATTCTCGCTGTGACCGGCGCCGCGCGCGCCGACGACTATCCCTCACGTCCCATCACCGTCATCGTGCCTTTCGCCGCCGGCGGACCGTCGGATGCGATGGCGCGAGTCCTCGCTGATCGGATGCGGGTGACGTTGGGGCAGCCCGTGGTGATCGAGAACGTCACCGGCGCGGGCGGTTCGATCGGCGTCGCTCGCGCCGTGCAATCGCCGCCGGACGGCTACACCATCTCGTTCGGCCACCTCGGCACCCACGTCGCCAACGGTGCCGTCTACAAGCTCAAATACGATCTCGTCGCCGACCTCGAGCCTGTGGTGCTGTTGCCGAGCAATCCGATGATCGTCGTCAGCAAGAACGCGGTACCTGCGACCTCGCTGAAGGAGCTGTTGGACTGGCTGAAGTCGCGGCCGTCGCCGCCGACCGCAGGCACCGCCGGCGCGGGCTCCGGCAGCCATATCGCGGGCGTCTATCTCGAGAACGTCTCCGGCATCAAGCTGCAATACGTGCCGTATCGCGGCACCGCGCCCGCACTGAACGATCTCATCGCCGGCCAGATCGACCTCATCGTCGATCAGACCTCCAACTCCATCAACCAGGTCCGCGCCGGCACCATCCGCGCCTATGCCATCACCGACGACAAGCGCCTGCGCTCGGCGCCCGACATTCCGACCGCGGAGGAGGCGGGCCTGAAAGGCTTCAACATGACGCTGTGGTCTGGCATGTGGGTTCCGAAGGGCACGCCGAAGGAGATCGTGACCAAGCTCAATGCGGCCGCCGTTGAAGCGCTGAACGATCCCGGAGTGAGGAAGCAGCTCGAAAGCCAGGGCCTGGAGATGCCTCCCAAGGATCAGCTCACGCCCGAAGCGCTCGGCACCCGCCAGAAGGCCGAGATCGCCAAATGGTGGCCGATGATCAAGGCGGCGAACATCAAGGTGGATTGACGCCGGCGCTCACTGCGAGGTTTCGTGACCTGCCGCCAGGGCACGGTCCAGGCACTGCATCAGATCCGAGGCGGCGAACGGCTTGCCGAGAAAACAGATTGCCCCGGCTTTGAGGGCACGCACCCGTACGCTCTCGTCCGGGAAGGCTGTGATGAAGATGAACGGCGCCGCCGAACCATGCGCACGCATCTGCATCAACAGATCGATTCCGGTCATCAGCGGCATCTGCACGTCGGCGATCACACACGAGGTGCCATTCGAATCGGACGACCTCAAAAACTCCTCGGCTGAGGCGAATGTGTGGACGACGTACCCGCGCGATTCCAGGAGATTGTTGATAGCGACCCGCACGTAAGGGTCGTCGTCAAGCACCGAAATGACCGAAGCCGCTGACAAGACGTCCGCTCCTCACCCGGCATCACGCTCGCCGTCGCCACGGCTACACATAATCCGATAAGGTGGACCTGCCGGTTGCGATTGGAAACTCATACTTAGGTTTGTGCGTCGGGCTTGTTGGACCCTATCCCGAGGGCCTCGCTCATTCTCACCAGATCGGCCAGCGACTTCGCGCCCATTTTCCGCATGATCTGGCCGCGATAGATCTTGACGGTAATTTCCGCCAATCCGAGCTGGGCGGCCACTTGCTTGTTCATCAGGCCGGCCGTCACCAGTGACAATACGTCTCGCTCCCGCGGAGAGAGTGACTCGAAGCGGGATCTCACGGTCGAGACCGTCCTGTTGAGGTCACGGCGCTTGCGGTCTCTCTCGATCGCGGCCTGGACTGCATCCAGGATGTCCTGGTCGCGGACCGGCTTGGTCAAGAAGTCGATCGCGCCGCTCTTCATGGCCCGAACCGTCATGGGAATATCACCGTAACCGGTGATGAAGATGATAGGCGTGTGGATATTCGCCTTGGCAAGATCGGATTGAAGGTCGAGGCCGCTGGCGCCGGGAAGGCGGATGTCGAGCACGAGGCAACTGGGGGCTTCCGGCGGCTTGGCGTGGAGGAGTTGCGGTGCCGAGCCGAATGCTTCGACCTTAAGGCCAACCGACTCGAATAAATTGGTGAGCGCACGGCGCATGGACGCGTCGTCGTCGACGATGAAGACAATTGGCTGATCGCCGTCCTCCTCCTGCGGTGGCGGAGGTTCCCCGCGCTCGGTCACGACGTTTCCTCGCGATGGAGAGGCAAGGTGATCTGAAAAGTCGCGCCGTGCTCCTGGTTGGGTGCGACGAAAAGCCGTCCACCATGCGCCTCGATGATGGATCGACAGATCGACAGCCCCATGCCCATGCCGGTGGACTTCGTGGTGAAGAACGGGGTGAACAGGCGGTCTATCGCCTGTTCACTGATGCCGACTCCGCTGTCGGAAACGCTCACCAGCACCGCGTCATCGCCGTTCGCCGCTGAACGGATCGCCAGCGCGCGCGGGCGATCATGGACGTCTTCCATGGCCTCGATCCCGTTCATGATCAGGTTGATCAGGACCTGTTGCAATTGGATTCGATCGCCGAATATTTTCGGCAGTGCCGACGACAGCTCCATTCGCACCGACACGGCGTGGCTGGCCATCTCACGCTGAACCAGCGCCACCGACTCCCGTACGACGACATTGGCGTCGAGCGGAGCCATGTCGATGTCGGATCGCTTGGCGAGCGCTCGAACGCGACGGATCACGTCGCTGGCACGCGTGCCATCCTCGATGATCCACTCGACGGAGCGGCCGGCCGCTTGGAGGTCGGGCGGACTGCGCTGCAGCCAGGCGAGGCAGGCGTCGGCGTTTGCGATTACAGCGGCGAGCGGCTGATTGATTTCGTGGGCAATGGAAGCGGTCAGCTCACCCAGGGTCGTGACACGCGTCACATGGGCGAGCTCGGCCTGGGCCTTGCGCAGTGCATCTTCGGCCTGATTGGCCCGGATGGCCGCGGTTACGTCAGTGCAGACGCCACGATAGCCCAGAAAAGCGCCTTCGGCGTCGAAGAACGGCTTGCCACTGGTCCGGACGTAGATCGTCTGCCCGCTGCGATCCTTGCTGCGATACACCAGGTCACGGAAGGGGACGTGGGCGTCGAGCGCCGCCCGGTGTTGTTGCCATTTCTCCGGTTCGAGATCGGCGTCAGGAGCGATATCCCAACGCGTGAGTCCGATCAGGCCGGCGGGAGCGGTCATGGTATCGGAGTGTTCCGATATCTGGGTGACTCGATGGTCTGGCCCTGTTTCCCAGAACCAGTCGGAGGCGGTCTCGGCATAGTCGCGGAAGCGTTGCTCGCTCGCGCGCAGTCTGCGCTCTGCCTCTTTGGTCGCCGTGATGTCGGTTACCGATCCCACGAACTCCACGCACCCGTTCGAATCCCGCATCGCGCGGGCGACCGCCCGGACGTACTTGATGGAACCCTCGGGCATCACGAGCCGGTATTCGTGGTCGTAATCCTTTCCCTCTCGCGCGGCCCGAGCCGTTGTCTGTTGCACCGCGAGCCGGTCGTCCGGATGGATCCGCTGGAGCATGAACGGGATCTTCGGCTTGGTTCCCTCGTCACACTGGAAGATGCGGTAGGTCTCCTTGGACCAGGTGATCTCGCGGGTTGCGGCCTTCCATCCGAAACTGCCGGTGTGGCTCAATTCCTGCGCTTGGGCGAGATAGGCCTCGCTCTGTCGCAGCGCATTCTCGGCTTCCTTGCGCTCGGTGATGTTCTCGCAGGCGATCAGGACGATTGGTCCGCCATCCGCCCGCAGCATGGTCTTGGCATTCTCGCGCACCCATAGCACCGAGCCGTCCTTGCGTATCTTCCGGATCTCCCAGGTGTGGGATTGATCGACGGTCTCAAGGCACAGCGTGACACACGCGCGGACGAGGTCGCGATCCTCCTCGAAGAAGACATCCAGCACCGATCGGCCGATCAGCTCCGCGGCGGCATAGCCCAGTTGCGCGGCGCCGAACGTGTTCACGTTGATCACGGTTCCGGCTGGATCGACCATGAAGTACATGACCGGAGTATGCTCGAAGACTTGCTGCCACTGCTTGACCGTCTCGAGCAGGTCGTCACCATCGGGCTCGCTGCGCGGCTTAGGGGGTGCGGTTGGCCTTACGCAGCCGGCGAGGAATTGCGCGGCTGACTTCCCGAATGTCGCTGCTCGGCCAGGCTTCATCGCAGACGCTCCCGGCGTTCTCTGCGTAAATACGAGTAGAGCACGTTGCAGTGGGACGAGCAATTCCCGCCAAAGTCGGATGGGCAGTTATCACGTTCGCCTGTGACTTGACCGCTGCCACCCTGTCCAGGGCGACGCATCGCGTACGCCATGCCGGCAAGATTTTCACGGTGACCGTGCGGCCGGAGCATCGTGCGCCGTCTCGTTGCACATCAGCCCGCGGGGGAGCCCCGGGCGAGTACGGACAAACCTAGGTATAGCTCCTCCATTCCTAGTCATATCGGTCATTTACCTCCGTACAATTGAGCGTCTCGTGCCCTGGGGAATAGCTTCATGACCATCGGGCGTATTGCAGCGAGCGCACGAGAACCGAAGGAAACGAACTGGCAAAGCGCGAGCAAGGGAGGAAGACGACAATGTGCGTGACATCGGTGCTTCCTGAGCGTGGCCGATCCGAGTCCGAATGTTGCTCTTCAGACAATGGCTGTGCGGTGTGCGGCGGCAAGTTTGGTCTGATCCGCTACTATTCCTGGCGCACCGCGCTCTGCTCCAAGAAGTGTGTCGATCGCTTCCGCACGCGCCGCGAGCGCGATCACCGATGGTTGTTCCGGGTTCAGGCCGCGTGAGGCCGAATTAGAGAGCTGATATCGTCCGAGGGGCTGATCCGGGAGCACGTTCGTTGAACCGTTCATGCAAGCTGTTGTGCTCGATGGTTCTCCTTGGCTTCACTGCGACGGTCCGGGCACAGGAGGCGGGACACGATGCCGTACATCGCCGGCACCCACCCCAGGACCAGGCGCTGCATGAGAAATTCTATTCGACCTGGCACATGCCGGATAATCCGGGCGTCAGCTGTTGCAACAGTGCTGACTGCTATCCGACCGATATCAAATACATCGACGACCAGATCTATGCCCGGCGCCGGGAGGACGGGAGATACATTCTGATTCCACCGCAAAAGGTGGAGCGAAACAGGGATAACCCGGACGGCCGAAACCATCTTTGCGCTCCGCCGCCCGCACTGTCGCCGCTGGATAGCGTTTACTGCTTCGCGTTGGGAGGTGCCACATGAGATTCGCGTTCGTGCTGGTGAACGACCGGACCCCGTTCCGGCAGGCCTGGTGCATGCAGTGCTGCGAGCCGATCAGCGACAGCTATCTCCGCGAGATCGCGACCCGTCTGCCTTACTGCGATCATCAGTGCTACGCGCTGTTCTGCGAGACGCTTGCGAAAGATCGCATGAGGGCAGCTTCGTGAAATTCATGGTGGTCAATCACGAGCCCCCGTTGTGCGCGGACACGTGCAGCACCTGCTCGCGATCGATCCGGTCCGGCTATGTCCGGCATGTGCGGACGCAGCGCCTCTACTGTGACTACGATTGCTACCGGCGCGGCGAACTGGTGACGCTGCTGACGCAATGGTCGGTGCCTGGGCGCAACGAGCTGGCCTCCGGGAACGTCGAGGTCGCCGCTCGCAACGCGGTCGAGATGTTTACGGTCCTGGGTGCCGTCTTCTGCTGGAACTGCACGATCCACGCCTTCGCCTTCGCAAGAATCCTGACCAGCGCATATTCGGACGGTCGCGATCCGATCACGATGGAAGGAGGTGACACCTAGCTACGCGACGGCGCTCGCGTGGAAGCCGCAGCGACGCAACCTGGCAGGCGCCGTGTCCAGCCCCGGCGACGTCGCCTAGGGAGCGGGCGCTGCGGCCGCCACTGGTGCCGTTGCGCCGGCCTCCTGCGTGACGACGCGCTGGTCGCTCTTGCCGGCGACCATGCCGCTGTCTTCGAATCTTGTGCGGTAGACCAGAACGTTCTCCATCACGCGCTGGACGTAGTTGCGGGTCTCCGACAGCGGGATACGCTCGACCCAGTCGACCGGATCGACATTGGGGTCCCTGGGATCGCCGCGCGTCTGCACCCATTCGCGCACGCGGCCACGCCCGGCATTGTAGCCGGCGAAGGTCATGATCTGGTTGCCGCGGTATTCCGAAAAGAGCGCACTGAGCTCGGCCGCTCCCATTTGCGTGTTGTAGACGGGATCGGAGACCATCTTGCTCCAGTCATAGGTCAGGCCGAAGCGCTTGGCGGTATCGCGGCCCGCTTCCGGCGTCACCTGCATCAGCCCGACCGCGTTGGCATGGGACTTATCGCGCTGGTCGAACGAGCTTTCGGTGCGCGCCACCGAATAGATCACGCTGGTCT
This sequence comes from Bradyrhizobium sp. R2.2-H, assembly GCF_004346455.1. Taxonomy (NCBI): domain Bacteria; kingdom Pseudomonadati; phylum Pseudomonadota; class Alphaproteobacteria; order Hyphomicrobiales; family Nitrobacteraceae; genus Bradyrhizobium; species Bradyrhizobium sp. R2.2-H. The sequence goes on from NZ_SMBR01000002.1 coordinate 674,656, forward strand.
CGATCGGTGGCGCGACCTGCTTGTGCTCGGGGATGCCGATGGTGGGGAAGGCGTAGTGGTCGAGCGCGAGCCCGCGCGCCAGCGCCGTCTTGCCGACCTCCAGCATCACGCGCGCATCGTTGCGTCGGCGGGCAACCTCGCCGAGGGCTTCGAGTGCTGCGACATCGCTGCTCTCCTTGGCGAAGTCCTCGGCGAAATAGAACACCATGTTGCGCTCGCCGATGGCGTAGAGCATGTCGGCCGCGCGCACGCGTTCGTCCTCGGGGGGCGTGTCGGCCGAGGCCAGCACAGGCGAGGGCGGACGCAGCTCGATCTGGTCGAGGCCGAGCTTTGCGCGGGCGAGCTGGCCGTAATAGGCGGTCTGATAGCGTGCCGCCGCCCGATAGCTCATGCGCGCATCGGCCGTGGCGCCCATGGCTTCGGCGGTGCGGCCGCGCCAGTAATGGGCGCGCGACAGCGCGATCGGATTGGACGAGCCCTCGTCGATGGCAGCAAAGTGCATCATCGCCGTCGTGGGATCGTCTAGAAAGCGGAGCGCGATCCAGCCGCACATGAAGTGATAGTCGACGCGGTACACTTCCTTTTCCGGTACGGCCGCCGTGCGCACCACGTCGTAGGCGGTCCTGGACTTGCCCTGATCGAGCAGCTTGCGTGCGAGCATGCGGCGCTCGCGCCACCAGGCATCGGTGTCCTGGGCGGACATCATGCCGGGCGCAGCGGCCAGGATCACCTCGGCCGCGTCGTCGATGCGGTCGTTCTGAAGATGCCACTGGGCGCGGCACAGCACATAGCCGAGATCGCGGCGCGCTCCGGCCGACACGTCCTCGAGATAGTCCTTGGCCTTGCTCTCCTTACCGGTGACCGCGGCACAAGCCTTGACGATCGCGAGCTCATCCTCGCCGAGTCGTTTGGCGGCGCGCCTCGCGCCTGCGTAATCCTTGGCGCCGAGGCGCTTGTCCATGCGCGCGCGGTGGTCGTCAGCGGACAGAAGATCGCGAAACGCTTGGTAGGAATCCTCCTCGCTGCGCTCGGACAATTCGTTGGCGCGCCAGGCTTCGCGCACGTGCCGGGCGGCGCTGTCGGTATCGCCTTCAGCGCGCAATACGCGGGCGAGCGCAAACTTGCCCTTGGCGCTGGTCGGCCGGTCCATCGTGAACTTGTGCACGGTGGCGGCGTCGGACTTCTCCTGCCACAGCCGCGCCTCGGCACGGCGGCGGAGCAGGGCGCTGCTCGGCCAGTCCGGATTGGCGGCGAGGAAGGCGGCATAGCGCTTGAAATTGGCCGTGCTCTCGGAATGGCGCAGCATGAACCAGTCGGCGAGTTTCTGTCCGGCGGGATCGGCGATGCGGTCGCGCGCCGCGCTCGCGTCATCCGTCTTGCCCTTGCGCGCGAGATCGATGGAGTCCTTCAGCGCGGCGAGGTCGCCGGTCAGCGGCGGCGGTGCCGTCCTGTCCGCGGGCTCGACCGTCTTCTTCGACTTGCGCTTGACCTCGGCACGCTTGGCGTGCCGTGCCTTGCCGGCAGAAGCATGGCGGTGCTTGCCGGCTTTGGCTTCATGCGTTTTCTTCGGCGCGGCCGATTTCTGGCTGCTTTTCGCGGCCAGTTCCGTGGGAAGGAGGGCCATCGCGGCCACGGCAACGAAACACGCGAGCGAGCGTAGGCACTGGTTCATTGGATGGTCCCCCTGCGAAACCACTACAAACCAAGGTCCGCGACGACATGCGGCTTGAGAATCGAATACCGAACGATGCCGAGGCATCGTCCCGCGTTCCTGACGCTGTCGCAACAATGCGGCGAAAAACGGATGCGCCGTGGGAACTTCCGCAAAGGAGAAAAGGGCAGGATCGTTAACCTTCGTTAACGGCCGGTCTCGCGCGACGGTTGCATGGTACGGGACGCCAGGAGGCCAAGATTGCGCGTGTTCCCGCAGCCAGTCCGGTGTATGGAGTTCCCTCGTTCCGTTCTTTTGGCCTTTGCCTTCCGCAACCCATGCCGATTTTCAACCAGTCGATCCGGCGCAAGATCGTCGGCATCGCCCTCGGATTGATCGTCCTGATGCTGGTCACCTCGATTTTGTCGATGGTGATGTCAAGCCAGGTCGGCGTCCTGCTCGACGAGCTGACCAACCGTTACATCCCGGCCTATAGCCATCTGGCGCGCGCCAGCAGTCGCTCGCTGGAGCGGGGGCTGGCGCTGCGGCGGATGGTCATGACCCGGATGGAGGCGCCGTCGGATGAAGAGGCCTATACAGCGCGCCTTCGCGACGTCGAGGAATCGGACCGCAAGATCGAGGAGGAGGCTGAGGCCGCGCGCAAGCTGATCAACGCGATCATCGAGGACCCCCGGACGTTTTCCGACAATGCCGCGCTTGGACGGATCGATATCCGCATCGAGACCGCCGTCGTCGAGCTGCGCCGAGACCTGAGCGAGGACCACGCGAAGCTCCTCAAGCAGATCGACGCCAGGCAGATGTCCGAGGCGCGCGGCACGCTGGAACACATCGACATGCTGCGCGACCAGTTCAACCGGAAGGTCGATACGATCCGCGGCGATATGCTGGCGCAGGTCTTCTTCTCGACGTCGCAGGTGATCAACCGCCAGCATCAGACCATCATCATTTCGGGTGTCGTGACATTGCTCGCGGCGATCGTCGGATTTGCCTTTGCGCTGCTGGTGTCCAGCGGCATCACGCGTCCGGTACGGCTGCTGCTGGCCGGCACCCGCGAGGTCGAGGCGGGCCGGTTCGACAAGCCCATCGCCGTCTCGACGCAGGACGAGATCGGTGAGCTCGCCGCGGCCTTCAACCGCATGATCGAGCAGTTGCGGCACAACGAGCGCATCCGGGAGACCTTTGGCCGCTACATCGACCCCAAAGTGGTGCAGGGACTGATCGAGCGGCCGGAGGTCGCCATCGACGGTGAGCGCCGGGTCATGACCATCATGTTCTGCGACATGAGCGGCTTCACCTCGATGAGCGAGGGCATGACCCCGCGCGGCCTCGTCAAGGTGATGAACCACTATTTCACCATGATGTCCGGCCCCATCAGGAGCAATCGCGGCGTCATCGACAAATATATCGGCGACGCCATCATGTCCTATTGGGGACCGCCCTTCGTCGAAGAGGACGCGCAGGCCCTGCTCGCCGGGCTTGCCGCCGTCGAGATGGCCGACCAGGTGCCCGCGCTGCAGAAGCAGCTGCCCGATCTGCTCGGTATCCGCGCCATGCCCGCGGCGTGCGATCTGCGGATCGGCATCGCCACCGGCGAGGTCCTGACCGGCAGCATCGGCTCCGAGTTGATGATGAGCTTTACCGTGATGGGCGACGCCGTGAATCTCGCCTCGCGGCTTGAGGCCGTCAACAAGGTCTACGGCACCCGCATCCTGGTCTCGCAAGCGACTGCGGACGCGATTGGATCTCGCCTCGAATTGCGCGAGATCGACCGTCTTGCGGTCGCGGGCCAAAGCGCGCCGCAGGCGATCTTCGAGGTGATGGCGCGACCAGGCGCACTCACCGATGCGCAAGTCAGCCTGCGCACGCACTATGTCGAAGGTCTCGCCGCGTATCGTGCCCGGCGCTTCGACGACGCACGTGCTGCCTTCAACGCGGCGCTCGAGGCGGTCCCCGGCGACGGTCCCTCGCGCGCGATGCTCGGCCGCATCGCGCAGTTCGCGGCGAATCCGCCGGATGCCGCCTGGGACGGCGCCTGGCGGCTCGAGCAGAAATAGGCGGCCGCGGAATAATTGATGCTACCCCATAACGATGTTCGCCGTGACCTATTTCCCGGATTTAGGTTAGCTGTCCTTGTGGCGTTTGACGGGGACACGCCGATGACAGAACTTCAGGACAGGTTGGAACGGTTCGAGACGCTCACCGCCGAATGCGAGCTGATCGCCAAGCTCGCAACCGACGGCACCAAGCGCGAGTTCTATCTGAGGCTCGGGGAACAGTATCGCCAGCTGGCGGTGGATATTCGGCAGGCGATCGCGACCACGGCTGCGGCCTGAGGCCGGCTGAAATCCGTTCTTAACATTTAGCGCGCATTCTCGCAGCACGCGGGCATCGCCAATCTGCGATGGCTCGTGGTGGGAAGGCCGGGGTTCGCTGCAATGCAGCGCACCTCGCGAGTGTCATCGTGCTGTGCCTGACAGGGCAGGTCCCATGCGCCTCGTTGCCGTGATCATATTCGCGCTCATGACGGCTGCCTGCGACCAGGAGCGGGACATCACCGGCTCGACGACGTCGAGCTGTCCGATACGAAACCACAGCTACAATCCACGCGACCTGAACCAGTGCGTCAACGCCTGCAGATCGTGCGATCGCGGCACCACGGTCACCTGCACGACATCCTGCACCCTCAAGGGGGCTCGCTGAGCGGATTGCCTTCTGCCTTGCGAGGCGTCGCAACCGCGCGATCCCCGGCTCCCTATCGTCCTCGCCGTCTCGACCTGATAGGGTCGATCGGAGCAGGGGGACATCGGATGAAATTCGCAAGCTTTGAAATCGACCTCGCCGGAGGTCTCGTGGGAACGGCGAACAGCGCGCAGGCCTCCAGCGGACGTGGCGTCGACGGTGCCGAGGCACCGGAACGATTCACATAGGATAGTCATTGGAAGCAGCGGGCAGGACGCGGAGTCCAATGGAATGGGTATGCTCGATCCCGGCCGGTTCCTGGTATCGTGCTCGCATTGCGATGCCTGGCCGATGGCCGCCAACGTGAAACGTTCAAGCTGGTCGGCATCCCCGCATGAGGTCCGTTTCGTCTGCACGCGCTGCCGGCGCGAAGAGACCGCGATCGTCTCGGCCTCCGGCGAACTGACGCCGATCAAGCGCCTCGACGCTCCGCCGCGGGATGTCGCCGTCGCCTGGGCCCAGGCCCAGCGCCCGCGGGGGCGAACGTAGGCGGCGCAGGGCATTGCTCGATTCGTTGCGGAGCCGGCCGATCGCGCCTGCGGCCAAGATGCCGGCGGTCGATTGACTCCCGGCCTGGACGCCCCGTAGATTGGCCGCTGACGGTTCTCCTCATGGAGATCAAAAGGGAACGTGGTGCGAGATGTCCCAAGGCGGGATCGTCTCAATGCCATGGCTGCCCCCGCAACTGTAAGCGGTGAATCTCTCGTCCTATGCCACTGGGAATCTCGGTCCTGGGAAGGCGACGCAGAGGTAACGACCCGCGAGCCAGGAGACCTGCCGTCAGCCGTGGTCACACGCGAAGATGTCGGTCGGGGAGTACAGACATTAGCTTTGCCGGAGCCATCGATCCTCCGCCGTAAAGCCTCGTTCGCTGTGACGTGCCACTGACGTCATGCCGAGGTTACAATTGTGTCCCGTATTGTCACTGCCGCCGGGCGCCGCTGCGCCGGCATCGTTGCGGCCGTTTCGCTGTATTCGCTCGATCACTCCATCGTCCACGCCCAGCAGTCCGTCGCCGAGCAACTGCCGCCGGTCGAAGTGACCAGATCCGACGATCAGAACCGTACGCGTGCCAGGGCGATTGGCGATGGCGAGGCGGGGCGGCGCCGAGCGGCGCCGGACGGGGCGCCGAGTGGGATCGGCTCGTCCGGCTCGGGCAACGAGGCCGCCGCCGGCAATGGCGGGATCGTCGGCGCGGCCACGACCGTCATTACGGCCACGGACATCGCTCATGCGCCGTCGCAGACGCTGGCCGAGATCATCGCGACGCAAGTGCCGGGCGCCCAGATCACGACGTTCTATGGCGGCCAGATCGGTGCCAAGACCAGTGTCGACCTGCGCGGCTTCGGTGCCTTCGCCACGGCCAATACGCTGGTGCTGGTCAACGGACGGCGGCTGAACGACATCGATATGGCGCAGGTGGACCTCTCCACCATCCCGCTCAATGCCATCGAGCGCATCGAGATCACGCGCGGCAATTCCGGTGCGGTGCTGTATGGTGACAATGCGGTCGGCGGCGTCATCAACGTCGTCACCAAGAACGGCGTCGGTGGCCCGCCCGTGACAGCGCGCATCGAGGCCGGTTTCGGCTCGTTCAATACCAGGCTCGGCAACGTCTCGGCCGCGATCAATTCCGGTCCGTGGTCGACCTCGTTCTACGGCAATGCCGTCAGGACGGACGGCTACCGCGACAACAATCGCTATTCCCAGGAGAACGGCGTCGGCAATCTGAACTACACGACGCCGGGCCTGACCGCCTTCCTGACCGTCACCGGTGACAATCAGGAGCTGCGACTGCCGGGCGGCCGCACCGTCGATCCCTCCATCGGCGTCGACGAGCTCGCGACCAGCCGGCGAGGGACCAGCACGCCCTTCAACTACGCCAATCAGCAGGGTCTCGGCGCGACCGCGGGCTTCACGAAAACCCTTGTCAACGGCGTCGATCTCATCGTCGACGGCGGCGTGCGCGACAAGAAGCAGCAGAGCGCATTCTTCTCGAGCCCGGCACCGGTTCCGGCTTTCTTCACGTCGACCTATGTCGATGCCGACCTGACGACATGGTCGATCACGCCGCGGCTCAGCGTGAAGAGCCTGCTCTTCGGAATGCTCTCGCAAGTGCTGACCGGCGTCGACTACTACGATGCGACCTTTCAGCAGAACCGCGGCGCCGGCCAGGGTCTCGCTCCCTGGCACAATTACGATCTCAGGCAGCGGACGGTTGCAGGCTATGTCCAGCACACGCTAGGCGTTGCGCCGGCGACCGATATCTCCTACGGCGCCCGGGTGCAGAACACCAATCTCTCGGCACGTGACAATTTCGATCCGGCGGCTCCGTTCAACGCCGACATCGGCGCGCTTCCACTCGGGAGCGACGAGACGCAATATGCGCTGCATCTCGGTGCGGAGCATCGCCTCAATGACACCGTCGCGCTGTTCGGCCGGGTTGCGCGCGCCTTCCGTACGCCTGACGTCGACGAGCGGGTGTCGTCGGGCCCTTCGTTCGACCCGTTCTTCAATCCGCTCCCACAGACGTTCCAGCTCAAGACCCAGACCTCGCAGGACGTCGAGGGTGGGCTGCGCATCAGAGGAGGCGGACTGCAGATGCAGAGCAGCCTCTATTTGATGGACCTCGCCAACGAGATCCATTTCAATCCGATCCTGTTCTACAACACCAATCTGGATCCGACCCGCCGCTACGGCTCGGAGACCAGTGTTTCCTATCGCATCAACGACGCCCTGCTGGTGCGTTTCGGCATGGCCTACACACGGGCCGTCTTCCGCGAAGGCGTCTGGGCGGGCAACGACGTGCCGCTGGTGTCGCGCTACACCGCGAGCGCGGGCCTCACCTGGAACATCTGGCAGAACTTTCTGGTGCTGGACGCCACCGCGCGCTTCTGGAGCGAGCGCCGCATGGACAACGACCAGGCCGGAACCCAGAAGCCGATTCCCGCCAATGGCACGATCGACCTCAAGCTCAGCGGCCAATATGAGCGCTACTTCTGGTCGCTCAGCGTCAACAATGTGCTGAACGCGCTCTACTACGACTACGCCGTCGCAAGCACCTTCACGGACGGTCGCTTCAGCGCCTATCCGCTACCCGGTCGGACCTATCTGCTCAAGGCCGGCGCCACGTTTTGATTTCAATGGGGCTGTCACAGGCCCCCAAATGGACTAAAACTCGAAGAGAAGGAGATTACTTATGGCTCTCAATATCCTGCCGTCCGGCGGCGACGGTTTCCGCCTCCATCCGGTGGCGCCGCGTCTCGCTCCGATGTTCGGCTTCGCGCTGCTGACGGTATCGTGCGCGCTCGCAAGTTTTGCGTTCGCCTGTGCGACGCCGTTCGCGGCCTTCGCCGTGGTCGCGGCTGCAATGCTGCCGCTGCGTCCGGCGCTGCTCGTCGTCACCGGCGCTTGGCTCGTGAACCAGAGCATCGGTTTCGGCGCGCTGCACTATCCCATCGATGGCAGCACCATCGCCTGGGGTTTCGTCATTGGCGCGGCTGCGCTGCTGGCGACCGCAGTGGCGTCGGCCGTGCTCCGCATGCTGCCGCAGGGCCGCACGACGCTGATGCTGGCGCTCGCGCTCGTTGCCGCCTATGCGGCCTACGAGCTCGCGCTGCTCGCCGCCACGCCGTTCCTGGGCGGAGAGGCCGCCTTCACCGCAGCCATCGTCACGCGCATTGGGCTGACCAATGTCGCCTGGCTCGCCGGCCTCGTCGCCGTCTGCGAGGTCGTGCGCCTGCTCGATCCGTTTGGGCGCAAGGGAGTGATGTCGGCCTGAGCAGTGCTCGCGTCGCCTGGATGGAGCGCGGCGAATCCGGGACAAATCGTTCCATAGCGCGCCCCTCCCGGACTACGCTTCCGCGCCATCCGGGTGGCGTCGCCTGTGTCGCCCTCTGTCAATCCGTCAGCGTGAAAATATTCCGCTTTACCGAAATTCGGAAATAGCGTATGTGTCGCCCATCCCGGCTCATCCTTGAGGGGCGATCGTGAGGTCGTCATTGTCGCGAGTCGGGCTTGCGGTGGACGCGGCAGCGTCGGGCGCGAAAGGTGCGGGCAGGGAGGGTAGTCCCCGGTGAGCTCGTGGCCGCGCGCGGACGAACGGCGCTGTCAGGCTTCGTCTCGTCTGTAAGTTTCCGGCTTCGTCGACGGGGCCCGGGAAAACTGCGGCGAAATGGCGGGCCGTGCGTACGGCAAAACCGTGTGGTCCTGGCCGTCGTTGCTACGGTCAAGTTCTTGCGGATGCGGGCAGTCGCGTCAACCGGCGCGGAGGTCGGTGAATTTCGCGAGGGTGAGGGAGGCCAGAACGAACTCGGCTCCCGGGAGAGCGCGGCATAAGCCGTCCGACCATCGCGCAGGGAAGGCCGAGTGATTGGCACCACCTGTATGCTGCTGTGCGGTCTCTTTGCGCTACATCTTCGCGCAGCGGACCGCGGGTGCGAGGTCAGCACCCGGTCTTCCCTGCGCCCTCTTGGCTTGAGAGGGTGGAGTGACCAAGCAAAGCTCGGGCGAATTCAGCCGCGAGAATGCGAAGGCGCGTCTGCAATTTCAGGTGCGCGTTGAGGCAGCAATGCCTAAGCCGACTCAGCCGCCGGGGTGCGTTGTTCTCGCGGCAGAAATGGGCGGCCTGCGTCCGTCCCAAAATCTGAAGTTGACAGATGGCTCCTTGGCGGAGGTATCAAAGTAGCTTTAGTCGTGTCCTCCACGCCACGATTGTTGTGTCCTCGCAACACTCACCCCGCATTTAACCCTGACCACCCGTGGTTCGCATCGTCGCCGCTTTTTGGCCACACCCGAACATGAATAAAATCACTCTAATGTTTTAAGGCAGTGGCGGTCTTCGAAGGCGACGAGAAAGTCCCAAGGTCGATTCAAATCTTGGCTCTGATTTTTCGGGTCTGAAAGGGTTGGCCGGGGAAACTGGTTGCGATGGTCGCAAAGATTGACAAGCAGAGGCTGCCGAGCCGTCACGTGACGGAAGGCCCTGCGCGTGCGCCCCATCGGTCCTACTTCTACGCCATGGGGCTGACCACCGATCAGATCCACCAGCCTTTCGTCGGCGTCGCCTCCTGCTGGAACGAGGCTGCTCCCTGCAACATCGCACTGATGCGCCAGGCCCAGGCGGTGAAGAAGGGCGTGGCGTCGGCCGGCGGCACGCCGCGCGAATTCTGCACCATCACCGTCACCGATGGCATCGCCATGGGCCATGACGGCATGCGCTCCTCGCTGCCGTCGCGGGAATGCATCGCCGATTCGGTCGAGTTGACGGTGCGCGGTCACGCCTATGACGCGCTGGTCGGCCTTGCCGGCTGCGACAAGTCGCTGCCGGGCATGATGATGGCGATGGTCCGCCTCAACGTGCCCTCGATCTTCATCTATGGCGGCTCGATCCTGCCCGGCAATTTCCGCGGGCAGCAGGTCACCGTGCAGGACATGTTCGAGGCGGTCGGCAAGCACTCGGTCGGCGCCATGTCGGACGAGGACCTCGACGAGATCGAGCGTGTGGCCTGTCCGTCGGCGGGCGCTTGCGGCGCGCAGTTCACCGCCAACACCATGGCGACCGTCTCGGAGGCGATCGGCCTCGCTTTGCCGTACTCTGCCGGTGCCCCGGCACCCTACGAAATTCGCGACGCATTCTGCATGACCGCGGGCGAGAAGGTGATGGACCTGATCGCCCAGAACATCCGGCCGCGCGACATCGTCACCCGCAAGGCGCTGGAGAATGCGGCTGCCGTGGTTGCGGCCTCCGGCGGCTCGACCAATGCTGCGCTGCACCTGCCGGCGATCGCGCATGAGGTCGGCATCAAGTTCGACCTGTTCGACGTCGCCGAAATCTTCAAAAAGACACCTTATGTCGCGGATTTGAAGCCGGGCGGCCGTTATGTCGCCAAAGACATGTTTGAAGTAGGTGGCATACCGCTTCTGATGAAGACGCTGCTCGACAATGGCTTCCTGCACGGTGATTGCCTTACCGTCACGGGCCGCACGATCGCCGAAAACCTCAAGAGCGTGAAATGGAATCCGCACCAGGACGTGGTGCACCCGGCAGACAAGCCCATCACCGTGACAGGCGGTGTGGTCGGTCTGAAGGGCAATTTGGCGCCAGAAGGTGCGATCGTGAAAGTCGCGGGAATGTCCAACCTCAGGTTTACCGGTCCGGCCAGGTGCTTCGACCGTGAGGAGGACGCTTTCGAGGCGGTCCAGAAGCGTACCTACCGTGAAGGCGAAGTCATCGTGATCCGCTACGAGGGGCCGAAGGGCGGTCCCGGCATGCGGGAAATGCTCCAGACCACAGCGGCGCTGACCGGCCAGGGCATGGGCGGCAAGATTGCGCTCATCACCGACGGCCGCTTCTCCGGCGCCACCCGCGGCTTCTGCATCGGCCATGTCGGGCCGGAGGCGGCGGTCGGCGGCCCGATCGGGCTGCTCGAGGACGGCGACATCATCGAGATCGACGCGGTCGCCGGTAGCCTTAACGTAAAATTGAGCGACGCCGAGCTCGCCCAGCGCAAAACCAAATGGAGCGCGCGCGCGACTAACCATACGTCGGGTGTGCTCTGGAAATATGCTCAGCAGGTCGGACCGGCGGTCGGTGGGGCGGTAACCCATCCAGGCGGCGCGCACGAGAAACAGTGCTATGCGGACATCTAGGCGTGCCATAGTTGCGTTTGTGTTGGGGGCGGCTGCGTTGGCCGCGCCGGCGCTCGCCTTCGACGGCGCGCCGGTCAACCCCAAGGACGCGGCCATCCCGGTCGTGACCACCTTGCCGGGCGCCGCCGGTGCAGTGCGCACCAAGGTTCCGCCGGCAGTCGCAACCCAGGAAGCCTCGCTCAGCGCGCTGCAATATGCCGCCGAGGGTGGCCACCCCATCGCGCAGTGGAAGCTCGGCCGCATGTACGCCAACGGCGACGGCGTCGCCCAGGACGATTTGCGTGCCTTCGAGTATTTCAGCCGGATCGCCAACGCGCATGCCGAGGACAGCCCGTCGGCGCCGCAGGCGCAGATCGTGGCCAACGCCTTCGTCGCGCTCGGCCGCTATTATCTCAGCGGCATCCCGAACTCGAAGATCAAGTCGGACCCGGAGCGGGCGCGGGAGATGTTCTCCTATGCGGCCTCCTATTTCGGCAACGCCGACGCGCAATACGATCTCGCGCGGCTGTACCTGAAGACCCCGGACGCCTCGCGCGAGGATTTCCGCTATGGTGCGCGCTGGCTCGGCCTCGCCGCGCAGAAGGGCCAGCACCAGGCGCAGGCGCTGCTCGGCCAGATGCTGTTCAACGGCGACCGCCTGCCGCGACAGGCCGCGCGCGGCCTGATGTGGCTGACCCTGGCGCGCGACAGCGCCGGCGCCGAGGAGACCTGGATCAAGGAAAGTTACAACCGCGCCTTCGCCAAGGCTTCCGACGACGACCGCGCCATGTGCCTGCAAATGCTGGAGCAGTGGGTGCAGGGCCGCCGGGACTAGGTGAGGTCCCGCAGGCTGGGCAAAGGCGCCTTGGCGCCGTGCCCGCCACCTGATCGGCGCTCACGCCGCGTCGAGATCCAGATCCGCCCACACCGGAACGTGGTCCGACGGCTTCTCCCAGCTGCGCACATAGCTGTCGATGCCGACATTGGCGAGCCGGTCGCTGGCCTGTGGCGACAGCAGCAGGTGGTCGATCCGCAGGCCCTGGTTCTTCTGCCAGGCCCCGGCCTGGTAGTCCCAGAAAGTGTAGAGCCCGGGCTCATCGGTGACGGCGCGCAGGGCGTCGGTCAGGCCGAGGCCGAGCAGGGACTGGAAGCTCTCGCGCGTCTCCGTCTTGAACAGGGCGTCCTCGGTCCAGGCGGCTGGATTGTGCACGTCGCGGGCATGCGGGATGACATTGAAGTCGCCCGCAAGGATCAGCGGTTCCTCAGCCTTGAGGCGCTCCTTCGAATATTCAAGAAGCCGGGACATCCATTTGAGCTTGTAGGGATATTTGTCGCTCCCGACCGGGTTGCCATTGGGCAGATAAAGACAGGCGATGCGCAGCACCCCGCGCTTGAGCGTGACCACGCCCTCGAGGAAGCGGGCGTGCGCATCCTCGTCGTCGCCGGCAAGCCCCGACTTGGTCTCGTCGAATCGCAGCTTCGAGAGCAGGGCGACGCCGTTGAACGTCTTCTGCCCATGGGTGACGACGTTGTAGCCCAGCGCCTCGATCTCCAGCCGCGGAAAGGCCTCGTCGACGCATTTGATCTCCTGGAGGCAGACGATGTCGGGCTGGCACTCCTTCAGCCAGGTCAGCAGGAGATCGATCCGCTGCCGGACCGAGTTCACGTTCCAGGTGGCTACTCTGATGGACATAGGGAGGGGCTCCGGGCGGGGCCATGGTTAGAACAAACTGCAAACGCGCCCGTCAAGGACGCCGCAAAATCTCCCACAAAATTAACCCGGTCTAAGCATGCGGCGGGCCATTGATGATCGAAAGGTTCCGCGGATGGGTTGGCCGGACGAGTCGATGAAGCGAACTGAGCCGCGTGATGGCCTGATCGGCGCATTCCTGTATTGGCTCGGCGGCTTCGAGATCGAGGACGGGCTGACGGCCGATCTCAGCGAGCGCGAAATCCGCCGCATCCGCGCCAAGCAGATCGACGCCGTGACGCGGCTGATGCCGGTGACGATGGCGGTGACGATGCTGAACGTCGCCATCGTGCTGATCCTGTTCTGGGGCAGGGGCTGGAACGACTTCCTCGCGATCTGGGGCCTGACGCTCGCCGTCACCGCCTCGCTCGCGGTGCGCGCCTGGCAACGGTCGCACCAGAACCCGCCGCAAGAGGCTTCGCCCCGCGCCGCACGGCAGATGCTGCGGCAGGCATTCTTCCTCGCCGCGATCTGGGGCACGCTGCCGCTCGCGCTGTTCAGCCGCATCGAGCCGACCAGTCAGCTCATCCTGGCCTGCCTGATGGTCGGCATGATGTCGGGCGGCGCCTTCACGCTCTCGACCTTCCCGCGCGCGGGCCTCGTCTATCTCGCCACCATGACCGTCGCCTGCGCCGGCGCGCTGCTGCTGTGCGGCACCGGGCCCTATCTCGTGACCTCGGTGTTCCTGCTGCTGTTCGCATTCTTCATGGCGCGCAACATCGTCTCGCAGGGCAATCTGTTCCTCGGCAATCTCAAGGCCCAGCTCGAGCTCGAGCGCCAGACCGAGATCATCTCGCTGCTGCTGAAGGATTTTCAGGAGAACGCCAGCGACTGGCTATGGCAGACCGACGCCGACGGGCATCTGATCGACGTGCCCCAACGCTTCGCGGACGTCGCGCAGCTGCCGCTTCCGCTGTTGAAGGGATCCTATTTCGCCGACGTGCTCGACATGCTCTGCCCGGACGACAAGCGCGCAGCCTACAACGTTGTCGGCCTGATGGAGCAGAACGAGCCCTTGCACGAGATGAACCTCAAGGTCGTTGCCGGCGGCGAGGCGCGGCTGTGGTCGCTGACGGCGAAGCCCGCCTATGACCGCGAGGGACATTTCCTCGGCTATCGCGGCTTCGGGCGCGACGTGACCGAGCGTTGGCGCGCGGAAAAGGCCGAGGCCGAGAACCGCGCCAAGTCGGACTTCCTCGCGGTGATGAGCCACGAGATCCGCACGCCGATGAACGGCGTGCTCGGGCTCGCCAGCATGCTGCTCGAAACCAAGCTCGATCCGGAGCAGCGCGAAGCCGTCACCACGATCCGCGACTCCGGCGACAATCTCCAGCGCATCCTCAACGATATTCTCGACTTGTCCAAGCTCGAGGCCGGGCGCTTCACCTTCGAGGCGATCGACTTCGCCCCGCAGGCGCTGGTCGAGGCTGTCGCGACCGTTATTCGCGCGAGCGCCAAGAACAGGGGGCTGACGGTCAAGGTCGAACTCGATCCGAACCTGCCGCCGACCCTGCGCGGCGACGTCGCACGCATCCGCCAGGTGCTGCTCAATCTCGCGTCCAATGCGGTGAAGTTCACCGACCAAGGCGAGGTGACGATTTCGGTCACCTGCCAGGCGCGACGCGACCTGCTGGCGACCGTCGAATGGACGGTGACCGACAGCGGCATCGGCATCGCCCCCGAAAAGCTCGGCCAGCTCTTCAGCGATTTCGCGCAAGCCGATGCCTCGATCAGCCGTCGCTTCGGCGGCACCGGCCTCGGCCTTGCGATCTCACGGCGCATCATCGAGCAGATGGGCGGCACCATCGGCGTCACCTCGACGCCGGGCGAAGGCTCGACCTTCCGTTTCACGCTGGTGTTGCCCTGGAGCCAGGCGCAGACGCTCGATCAGGTAGACGGCCGCGACGAGGCCGACGATCTCAAAGCCCGCATTGCCGGCCTCGACCGGCCGCTGAAGGTGCTGGTCGCGGAGGACGATGCCGTCAACCGCATGGTCGTGAGCAAGATGCTGGGATCCTTCGACGTCGAGCTTCGCGTCGTCGCCGACGGCGCCGAGGCCGTCGCGGCGGCATCCGAGGGCAATTATGATATCGTGCTGATGGACGTGCGCATGCCCGATATGGACGGGCTTGCCGCCACCCGCGCGATCCGCGCGCAAGGCGGGCGCTTCGAAGCCTTGCCGATCGTCGCGCTTACCGCCAACGCCTTCCCCGAGGACATCAAGATTTGCCGTGAGGCGGGCATGTCGGACTTGCTCGCCAAGCCGCTGCGCAAGCCGGCGCTGATCGCGGCACTCCTGCGCGCGCTGGACGGCCACGTCATGTCGGAGGATGCACCGCTCCAGCCGGAGCTGATGCCTGATGAGGTGGAGTGGACGGAGGAGGAAAGGCAGATGACGGGCGCGTAGCCGGTCAGACCGAGAAGCTGGTCCCGCAGCCGCAGGACGCCGTGGCATTGGGATTGTTGACGCGGAACGAGGCGCCGATCAGATCGTCGACGAAATCGACCTGCGATCCCGCCAGGAATGGCTGCGAGGCGGAATCGACCAGCACCACCGCATTGTCCTGCTCGATCACGAGATCGTCGTCGGTCCGGGCACGGTCGATGTCGAACTTGTACTGGAAGCCGGAGCAGCCGCCGCCCTCGACGGAGATGCGCAGCATCGCGCCGGAACCTTCGCCCTTGAGGATCTCCCCAATCCGGCGTGCGGCCCGGTCGCTGATGGTCACGGCAGTCGTCATCGTTCGTCTCCGATAGTCCCGCAGTCACACAGGGGTCTTGCCCAATTCATTTGGTATCCCGCGTCCGACATAGTTAAGTGCCACCATACGCAGAATCAAATGGATAGGGACTAAATTCGCCGTGTCCGTCGGAATGGCAGCCCCCCGCGCGCCCTATGCCTGCGATCCCGATCGCAGCCGCGGCCGGCTGGTCCCCGAGCCCCCGAGCCGGACCCGCAGCCCGTTCCGGCGGGATTGCGACCGGGTGATCCATTCCACCGCCTTCCGCCGGTTGAAGTACAAGACCCAGGTGTTCGTGTTCCACGAGGGCGACCATTACCGCACCCGGCTGACCCATTCGCTGGAGGTGGCGCAGATCGCCCGGGCGCTGGCCCGGCAGCTCGGGCTGGACGAGGACCTCACCGA
Organism: Bradyrhizobium sp. R2.2-H; assembly: GCF_004346455.1. Taxonomy (NCBI): domain Bacteria; kingdom Pseudomonadati; phylum Pseudomonadota; class Alphaproteobacteria; order Hyphomicrobiales; family Nitrobacteraceae; genus Bradyrhizobium; species Bradyrhizobium sp. R2.2-H. Next base: position 690,593 of record NZ_SMBR01000002.1, read on the forward strand.
AACCCTCGCGCTCGCGCACGATCTCGGCCATCCGCCGTTCGGGCATGCCGGCGAGCGGGCGCTGGATGCCTGCCTGAAGGAATTCGGCGGCTTCGACCATAACGCCCAGACGCTCCGCGTCGTCGCCTCGCTCGAGCACCGCTATCCCGAGTTCGACGGGCTCAACCTCACCTGGGAATCGCTGGAGGGCATCGTCAAGCACAACGGTCCGCTGACCGACCGTAGCGGCGCCCCGGTCGGGCGCTATCGCGAGCACGGCATTCCCGTCGGCATCGCCGACTACGTCAAGACCTACGACCTCGAATTGTGGAGCTTCGCTTCGCTGGAGGCGCAGGTCGCCGCCATCGCGGACGACATCGCCTATGACGCCCACGACATCGACGACGGCCTGCGCGCCGGCCTGTTCCACCTCGACGAACTCAAGGTGATGCCGCTGACCGCGGAGATCATCGCCGGGATCGCCGCGCATTATCCCGACCTTGAAGACGTCCGGCGCGGCGCCGAGCTGGTGCGCGAGCTGATCTCGCACCTGATCGGGGCGGTGTTTGCGGAGGCACGGAAGAACCTCGCCGCCACCAAGCCGCAATCGGCTCAGGAGGTGCGCCAGCAGAGCCGGGCGCTGATCGCGTTCCCCGCCGAGGTCGCGGAGGAAGAGGCCGCCATCAAGGCCTTCTTGTACCAGCACATGTACCGCCACAAGCGGGTGATGCGGGTGATGGGGGAGGCGGAGCAGATCCTGTTCGACCTGTTCGCAAAATACCTGAAATCCCCCGGCGAGCTGCCGCCGGAATGGCTGCTGGGGGCGGACGCGGACGACGAGGGCGACCGCGCCCGGCGGATCGGCAATTTCATAGCCGGAATGACGGATCGTTTCGCACTCACCGAGCACCAGCGGCTCTTTGACTCGACCCCGGATTTGCGTTAGGCGGCGGCCATGCCCCAGACACCCTCATCCCTGCATCTGTTCGCCGACGTGCTCGCGCGCGTGCACGCCGCCTGCCGCGCGCTTGCGGCGGACGCCAATTGGCCGGAGGGCATCGATTTTTCACGCGTGGTGGTCGAACCGCCGCGCGATGCCTCCCATGGCGACATGGCGACCAACGCTGCCATGGTGCTGGCGAAAGAGGCGAAGGCAAAGCCGCGCGACCTCGCCGAGCAGATCGCCGAGCGGCTCCGTGCCGACGCGTTGATCGCCAAGGTCGACGTCGCCGGTCCCGGCTTCATCAACCTGACGCTCAAGCCGGCCGCCTGGGCCGAGGCGCTCCGGACCGTGCTGCGCGAAGGCGCCGATTACGGCCGCGTCCGCGGTGGCTCCAAGGTCAATGTCGAATACGTCTCGGCCAATCCCACCGGGCCGATGCATGTCGGCCATTGCCGCGGCGCCGTGTTCGGCGACGCGCTGGCAAGCCTGCTCCAGTTCGCCGGCCACGACGTCACGCGCGAGTACTACATCAACGATGCCGGCGCCCAGGTCGACGTGCTCGCACGCTCCGCGTTCCTGAGGTATCGCGAAGCGCTCGGCGAGGACATCGGTGCCATTCCCGAAGGGCTCTATCCCGGCGACTACCTCAAGCCGGTCGGTCAGGCGCTGGCGAAGGAGCACGGCGACAAGCTTCTCGCGATGAGCGAGGCGGAATGGCTGCCCCCGGTGCGTGCCAAGGCCATCGCGATGATGATGGACGAGATCAAGGACGATCTCGCCGCCCTCAACATCCGCCACGACGTGTTCTTCTCCGAGCGCTCGCTGATCGAGACGGGCAACAACAAGGTTGCCGAGACCATCGATTTCCTGCGTGCCAAGGGCGACATCTACGAAGGTCGCCTGCCGCCGCCGAAGGGCGCCCCCGTCGAGGATTGGGAGGATCGCGAGCAGTTGCTGTTCAAGGCGACCGCCTACGGCGACGACGTCGATCGTCCCCTGATCAAATCGGACAATTCCTACACTTACTTTGCCTCCGACATCGCCTACCACAAGAACAAGTTTGATCGCGGCTTCGCCGAAATGATCGACGTCTGGGGCGCCGACCATGGCGGCTACATCAAGCGCATGCAGGCGGCGGTAAAAGCGACTACCTCCGGAAAGGGTGCGCTCGACGTCAAGATCGTTCAGCTTGTGAAGCTCTTGCGCAACGGCGAGCCGGTCAAAATGTCGAAGCGGAGCGGGGACTTCGTCACCTTGCGTGAGGTGGTGGATGAGGTCGGTCAGGACGCGGTCCGCTTCATGATGCTCTACCGGAAGAACGACGCGGTGCTCGATTTCGACCTCGCCAAGGTCATGGAACAGTCGCGCGACAATCCGGTGTTCTACGTCCAGTACGGTCACGCCCGCGGCCACTCGATCTTCCGCAACGCGCGCGCCGAGGTGTTCCCGGAACTGCCCGAGGATACCGGCAAACGGATCGCCTGGCTCAGTGAGTCGGCCGTGGAGCGGCTGTCGGACCCGGTCGAACTCGATCTTCTCAAGCGCCTCGCAATTTTTCCTCGCATGCTCGAGGCCGCCGCCGCGGCCCACGAGCCGCACCGAATTGCCTTTTATCTCTATGAGTTAGCGAGCGAATTTCACGCACTTTGGACGAAGGGGCGCGATTTGCCCTATTTACGCTTCATTATCAATAATGATGCAGATCTTACAATGGCGCGACTGGCCATGGTCCAGGGCGTCGTCTCGGTCCTGGCATCGGGCCTCGCCATCCTCGGCGTCCATGCCCCGGACGAGATGCGGTAGTTTGGGGCGAACTACTTAAGGGGAAATCGGGGGTAACCGGCAGAAGCCGGATCGCTTAGACTTGGTTGAAAGCCTTGTGGGTCGAAGGCCGCGCCTTGGTCGAGGGGTGCGCGGCTTTCCCGAAGGGACGCATCATTACGATGGCCGAACGATATCAGGACAGACCGTTTCCTTCCGATGACTATGGTCGCGGTGGCGATCAGCATGGGAAGGCGGAAAATGATCCCTTGGCCGAGCTCGCCCGCCTGATCGGACAAACCGATCCGTTTGCAGCGCAGGGCCGGCCGACCGCGCGCGCGCCGGCAACGCCGACCCGGAGCTATCATCCGGACGATTATCGCCAGGACGATTTTCGCCAGGACGATGATCAACAGGATTATGCCGAGCAGGCCCCGCCGCCGCCCGGGCCGCCCTCATGGATGCGACGCGCCAACGTGCAGCCTGCACCCGCGCCGGAGCCTGACTATCCCGTCTCGGTCAGCCCGGTTCATCCGCTGCATCGCTATTCGGCCAAGCCTGCCGCGCCCGAGCCCGATGTTCATCAGGCTCAGGCCTATCAGGATCACTCTTATCAGGAACAGGCATATCAAACTCAGGCCTACCAGCAGCACGGCCAAGCTTACCAGGATCAGGCCGAGCAGGAGTCGTACGCGCAGCCCGATCCGTCGCGCTACGACGATGCGCTCTACGGCCGGCTTGAGACAGGCAAGCAGGACTATCAGCGCGATCCCGCCTACCCGGACGACCCCTACGCATTCCAAAGCGACTATCCCGACGACGCAGAAATCGAAGAGCCGAAGAAGCAGCGCGGCGGCATGATGACGGTCGCGGCGATCCTCGCGCTCGCCGTGGTCGGTACAGGTGCGGCCTTCGCCTACAAGACCTATCTGGGCTCGCCCCGCAGCGGCGAGCCGCCGATCATCAAGGCTGACAACACGCCGACCAAGATCGTGCCGGCGCCGACGGACTCATCGGCCAAAGTGCCGGACCGTATGGCCAGCGGTGACGGCACTGAGAAGATCGTGCCGCGAGAGGAGGCGCCCGTCGACGTCAACGCCAAGGCTGGCGGTCCTCGCGTCGTGTTCCCGCCGCTGAACCAGAATGCGAACCCACCGTCGGTGGCAAGCGTCTCGCCATCTGCGGTTCCGTCGCCCAGCACGGGACCGGTCCCAGGCAATGGGACGTTGCCGAGCAATTCGCCGCGCCCGATCCGGACCGTCGCCGTTAAGGGCGACCAGACCGACGGCACCGTGCCGCAATCGGCCGCCGCCAAGCCGACGATCGCCGCGCCCAAGCCTGTTGCCGCGCCCGCTGCGACGGCGGCGCCGCACAATTCGCCGACCTCGGCAAATGCCAGCCTCAACCAGCCGCTTTCGCTCGCGCCGCAGTCGGGACCGACGGCCGAGCCTGCGCATCGGATGGCTGCCACCAACCCGACGCAAATCGCCCCCGCCAGCAGCGGTGGCGGCTACATCGTGCAGGTGTCTTCGCAGCAAAGCGAAGACAGCGCCGCGGCGTCCTACCGAGTGCTTCAGAGCAAATACGGCAGCGTGCTCGGCTCCCGTTCGCCGGTGATCAAGCGGGTCGATCTGACCGACAAGGGCAAGGGGATCGTCTACCGCGCCTTCGCGGGTCCCTACGCTTCGGCCGAGGAGGCGACGCATGCTTGCAACAGCCTGAAGTCCGCAGGCCTGTCCGCTTGCTTCGTCCAGAGGAATTAACGGCCGTTTCCTTGACCCCCTCGCGGGGCAGGGTTAATCGGCCGTTATGAGCACGCGGGCCTTCATTACCGGCGTATCCGGAACGGAACTGACCGCCGCCGAGCGGGAGTTTATCCGTGCCGAACGCCCATGGGGCTTCATCCTGTTCAAGCGCAACGTCGCGACACCAGCCCAAGTCGCTGCATTGGTTGCGGAATTGCGGGCGATTGCCAATGCTCCCGATGCTCCGGTCCTGATCGATCAGGAGGGCGGACGAGTGCAGCGGCTGGGCCCGCCGCACTGGCCGGTCTATCCGCCGGGCGCTGTATTCTCGAATTTGTACGACACTGATTCGGCACTCGGGCTCGCCGCGGCGCGCCTGAGCGCCCGCCTGATCGCTGCCGATCTCGCTGATCTCGGCATCACCGTGGATTGCCTGCCGCTGGCCGATGTGCCCGTGCCGGGTGCCGACGCCGTCATCGGGAACCGGGCCTATGGCACCGAGCCGGGCAAGGTCGCTGCAATTGCCCGTGCGGTTACCGAGGGCCTAGAGCAGGGTGGCGTCCTGCCGGTTCTCAAGCATATTCCCGGGCATGGCCGGGCGACCGCCGACACCCATTTCAAGCTGCCGACGGTCGACACGCCCCGGGACGAGCTGGAGCGGACCGATTTCGCCGCGTTCAAGCCACTCGCGGATCTGCCGATGGCCATGACTGCACATGTTGTGTTTAGCGCCGTCGACCCCGCCCATCCGGCGACGACATCTGCGACAATGATTGCTGATGTGATTCGCGGCGCAATCGGGTTCCAGGGTTTGTTAATGAGTGATGACGTGTCGATGAACGCGCTGTCGGGGAATATCGCCGAGCGGACCCGCGCCATCTTCGCGGCCGGCTGCGACGTAGCCCTGCATTGCAACGGCAACATCGAGGAGATGCGCGACGTCGCTCGCCAGACACCTGAATTGTCGGGCAGGGCATTGGAGCGGGCGAAAGCCGCGCTCGCCGCACGCAAGCCGCCGCAGCCACTCGACCGGGCGGCCGCGCGCGCGGAACTGGACGCATTGATCGCACGGGCAAACACGGCATCGGCATGACCGCAGAAATCCTATCGTTCGAAACCGGGCGGCCCGCAGAGCTCGCCGAGGGTGAGCCGGCGTTGGTGGTGGACGTCGAGGGCTATGAGGGCCCGCTCGACCTCCTGCTCGCATTGGCGCGGCAGCAGAAGGTCGACCTCGCCAAGATTTCGATCCTGGCGCTGGCCGACCAGTACCTCCACTTCATCGAGGCCGCGCGCAAGATCCGGCTCGAGCTTGCCGCCGACTACCTCGTCATGGCGGCTTGGCTTGCCTTCCTGAAGTCGCGCCTGCTGCTGCCGGAGCCGCCGAGTGCGGAAGGCCCAAGCGCGGAGCAGATGGCGACGGCACTGGCCAACCGCCTGCGCCGGCTGGAAGCCATTCGCGAAGCGGCCAACCGGCTCATGAACAGGCCGCAATTGCAGCGCGACATCTTCCCGCGCGGCGAGCCCGAGCAGATCGCCGAGATCAAGCATCCGAAATACACCGCGACGCTGTACGACCTGCTCACCGCCTACGCCGCGCAGCGCCAGTCGCGCGTGCTGGCGAGCGTGCATCTGGCGAAGCGCACCGTGTGGTCGCTTGCGGAAGCGCGCGCCACGCTGGAGCGATTGGTCGGCAGCCTCAACGAACAGGACGACTGGGGCGTGCTGGACGATTTTCTGATCCGGCACGTCGCCGATCCGACGCAGCGGGCAACCGTGTTCGCCTCGAGCTTCGCCGCCGCGCTCGAACTGGTGCGCGAAGGCCAGCTCGAGCTGAACCAGAAAGAGGCGTTTGCGCCGATCTATTTCCGGAAAGGGCGCCCAAAACCGGTCCCGGACGCAGCTCCTGCGCCCGACGCGCCGGTCGCCTAAGTGCAAGAAGGAGAATCTGCCATGGCAAGCCTGGCTGAAGTGCGGGTGGAAGAGGCCGAGCCGATGGACAACGAATCCCAGGCGCGACCCGAGGAATTGCGGCTGCTGGAAGCGCTGCTGTTCGCGTCGAGTGAACCGCTGGATACCGCAACGCTGGCCAAGCGCATGCCCGAGGGCGTGGACGTGAAGGTCGCGCTTGAGCAGCTCCAGGCCGATTATGCCTCGCGCGGCGTCAACCTCGTGCGTGTCGCCAACAAATGGACCTTCCGCACGGCCGGCGATCTCGCCTGGCTGATGACGCGGGAGACCACCGAGACCCGCCGCCTGTCGCGTGCGGCGATCGAGGTGCTGGCGATCATCGCCTATCACCAGCCGGTGACACGTGCCGAGATCGAGGAGATCCGCGGTGTCGTGACCTCAAAGGGCACGCTCGACGTGCTGCTCGAGACCGGTTGGATCAAGCCGCGTGGTCGCCGCAAGACGCCCGGCCGTCCCCTGACCTTCGGAACCACCGAGGAATTCCTGTCGCAGTTCACCCTGGAACAGCTCGGCGACCTGCCGGGCCTCGAAGAGCTGAAGGGCACGGGCCTGCTGGATTCGCGGCTGCCAACCGGATTTAGCGTGCCGACGCCATCCGACGACCCGGCTCTGCGCGAAGACGAGGATCCGCTGGAACCGGGCGAGGACCTCGATCTTGCGCTGGCGCCTGTGGTCGAGCCCGAGACGCCGCAAGGCGGCAATGAGGGCGGCGGCGATGGCGGCACTGAGGAGTGACGCCCGTCCGTTTACGGGCCCTGCGACCGGTTAACACTAGCAAGATTGCGTAGTGCCGACAGCGAATTGGCACTGCCTTGGTCCTTGTTTTTGAGACCTGCCAAGCCTACGTTTCGGTGAAGATCGGCCGGGTCCCGGCCATGCGCGTTTGGAGGGTTGCAGGATGGGTTCACTCAGCATTTGGCACTGGATCTTGGTGATCGCAGTGGTCCTGCTGCTGTTCGGCCGCGGCAAGATTTCGGATCTGATGGGCGACGTGGCGCAGGGCATAAAGGCGTTCAAGAAGGGCATGCAGGACGACGACAAGCCCGCCGAGAAGCCCGAGCCGGCCAAGTCGATCGAGCACAATGGTGCTCCGACCGCCACACGGTCCGACGTCGGCAGCAAGGCCGTCTGAGCCAGAGAGCACGCGAGACACGGGTAGCGGCCCCGATCCTGCGCGCGAGGATTGGGCCGGCTCCGGCTGGCGTGAACGGAAGACCTCATGTTCGACATCGGGTGGAGTGAACTGGTCCTCGTCGGCGTGGTGGCCCTGATCGCCATCGGCCCGAAAGAGCTTCCGGGCGTGCTGCGCATGGTCGGGCAATGGATGGGCAAGGCCCGCAAGATGGCCGCGGAGTTCCAGGGCCAGTTCCAGGAAGCGATGCGCGAGGCCGAGATGGCCGACCTCAAGAAGAGCTTTGACGAGGTCAAGGAAGCCGCAACCGGCTTTACCAGCAACAATCCGCTGACCTCGCTCCAGAAGGACGTCAGCGACGCGCTCCGCGTCGATGCGCTGGACAAGCCGGCAGAGACGCCTGCCACCACCGCCATCGATCCGCCCGTCACACCGACGGCACCGGAAACGCCGACGCCTGCGACCTTCATGGAAGCCGAAGCGCATGCGGCTGCGAACGAGCCGCTCGCGATCACCCGTGACGTCGAACAGGCACCGGTTGCGCAGGACACCGCGCCATCCGAGGCGATCAAGGACGCCAAAGCGTCATGACCGACGCCGATATCGAGGCCAGCAAAGCCCCGCTGATGGACCATCTGATCGAGCTGCGCTCGCGGCTGATCAAGGCGCTGCTCGGCTTTGGCATTGCCTTCATCTTCTGCTTCTTCTTCGCCAAGCAGATCTACAACGTGCTGGTCTGGCCGTTCGTGTGGGTCGCGGGGCCCGAGAACTCCAAGTTCATCTACACGGCGCTGCTGGAATATTTCATCACACAGCTGAAGCTCGCGCTGTTCGGCGCCGGCTTCATCTCGTTCCCGATCGTGGCGACGCAGATCTACAAGTTCGTCGCGCCCGGGCTCTATAAGCACGAGAAGCAGGCCTTCCTGCCGTATCTGGTCGCCACCCCGTTCTTCTTTGTGCTCGGTGCGGCGCTGGTCTATCTCGTCGTGCTGCCGATGCTGGTCCGCTTCTCGCTCGGCATGCAGCAGGCCGGCAGCGACGAGACCGCGCAAATCCAGCTCCTGCCCAAGGTCGGCGAATATCTGTCGCTGATGATGTCGCTGATCTTCGCTTTCGGCATCGCCTTCCAGCTTCCGGTGATCCTGACGCTGCTCGGCCGCATCGGCATCGTCACCTCGAAGATGCTGCGCGAGAAGCGCCGCTACTTCATCGTGATTGCCTTCGTCATCGCGGCCGTGCTGACACCGCCCGACGTGCTGAGCCAGTGCTCCCTGGCCATTCCGCTGATGGCGCTGTACGAGGGCTCGATCATCGCGGTGGCGATGGTGGAGAAGAAGGCGGCGGCTTCGCAGGCTGCCACCGGCACCGACGTGTCGACGCCGGCCAATCCGGCGGAGTAGGGCGACCAAGCCCACCGGTGTCATTCCCCGCGAAAGCGGGAAATCCAGTACGCCGCGGCCCCTCGGGGAAACACTGACGTCTCTGGAATACTGGATCGCCCGCTTTCGCGGGCGATGACAGAATGCTAGGGGAAAGCGCGCTAATGTAAGTTGTCAGCATAAACGTTGACTATTTGCGCGCTGATCCAGGACCACAGCCATGCACGACATCAAATCGATCCGCGACAATCCACAAGCCTTCGACGCCGGCCTGGCACGGCGCGGTTTGAAGCCGATGTCGGCCTCGCTGCTGGCGATCGACGAGAGGCGTCGTTCGGCGATCCTCGCCTCCGAGCAGGCGCAGGCGCGGCGCAATGCTGCGTCCAAGGAGATCGGCGACGCCAAGAAGGCCAAGGACGAGGCCCGCGCCGCCAGGCTGATGGCCGAGGTCGCCGACCTCAAGACCACGATGCCGCAACTCGAAGCCGCCGCCAAGACTGCCGACGAGGAGTTGACGAAAGAGCTGTCGGCGATCCCGAACATTCCGTTCGACGAAGTGCCTGACGGCGTCGACGAGCACGGCAACGTCCAGCACCACGTGTTCGGCAACAAGCGCAGCTACAGCTTTGCGCCAAAACTGCATGACGATCTCGGCACCGCGCTCGGCTATATGGATTTCGAGGCGGCGGCCAAACTCTCCGGCGCTCGCTTCGTCGTGCTGAAGAGGGGGCTGGCGCGGCTCGAACGCGCCATCGGCCAGTTCATGCTCGATCTTCACACGACCGAGCACGGCTACACCGAGATCAATCCGCCGCTCCTGGTGCGCAACGAGGTGATGTTCGGCACCGGGCAACTGCCAAAATTCGAGGACGACCAGTTCTGGGCGATCAAGGGCGAATTGCTCGCCTCACCCGACCTCGAGCGGTTGAAGACCGAGCGCCTCGGCCTGATCCCCACCGCGGAGGTGTCGCTCACCAATCTCGCGCGCGAATCCATCCTCGACGAGAAGCAACTGCCGATGCGGCTCACCGCGCTGACGCCGTGTTTCCGTGCCGAGGCGGGCGCGGCTGGGCGCGACACGCGCGGCATGATCCGCCAGCACCAGTTCACCAAGGTCGAGCTGGTCTCGATCACCGCGCCGGAAACCAGCAAGGATGAGCTGGAGCGGATGCTGTCCTGCGCCGAGCAGGTGCTGCAGAAGCTCGACCTGCATTATCGTGTTATGACGCTCTGTGCAGGAGATATGGGTTTCTCGTCGCAGAAGACCTATGACATCGAGGTCTGGATGCCCGGGCAGGGCGATGGCGGCATGTTCCGCGAGATCTCGAGCTGCTCGGTCTGCGGCGACTTCCAGGCACGCCGCATGGATGCGCGCTCCCGCGGGCCGGATGGAAAGCCGCGCTTCGTGCACACGCTGAACGGCTCGGGCACCGCGGTCGGCCGCGCGCTGATCGCCGTGATGGAGACTTATCAGCAGGAAGACGGCTCGATCGCGGTGCCCAGCGTGCTCCAGCCTTATATGGGCGGGCTGAAGGTGATCGCGCGCGACTAAAGCGTTTGCGAGCGAAGTGGATATCGGTTCGCGTCCGAAAACGCGGCATGACGAGAATCGCGTTGCGAAGATCGGACGGCCGGCTATCCTGCCGACCCCTCAACGCGACCCCACCCTTCATGCCTTTGCACCGCGACATCTTCTGGATCGGCAGACAATGGGCGGTGACAGGTGCCGGGATCCAGGCTATCGATCAGCGCCTGCGCGGCGTGCTGGACATCGAGATCGCGCGGCTCTGGGACGACGATCTCGTGCAGAGCCGACGAGCCAAGCCCGGAGTGAATGCTGCGGATTTCGACAAGGCGCTGACGGTGGCACGCGAACGGTTTCCGCAGGCGCCGACACCTGACCCGTTCGTCGCGCAGCTGGAGGCGCTCGGGGTGATCGAGGCTCCCTACGTGAATCCGGTCGTGCCGGCGATGCAACTACGTGCGGAGGGCCGGCTCGCGCGTTTCCTGCCGCAATGGCGCATTCGCCGCTAGCGGGACCATGCCGGCGGGAACCTGCTTGCCGGGCCCTGATCTGCCGGTTTGCCTGATGGGCCGCGGCCGGATATGACAGATCAAACGATCTTTCGGAATCGACTTCGCGCATGCGCATTCTCTGCACCAATGACGACGGCATCCATGCTCCCGGCCTCAAGGTCGTGGAGGAGATCGCGCGCGCCTTGTCGGACGACGTCTGGGTGGTGGCGCCCGAGCTTGACCAGTCCGGCGTGTCGCATTCGCTGTCGCTGAACGATCCCTTGCGCCTGCGCGAGGTCGGCCCGCGGCACTTTGCCGTGCGCGGCACGCCGACGGACTGCGTCATCATGGGGGCCCGCCATATCCTGGGCGCCAAGCTGCCTGATGTCGTGCTGTCCGGCGTCAACAAGGGCCGCAACGTCGCCGAGGACGTGGTCTATTCCGGCACCATTGCCGGCGCGCTGGAGGGCACCATCCTGGGGCTGCCGTCATTCGCACTGTCGCAGGAGTTCAGCGTCGAGACCCGTGAACGGCCGCCGTGGGACACCGCGCGCGAATTCGGGCCCGACATCGTGCGCAAGGTGATCGCTGCCGGCGTTCCCAAAGACACCGTCATCAACGTCAATTTCCCGTCCTGTGCGCCGGAGGATGTGCTGGGCGTCCGCGTCACGCGCCAGGGTAAGCGTAATCTCGGCTTCCTCAAGATCGACGAGCGCAGCGATGGCCGCGGCAATCCCTATTTCTGGATCGGCTTCGAGCGCACCGCGATGATGGATACGCCCGCCGACGGCACCGATCTCGCGGCGCTGCGCGAGCGCTACGTTTCCGTCACGCCGCTCCGGCTCGATCGCACCAACGAAGCGTTTTCGGAAGAGCTGAGCCGGACGCTGAAATAGGGCTCGCGCCTTTGCCGTTCCAATGGAATCAGAACGGGCTCTCGATTGTTGTTTCGACGCGCTTCTTGACGCGAACCGGTGTCCACTTCGCTCGAAAACGCTCTAGCCGCCGCGCAGCGCGGCTTCGATGGTCTTGCCGAGTGCATCGAGCTGAAACGGCTTCTGGAGCGCCGGTCGGTCGCGGTATTGTTCGGGCAGGCCGGAAGAGCCGTAACCGGTGGCGAAGATGAACGGGCAGCCCTTCGCCATGATGACGTCGGCCACCGGCGAGATGACCTTGCCGTTGACGTTGACGTCCAGAATGGCGAGGTCGAACTCGGTGGATTGCGCAAGCCGCATGGCCTCGGTGATGTCGCCCGCTTCGGCAGCAACCTTGTAGCCGAGCTCCTCCAGCATGTCCGCGACCATCATTCTGATCATGACCTCGTCCTCGACGAGGAAAACAGAGCGGCCCGAAAGCCCTGTCGCAGTCATAGGAGAGTCCTTGCCCATTCTCGTGAACGTTCGCAGATTACGATAGGGGACGCAATGCGCGTTTCGGCGAACGCAAACCCGCAAACGGCTTAGCGCTTTGAAAGCCCGGTTGTGGTCAAATGTTGCGCCGAAAGGCTATCATGAGTTCCTGAGCCGGAACAAGATTCTCGTCTCGGGTTCTTGCGGTGCAACGCGATGCGCCAGACGAGATGAGCAACAGCAGCTATGACGTCCCATCAGCACCCGCCGGAAAAGATGATGTTTCAGCTGACGCTGAGGCGTCGGGGCATCAGCGATCAGGCCGTGCTGAGGACCATGGAGGAGGTGCCGCGCGAGCTTTTCGTCGAGGACGCCGATCGCGACGGCGCCTACCGTGACAGCGCGCTGCCGATCGCCTGCGGGCAGACCATCAGCCAGCCCTTCGTCGTCGCCTACATGACCGAGCAGCTCCAGCTCAAGAAGCAGCACCGGGTGCTCGAAATCGGCACCGGGTCTGGCTACCAGGCTGCCGTGCTGTCGCGGCTCGCTGGCCAGGTGCTGACCGTCGAGCGCTATCGCAAGCTCGCCGACACGGCACGCGCCCGACTCGAAAAGCTCGATTGTCACAATGTCGAGGTGATGCTCGGCGACGGTCTCAATCTGCCTCCCAATATCGGTCCGTTCGACCGCATCATCGTTACCGCCGCGCTGGAGCAGATTCCGGAGAACCTGATCGAGCGGCTGGAGGTCGGGGGCATCCTGATCGCCCCGGTCGGCCCGCATCAGGGCGTGCAGACGCTGACCCGCCTGACCCGCAGTGAGACCGGAATCGAGCGGAGGGAACTCGTCGAGGTCCGCTTCGTACCGGCACTGCCCGGGGTGGCGCGGGAACTGTAGAACCCGGATCGGCTGTGCCGCCAACACCTTATTGGGAGGGTTAAGCCGTTATTTACTCGGCAGGTGTTTACTTAAAACACCAGTTCTGTTGCGTACGAGTGAGTAACCATGTCCGCTGTCGCCGAGTTGCTTTACTCGCGCCGCGTGCCGCAGGTCGCGGCGCTGGCGCTGATCTCCTTCAGCTTTGCAGGGTGCAGCGCCGACATGTCGTCGCGTCTGTCCCAGACGAATTTCTCCAATCCCTTCGCCTCGGAAGCCACGGGATCGGTGCAGCAGGCGCCGCCGCAGCGTGAGCTGCCGCAATATGCGCGGCCCCAGACGCAGCCCGGCTATTATCAGTCGCAGCCCTTGCCGGCGCCGGCAGTGTCCGCGCCGCAATCCTATCCCGTCGCGTCGGGTGGGGGAGTGTCCGGTGGCGGACGCGGCGTCGGCTCCTATGCGCCTCCGGCGCGGCCGCATCTCGAGACTACGGCCACCGTGCCGCCGCGCTCGGTTGCGGCCGCCCAGCCGGCGGGCGGGACCAAGATCATCGTCGGCACCAGCGACACGCTGGACGTCCTGGCGAAGCGCTATCGCGTCACGCCGCAGGCGATCCTTGCCGCCAACGGCTACAAGGGGCCGCGCGCGCTCTCGCCCGGCCAGCAACTGATCATTCCGCATCCGGCGACGGCCGCTGCGCCGGTGCCCGCGCCGGCGATGGCGCCCGTTGCGGCAGCGCCCGCGGCCAAGCCGGTCTCGGCCATGGTTGCACCGTCGAGCACCCATTTCGTCAATCGCGGCGACACGCTCGTCAGCATTGCCCGGAAGAATCGTATCTCGGCGGCTGAACTCGCCCGTGCAAACGGCCTCGATCCATCTGCCAAGCTCAAGCTCGGCACCAAGCTGACCGTGCCCGGCGCGAAGACCGCGGCCGTCGCGGCGCCGGTTGCTGCGGCTCCGGTCGGGGCTGCTCCGGTGGCCGGTACGCTCCAGCCCGTAGCGGCCGCTCCCGCGCCTGCCACCAAGATGGCGGCGGCCGCGGCGCCGGTGCAGAGCGCTCGCCTGGCCCAGGCGTCGGCCAATGTCGAAGAGAAACCCGCCGAGACGCCGGCGAAGGCCGCGGAGGCCACCGGCGCGCTGCCGACCTTCCGCTGGCCGGTCCGCGGCAAGGTGGTTACGAGCTACGGCGCCAAGACCAATGGCAAGGCCAATGACGGCATCAATCTCGCGGTGCCCGAAGGGACGCCGGTCAAGGCGGCCGAAGACGGCGTCGTCGCCTATTCCGGCAACGAGCTGAAAGGTTACGGCAATCTGGTCCTGGTTCGGCACTCCAACGGCTACGTCACCGCATATGCCCATGCGAGTGAGCTGTTGGTGAAGCGCGGCGACACCATCAAGCGCGGCCAGGTCATTGCCAAGTCGGGTCAATCCGGGGAGGTGGCGTCGCCGCAGCTCCACTTCGAGATCCGCAAGGGATCGAGCCCGGTTGACCCGCTTCAATTCCTGAACGGGGCCTGAGGCCTCCGCTTCGGTCGGGCACACCCTCGCCAAAAACACGCTGTCATCGTCCGCGAAAGCGGACGATCCAGTATTCCAGAGACGCCAGTTGTTGAGCCGATAAGCCGCGGCGTACTGGATCGCCCGCTTTCGCGGGCGATGACAGTTGAATTCGGGGTAACAACTCCCGCTACTTCGCCGTCAGCTTCACACCCAGCCGTCCCGCCAGCTCCTGCACGAACTGCCAGGCGACGCGGCCCGAGCGCGAGCCGCGCGTCGTCGACCATTCCAGCGCCTCGCGCTCCAGCGCTTCGTCATCGATCCTGATGCCGAAATGGCTGCAATAGCCGCGCACCATGGCGAGATATTCGTCCTGGCTGCAGCGGTGAAAGCCGAGCCAGAGGCCGAAGCGATCCGACAGCGACACCTTCTCCTCGACCGCCTCACCTGGATTGATCGCGGTCGAGCGCTCGTTCTCGATCATGTCGCGCGCCAGCAGATGGCGGCGGTTGGAGGTGGCATAGAGAATGACGTTCTCGGGCCGACCCTCGATTCCGCCTTCGAGCACGGCCTTGAGTGACTTGTAGGAGGCATCGTTGCCGTCGAAGGAGAGGTCGTCGCAGAACACGATGAAGCGGAAGGACGAGGCCCGCAGCTGCTCCATCAGCGCGGGGAGGCTCTCGATGTCCTCGCGGTGGATCTCGATCAGTTTCAGCTTGTCGGCCGGTTTGCGCTCCGCGTTGATGCTGGCATGCGCTGCCTTCACCAGCGACGACTTGCCCATGCCGCGCGCACCCCAGAGCAGGGCGTTATTGGCCGGCAGTCCATTGGCGAAGCGTTCGGTGTTCTCCATCAGGATGTCGCGCATCCGGTCGACGCCCTTCAGCAGGAACAGCTCGACGCGGCTGACGCGGGGCACGGCCGCGAGGCGCCCGTCGGGATGCCAGACATAGGCGTCCGCGCGCTCGAACGACTCGGCCTCGGCGGCCGGCATGCCCTGGGCGGAGAGGTGCGCCGCGATCGTCTCCAGCGCGCGCACGATGCGCTCCTGGGAGAGGTCCGGGGCTGCCTTGGCGATGGCTTTGGAGGCTGCCGTGGGGCGTTTTGCCGCGACGCGGGCGGACTTCCTGGCAGGGGTGCGGGGGCCTTTGCCGGCCGGGCTTTTGCTAAGGTTTTTGGGCATGTCCGAAGTTCCTGAGAACGCAGCCTTATCGGGCCTGACGGCGCGCCGCAAGGTGGCTCAAAAGGGCGGTCTGGCAGCGTTGCAATTGGGGCAATGGCCGCTATAGTCCGCGCGAATTTGACCGAACCGGTCGCCTTGAGGGCCTGACCGGCTTTCCCCCGTTCTCACGAGGATCGTCCGAATGCTGATTACCCCTGCGTATGCCCAGGCCGCGGGCGCCGGCGACACCAACAGCATGTTGATGTCGCTGCTGCCGTTCGCCCTGATCTTCGTGATCATGTACTTCCTGATTCTGCGTCCGCAGCAGAAGAAGGTCCGCGACCACGCCGAGCTCGTGAAGAACATCCGCCGCGGCGACACCGTCGTGACCTCGGGAGGCCTCGTCGGCAAGGTCACCAAGGTCGTCGACGACGACCAGATCGAGTTCGAGATTTCCGACGGCGTGCGCGTGCGACAGATGCGCCAGATGATCTCCGGCGTGCGAGCCAAGGGCGAGCCGGCGAAAGAAAGCTCGAAGGATAGCGCCAAGGACGACACCGCGGCGAAGTGAGCGCTCGCGCGAGTCTCTCAAGTCTCCTGATCTGACAGGTCCAGTCGATGTTGTATTTCACGCGGTGGAAGGCGCTCGGGATTATCCTGACGGCGCTGATCGTGTGCCTCTGCGCGGTCCCCAACTTCTTCCCCGAGGCGGAGGTCAAGACCTGGCCCGCCTGGGCGCAGCGCAGGCTCGTGCTCGGCCTCGACCTCCAGGGCGGCTCCTATCTGCTGCTCGAGGTCGATTCCAACTACGTGAAGAAGGAGCGGCTCGACCAGGTCCGCGACGACGTTCGTCGGACGCTGCGCGATGCCAAGATCGGCTTCACCGGCGGCGTCACGGTGCGCAACGACGCGGTCGAGGTTCGCATCACCAAGGAGACCGACGTCCAGCCAGCACTCGCCAAGCTGCGGGAGCTGTCCCAGCCGTTGGGCGGCCTGATGGGATCCAGCGGTCAGCGCGACCTCGAGGTGGCTGATGCCGGCGGTGGTGTGATTCGCCTGAGCATCCCGCAGGCCGCGATGCTCGACCGCATGCGCAAGACCATCGAGCAGTCGATCCAGATCGTCGAACGCCGTGTCAACGAGCTCGGCACCGTCGAGCCCGTGATCCAGCGCCAGGGCAACGACCGCATCCTGGTGCAGGTCCCGGGTCTTCAGGACCCGACCCGCTTGAAGGAACTGCTGGGCAAGACCGCGAAGATGGAATTCCGCATGGTCGACACCTCCGTGCCGCCGGACCAGGCGCAGCAGGGGCGGTTGCCGCCGGAATCCGAGCTGCTGATGAGCGCATCGCCGCCGCCCACGCCCTATGTGGTCAAGAAGCAGGTGCTCGTCGCCGGCGGCGACCTGACCGACGCCCAGGCGAGTTTCGACCAGCGCACCGGCGAGCCGGTCGTCAGCTTCAAGTTCAACACCTCGGGCGCGCGCAAGTTCTCGCAGGCCACGACGGAGAACGTCGGACTGCCCTTCGCGATCGTGCTCGACAACAAGGTGATCTCGGCGCCCGTGATCCGCGAGCCGATCACCGGCGGTCAGGGCCAGATCTCCGGCAATTTCACGGTGCAATCGGCCAACGATCTCGCGATCCTCCTGCGCGCCGGCGCGCTGCCGGCGCCGCTCACGGTGGTCGAGGAGCGCACCGTCGGTCCGGGCCTCGGCCAGGATTCGATCGAGAAGGGCGAGCTTGCGGCCTATGTCGGCTCGATCCTCGTCATCGTCTTCATGCTGCTGACCTACCGTCTGTTCGGCGTGTTCGCCAACATCGCGGTGGCGATCAACGTCGCGATGATCTTCGGCCTGCTGTCGCTGCTCAATGCCACGCTGACCTTGCCCGGCATCGCCGGCATCGTGCTCACCGTCGGCATCGCGGTCGACTCCAACGTGCTGATCTACGAGCGCATCCGCGAGGAGCTGCGCGGCGGTCGCAACGCGATCTCGGCCATCGACGCCGGCTTCAAGCGGGCGCTCGCGACCATCCTCGATTCCAACATCACCACCTTCATTGCCGCCGCGGTGCTGTTCTACATCGGCACCGGCCCGGTGCGCGGCTTTGCCGTGACGCTCGGAATCGGCATCATCACCACGGTGTTCACCGCCTTCACCATGACCCGGCTGATCGTGGCGTGGTGGGTGCGGTGGAAGCGGCCGCAGAGCGTGCCGATCTAGGAGCCTGATCGTGACTCACACCGTTCTCATCGGGCTCGGCGTCCTCATTGCCATTCTCACCGTGGTCTCGGTGTTCGGCTGGCTGCCGTCGCTGCGCATCGTCCCTGACGATACGCATTTCGACTTCACGCGCTTCCGCCGCATCAGCTTCCCGATCTCGGCGGCGCTATCGATCGTCGCGATCACGCTGTTCTTCACTCATGGCCTGAATTTCGGCATCGATTTCAAGGGAGGCACGCTGCTCGAAGTGCGGGCCAAATCCGGCGCCGCCGACATCGCGGCGATGCGTACGACGCTGGATGGCTTGCGTCTTGGCGAAGTCCAGCTGCAGCAGTTTGGCGGACCCGAGAACGTCCTGATCCGCGTCGCGGAGCAGCCGGGTGGCGACGCCGCCCAGCAAGAGGCCGTGCAGAAGGTTCGCGCCGCGCTTGGCGATTCCGTCGAATATCGCCGCGTCGAGGTGGTCGGCCCGCGCGTCTCGGGCGAATTGCTGGCCTACGGCATGCTCGGCCTGATGCTCGCGATCCTGGGCATCTTGATTTATCTCTGGTTCCGCTTCGAATGGCAGTTCGCGCTCGGCGCCATGATCGCGAACGTGCATGACATCGTGCTGACCATCGGCTTCATGTCGATCAGCCAGGTCGATTTCGACCTGACCAGTATCGCCGCACTGCTGACGATCCTGGGCTATTCGCTCAATGACACCGTCGTCATCTATGATCGTATCCGCGAAATGCTGCGGCGCTACAAGAAGATGCCGATGCCGCAGCTTCTCAACGAGTCCATCAACTCGACGCTCTCGCGCTCGATCATCACGCACTTCACGGTGACGCTGGCGCTGCTCGCGCTGCTGTTGTTCGGCGGACACGCGATCCACAGCTTTACCGCAGTGATGATGTTCGGCGTGGTGCTGGTCGGCACCTACACCTCGATCTTCATCGCGGCCCCGATCCTGATCTACCTCGGCGTCGGCGAGCATCGCGAAGATGCGCCCGATACGGCTACGCCGGCGAAGAAAAGCAAGGCATGATCCGAACCTCGTGCCCTCGCAGGAGTTTGCGAGGGCAGTAAGCCCATTCGGACGAAGCTCATGGCCGGCGATCCCAATGCTCCGCATTTCCCGCGCTCGGCGCCGATCGATGCCTATGGCAAGGGCGGCTTTGCCTTTGCCGGCATGTCGCATCGGGGCTCGCTGCTCTGCCTGCCGGACGCGATCTGGGCCTGGGACGTGACGGACCCCGCGAAGATCGACCGCTATTCGCTGGATCGGGTCTTCACGGCGGCCAACAGCATCGACACGCTCCTGGTCGGCACCGGAACCGGGCTGTGGCTGCCGCCGACGGAGCTGCGTCAGGCGCTCAAGGCGGTGAGGGTGGTGCTGGACACGATGCAGACCGGACCCGCCGTACGCACCTACAACATCATGATCGGCGAACGGCGGCGGGTTGCCGCTGCGCTGATCGCCGTGCCATGAGCAGCCCTGCGCCGCCGCCCGATTCCGTTGCCTTCTGCGCCGATCTGGTGCGCAGCCATGACTTTCCGCGTTACGCTGCGACCCTGTTCGCGCCGGCCGCCGAGCGCCGTGCGTTGCTGGCCCTGTATGCCTTCAACGTCGAGATCGTCCGCGTCCGCGACCAGGTGAGCCAGCCCTTGCCGGGCGAGATCCGCCTGCAATGGTGGACCGATATGCTGTCAGGCCATGTCCATGGCAGCGCCGAGGGCAATCCGGTGGCGGCCGAGCTGCTCCGCGCGATCCGTGATTTCAATCTTCCGGTCGAGCCGCTGTCGCTGCTTGCCGACGAGCACCAGTTCGATCTCTACAACGACCCGATGCCGACCATGGCCGCGCTGGAAGGCTATCTGGCCGCGACCTCATCAGCGCTGTTCGGTCTGGCGGCGCAGGTTTTGGGACCGCCGTCGGAGGCGGTCGATCATCTCGCCCGCCATGCCGGGCTGGCACAGGGAATCGTGCAGGTCATCGCCAACTTGCCGCGCGATGCCGCGCATCGGCAGTTGTTCCTGCCGCAGCAGTTGATGGAGAGGCACAATTGCAGCATCGAGGATGTCTTCGCCGGCAAGGAGACACCCAATCTCCATGCGGTGCTGGAGCAGCTTGCGGGTGAAGCCAGGCAGCATCTGACGGCGGCTTCGTCGCTGCTGGCGCAGGTGGCACCGTCCATGCGGCCGGCGTTTCTGCCGCTGAGCCAGGCGCAGGCCGATCTCGAGCGCCTGTCGCGTCCGGGACGCAACCCGTTTGCGCTGCAGCCATCGTCGCGGCTGCGCACGCTCTGGACATTGTGGCGCGCCTCGCGATCGCGTGAATTTACCAAATAGCGGCTGGCTTATCGCCTGAGCCCGCCAAATGCTCTATGCTGTCCTATGGCTGACTTATCCCGAAGCACGTCCGATCTCAGCGGCTTTCCGGTCGCACCAGGCGACATTCTTGCGGCCGCCGAGATCATCCGCGGCGCCGTCGTCGAGACGCCCTGCAGCCATAGCCGAACACTGAGCAGCATCTGCGGCAGCGACATCTGGCTGAAATTCGAAAACCTCCAGTTCACCTCCTCGTTCAAGGAGCGCGGCGCGCTCAACCGGCTCACAGCGCTGACGCCGGAGGAGCGCGTGCGGGGCGTGATCGCAATGTCCGCGGGCAACCACGCGCAAGGCGTCGCCTACCACGCCAAGCGGCTCGGCATTCCCGCCACCATCGTGATGCCGATCGGCACGCCCATGGTGAAGATCGAGAACACCAGGCACCACGGCGCCGAGGTGGTGGTCACGGGCGCGACGCTGGAAGAGGCGGCCGCCTTCGCGCGCAGCCACGGCGAAGCGCGCGGCATGATCTTCGTGCACCCTTACGACGATCCGCTTGTCATAGCGGGTCAGGGCACGATCGGGCTGGAAATGCTCAAGGCGGTACCGGATCTCGACACGCTGGTCGTTCCGATCGGCGGCGGCGGGTTGATCAGCGGTATCGCCATTGCCGCGAAATCGATCAAGCCGTCGCTGCGGATATTGGGCGTCGAGGCCTGGCTGTATCCCTCGATGTACAACGCGATCCATGACGGCAATCTGCCGGCGCGCGGCGACACGTTGGCCGAGGGCATCGCGGTGAAATCGCCGGGGAAGATCACCACCGAAATCGTCCGTCGTCTCGTCGACGACATCGCGCTGGTCAATGAAGCCGAGCTCGAGCGTGCGGTCGCCACCCTGATCTCGATCGAGAAGACCGTGGTCGAGGGTGCCGGCGCCGCGGGCCTCGCCGCGCTGATGTCCGATCCGTCCCGGTTTGCCGGCCAGAAGGTCGGCCTGGTGCTGAGCGGAGGCAATATCGACACGCGGCTGATTGCCTCCGTCCTCACCCGGGAGTTGGCGCGCGAGGGACGGCTGACGCAATTGTCGCTCGACATCCCCGACAGGCCGGGGCAGCTCGCGGCGGTGGCAGCGCTGCTGGCCGAGGCGGGTGCGAACATCATTGAAGTCTCGCATCAGCGGACCTTCTCCGACCTGCCGGCCAAGGCGACGCTGCTGCAGCTGGTCATCGAGACCCGTGACAGCGCACATCTCGACGAGGTGATGGCAAAGCTCAGCGCATCCGGACTGAGCGCGCGCTGCACCTGAGCGGTGCGCGGCGATGCCGCTATCGCGACCGCAGACTTGCGAGGTGACCGATCAGCCGATCGATCTCGGCTTCCGTGTTGTAGTAATGCGGGGAGACCCGCACGAGCGGCGGCAGCGAGCGGAGTTCGGCATCGATGCGGGTGCTCGACGGATCTGACGCGCCGATCGTGATGCCGGCGGCCGCGGCACTCCTCACAATGGCGTCCGCCTCATGCCCGTCCATCGTGAAGCTGACGATGGCGCCCGGCGCTCGGCCGAGGTCGCGAATGGTGAGGCCGCGAACGGACGCAGGGCCGCCCCGAAGGCGGTCCGCCAGCATACGGCAACGCTGCTCGATGTGACCCATGCCGATATCGAGCGCATAGTCGATGGCAGCGCCGAGCCCGAGCCGGGCCGCATAATTATTCTCCCAGGTCTCGAAACGGCGCGCATCGTCGCGGAGCCGATATTCATTGCGAGAGACCCAGGGCGCTGCAAAATGGTCGATCATCGGCGGATCAAGCCGCTGCAGCAGTGCGCGGCGGACGTAGAGAAGGCCGGTGCCGCGCGGGCCGCGCAGGAATTTGCGGCCCGTGGCCGACAGCATGTCGCAGCCGATGGCTTCGACGTCGACCGCCATCTGCCCGACCGCCTGGCAGGCGTCGAGCAGATAGGGAATGCCATGCGCCCGCGCGATCCTGCCGATTGCCTCTGCCGGATTGACCAGCCCGCCATTGGTCGGAACCCAGGTGATGGCGATCAGCTTCACGCGTCGGTCGATCATGCGCTCCAGCGCGTGCACGTCGAGCTCGCCGCTGGCATCGCTCGGCACGACATCGATCGTCGCGCCGGTTCGCTTCGCGACCTGAAGAAAGGCGACATAATTGGCAGCGTATTCGGCCTCGGCCGTCAGGATGCGGTCGCCCTTGCGGAAGGGAAGCGCGTAGAACGCCATCTGCCAGGCAACCGTCGCGTTCTCCACCAGGGCGATCTCGTCAGGTGCGGCATTGAGCAGGCGCGCCACCGAGCCATACACCGCGTCGATCCGATCGGACTCACGGTCGGCGGCGGCATAGCCGCCAATTTCGCTTTCCAGGTCGATATGTTCCTTCACCGCCGCGACGACCGGTGCCGGCATCAGAGCCGCACCCGCATTGTGCAGGTATGCGAGCCGGGAGGCGGCAGGCGTGTCGGCCCGTATCCGGTCGAGGTCGATCACTTACGCCTCCGCTTCTCGCCATCTTCATGCATGAATTAGACGCGTCGAGGACTGCGAGCAAGACGGCGCAGTCTTGGCTCAGATGCAGAGGCTGAGCAGCTTGATGGTGCAGGTGCTGGATTTGGGTTTGGTTGCGGGCGCCGCCTCGCGCTTCACGGCAACCAGCGGCTCCTTGTCCTTCTTGCCCTTACCCTTGCCCTTCGGCTCGTAATCGCCGGCGATCACCATGGCCCAATAGGTGCGCTTGCCGCTGGCATTCTTGGCGCTGGCGATGCCGACGCGGGAGGCGTTGTGCAGCAGCAGGTTCTTGCGGTGCCCGGACGAGTCGATCCACTGTCCCAGCGTCTTCTCGAAATTGTCGTAGCCGTAGGCGATGTTCTCGGCGGCGCGGCCCGCGCCTGCCGGCGCGACGCGGCGGTTGAAGGGCCCGAGCGCATCATGACTGAGGTCGTCCTTCGCCGCCATCGCGCGGGCCTGATCCATGGCGATGCGGTCGAGGGTGACATCGCGAACGACGCGGACCTCACCATGCTTGAGACGGAAGCTCGAGATCAGTTCGGCCGGCGAGTCAGCCATCGCGGGCGCGCCTGCCAGCAGCAGAAAGCCGGCGATCATCCCGCCAATCACACGATGCATCATCGTCCCCCGAGTGCCCATGATCTTTGCCAGTCCTTCGCCATCCAAGCGTTTCTCCATCGCCAATGTGGACGCTTCAAGGCACGCCGCAATACTAACCCGCCGGCAGCTTCGCCTCGAAATTGAAGCGGTCGCGCAGGTTCTTGCGCTGCTCCAGGATGTCCTTCAGGAAGGCCCGGTCCTGCTCGTTCTTCATCATCGGCTCGATCAGGTCGAGCTGGTTCATGGCGACCAGTTGCAGGACCTCGGTGCGCGGCGCGCCGCTCGCGTTGCGCGGCAAGGCGTGCACGATCTGGATGTGCTCGGGCGGCTTCGGTCCCTTGGCGGCGGCAAGCTCGCTGCGGAGCTGGCCTTCGAGCGCGGCCTGATCGGCTTCGACGAAGGCATAGAGCCCGACGCCGGAGCGGCGGTCGGCAAAGGCGACGATGGCGGTGTCGCGCACGGCCGGATTCCGGCGGATCAGCTCGGCGAGCACCGGCGCGTCGTTGACGAGCCGGCGGCCGCCGCCCTCGCGGTCGGTGAAGTTGAACAGGCCGCGGGTGATGGCGCGATAGACCTTCTTGCCGGTGGCGAGCCACAGGCGCGCGGCGAACGACTTCTTCGCCAGGATCTTCCGCTCCCGCGGCGTCAGCGCCTCCGGCGCGTAGGAGCGCTTGTGCTTCAGCAGATGCCGCAGATCTTCATAGGCCAGGATGCGATAGAGCCGGCCCCGACGGTCGAAGCAGGCGGCGAGCTGAAAATCGGTCACGTAGGCGCGGCCGTCGCGGCCGACCAGCCAGTTCTGCTCCTTGGCGAGATCGTTGTGGCAGATGCCGGCGCGGCGCAGCCGGCGCAGCGCGCCTTTGGCCGAGCGGAAATAGGCGAGATCGCCATGCGGTTTTGCCAGATGCAGCGCGACGCCGTCGACGAAGCCGCGCACAAGCGCGCGTCGTCCGGCCCAGAGCAGCTCGGGACCGACATCGAGACCTTTGGCTCGCACCAGCGCATGCTTCTCGCGGGCGAACAGATGGCGTGCCAGCGGAAACGACCACCATGGCACCTCGTCGAGCCGGCGCAGCACCGCGTCGGTCTCGCCGCTCTCGGCGCGGAAGCGGCCGCGCTCGACGGTCGAGAACACGTCGCGCTTGAGCAGCACGCCTTCGGTCCAGCGCGCCGACAGCTCTGCGGCGTCGTCTTTGGGGAGGCTCATCGAAGACTCATGCGGCGGCGGCAATACGAAGGTGATCGGCGATCCAGCGATCGAGATCGGCGAGCGCCCGTGCGCTCAGCGCCCGCTTCTTGGCCACCGTCTTCTCGTTGCCGCGCAATCGCGTGCCATCGGGCTTCTTCGTCGGGACCGTCGTGAGCGGCGGGAACAGGCCGAAATTGACGTTCATCGGCTGGAACGATCGCGTGCCCGGCTCGATGGTCTCGATATGCCCGCCGGTGATGTGGCCGAGCAGCGATCCGAGCGCGGTCGTGCCAGGCGGGCTGACAAGCGTCTCGCCGCGTGCCTGCGCTGCCGCATAGAGACCGGCGATCAAGCCGACGCTGGCGGATTCCACATAGCCCTCGCAGCCCGTCATCTGGCCGGCAAAGCGCAGCCGCGGCTGTGTGCGCAGCCGCAACTGGGTGTCGAGCAGCTTCGGCGAATTCAGGAAGGTGTTGCGATGCAGGCCGCCGAGGCGGGCGAACTCGGCCTTCTCCAGACCGGGAATGGTGCGGAAGATGCGCTGCTGCTCGCCGTACTTCAATTTCGTCTGGAAGCCGACGATGTTGTAGAGCGTGCCGAGCTTGTTGTCCTGACGGAGCTGCACGATCGCGTAAGCCTTCGTGGCGGGATCGTGCGGATTGGTGAGGCCGACGGGCTTCATGGGACCATGGCGCAGCGTCTCGGGGCCGCGCTCCGCCATCACCTCGATCGGCAGGCAGCCGTCGAAATAGGGCGTGTTGGTCTCCCATTCCTTGAATTCGGTCTTCTCGCCGGTCATCAGCGCGGCGACGAAGCTGTCATACTGCTCCTTTGTCATCGGGCAGTTGATGTAGTCGGCGCCATTGCCGCCGGGGCCGACCTTGTCGTAGCGCGACTGGAACCAGGCCACCGACATGTCGATGGATTCGCGGTGCACGATCGGCGCGATGGCGTCGAAGAAGGCGAGGGCGTTCTCGTCGGTGAGCTCGCGGATGGCGTCGGCCAGCGGCGCGGAAGTGAGGGGGCCGGTGGCAACGATGACGTTGCTCCAGTCGGCTGGCGGCAGGCCTGCGACCTCGCCACGGGTGACCTCGATCAGGGGATGGTCTTTCAGCGCCTTGGTGACGGCTGCCGAGAAGCCGTCGCGGTCGACCGCGAGTGCGCCGCCGGCGGGCACTTGGTTGGCATCGGCCGCACGCATGACCAATGAGTCGAGCCGGCGCATCTCCGCGTGCAGGAGGCCGACGGCGTTGTTGGCGGCGTCGTCCGAGCGGAACGAATTGGAGCAGACGAGCTCAGCAAGCCCATCAGTGCGGTGCGCCTCGGTCATGCGGGTCGGCCGCATCTCGTGCAGCACCACCGGCACGCCGGATTTCGCCACCTGCCAGGCAGCCTCAGAACCGGCGAGGCCGGCGCCGATCACGTGGACGATGTTGGATTGGGGTCCTGTCATGGGGCGGACAGGTAGCGCTTTTCGGCGGAGAGTGGAATCGCCGAGATCGACTTTTCCTGCAACCAGAGACGACAACGCCCGCACGAGGCGGGCGCTATCGGGTCGTCCGGTTGGGGCTGAAATTATCAGCCCTGATACTGACCGGCGGCAACGCGCGGGATGTCCGAGCGATCGAGGCCGATATCGGCCAGTTCGCGATCGCTGAGCTGGGACAGCTCGGCAACATTGCGCTGATAGTCCCGGAAGGCCTGGATCATGCGGATGAGCGAGAGCAGCATTGGTAGTCTCCTGTAGTTCGATTCAGCTCTTGCCCGAGCCTCATCGTTGAAGTGAATATAGATGGGAGTAGTGCAGTGCGAAAGTTCCTATGTTGCGATGCAGCTAAGCGCGGGGTGCATAGCGTCTGTAACGGACGATTAACCTGAGGGCGCTTCCGCCCAAGCAACGGGCAGAGTCTCGGCCTATGAGCAATAAATGTCCGTGAATTCACGGACTTATGGCGGCAGCGTGAGCTGGATGCGCCAGGGGAAATATGTTGCGTTTCTTCACCCGCCAAGGACCCGGACTAGCTACTGAACCCAAGTCACACATGCGCGATTCGCATGTGTTAGGAACAGAAAATATGAATATATATTCATTCATATCTGCTGTTGGATCCGCCTGGATGGCTAGTCGCTTCCGACCGGTAAGCGCCCCTGCGCGCGGACTGCACGCTTTACGTGCAGTCTTCATTACAGGGCATGAAGAACAGAATTTCTGCATGCCGCCCCTGCGTCATGCGCGGCATCACGCAATTCTCGCGAAGAATTTATTGCGACAAGTTGACGCGCCTAGATGAAAGTCGTGCCGCAGAATCCGGCAATGTCGCTGGTCTGTGCAAGGACAAGAAGGAAGGTAACGTCATGTCGAAGTTACTCGGGGTTATCGCAATTGCTACCGTTGCGTTCGCCGTTGCGCCGGCTGAGGCCGCCAAGCACGCCGCGGGCGGCTGCAGCGGGACGAATCTGGAGAAGACGGAGACCGCGATCGAGAACATGGCCGACGGCGACAGCAAGTTCGTCGCGCAGAAGGAAATCGCGGCGGCGCAGGACGCGCTGCTCAACGGCAAGATGGGTGTGTGCGGTGCGCATCTGAACAAGGCGATGCAGGCCAGCATGGCCAAATAGAACCAAATAAAACTGAGAAGTCAGGGCAAAGAGAGGGCCGATCGCCGCGCGATCGGCCCTTACTCGCTTGTCCGAGGGGCTAAGGGGCGCGCGCCAGCTGGGTGGCGAAATAAGCGATGGTCTTGGAATAGACCTCGCTCTTGTTCCATTGCTGAAGCACCGCAAAATTCGGACTGCCCGGCTGCCAATCCTTGCCTCGTTGCCAGCCATAGCCGGCGAGATAGTTGGCGGTGGAGGCGAGCACGTCGGGCGCGTTGTGCAGGAGATCGCGCTTGCCATTGCCGTCGAAATCGACGGCATATTTCATCCAGGATGACGGCATGAACTGGGTCTGGCCGAGCTCACCGGCCCAAGCGCCCTTCATGTCGGCCGGGGCGAGATCGCCGCGCTGGACGATACGCAGCGCATCCATCAGCTCGGCGCGAAACTGCTCGGAGCGGCGGCAGTCATAGGCAAGCGTTGCCAGCGAGCGGATCGTTGCGAACTTGCCGGTGTTGACGCCGAAATCAGTCTCCAAACCCCAGATCGCAACCAGGATTTCGCCGGGCACCCCATAGGTCTGCTCGATGCGCGACAGCACCGAGCCGTATTGCTTCATCCTGTTGGAGCCACGCTCCAGGCGCGGCGGCACCATGCGGCCGGAGAACTCCTCGAAGCTCTGGCTGAAGACTTTTTGCGAGCGATCGCGGTTGAGCACGCCCTGATCGAGCGTCACGCCGGCAAGCCCGGCGGTGATGGCCTGCTGCGAGATGCCTTTCGCCGCAGCGTCGGTTTTGAAATCCGCAAGCCAGGCGTCGAAATTGCCCGAGCCGCAGGCAACAGCAGCGAGCGCTGGCTGGCCTGACAGAATTGAAGCGGAGAGGGCGAAGGCTGCGAGAGCAAGACGAGAAATCGTCTGGGTCATTCGAGTAAATGAATTCCGTGAAGCGATCTGACCGGTCGGCGCAATCTCGGTCGGAACCGCGGCCAAAGCAAGGCGCACAACAGGGCGCGATCCTGCCCGAGCCAGGGCAAGGCAGGATCGCATGTCACGATATCGTCAGGCGTCGGTCCGATTGCGCCAGGGGAAGAGGTTGGCCGGGAAGTCGGCGGCCGGCTTGCGCGGACGATGCGGCGGGGGCGGCACCGGGCGCGCCCCGGGCTCCGAGACGATCACCTTGCGGTAGAGGTGCCACGTGGCATGGCCGAGCAGTGGGATCACCACGGCAAGGCCGAGGAAGGCCGGTATCGTGCCGAGCGCGAGCAGCACCGCCACAATGAAGCCCCACGCCGCCATCGGCACGGGATTTCTTGCGACGACGCGCAGCGACGTCACCATCGACTCGAATGCACCGGCATGACGATCGAGCATCAAGGGGAACGACACGACGCTGATGCAGAGCGCGGCGAGCGCGAACAGGAAGCCGGTGCCGCAGCCAACCGCGATCAGCCACCAGCCTTGCTGAGTCGTCAGCACGCGCGTCACGAAGTCCGAGAGGCCGGTCACGCCCTCGTAGCCGAACGCTGCGATGTAGATCGCCTGCGCGGTCGCGACCCAGGTGACGAGCAGGGCGAGCAGCAACGTGCCGAGGCCCAGCATCGCACCGAACGAGGGCGAGCGCAGCACCTCCATGGCATCCCAGGCACTGGCCGGTTCATAGCGCTCGCGCCGGCTGGAGAGCTCGTAAAGTCCGAGCGCCGCGAAGGGCCCGATCAGGGCGAAACCGGCAGCCAGTGGAAACAACAGCGGCAGCACCGAATAGCCCATCACCACGCGGGCGAGCACGAGGCCGAGCACCGGGTAGATCACGCACAGGATGATGGCGTGGCTCGGAACGGCCTTGAAGTCTTCCCACCCGCGCCTGAGTGCGTCCCGCAGATCGGACAGTCGGATGGTTCGGATCACCGGTCCAGCCGCATCCGCGGGCTGGGCCATCGTGGGGACATTGCCCTGGTAGAGTGTGGCCATGGTCGCTAGCTCCCTTGCCAGGCAGCCAAGACCGGCGCCGGCAAACGGCGCAAGCGGCCGCCATTCTCTGAAATCTCGCGATCCCGACCACACGCGAATTCCGGCTGGCATCGCGAGCTGAACGCCAACCATACTCCCAAGTCCAAGTCCTGTCCCTCATGCTTGGGTGAAATTCGATGCCGCGCCGCAACCGCAACCACAACGACGTCATTCTGTCGTCATTTCGCCGCAGATAAGCTGATGCTGCTGTTAGCCCGCGGAACTTTGCGGGCGCAGCGCGGCAACTTCGTCTATAAGTGCCACTCAAGGCCCTTCCAACGGATTCCTTTTCGGGGAGCAGACATGAGCATTTTCGGGAAAATCATGAGCGCGATCTTCGGCAGCCAGCCGGCCTCCGCCGCGCCCGCCGGTGGCACAGCTTCGCCCGGCGCGCCCGCAAGCGCGCCAGGCGCTTCGTCGCCGGCCGCAGCGCCCATGGCTGCCGTCGACGTGGCGGCGATCGTCGACAAGGCGGCGGCCGCGCACAAGGGCGAGAAGCTGGAATGGCGCACCTCGATCGTCGACCTCATGAAGGCGCTCGACATCGATTCCAGCCTCGCTGCACGCAAGGATCTTGCCAAGGAACTCGGCTACAGCGGCGACATGAACGACTCGGCCAGCATGAACGTCTGGCTGCACAAGCAGGTGATGTCCAAGCTCGCCGCCAACGGCGGCAAGCTGCCGCCGGAAATCAAGCACTGACCCGCGCCGGGTCGTTCCGTAGGGGCCCGCGATCTCGCGGGCCCTTTTGCTTTCAGGCGACCAGATCCGCATCCTCCGGATGCCTGTCGAGATAGTCGACGACGAAGCTGCAGCCGGCGATCACCTTCCTGCCGTCGCGCCGGATCAGGTCCAGGGCGCCCTTGACCAGCTCGGAGCCAATGCCGCGGCCGCGCAGCGCGCGCGGCGTCTCGGTATGGGTGATGATGACGGCCGACGGCGTCAGCCGGTAGTTGGCGAAGGCGACGTCGTTGCCGACATCGAGCTCGAAGCGGCTCCTGTCCTTGTTGTCGCGTACCGGTGCCGCCATGAAGGATCCTTCCGAAATGCAGATTGCCTCCTGATCTAGGAGGCTAATTCCGCCCTTGCCAAGGTGAGACCAAGGCAGATTGGCGCAGAGGAGATATCCGCAAATGCGCCGCTGTAACGCGGTGCAGTATGGAAATCGCGCTCTGCGAGCGGCGCGGCGACGGCAAATAATCCTCGATACAGCTCTTGCACGCCGAAGTTCTGTTCCCACGTCCTGGAAAGGACATACGCCCGAATGCGGCCGGCAGGTCGCCAGACATTCGGAGTGTCGTGATCGCCAGCCGCAGACGTATGCCTCTTTTGCAGGAGGGTACGATGTCGGACTCTGGTTTCTTGAAGACTCATCGAACATGGGAAGACTGGTGCGGGATGCTGCTCGGCGCGGCGATCGTGGCCTCGCCGTGGTTTCCCGTCCAGGATCCGGCGATCGCCGGGCACCAGACGGCCATCCTCAACACCGTCGCGATCGGTCTGATCGTGTTTGGTCTCAGCCAGCTCGAATACGTCGCCTTGCAGCGGTGGCAAGAGGTGACCACGATCCTGGTCGGGCTGTGGCTCATCGCCTCGCCTTACCTGATCGGCTATTCCGCCGAAGGCTTCCTCCGCATCTATCACACGACCCTCGGTGCGGTGGTGGTGCTGCTCGGCATACTCCAGCTGTGGCAGGACTGGGATCAGACTGACCAGGACCTGCTCAAGCATGGGCAATAGGCCGTAGATGCCGGCAGGCCCGCCGGCCATGGGCGGCGGGCCCGTGCACTCATCTTGTTACGAGATCTGCATAGTCCGGGTGCTTGTCGATCCACGCCTTCACGAACGGGCATTGTGGGATCAGCTTCAATCCGGCGGCGCGGACCTGGTCGAGTGCGCCTTTTACCAGCTTCGAGCCGATGCCCTTGCCACCAAGTTCCTTCGGCACGTCCGTGTGCTCGAACGTGATCACGTTGCCATCGAGCTTGTAATGCTCGGTCGCAAGATGGCCTTCCACCGTGAGCTCGTAGCGGTGTTGGGCCTTGTTGTTGATGACGTCGCTCATGTCGTGGCCCCTCCAGCTGCCCGCCTCGCGCACGAGGCCGTAACGCGGGGTCGGGTCGGCAGGTTTCCGATGTTGCGGTCGTTCGGTTCAATCGGTCGCTTTGGCCAGCCTGGCATCTTCGGGCTGTGGCGGCTGGCGAAGGCACCCCTGGCAGATGACCAGGGAGCGGTTGACCCTGGCGTCCTGCTCGGCCTCAATGCCGTCATGCGCCTGCCACCATTCCTTCGAATAGGGCTGAACGCCGGCTTGCGACCTGTTGCGCTCGGAGTGGGCAGCGGTGCGCGTTGGTTGTGAAGCAGCGCGCGGCCGGTTGGGATCCTCGCCGGCGCCATCCCAGGCATAACGCGCAGGCTTGAAGGCGGGATCGGAAGCCAGATGCGCCTGTGGCGCAACGGCACATCCGGCGAGCGCCAGCG
The DNA here is from genome assembly GCF_004346455.1 of Bradyrhizobium sp. R2.2-H. Lineage (NCBI taxonomy): Bacteria > Pseudomonadati > Pseudomonadota > Alphaproteobacteria > Hyphomicrobiales > Nitrobacteraceae > Bradyrhizobium > Bradyrhizobium sp. R2.2-H. Next base: position 722,336 of record NZ_SMBR01000002.1, read on the forward strand.
TGAGCAGGAGGACGGCGGGCGCTTTGATCATGGAATGCACTCTGTACGCGGAGACGGATGAAGGGTGCGCCGATCATGTTTAAAATTCACTGAACAATTGCGATTGTGGCTGCGACCAACGCCAATGCGATATCTGATCCTCTTGCTCGTTCTGCTCGCGACCAGCGCGCGCGCCGACGACGCAAAGCCGTTCAATCCGGCCGACTATCCACCGGGCGTGCAGACGGCGCTGCGCTACGCCAATGAGGAATGCGACGCCCAGGAGGGCGGCGAGGTGACCTTCGCGCCAAACACCGTGCGCAAGATCGACCTCACCGGCGATGGCCGCGAGGACTACATCGTCGATTTCCAGGACACCAAATGCGGCGACCGCGAGACGACCTATTGCGGAACCGGCGGCTGCGTCATGAAGATCCTGGTGACGCTGCCGGACGGCAGCGTGCGCGAGGTGTTCGGCGGCCATGTCCTCCGCTACAGGATCATGGTGCCGCCGTCGAAGCGCGGCGCCTCTCGCACCGTCCGCTTCGATCTGCATGGCAGCTTCTGCGGCGGCTTCGGTCCGCAGACCTGCATCAAGCAGAAGGCAATCACGGCAACGCCGTTTGTGTTCAAGCAGCCGTAGAGCTGGTTCGCGGCCGCCGGCCTTGCAGGGGCGCTGGCGATGGCGATAAATGGGCGGCAATGAGCGGGCAGCTTGTGCGCCGCCCGTCGTCGAAGAGGAAGCCCGATGCAGCCCCTGCGCATGTCCCGCCGCGTCATGAATCTCGCCTACATGCTGACCCAGAATGCGCGGCGGCATGGATCGCGCCCCGGCTTCGTCTGGGGTGACAAGTCCTGGACCTGGCGCGAGATCGATGCGCAGGTCTCGGCGCTGGCGGCCGCGCTCGCCGCGCGCGGCATTGCCAGGGGTGATCGCATTCTCGTCCATTCCAAGAATGGCGATGAGATGTTCGTCTCGATGTTCGCCGCGTTCCGGCTCGGCGCGGTCTGGGTGCCCACCAATTTCCGCCTGATGCCGGACGAGGTCAGCTATCTCGCGCAGGCCTCCGGCGCCAAGGCGTTCCTGTGCCATGTCGATTTCCCCGAGCACGCTGCGGCGGTGAAGGGCGGCGCTCTCGAATTCACCTGGAGCGTCGACGGCAAGGCGCCATTCGCGGATATGTCGGTTGCCGAGGCCATGGCCTCGCGGGCAGGAACGGCAGTCGAGAACGTCGCCGTCGAACACGACGATCCCTGCTGGTTTTTCTTCACCTCCGGCACCACCGGCCGATCCAAGGCGGCGGTGCTGACCCACGGTCAGATGGGGTTCGTCGTCACCAATCATCTCGCCGATCTGACGCCAGGTGTGACGGAGCAGGATGCCTCGCTGGTGGTGGCACCGCTGTCGCACGGCGCCGGCGTGCATCAGCTGATGCAGACCGCGCGCGGCGCATGCACGGTGCTGCTGCCGACCGAAAAATTCGACATCAACGAGGCGTTCCGCCTGATCGAGGCGCATCGCGTCAGCAATCTCTTCACGGTGCCGACGATCCTCAAGATGATGGTCGAGCATCCCGCGGCCGACAAATACGATCATTCCTCGCTGCGTCAGGTGATCTATGCCGGCGCGCCAATGTATCGCGAGGACCAGAAGGCCGCGCTGAAGAAGCTCGGCAAGGTCATCGTGCAGTATTTCGGCCTTGGCGAGGTCACCGGCAACATCACCGTGCTGCCGGCCGCGCTGCACGATCCCGAGGACGGCCCGCACGCGAAGATCGGCACTTGCGGCTTCGAGCGCACCGGCATGCAGGTCTCGATCCAGGACGACGAGGGACGGGAGCTCAAAGCCAACCAGAGCGGCGAGATCTGCGTGATCGGGCCTGCCGTGTTCGCCGGCTATTACGACAACCCCGAAGCCAATGCGAAGGCGTTTCGTAACGGCTGGTTCCGTACCGGCGATCTCGGCCACATGGACGAGGAGGGATTCGTCTACATCACGGGACGTGCCTCCGACATGTACATCTCCGGCGGCTCCAACATCTATCCGCGCGAGATCGAGGAGAAGATCCTGACGCATCCCGCGGTCGGCGAGGTCGCCGTGCTCGGCGTGCCCGATGCGACCTGGGGCGAGGTCGGAATAGCTGTCTGCGTTGCGCGCGAAGGCGCGAAGCCGGTGAGCGAAGCGGAGATGGCGGCGTTCCTCTCGCCAAAAGTGCCGCGCTACAAGATGCCGAAGCGGTTCTTCTTCTGGGAGGCCTTGCCGAAATCCGGCTACGGCAAGGTGCCGAAGCGGATGGTGCGTGACGAACTCGAGGCGCGCGGGCTGCTCGATCTCGACAAGACCAAGGCGGGCTGAGCGCAGGTGATGCGGAGTATCAAGCAGCCGGGCCCGCCCGCCGCCGAACGCATTCAATGGGTGGAGGCGAGGGGGCGTGCTTTCACGTTCACGCTTCAGGCGGGTGTGCCGCTGCTGGAGGCTGCGCGGCGCGGCTTTGCCGCGGAGGGCTTTGCCGGCGGCGTACTGAATTTCGGCCGCGGTGCGCTCGAACCGTTCGCCTATGTCATGCCGGCGCTGTCGAAGACCGGCGAGAACGCGGCGTTCTACAGCGAGACATATCGGCCCGAAGGCGTGACGCGCACGAAGCTTGGCAGCATGACGCTGGGCGTGCGGGACGGTGCGCCGTTCTTTCATTGCCATGGGCTCTGGACCGAGGCCGACGGCAAGGCAGGCGGTGGCCACATGCTGCCGGACGAGACCGTCGTGGCCGAGCCCTTCGAGGTCGAGGCGTTCGGCATCGACGGCGCGATGTTCACCGCCGAACCCGATCCGGAGACCAATTTCAAGCTGTTCGGACCGGCGGCGGCCGCGCGCACCGGCGCGCGCACGACGAGCGGCGCCTTCGCGCTGCGGCTGCGGCCCAACCAAGATTTTGCTTTCTGTCTCGAAGAGTTCTGTCGCGTGCACGGCATTGGCAGCGCGAAAATTCACGGCGGCGTCGGCTCGACCATCGGCGCGCGTTTCACCCATGGCGGCGTCACCGAGCCGTTTGCCACCGAGCTGGCGATCACGGCTGGGACGATCGCCCCCGGTTCGACCGGCGCGCCGGAAGCGGTGCTCGACGTCGCGCTGATCGACTACACCGGAGGCATTGCGGAGGGCCGCCTGGTCCGTGGCGACAATCCCGTGCTGATGACCATGGAGCTGGTGCTCGAGGTGCAAGACTAGTATCGATCGGGCGATCGTCAGCGAGCGCGTAGTTTGGCAATGGCTAGAGCAGATTCCGATCAAGTTGAACTGTATCCTGCTGCCGTGAAGTAGTTGGCGCATTCGGCAGGGGTGAATGCTCTGTAGGCGTCGGCAA